>DATJGJ010000025.1:0-38248 GCA_035495115.1 Minisyncoccota bacterium | reverse complement strand
TTGTATCAGCAGGTGGTTGTGAGACAGCCTTTTTTAAGAAATTGAACATGGATGAATTGTAGCAGAAAGGCCGCGAAAATTCGAGTAATAAAAACCCCTCACCAGCCGAAGCGGGTGAGGGGTGATTTTTGAGTGGTTAGGCGGGCTGGTCAGCGATCAATTCGGTTGGGACGCTGTGGCGTGTGTGACCGATAGATTGCGGACGCTGGGTAATGGAGTGAGCCGACGCTCCGCCGCGTTCAGCACGTGGAGGAGTAGGAATCACGGGTTTACGTTTTTCCACTTCATCCATCAGTTTACGAGCGGCGTCAGTCGGGTTATCCAAACAAGCGACCATCCGTTTGACTGCGCGCGGGTCAAATGCCTTTTTGAGCATCCGGGTGATCTGATCCCGCATGGGAAGTTCACCATTGATTGGCACGACTGAATGCGGATTCGACAGTTTCATGACCTGGACCATTCGGCGGTTGTGTTCGGTCAGTTCACGGTAGCGATCAGCAGCTTTGTCATCGTCATTCCGTGGACCCTCAGTCTCTGCACGCTCGTTGACGCGCGCAATGCAGGTTGCTTCACTAATCGTGATGTAGAAGGCGATGAAGCTTACGCGATATGTGAGGAAGCGCTTGAGCTGTGTCATGTTCCGAGGGAAGCCGTCGATGATGATTCGGCACATACCACCGACCCCACTTTCAATGTGAGCGGTGTAGATACGCATGACCTCATCTTCAAAAGCTTCGATCACCGGATTGTCCGACAAAAGCTTTCCATTTTTCTCATTGTCGATCTCTTCCATGAACTGGAGCCCGAGCGGCGTTTTTGCGGCGCGATGACTTTTGATAACTTTGCTCATCACGATACGGTAAATGTTACCAGCGAGCAAGTAGAGCATCTGCCCCTTCTTTTCTTTACCGACGCCGTTTTGTCCCATGAGTAGAATGAATTCGATCTCTTTCCGGTGAGTACTGATTTTGTTTGCCACAATCTGTCCTTTGGTTTATTGGTTATTTATTTTACGGAGAAATTGCCCAAAAACGTTTATTTAAAGAGCAATCCAGGCCACAATATACCACACTATTTGAAATAGGCAAGAGCAAGGGTAGACATTAAGGTCTACCCTTGAGATTCGGCATTATTTGAAAAGAACTTTATCGTTTTTTGAAAACTTATTGATAATAATTTTATTTCGCATTGTTACGATTGTATTCATGAAAATAATCCATGATTACAAAACAGCTACTGAAGCAGTTGAAAATATATTAGAAAAAGCCGTGTCGTTGAGCGCATCAGACGTGCACATTGACCCAACCGAAGATCATATACGCATTCGTCTACGTATCGATGGTGAAATGGAGGATGGAGGCGTCATTCCAAAATCACTACATCAAGAGCTTATTGCCCGTCTCAAGATCATGTCTGGAGCTCGTACTGATATCCATACTGTCCCACAAGACGGCCGATGGCGGTCTGATATTTCAGGGGCAACATACAATATTCGCATCTCGTTCATGCCTACATATCATGGTGAAAATGCCGTGATACGCCTTTTACCTGCTCGTCGCGATACTGAGACGTCATTCGCACAGCTCGGTTTCATTCCAGATCATGTGCAGCTTGTTGATACAGCGCTCAAAAAAACTCACGGGTTGATATTGGTGACTGGTCCGACTGGATCCGGCAAGACAACGACGCTTCATAGCTGCTTGGCATTGAAGGCGAGCGAGCCGATTTCAGTTATTACTCTCGAAGATCCTGTCGAGTATGAGATACCAGGCGTTCGCCAAGTGCATATCCATCATACTCACGGAGTTACATTTGCTACAGGGTTGCGCGCAGCACTCCGTCAAGATCCAGATGTCATCATGGTCGGCGAGATACGCGATCATGAGACAGCTGAAGTAGCTATCCATACTGCACTTACAGGTCACCTTGTCCTTTCTACGTTGCATACCAACTCTGCACTCGAAGCCATACCGCGTCTCATTGATATGGGTGTTGATCCATATCTGCTCGCATCGACACTGTCGCTCGTTATTGCTCAGCGACTTGTGCGTAAGATTTGCGAGCTATGTGATGCGAATGGGTGTGATGAATGTCGTGGCACAGGATACAAAGGCCGTTCAGTCATCATTGAAGCATATGAGCCTGATCAGGGCATGAAAGATCTCATTGCTCGCCGGGAGCCTGTGTCTGCATATGTCGAATATGCGCGCTCGCGCGGATTCCGTACTATGCTCGATGATGGTATGGAAAAGGTCGAATGGGGCGTGACTTCGCAAGCGGAGATTATAGGCGCGTTACTTTCATAGCATATGATTAAGTACACATGGAATCGAAGAAACACTGCGCTATTACTCGAGCACTTAGAAATGTATATTTCCGCGGGCATGACATTGCATGATGCGCTCAAGGCGGTCATATCTGCATCATCTATCAAGCAACAGCAGTCTTTACGGCTCGTGTCTGCTTCTGTTGAACAAGGACATCTACTTTCGAAAGGACTTGCTCAACATATCGGACTAATTCCGGCTCTTGTAGGTCTAGTCGAGCATGCAGAATATTCAGGTACTTTGCCGAAGTCTCTCGGTCTGGCTCGTATGATTATTGAGCGAGAGGATATGCTTGTGCGCACATGTGTGTCAGCGCTCATCTATCCTACCGTCATAGCTTTATTCGCGCTCGTTTTGACGCTCGGTCTCATGCAAGGAGTCATACCTCAGATTATTCCCATGCTCAAAAGCCTCCGCATCGACCTGCCGTTGCTCACGCGGGCGGTCATATATGTATCTGAACATATTATGAAATACGGGATCCATATGTTGATTGTGATATCGGTCACATTCGCCATATGTATATTGCTATACAAAAAAATCTATCTATTTAGGTTTATGGTGCAAAGTATTTTTGTGAGATCGCCTATCATTGGTCGTTTAGCGCGTCTGTACAGTCTATCGCTCCTGTCGCGCTCGCTCGGTGGACTTATCTCCTCAGGTACGCAGATTACAGATGCATATGAACGCGTCATCGGAAAACTGCGTCTCATTCCTTTGCGAAGGCATTTTTTGCTTCAGCTAGAAGTCGTACAGCGCGGTTCACCATTGTCACGCATCTTTCTTTCATTGAACGACGTGCCGACATACATGGGTCCACTCGTATCTGCCGGAGAAATCTCCGGAACTCTTGGCCACTCGCTGATACGCGTCGCAGATATTATCGATCGCGATATAGAGCATAGCTTGAAGCGGTTCACTTCTCTTATCGAGCCAATCATGATGATCGGGGTCGGCTCCGTCATAGGTGCGATAGCATTATCGATAATGATGCCTATATATGAAGTATCAAAGATATTGCAACATTGAGATGACAAAATATTTACATAAAAATAAGCCTACAGATGCAGGCATCATGTTGGTCGATATTATTGTGGCATTGGCTCTCGCTGCGGTTTTTGTGACGAGCATGTCAGAATCTTTTTTGAGCGCGCAATCTTTGTTTTGGCGGTCACGACAAATAGACCAGCTCCTTTCCTCTACAACGCTCGTGGTTTCAACAAAAGTTTATGGGAATGATCGTATCGAGGTAAATACGCTCGGACTTCCAATCGTACGCGTCGGCTTGGCAACTACGACTAATCTTCTAGAAAATGTCGCACAGCCGTTGTGTAGTGTTGATTTTATGAATCATTCTATTGTTGGCTCAAATAAATCATCATCAACATCACACATCTTGGCGCATATCATACCGATTGTTGTGCCGATAAATCCCTCGGTGCCCCTGACTGATCTTCAGGTGCGAAATGGCATAGCATATATCTCAGCGAATTCTTCGACTGTGAGTGACCCTGATCTGTTCACGCTCGATTTTCGTGATCGTACCTATCCCAAGATACTTTCGTCGATAAATACGGGTCCAGGAATAGTCGCTATCGCTCTGTCGGGTAATAGGATCTACGCCGCTTCTCAGAGCACTGAAAATCATCTCAATATCGTCCGTCTCGACAGATTAGATTCTATGTCACTTGAATCGAATTATCGTATCCCGCCCCCACTCAATTCTACGAGCACTACTCGTGCGAGCAGCATTTACTATAACGACAATAAGGTCTATATGGGCACAGAAAAATGGAGCGGGGATGGATTATCAGTCATCGACGTATCCCGACCGCAATTTCCGACGAGACTCGGCGGCCTTTACCTTGCCACAAAAGTCAACGATGTCCTTGTTCAAGGTAATTTCGCGTATCTTGCAGATTCTGATAACAAGCAAATGCGTGTCTTAAATGTCACTGATCCTGCCCATGTATCGTTTCAGTCTATTTTTCTTCCTTCCGGCGGCTCGCGGCAAGATGGAAAAGCATTATCAATGTTTGAAGGAAATCTCGATCTGGGGCGTACGAGCGGGGGATTCGATATTACAAGCGATCATGAATTCTTTATCATGAATATCTCGACGCCACCTGCGCCACAGCTCTATGCGCTTAGATCAGTCAATATACCTGGCGGAGTATATGGCATCGTTCAAGATCGTTTTCGTTCTTACCTTGCTACGAGAGAGGTCGACAAAGAGCTTCAGGTGTTCGATCGATTGTCAGCGACAACAACATTGATCTCATCATATTCGTTGCCAGTTGCTCCACAAAGGATGACATGTGATGGTACGCATGTGTATGTTTTAGCGGCCACTGCACCCGTGATTTATGAAATATCATTTAATTAAATCAAATCGCGGCATGACGCTCATTGAAGTGCTGATATATTCGGTGTTGGTATCTGCTTTGATGCTCGGTTTTATGCAGTACGCCCTTACGATTCATTTCAACACTATAAATCTTCAAAATAATCTATATGATGCACAACAGTAATTCAAAAGGCTTCATAGCAGTAACGGCTGTCGTAGTCATCGTTTCTGGCATATTAGTCTATTCTGTGGCGTCCATGGCATCAGTTTTCGCATACTCAGATGTTGTGTTGCGTCGAGAATGGCGAATACAGGCGAATTTTAACGCCCAGGCATGTCTTGAGACAGTGGCGCTCATGTCTGCAAGAGATTATTTTTTAGAGGGAGATATCAAACTTGAGGAATTCGGTTGCTTTGCCCATGTTGAGCGCGATCACGCTTCGAATACTGTGGACGTACGTGCTCAAAGTATTTTCTCAGGGATCTCCTCGTCAGATTTTGAGCAGAATTTTAGCATTCCTTGATATTTTTTTTATGAAAACCTGATTTAAGTCGACTACTATATGCATATCACAGCGCCACCTGTGTAGATTATTAACCAATAATAGTATCAAATAATGCATACAATTCCAGGCTCAAAAAAAAGTTTACGTAAAAAAATAATTTCAAAGACAAAAGGATTCACGTTGATTGAAATATTGGTAGTTATCGGCATCATAGCCGTGCTTGCGGCGGTAGTGCTCGTTGCCGTAAATCCTGCTCGACAATTCAAATTGGCTCGCGATTCACAGCGTGTAAGCAATGTAACTGCAATTTTGAGTGCCATAGGTCAAAACATCGCTGAGCACAAAGGTATTTTTACTTGTTCAGGATCTGCTATGACACTGCTATCTGCTACAACCACTATCAAAGATAGCAGTACTACTGGCGGAACAGACATAGCAGCTTGCCTTGTTCCAGACTATATCTCATCGCTCCCATATGACCCCTCATTGTCTACGGCATTCTATACTTCTACGAGTACGTACAATACAGGTTATTCAGTCTCGCAAGACGTAAACGGACGCATAACAGTCATTGCTCAAGGAGAATTGACGCCGATCATTTCAGTGACTCGCTAATGTTCACAATTATGTGTTCATAAGCCGTATAAAATCAGTTTGACTTTCATCTGCATTCGGTTACAGTTAATACATGCACTTTTCATCTCGGTCACTCATATTTTTTGTAGCAGTGTGTGTATTAACTGGCATTGGTGTGTTTGCTGGTTATCATAATGCTTCGTCTCTATCGGAATACGATGGAAGATACGCATCTACAAAATCAGTTGACGCAGCGACGGATGTTCAGGGAAGCGCTATGGTCGCAGAGGAGCCGTTTATTACGGCTTCTTCTGCTACATCGAGTCCATCGAGCACAGTAGATGCAGGAAACACATCTGTAGCGGTCAAGAAAAAGCCAGCTATTACCGCATTATCCTATATCGTGGGCAATGTCGAAACGGGAGAAGTTTATATCAGCTCAAATTCAAATAAAGTGCTTCCTGTCGCTTCGATGTCAAAGTTGATAACTGCTATCATCGCAACAAATACCATCAGCCCGACCACAACTATTGAGATCACGCCAATGGAGGCAAACGTCGCTTCTGATACGAGTAATATTGGTCCAGGAGAAAAATTTTCTTTTAAGGAGATTTTGTACCCGCTTCTGTTGAATTCATCAAACGTAGCTGCAGAAGCGATAGCTTCATCGACAGACAGAGATCATTTTCTCCAGTTGATGTCGAGTACTGCGTGGGAAGTCAATATGCCAACCGCCTTTTTTGCTGATCCAAGCGGCCTTGATCCACGCAACAATGCATCAGCAAAGGACATGTTCGCTTTGGCGCAGTATCTGTATCATTACCGTCCTGATATTCTAGAGATTACTCGTATACCTCATGTTACTGTGGCGACGACCAGTGACCATGGAGCACATAACTTTGATAGCATCCATCCGTTCGTCACCGATCCTCGTTTTATTGGAGGTAAAACAGGTCGTACGTATGAAGCAGGAGAAACAATGCTCACCATACTTCGTATAGCAGATAAGCCTATTGCCTTCATCATTCTTCACTCAGCATTTGGCGAGCGCGCCGCTGACACAGATATATTGATACGTAAGTTTGAGCAGCTTTCAGAGGAATAGTGTCTGTGACTCAGAGCACACAAGATTGTTTTACATGACTGACGACAGGTCGGCAAAATCTTTTTTGAATATCTTTCTGGTCATCACGTAGATCGTATAGGTGATGAAGAAGGCTGAGGCGACATCGATCGAATAGTGCAGATGTCCGAGAAGGACGATGATGCCGAAAAATATCGAAGTCGCTATGCAGAATGTACGGGTAAGGCTATGTCTCCAAAAGACAAGTCCCATCATAAAAGGCAGTCCTGTGTGGCCGGAGAAGAAAAGGTCGGCGCCAGTGCTGAAAAGAAAAAAATTCGGACTATCAGAAAGCGCTCGCAGTAATACTGCAGAATTGCCATCAATGATCGCATGGTCTGGAAACGGCCCGATATGTGTGAGGGTGATGAATATTGATCTGATCAATACGAACATGGCGACGCTTTTGAGGGTGAAGGGAAGAGTTCTTGGATTAAGTAAGCATAAAAACGTTATCCATATGCCAAATATGATCGGTCCGAATACAAATATCATATCAACATCAAAAACAGGTATATTGCTGAGAACGATATCAGCTACGGCTCCTGAAGCCCGTTCGTACGCGTAAAGCGCTGCAAAGTAGTTCAAGACCAGTGTGATCAATAAAAGCAGTATGCTGATCAGTAAAGAAAAAATAAACTTCTTATTACTAAATGCTTCGCGGTACTTTCGGGGTATATTTGAAAACATGTAATAGGTAGTATAGCTTAAATCATCTGAGATAGTTTGAATCCGCCCCATATGCCGAGCAAGCCGCCGATAGTGCTCCAGATAATCGAGCTAAATGAAAGGGCGCTGTCTCCCCACAGCATTGGCAAAAAGCTGCCCGCTGTCGAACCGATAAATACGCCTATCCAGATAAGTGTTTTGGCTGACATGTGTATGGATTATAGCAGACTTTTAAGAAGCGCTTTGGTGTCCTCTGGTCCAGCTACTTGCACGCAGTCGACACCTGTCGCCTTCGCGGGAAAATCATTTCCACCCTGAAAGAGTGCATCGCCGATAAAAAGTATATGGTCAGGCCCAAGTTTCAAAAATTCTTCGAGTTTGCGGATGCCAAATGCCTTATTGATGCCCTTTTTTGTAATATCGATTGTTGTCATGCCCCCGAGGCGGACATCGAATTCTGGGATCTTTGCTCGCAGATTGTTGGCTATCGTTTCGCGTTTGGTTCTATCAGGGTCCCATGTCTGTTTGGCTTCGATCGGCGCATGTTGTCCGAGAGCGGAAAAACTGATTTGTGATCCTCGATCTTCGATTGCCTCGCCATACATTTTTGTTGGTGCGAAGAAATGAGTCGCCAGTAGGGATTCCTTTAATGAAGATATTATTTTCTCTTTTTGCGCTGGTGTAAGTTGCTCAGAATATTGCTCGTTCCAGTTGCCACGCCATGCATAGAGCTTTGTGCCCGAAGTCGGCAACAGAAGGAGGTTGGTAAATGATTCAGAAGATATGGGCAGGCTATGCAAAAACTGAGTTTGGAATTGAGGGTAGCCGCCGCCAGATATGATCGCTACTTTTGTCTTTGTAAGGAGCTTCATCACGAGCTCTGACATCTCGGGATCGACTGGTGATTTTGATGGCGCCAGAGTGCCATCGAGATCAAAAATGACAAGTGAATAAGCTGAGAGCGGTCGAGGGGGTTTGCTCATAATGCGTAATATTATACCTCGAGCATATTAAGTAGCGTATCTAGCCCTACTGTGGCTACGCCGGTCACGCTATCGCCACCACCATAATAGATGTACGCTGTTCGGCCACGCACAACGAGGCCGCAAGGGAAGACTACGTTCGGTATGAGCCCTTTGCGTTCATATTCTTCTTCTGGTTCGAAAAGAGGGATAGCTGTGCGTGCGATTACGATTGTCGGATCCTTCAAGTCCAAGAGAACTGCACCGACGCGATAGGTGGTGCTCCATGAGACACCGTGGTACAAGAGCAACCAACCTTTCTTTGTCTTTATAGGTGGAGCTGAAATGCCGACTTTACCACCATCCCACATGCCTTTTCGTGGATCGATGATCTCTATGCACTCATCGACGACATCGTCGGTAAAGTTGAGCGAAGAAACAAAATCCGCGCATACGCTTTCACCGACACGATGAAAGATCATGTATTTACCGTCTACTGTTTCCGGAAGTATCGCTGCGTCTTTATTGGCTATACCTGCAGGTGTGATGATGCGCGCCTCGCTCCACGCACTCCACTTTTTTGCCAAAAAATCTTTTTCACTGATCGAGGTCACGGCGACTCGCGGGGTGGTGCCGTCATATGCGGTATATGCCATATAGATGCGCCCATCGACTTTCATGAGTCGCGGATCCTCGCAGCCGTAATCTCTATCAGAACCGGGCTTCATTTCAAAAGGCATTCGCGGCGTATAGACTGGTTTGTCTGAACGTTCGTCGATCGATAGTCCGTCGTGCGAGCGCGCGTAGCCGAGTGTCGATACGTTTTTGTCTGAAACGGCGCGGTAGAGTATGTGGACAGAGCCGCCGAGCTCGATCGCAGCTGGATTGATAGTCCCTTTTTCTTCCCAAAAGAAACCAGGGCGTGGAGTGATAATCGGATTTCCAGGAAAACGTTTGACCTTCTTTTCTTCTGCTCCAGTCAAGCTCCGGAGCAAGTTATCGAGCGGAATAGTCGCGACAGCGCAAAACGTGTCGGCTGCCCCGTAATACACTTCAAGAATTTTGCCACGAGTCCTGCTTTTTTTGATAGCGGTTCCCGTTGGAAAGACTATGTGCGATACCATGCCGGTATTTTCGTAATATGTTTCGGGTGCCATAAAGGGACCCTTAGTACGGCCGACGACAGTACGAGGATTTTTGGTATCCAGAAGCACTGCTTCAACGCCGAATACTTGATCACTGTGACCATATCTCTGTATATGCGAATACACCAGAAGCCATCCTTCATCTGTCATGATCGGTACTGCACCAAGCTCGAGATGGTCGCTTGGCAATCGACGAATATGGATCTTGTGCGCATCAAGATTCGACATCCATTCATTCCAATAATCAGCGGACCAGATATCTTCCAATCGATCGAATTCGGCGTAACAGATATCGGATGGGGGTTGATCAGTATTGACGGTTAGGATCGCGGCGTATTTTCCATTTATCTTTTCAGGGAAAAGAGCCATGCCTTTCGCATTGAATGGAGTGACGAGATGCTTTTCGCGAATCGTCTCAAGGTCGTCGCTTACCGCTATGGCTATCTTGATGTTGTCTTTTGAGAATGGGTATCCGCCAAGAGCTGTGTATACGATATAGTATGAATCTCCGAGTTTGGTTACGCGAGGGTCTTCGCAGCCGAAACGGTCGAATTCAGCATCAGGCTTTACGAGCATGATACGGTCAGTATAGTGTTCGCCATCGGTAGAGATTGCACGCCCAATCGTCGACATTCTGATATGTGGTTCTTTGAGCAGCTGGGGATCAGACATTGCGCGATATATCAGGTAATTTTTCTTTTTGTGGACTATAGGACAGCCGTTGAATGCGGCTGTTGCTTCCCATGGATGATTCTCATCTGGCGAAAGGAGGGGATTGTGTTCGCTGCGTGTGACGGTAAACATAGAGATAAGTTAAAAGTTAAAAAGTGTAAAAAGAAAATAATAATCAAACTCACACTTTGCCACACTCTACAAGCCACTGTAAAAGTTCATTCAAAGAGATCTCTGCGACGCATACATGACGGTCGCCTCCGCCATAGTACACAAGCAAACGGCCATCTTTCACTACAGCGCCAGATGCATATACGATGCCAGGCTTGCCGTCATTCTCATAATGCATGTCCGGTTCGAGTATCGGTTCAGGTGATCTGTAAAGCACCTTAGTTGGATCCTGTAGATCGAGTAACATGGCACCAACTTTATATTTATGGGGTTCCTTATTGTCTATGCCGTGATAGAGTGTGAGCCAACCCGCGCTTGTTTTTATCGGTGGTGCACCGACGCCACGGACGCGGTTATCCCAAAACTGAGAACGTTGTGGGTCGCTGTATCCATAGCCGCCATGATCGCCAGAGCTTTTGATCGGCTTTACGCCAGCGATGCCATCGAGCGTATCTATATAGTCCACCATGATGCGAGGGCTGATACCATGTAGTATGGCAAATTTACCGTTGATTTTTTCTGGGAAAATGACCCAATTTTTATTTCGAGATTTTGCTGGTGATAGAAATGTAGCCTTCTTCCATTTCCAGCGGCGTTTTTTGAGATCGTCTATCTTGAGTGAAGTGACCGCGATACGCATATCATCCCATCCCGAAAAAGCGAGGAATATCATATAGACTCGGTCACCTATGCGCACAGCGCGTGGGTCTTCTGTGCCGCCCCAGCTACCGCCTGAAGTATACATCAGCGGATCAAACTGCTTAGGTCCAAGCGATTTTGTGGGGTCAGGTATGCCAAAGCCGGGCCGAGCTTCATATACAGGATAGAGTGAGCGGTTGTCAAAATGGATACCGTCTGTGCTTGAAGCGTGCCCGACTCGCGACATGCCGTCTTCGCCGATTGCACGGTAGAAAAGGTGTACAGTGCCAGCGTCATCTATGATGGCGCCAGGATTGAATGTGCCATGCGTTTCCCATTCGCGGTGACGGCGTGGAGTGACGATTGGATTTCTGTTTGATTTATTGAGCTGGACTTTTTTCTGTGCTGTTTTCTCAGTCGGGTAAATGCGTGTGCTGACAAAAATGATAAGGATGAGTCCGAATGCGAGAAGTGAGATTATGATGAGTAGGGCTGGGTCCATCAGGGTGAATTATTTATGAATGAAGCGAGCTTCTGCCGTATTTGTCATTGAGCCGCACGATATCTTCATCTTCGAACGTTCCGTATGATATCTCCAAGACAACCAAAGGTTGTTCACTCGCTTCAATGCGATGAGCGACCCCTCGGGGGATGAAAAATTCTGCCCCATCGTGAGCTGGCGTGCGTGACTCTCCCACTGTAATGAAACCGCTACCAGAGATGATGTGCCAAAATTCGTCCCTTTTTGTATGTGTCTGAAGGCTCAAAGCTTCACGAGGAGAAACTGTAAGTATTTTGACGGTGGTAGGGCTGTTTCTTGAGAACTCAACAAAGGCCCCCCAGGGTCGCTCTTCGCGATAGGTAGTTGGGGTCTGCATAAATCGCTCTATATTATAGCAAAAACATAAACAAACTCTTTGTTGTTTCTGTGAATAACTTTTATTTAGCGGACTCTCGGCAAGGTTATGGTGAAGATCGAGCCTTTTTCTTGTCCCGCCGAGTATGCTTTTATTGTTCCTTTGTTTCTACGCACAATGGATTGTGAGATAAACAGGCTGACGCCAAATCCTTCAGTATCCATCCGTTCAGCATTGTCTGCGCGATAGAATTTTGAAAATACGCGAGTGAGGTCGCGATGTTCGATGCCGATGCCTGCGTCTATGACAGATATGGTTACTTTTCTGAAATGTCTTTTTACAACAACATCGACTTTCGTGCCCGGATGGGAATATGTGCAACTATTATGAATGAGCGCCTGCAAGGCGAACTGTATGCCGATACGGTTGATCTTTATGGCCATGTCAGCGTCATCACATAATACTGCAAAAGATATGTTTTTTTCTTGAAATAGGGGACGCATTTCTTCTGCGACGCCCCGCACAAAATCGCATACTGGTACTCGTTCTAGCTCGTAGGTATGCCTGTCGTCTCTGTCGCCGTTCGTGAGGCTGATCAGTGTTTCCATGAGCACGATCAATTTTTCGTTTGATTCTCTGATATTTTTGAGATCCTGTTTTCTATAGGGGTCTTGTTCGTTCGCTAATATAGTTTCGATGAGCCACTTTACTTGCGTGAGCGGGGTGCGGAATTTATGGGCAATGATAGAGATGAATTCATGTTGGATGACCTCATGGCGCTGACGCTTTCTCCACATCGCTATTTCTACGAGCAGTATTGCCATGAGCGTCGCCCCCAAGAGAGTGTAATTCATGTCAAAAGTATATCATATAAAAAAGCGACACTAGCGTGTCGCTTGCAATCGTGAGTTTAAATGGCCCATTTGCGTTCTTCGCGGAATTTTCTGATCTCGCGAGTCCGCTTCTCATCTGTGCGGAATATCTTGATCCGTTCCCATGCTTTCAACTGCTGTTCAGGATCTATGATATCAGCGATGATTCGGGCGACTCGAAGAGTGAGGCGGTCTTTATTTTGTTCAATCTCCTCTTTTTGACTGACATCGAGCAATGGCTGTAGTTGTGGATGCAGTCTGCTCACCGCGACGATCTGCTCAAATATTGCCGAATTCATGACGCCTCGTGACCTACTGAAGTTTGAGACGGTAATCTTGTGTTCATCAATATAAGCAGCGATGACTCGCGACAATGAAGTGATACGGTAATCAGGGCTGCCATCTTCGCTGGTGCAGTATTTTTCGACAAAAGCTCTGAACAAAGGATATTTTTCCTGAAGACACTTGATCGGATCGACCGTGCCTTTCAGTGATACCTTACTCTCACCCACTGTTCCAATAACTATGGGCGGCATATATTCGGACTCTTTGATCGTGGTGCGGTTGCCTACAAAGCGGGCTGCACGCTCCAAGACTTCAGCTGATGCGGGTTTGGTGATGATCACCCAGTCAGGGATCTGTTCACTGCTGCCGGAGTATTGTTTTTTAGTGTCAGCCAAGGTGTCTGGCGCAAAACGAACGTCGATGATGGCAATTACGTGCTTTGTCCCACGATCGATCCGGTAGAATTTGTAAGTAGGATAAATCCCTGATTTTTCACGGATCAATTCGAGTAAAGCAAATGATTCTACGCCGTTATCGGGTGCGACAGCTAGCTTTGTGCTTGGCTTACCTGCACTTGCTTTTATTTCGGTGATGGTAAAGAAGTGCTCTTTGAGCAAAGACTCAATGTTTGAGTTCGTGCCTTGGCCGATATTGCTCGGCACAATCACTGATACCACTTGTTCCGCACAGGGGACAGGCATCGTTATTTCATTTTTCATATGTTCTAGGGTTATGAATCGCTCAAGCGATTCGATTTCTCTAAAAATATCCTATAACAGAAATTATCATAAGTCAAGGCTATGCTGAGCCATTTTTAGGTAAGGGCATACTATTGACAAATATATATAATATGGTATAATGTATCAGGTTAGAAAGTTGCATATCGGTTCCTCACCGACCAGAAAGGTAAACATATGCATACATTGAAAACAGCAATACTGACGATGATCGCGACAGCAGTCATCATACTACGCACCGGTCCAGCGTTCGCTGGCAGTGTAGACACGACTGAGCTTATCCAAGCTCTCATACAAGTCGAGTCAACTGGCAATGATCGGGCGTTCGGCGATCGTCAGAAGAAAGAAAAGGCGTACGGACCGCTTCAGGTTCGTCAGCCTTGCGTCGATGATGTCAATCGACGCTACGGTACCCATATACAGGCGAAAGACCTCTTGGGTGACCGTGCTACGTCTGTGTGGGTGTGCCAAAAATACCTTGAGCTGTATGCGGCACCAAAGCAGCTCGGACACGAGCCAACCCTACAAGACATGGCGCGGATATGGAACGGCGGTCCCAGTGGATGGAAGCGAAAAGATACAAAAGTCTACTGGACCAAAGTCAGCCGTCAGTTGGAGAAAATCGAGATTGCGAAAGCAACCAAGAAGCAGGGTGTGCCTATGGCTATAGCCAAAGCAAAACCTGCCTCGAAGCCCTCCGTAAATATACTGGCGGTCGTGGTAGAAAGATAAACCGTATCTACCTCACAAGTCATACCATCGCCACATCCACTTCCAGGATGTGGCGATTTCTGTTTTTATTGCGGAGGATACAGTCCTGCAGAGTCTGATGCGTGCGCTTGCGCTGTCAAAACGTATGATTGTTCTGATACGGCGTTAGAAGTGCTTCTGTGTATCAATGGTTTTGTAACATATATGATACTGAGCAGAATGCTTGCGCACACAATCAAACCGCCAAGAGTGATCCAGGTAAGCGGTATGTTTTCGATTGTAAATGATTTATTCTCCTGCATGGTGTTTGTTTGCGCATTACAATACTCTCTCTCCACGAATCAAACGAACAAGGATCATGATGATAGCGACAACGAGCAATATATGAATAAAGCCACCTATGGTAAAAGAAGTGACGATACCGAGGAGCCAGAGAACAATGAGAATGACTGCTATTGTAGTTAACATATAAATTTTATTTATTGAATAAATTAGTGCGCTAGTCGAGCATGTGCCCTATGTTATTGCAGACGAAAGAGAATCGATTCTATTACACGACATCGTTATTTATTATTAAAAACATTCTCTAGCGCTTGCATGATCGTTGGCTTATCGCCTATATACAGAGCGATAATGTTATTTTCCCTGTACGCATGTCGATATGTTTTTGTGTTCTTTTGCATAAATGCATCGTACTCTGTTCGTGCAGCAGGAGAATCAGGGTATTCGAATATCTGTATATTGTCATCCGCAAATGCGATGATCCTTCCCTGAACTGAAAACTGTGGACGGGACATGGTCATTATAGGATTGGGCGCGAAGCCATGTTGGCTGAGCTTATTTAGAAGGTTAGTGGTCGCTGGTCCAGGATCAGCAGTGATTAACGCCTGAGCATGCGGATCGATTTCAACGGCGCGCAATGAGGGATAGTAGTATATTTTTATGAACAGGATGGGGAGTATGCATGCATCGATAATGCTCGCCACGATAAGGACTTTCACCGCAAGCTTATAGGCATCGATATTTTTTATATGAGTCAATGCGGCATGCAATCTCGATGCACGCCAAAAGCCAAAGCGCGGCTGCAGCATATGGACAGGTAATAGTGGAGTATAGCTTCTCATATACCATATGTCGGATGGCGGGAAGTTTCATTACATTTTAGAGGCTCAAAAGTTAGCCTTGCATTTTTACACGTATCCTCTCGACCGTCTTCCAGGTTCGGGTGGTAATCTCTTTATTATATTTTTTATCTAATGCCGCCATGAAGGCCGGGGTCTTTGGACCTGACATGTCGAGGGTAGTGCATACTTCCCACGGCGCTTTTTTGAGGAATGAGACGATCAAGTATGACTTTGAATTGTGCTCTGCATTTTTGAAAGGATTTTTCTTGATGAGCGCTTCGATCTGCTCTTTGCTACGGATATAGGCGGGGGACTTGATGCCGAGCTGCTTGAAAAGGGATTTTTCTATTTTATTTTCTAGATCGCCCGCATCTTTTGAAGCTGACTCAAAGATGATATTGCCGCTCGATATGACGCTTTGTACGTTTGAGAAACCAAGTGACTCAAAAACAACACGCAGCTTCTCATTGCGCATATTTGGGTTGGTCGGCATGATGCCACGGAGGAAGGCGATGTAGGTGGTCATGGATATATTGTAGCGTAAAATGTTAAAATAGTTCTATGAGCACAGAAAAAATCTCTTCAGGAACCGTGCATAATCTACCCGCTGACGTGCGGAATGACATCATCGCTGCGCCAAAAGTACGTGAAGTTTGGGAAGACATCACTCCACTCGCGCGCAATGAGTGGATATGCTGGATAGAGTCCGCCAAGAAATCAGAGACGCGCGAGCGCCGGATGAGGATTATGCGCGAGAATCTCGTCGCAGGAAAGCGCAGGCCATGCTGTTGGGCCGGGTGCGTTCATCGCTAATCGCGGCCACGTGTCATATTCGGACAAATTTTTTAATATCTGTATATATTGACTTTTTGCTATTTATAATTGTACAATATTGTTACATAGGCAGTCTCTCGAGCAAAAATAAAGGTCGGTTTTATTGGCATTAATCTAAAACTACCATGTGGCAAAATTATGTAAACGCATTGTTAGGGGTTTGTGTTTTTGTTGCGGGTTTTATGGATCTTACGGGTTCGACACTTCAGTGGACCTTCGGGCTTCTCGGAGCGGCGATCCTTGTTATCGGAGTGTGGGGTGGTGTAGCCAATGCGCCAGCATCAAGCAGTGAGAGTGAGCATAAGCATGCATAACTGCTCCTCGTCTGTGCATTTCATAGTAGACAAATAAACAGCGTCACATGGACGTTGTTTATTTGTGCGATATCTGCAAGCTACAGCTATTTTTTGTTCCTGATTATCGCGAATCGAGCGGAAGGATTGGCTGCGAGCCTCTTTCTGTCTATTATCTTACCGGTTTTTTCGCATATTCCATATTTGCCTTTTTTGATGCGATCGAGCGCATTCAGCACCTCGATAAGCTGGCTTCTAAGTTGTTTGGTGATGGCATAGTTATCTTCCATTGTTACGAACTTGTCACTCAGAGAATTGCTATCAGTAATATCAACGTCTATATCATCTGAGGTGGTTTCCAGGGTATAGGGATTGTTCACATTACCTCTGGTTATCTCACGTAGCTCGCTTTCCAAAATGATTTTTTCACTCAAAAGTATCTCTTCAAATTTTTTTATATCAATGTCGCCCATAGTATGTGTGGTGATTGTTCTGATAAATATTCGACGTATTTGCGAGGTATGATCTGGCTTTATATATATTTAAAACAACACAGTATTTTTACTGTTTTTTGTCTTAAATTCGTACTTTTAGCATGCTTGCCTTGTATACTACATGCGCGTCATCTTAAGATTAAAAAAGATACTATACAGGTTTATGCAAATATGCCGGATTTATCTTGATGGATTGTGTGGTCAATATGAAAAAGTCTTTTATTCCAGTCTCGATAGCGATATTCTTTCTGATGGCATTTGCGGTGTTGTAGAGTTTTTTCCATTCGAACTTAGCTTCTATATCAAGTTTTTCGGAGATCTCGCAAAACTGCCAATCTTTTTCCTCGCACGCAAAATCTTTAAAAATGATGTCTAGGATATAGTATTGCTTGCTGAATTTTTGGATATTCACGTTGGCAGAGCCGATCATGAGAATTCCTGTGTCAGGGTCAAATGAGACATTGCATACATTTCCGATTCTGGGGGGATGCTCGAGCTCTCTCTTCATCAGCAGCATATTTAAGTGCTCGAGCTCATCGGTCTTTGCGCGGCATCGATCTTCTACGGCCTTCTGGTTCTTTATATACTTTGAAACGTCTACCCATGAGCCGATTATCTCTACGGGCTTTCTTTTTGAATCTTTAATAAGGATCGCGCAATCATCAATGAAGTGATATGTGCCATTTTTGTGTAGCCAACGATATGTCATTTGGAAAGAAGTGATCTTTCCGTCTTGAAGATCCTCGATATTTTTTAGCGTTTTTTCAGCATCTTCTGGGTGCAGGCGATCCAGCCAAAATTGACGGTTAAATTTAAAATCCGTGTGATCGAAACCGTTATTTTTTTTGAAATTATAATCTAGCCAGAACGTGCTCCATAAACCTGACTCTGCATTGTAGCTTTTTTTGTAGAGTACGGGGGGATAGTCCGGGTCCGCTTTTTGATTGCTACTCGATGATTTTTTTGAGTTTGTGTTCATGGTTTTATGAATTAACATAACCAAGATAGTGCGTACAATGAGTCAAATGAAACGTACTTTAATTTTTACCATAGTTTGTTTTTAATGTCAAAAATCATTCATGTGGATATCTGTAAGGCAAAAGAAAAACCCGCCTGTCACACGGGTTAAACGTGTTTGAGGCGAGTTACGGTTTCTTCTTCGATCCGCATTTCTGCGCGAGTCTTTGAAAGACTTCTGCGAGGAACTGAAATAAGTGTTTCAGTATACACCGCCCGAATATCTTGGCTATTTTGATTTCCTGCACGATTACTTTTTTCCCCATATCTGGTCCGCCAATGAGCAAACCAGTGGCGAATGAGATGATGAGGATGACGACCACGGCGCCGAAAAGATTATTCAGTAGATTGTTCATTTTAATCCTTGGAGTTAATTCAAGATGCCACATTCTCCTCTGTTTGGGATCCAGAGTATCGCTTCAGGCCACTTGAGAGGTGACAAGGAGAGATTCTGTGGAAAATAGACAACGCGCCCATCTGGAAATTGTGTAATCTTGGTAATTTTGCCAATCATCAATTCCCATTTGCCACCAAAGCGGTAGGGAATGGGAAGTTCAACGCCAGTTGCCAGTGCTTGGTCGAGCACTTCTTTTGCTGGAACATTGCTGCGTTGGATTCCAATGAACAGACTTTTCTGGTTCAGTGGGTAACCGTCGGTATTTAGATGTGTCATGTGCTAGCCTTTCTTTGTTTATCCAGCTGGTTCATCCAGGCGGACTTTGGGCAACATATTATCATAATTTAATATGATTGTCAAATATATGTGCGTAGTAGGCTGAGTTTCGAACGTATGTGTTGGAATATGTCGTCAGTATTGTAATAAAAAATCACCGCAACCTAAGTTGCAGTGATTTATGATTTATCTATTTCTCACGGAAACGGAATTGTTTCGTGTCCGTCCTGGCGTTGCCAAGGTGTTTTTACCATCCGTCCAGGGCCTTCATCAAAATTTTGGGCCTCAAATCGTCTATTACTAAAACAAAGCGATATAGAGTTAAGCTTTATTGGACGATCATTCTTGGAAAGGTGTCGATTGTGAATGATTGCGGCCTTGTTGATGTAGCCAGGGATAAAGCCACTGAATTCAAGAGTCAGTCTCTTTTCTTCTGGATTTGGACCAAAGGTCTTGTATTCACCAATTTTTTCACTGCCAACAAAAACCTTGTAGAGCATGCTGTAGTCAATGTCGTAGCTCGTGTCAAGGACAATAGGGTGGTGCACTTTAATTTTAACTTTCCCTACTCTGCTACAAAGGAATTCAAAGAATCTTTCTGCGCCCGGCAAGGTTGTCAAAGGCGCAGAGGGATTGATAAGTTCCATGGCTATTTGAACTGCGTAGAACCAGTCAACAGGGTTTTGCTCGTCGCTAAATTTGATCCTATTGTCCCTGAACTTCCAGTTCGTTTTACCTTGGTATTTGTGTTGATTGAGGATTTTAGCAACGTCAGCTTCGGACTGTATTCCAAGGGGAATACGTTCGAGGAATGTCTTCGTTTTCATATTTAATTTAGACTTGAGGTGAAGGTTTGAAGTATGTCAAAAAACCACTACTGAAATACAAAATATCATGAAATACACATAGTGTCAATTGCTCCTCAAAGTATATTCAGCCTTTTCGAATCCTACACGGAAGTGACGCAGGTCACTTCCTCCTTGTCGCACAAACAAAAAACACCTATTCGGTGTCTTTTTGTTTGGCTCCTCGGGTAGGATTCGAACCTACGACCAACTCGTTACGCGTAATTCCTTACTTATATTTGTAAGGGGCGGACTATATCATCATCCTGTTGTAAGGATGCAAGGGGCTTCGGGCACGATCAGAATGAACTTCTCGTGACCTACTCCAGTTAAGGATAGTCTCTGAACCTTCGACTCACCATATGATGAGAAGCTTGGCTGCTGATTGCCCATCGTTTTTAACGAATAAGGGTTTCCAGCAATTCACCTTGTTTTCGACCTACATTTCTGTAGGAAGCTGCTGTATGCCGGCATGTATTTCTCTGTGACAATTTGCGCAAATGAGAACGCATTTATCGATCTCTTCACGTATTTTCTCCCAAGATCGAGTTATGCCTTTTGCGGATAAGCCAAAAGATTTCTTGCTTGAGTCGATATGATGAAAATCGAGCGCGTCTTCACAACGATTGTAACCACAGAGCATGCACTTGCCGCCTTTGTACTGGCGGGCTTTGTGCCGAAGTAATTTACGTCTGCTTTTTACGGCATTCTTTAAATATTCGGCGCGGTCGGCATAGGTACGTTTGTCTGACATAAAATAAATTATATCAGATTGCGTCCACAGCGAGCTGCTCTACCAGCTGAGCTACCGAGGAATATTTTTTACGTTGTTAAACAACCTTCGTGCAGTGTCTTAGCTTTTAGATTACCAAAACAGCTACCGAGGAATATATTGTCTAATGTGCTATCCTCTCCAATAAGAGGTATGTGAAAATGTACCACATATCGTATCCGAAATCAAAATATGCATATCAAAGTGAGAGTCATAACCGGCGCGCCGAAGGAAGTCATCCAGAAGATCGAGGATGATCATATAGAGATGTATCTCCGCCAACCGCCAGAACGGGGCCTCGCCAACAAAAGGATTCTCGAGATCATGACAGCAATGTATCCTGACAGGGCGATAAAGATCGTGAATGGCCATCATTCGCCGAGCAAGCTCATCGAGGTGAGCGATAAAAATAATTAGACCACATATTTTCTGCACCCGTTTTATTTTATGCGTAGTAGTAAAAGTGTAGATTCAGTAATAAAAAGCAATCTTGTTCGTCTACATGTCTGTGCGGTATAATACACACAGAGTTTCGATTATCAGCTAGCGCGATATTTTCAAAAACATGAATATCAAAATAAAAACAACTGGTATAACTCTTACTCCTGCGATTTCTGAATATGCTGACAAACGACTTCTTAAAATTACAAAAATAATTGGTGGTGACCCTTCATTTATCTGTGATGTAGAACTGGCAAAAACGACAAATCATCATAAAAATGGTGATATTTTTCGTGCAGAAATACATATAGTCGGCAAAGGCAAGGATCTCTATGCGAGCGCCGAAGATAGCGATCTTTACGCAGCGATAGATGCAATGCGAGATGAAGTCATTCGTGAGGTTCGAGCAAGCAAAGGCAAGCAGCTTTCATTCGTGAGACGTGGCGGCGCTCAGGTCAAAGCCATGATGAAGGGCATGTGGCCTTTTAGTAAGAAAGAGTTGTAGTATACTGGAGCATATGCTCAATCAAAATTTTTTTAGCTTGTCGATCAAGCAACCCGTCAACCAATGGTTGTGTATTGGTCTCATGGTTTCGTGGACTATTTGGGTCGTCGTGCATTATGTCAAAGATCAGATAGATACGATTGCAACCAGCAATGCACAAGTCACTCAGGAACTTCAGATAAAATAAGCTTTGTAGCTGTTATTTAAGATAGTTTCGGACAAAATCAGAATATGAAATTTCTTTTTTTCCTTCTGGAATGACTTTGTTGATCATTAGAGTTTCTCCTTCAAACACCGCCTCGGTTATTTTAATGCGTAATTTAGCGCCGTCTTTTTCAATGAAAAAATATGCCTGAGGCCATTCGTGGAATGCTTGTATCTTACGAAATATGGTGTATGCGCGATCAAAAGGAATCTGCGCGAGATTTTTTAATTCACCGATGCTGAAATCGATCAAACCATCTTCTTTGGTCAGCTTTTTCGTATACGTTGCTTTTGAATGATCTTGTTCCTGTGGAGTTATTTTTCCGGCGACCCAGGCAGGCATACTCTCAGCCAATAGTTGTGCGCCTTGTTTGGCCATGAATTCTTCAAAATCTTCGTAGGTCGGCCAGTCTTTGAAATGTTCAGTAATATCGATCTTTTTCTGCGCAATGACTGGTCCATGATCCATCTCTGCATCGAGTTGCATGATAGATACACCAGTCTTTTTTGTATCTTCGAGGATGGCAGTAGGGAGAGGCGATGCGCCGCGATACTGAGGAAGGAGGGATGGATGGATGTTCAGAGTTTTGTGTGTCGGCAATTCGATTATTTTGTCGGGGATGATTTTACCATAGGAAGCGACGATGAATAAGTTACAAGTTACAAGTTTCAAGTTCGCAAGAAACACATCGTCTAATTTGATCGGATCGAGAACTGGAATACCGTGCTCAATCGCCCATGTCTTCACTACGTTAGCGGTAAGGATCAATTTTCGTCCTTGTGGCTTATCGGGAGTAGTGACGATCAACGAGGGTTTGTAACCGAGTCGGAGCAATTCATCCAAGACAATGACTGACAGCCGTGAACTGCCGAAGTAGACGAAAGGAATAGGTGATGGTTCTGATATTTGTGGCATTCGTGTGTATTCGTGTATTAGTGTCACTTTTTACTTGCCTTGCGCTTGTGCTATCTCTTCCTCGGTCATTTCCCAAACGCTCTCAGCATTGTCGATAAATAACGTTCCCTTAAGATGATCTGTTTCGTGCTGGAATATTTGCGCGAGCAAACCAGACGCGCCACGTTCCACCTTTTCTCCTTTTTCATTGATGGCGCTGATAGATGCGCGAGTAGAGCGTTTGATGGTGCCGTACAGCCAGCGGACTGAGAGACAACCCTCTTCGACGAGCTTTTTGTCCTTTGAAAGCTTGGTGATGACTGGATTGATGAAAACAAGATCATTTGTGTCACCCGTATATTCTTTGTCGGCTTTGCTGAGGACTTCGCCGGAGACCATAAATATCTGGAGTGAAGCGCCGATCTGTGGGGCGGCTATAGCGACGCCGTCTTTTTGGCTTGCCATGGCTCGACGCATATCAGTGAGCACTTTGGTCAGTTCGGGCGTTCCGATCATAGTGAGGGGGACGGGTTTAGCCTTTTTTCTGAGGACAGGGTCCTTTTGTTGGACGATTTCGAGCATGGGCAAATAATACCTATTTTATGGCCGATTGGCAATATGAACTTTGGGTGACTATCGAATGTTATAACAAACTCTCCGGATCTACTTTCACACTGACATTCGGCGGAAGATTGCGGAGCTTTTCGGCGAGTTCAATGTTCGGCCACATCTCTGGCGGCATTTTGAGAAGTCCATGGATGATTGAGTTGCCACGACTTGCGCCGGTGAATGCAGGGAAAATATCTATCTCATACGGTTCGATGATCTTCTGGATGTCAGCCATCTGCTCTGCGATTGCATCTTTCTTTCCTTCGATACTGATCTTGATGAGCGTCATGAAAGGAGGATAGCCAAAGCGGCGGCGCTCGCTGACTGTCTCGCGGTGGAAGTCGCTCAGATTTCCTTTAAGACCATATTCAAATACTTTCTCTTCTATACGGCGGGTCTGCACCAGTATTGATCGACTAGCGAGCGTGCGGAGTCTGATGAGTGTATACATTATTTTCTCCGGTATACGGAAATCAGGGAGAGCGAACAAAGAGTCCAATGACACAATGGCACAATGGTCAACGGTTTCGTGGAGATGAAGTGAGGCGATTTCAGTACCGAGTAAAATACTACCTGGCTTCGAACGAAACTTATCGAGCGTCGCCCCGATTTGCTTGTCAGTTTTGGTGATGTCTGCGTCTATCTTATATATATCGATGCTTGGGTATTTCGCTTTGATCTCCTGCTCGACGCGGTCGAGGCCGATACCAAGGGCCGTGAGCCTCCACCCGCCACAGGTGCGACAGACTTCATCGGCGCTGCGGCGCACACCACAGACGTGGCACATGAAGAAGTTTCTACCCGTTTCTTTTGAGGCATGGAGGACGACAGGGGATGAGCACGATGCACAAGTGACGATCGTTTCGCAGTCGCTGCAGACAGTCATCGTTGCGAGGCCGCGGCGGACCGCGTAGATGAAGAGGTGGCTATTCTCGTCACGATTCGTCGCAATCAAACGCTCAAGTTCCGGCGAGAGAATGCGGAATGTATTTTTTTCTGGAATTTCCGAAGTCTCTGATGACTGTTCAAGTTTCGCGCTTCTCTCTGGTACCATATTGACGAGCGTATCAGTGGCAGTCGAAATGGAGCGCCACTTAAATGGTGACCCTTGTGAAATCTCGTTGCGGTCGAGACGGTATAGCGTTTCTGAGCGGAGTAAGCTATCTGCGAGATAGATATTTCTGCCTGGAGCATGTTTGTTGATGATCTCAAATGCCTTGCGCAAATCAAGGTATGGGCTTTTCGGCGATATCCATCCGCGGCCATTCTCTCGTTCAATGACGACAGATGATATGTCGGTGCGAGGGAGGAGGGGGAATATGCCAGCAGTAATGATGGTTACCGCATGATCAGTCTTTGCGATAGCTTCCCAAGTCTCGATGATATCTTTTTTAGCAAGCTTGTTATGAAGGACAAAAATATATCCCTCTATGCCTTTTTCGAGGAGCTTGAACATATTTTTCGCATCTTCGATCGTCGGTGTGTGAAAGACGACAGATTTTTTGCGAGCAAACTCTTGGCGTATCAAACTGCGCCACGTGCTGAAGCGGTCAGCATCATCGCCTTGGACAGCATAGACTTCGTTGGGTATCGCATTCACTGGAGTCGGCAGGACAGAATTTGGCGGAGCGATCTTATGTGCATTTTCCATCAAGATATCAGGAATGACGGCATCGATGATACTGCCAGTCGTGGTGGCATAGTGGAGAGCGAGCGAACGGCATGCCTCGATGAATGAAGGAGGGAAGAAAGCGACTGCCTTGACGCTCCCTAGTTTGCGTATCTCGAATGGAGCGCTTTTGACATCTGCTTTGACGTCTGCCACGGGGCGAGAGTCTGAGACGATGGCGCTGATCGTCTTTGAGCGCAACGGAACTGTCACGATAGCGCCAACTGGCACCACAGACGAGGTGAAATAGGAAAGTGTTGGAGCCACTTTCTGGCGGGTGAGCGGAATGACGGTTATCAGGTTCATGGCTTGAATATAGCTTATTTTAAGGGTGGTGGGAGGATTGACAGAGGGGTATTTAGCGTGCTATAATTCTCCCCGAGTAGTTATCGGCCCCATTTCATGGAAGCCGTGTTGAAATAGAAACCATATGGCCCTACACGTGAGCCATTCCCAAAAGGAGAATCATTATGATACGAAAAATAACGCGGTTCAACGGAGCGAAAATCAGCGAGCCTAATTTAAAGGCATGGAGAGCAGCGACTAAAGTTGGCAATGCCATCTGTGACCTCGCAGAAAAATTGTCGGCTGGTGATGTTATGGGAACATCGGTGCTCTCAGATAAATTATTCGATATTTTCGATAGCCGGTGGATTCCGAACAAAGGTATCGGCGATCAATCCCTGTTTGATTTCATTGACGCATCGCAAAAGGCATATCGCCTTGAGCAATCATATTTATTTATTGAGCGCTCAAACCAGCCGCCACATATGCCCCCAGGTTCAATTAACCTTCAGTTGAACTTTTACTTAAAGGGGCAAAAGGTTCCATTTTGGTGGATTTCGGTTCAGTTTATAAACGGCGATTCACCGAAAGATAATGGAAAAATACACGGCGTATTTCTCGGTGATTACGTCTGGTATGTCGGGCACACGACCTAAAAGTGAATGTAAATCTTTAATTATAAAACCCACGTTTTGCTTCGGCAGAGCGCGGGTTTCTTTTTTTATTTGTAAATTATCTTCCATAAGAATAAAATATCTTGATGCAAAAAGATTTTGATACATGGAATGAATATAAAAAGACTATTGATAGCAATGGTCCATTAACCCATTTCAATGAAAGGGAGATTTGGTGGTGTTCGATCGGGGTTAATATAGGATCTGAGCAGGACTCCTATTCAAAAGACT
This sequence comes from Minisyncoccota bacterium, assembly GCA_035495115.1. Lineage (GTDB taxonomy): Bacteria > Patescibacteriota > Minisyncoccia > Phycocordibacterales > PALSA-1337 > C7867-002. The sequence goes on along the minus strand of DATJGJ010000025.1, from coordinate 12,084 downwards.
TTGGACGTCCGGTAATCGTATTTAAAAAGTTCACTGAAAAAATATTTTTAGGTGTTCCTCTAACCACAAAAGTTAGAAGGGGTGCTTTTCGAATACCTTTTCAGGTAAATGGAATTCCAAATGACATGCTTATGTTACAGATACGAGCATTTGATCAAAAACGATTGATGAATAAAATTGCTGACGTATCACACGTCGATTTCAATTTACTCGTTAGCCGAATAATTGATATGTGTCTTGAAAGTACGAAAACCCCGTCTGAGGGGGTTTCCAAGGCCGAAGCCAGAGTGTGTACGAAGATGAAAACACCCTCGTATGTATATAGTTTAGAAGATAGAAGAATTTTGTCAAACTTCTTTGGTGACCGCTATTTCCCAAGATTAGCTATTTCGTCTAGAATGTAGGGACACAACTTATATGAATCCAAAACAATCCTTCCACATCACTGGTCTCGCTGGCGAAAAGACCCTCAAAGGCTCAGTCTCTATCCAAGGCGCAAAGAATGCTGCGCTCAAAGCTATGGCAGCTGCGATTCTCTTTGACGGTCCAGTCACACTCGAAAATATCCCTGACAATGCTGATGTGGCAACTATGACTGAAGTGCTCACTAAGCTGGGAGCAAAAGCTCAGTGGGTTGAAGATGGTGATCTCTCGATATTTACTATCGATGCGACAGGTATCAGTTCAACAGATATCGACCCAACGCTCGCGGGCAGCATGCGCGCATCGGTCGTGCTCACTGGTCCACTCCTCGCTCGTTTTGGTCGCGTATCATTTCCGACACCTGGCGGTTGCGTCATCGGCGCGCGTCCGATCGATCTCTTTATTGATGGCTACAAAAAGATGGGCGCAAAGATAGATGAAGATAAGAACTCATACTACATAACTGCACCAGATAAGCTTCATGAGACTGAGATATTTTTTAGCAAACAAACAGTCGGTGGCACTGAGACACTCATGATGGCGGCAGTGCTCAGTAGTGGTACCACTATCCTCAAAAATTGCGCTATGGAGCCGGAGATCGTGAATGTGGCTGAATGGCTCAATGCTTGTGGCGCAGATATCCGCGGGGTTGGAACACCAACGATCGAGATCACGGGCACGGGCGGCAAATTGCTCTCAGCCAAAAAACATCCATACGTCACTATTCCTGACCGCATCGAAACCGGCAGCTACCTCTTGCTCGGTGCATTGTGCGCACAAGATATGTCTATCACTGACTGCGAGCCAAAGCATGTCGAGTCGCTCATTAACCTCCTCCGTGATTCCGGTGTGCCGCTCGTCATTGAACCGACGACGATAAAGATTGTGAACAATGTTGCACCTACTTCGCTCCTCACCCCTGTTGCTGATATTCGTACTCATGAATACCCAGGTTTTCCAACTGACTTGCAGGCTCCGCTCGTCACGTATCTCACGCAGACCAATGGTCAGAGCAAAGTCTTTGAAACTATATATGAAGGCCGTTACAAGTATGTAGAAGATTTGAATACGATCGGCGCCGGCATCTCATTTCTCAATCCGCGCGAGATCAGTATCAACGGCCCAACACCATTCAAAGCGTTACCAGATGGTTCAACGCTCGAGGCTCGCGATATTCGAGCCGGGTTCGCTGTCGTCATGGCAGCGCTTGCAGGCAAAGGACAGTTCACAATCACTAACATTCACCTCATTGATCGTGGGTATGAGAAGTTGGAGCAGAGATTGCAAAAGCTGGGGGCAAAGATAGAGCGAAAAACCTTGTAATAAGGTCTGAATATGCTATAGTCGCCAATACCTATGAACATGTTTTCTCCTAAGCTTGGCATCGATTTGGGTACTGCAAATACTCTCGTTTTCGTGCCAGGAAAGGGTATTGTCCTCAATGAACCAACTGTCGTCGCTATCTCCGAAGTCGACAAGAAAGTCCTCGCAGTTGGCGTTGAAGCAAAAGAAATGGTCGGCCGCACACCAGATACGATCGTCGCTTATCGTCCGATGAAAGACGGCGTTATCGCTGACTATCGCGTGACCGAAGCCATGCTCCGCTATTTCATCGACAAAGCGCTCGGCCGTTTCAATCTTTTCAAACCTGATGTCATGGTCTCTGTTCCTGCGGGCGTCACTTCGACCGAACGCCGCGCCGTCATCGAAGCTGCTATCCGTGCTGGCGCAAAGAACGCTTTTGTCGTCAAAGAGCCTATCCTCGCTGCCATCGGTGCTGGTATCCCTATCCATGAAGCGAAAGGTCATATGGTCGTCGACATCGGTGGCGGCACGACTGATGTAGCCGTTATCTCGCTCGGCGGTATCGTTTCATCTACTTCGGTGAAGTGTGCTGGCAATAAAATCGACAATGCCATCACTGATTATGTAAAGAAGACGTTCAACCTCGCTATCGGTGATCATATGGCTGAGAATATTAAAATGAATATCGGCTCAGCTATCCCGCTTGACCAAGAGCTTTCAATGCAAGTCAAAGGCCGCGACTTCATCACTGGTCTTCCTCGTTCGACTGAGATCAAGACCAATGAGATCGTCAAAGCCATCACCGCTGAGCTTCGCGATATGATCAAAGCTATCAAAGACGTCTTGCAAGAGACTCCGCCTGAGCTCGCTGCTGATATCATCGATCAGGGCATCATGCTTACGGGTGGTTCATCGCTCCTCCGCAATCTCCCAGAGCTTGTGTTCCGTCGTACGGGCGTAAAGGCACAGCTTGCCGAAGAGCCTCTCCTCTGTGTGGCAAAGGGAACAGGTATCGCTCTCGAACATTTGGATACGTATAAGAAGGCGATTGTGGCAAAGAGGTAAAAACCTTCAAAATCAGGGAGTATTTTGGGATAGTTGACAAAAACTGAATGAGGTGCTATGATATATCTTAGATAGTTGTGACACTCGGAGGAAGGTGCTTCGGCGATAAGTCGAGCACGTCGTTCAGGACACCGCCACGTCCATCAGCCCTCTCGAAGGGCGATATGAATGACCACAACTGTTCATTGCCAACGCCGTTTTCATAGATACTACCGAGCATTCGACTTGCATGTTGAATGTCCGGCGTCTGGCGAAAACACAAAAAACGAAAGATTAATGAGACAGAGCAGGTTGATCCCCTGCGAAATTAATCTTAGTTATCCTGACTGAGACATTCTCGGCAGGTTTGGTTGAGTACCCTTACCATTCTTCTATTGTGGAAAAGGGAGGACAGGGCGGAACATGCAAGGCCACACCGCGGTTGGCCCAGCTAAGTTCCAATTTGTCTAGGAGCCGATGCACTTTGTCGGCTTCATATCTGTCAAGCGCACATGACCTCGAGTTATGTGCGCTTCTTCTTTTTTATTTTTCTAAATAAGAATTTGTCATTATGTTAGAATACTCCCATGAAAAGCGGCAGACACTTCGACCAGCTCAACGACCTTTCTCACCACGCATACGGCATTGTGGGCACAGCCGAAACGCGCGACGAGCTCATTTCTATACTTGAAAAGACACATAAAATAACCGCGCAAGGCAATCCTGACTTTTATATTCGCAATTACGAAACATTTACGATCGACGATGCACGTGAGGTTAAAGTACTCCATAGCAGCAGGCCACTGACTGATGAAGGCTCGATACAAGGAAATAATGGTGCCGGTAAGAAAATATTCATCTTAACGATGAATGGCGTCACCGTCGAAGCTCAAAACGCACTTCTTAAACTTCTCGAAGAGCCTGCAGAGTACGCACGTTTCTTTTTGATTATTCCATCCGCTCATTTATTACTGCCAACAGTTAAGTCACGCCTTTCATTGATTGGCGAATCGAATTCATCAAAGGAGACCGATGCTGACTTGATCAAAGAAGCTGAAGCTTTCATTAAGGCAAATCAAACAAAAAGATTAGATATAGTGAAAACGCTCGTCGACGCTATTTCAAAAGAAAAAAAGACCAAGCAAGATGCTATTGATTTTTTGAACGCGGTTCAAGAGGTGGTCTATAAAGAAAAAGGCGCGAGAGAAGGAAAATCAGCGCTTGAGGCGATCGAGACAGCGCGAAATTATCTGAATGATAGGGCACCCTCGGTGAAAATGCTGCTTGAATATGTTGCACTGAATGTGTAGTATTCAAATAGGAATCGATACACTAGATTAGCGTGCCTCACGAACTAACTCGTTCCACGGTCATGACGTTCGAGTTGTTGCAGTAATGCGAAAGGGGTTCTGTTACTCACTATACGTGCACTGGGTGGCGTACGAGTAATGTAGTGGTCGTCAGGCGTGCTTTGAATATGCGGTGGCCCTTAAATGTTGGCTGGGTGTTCATTGTGTGTCTGATCAGTCTCCTTCTGTGGAGACTGTAGAGAGTGGATGATGCTCTCGGCATGGATTCACTTCATAGTGAATGAGAGAAGGTGAAAAGTCCTTTTCCTGTATCTGTTCCACAATTTCCTAACTCCTCGGCCGTCCTTGGAGTTTTTTATTTACATTTTTTGCGCTATACTGAGTGTATTAGTATATAACCTACACACATGGTCTACGATTTTAATCCTTTCAAAAAACAAATAGCTTCTACTGAGGAATGGCTCAAAAAAGAGTTCCAGCAGATTCGCACTGGACAAGCATCTCCTGCCATCCTCGATGCGGTCAAAGTTGAAGTCTACGGAGCGCCTATGGCTCTCAAAGAAGTCGCCAGCGTCATGATCGAAGGTGCTCGTACTCTCCGTGTTTCGCCATGGGATAAGGGACAGATCAAGGATATAGAAAAGGCTATCACCATTTCGAACCTCGGCCTTTCAGTCGTCGTGGATGATCAGGGACTCCGCGTCAATTTTCCTGAGCTCACCTCAGATCGCCGTGCTGAGATCGTCAAAATGGCAAAAGAAAAGCTCGAAGAAGGCAAGAAGCAGCTCCGTTCGCATCGTGATGTAGTGATCAAAGATCTCGATGCAAAAGAGAAGTCTGGCGCCATGGGCAAGGATGATGTATTCCGCGGAAAAAAAGATGCTCAAAAGCTCGTTGATGATTGCAATAAAAAAATGGAAGGTGAATTTGCAAAGAAAGAGAAGGAACTTATTGGATAAATATCTAATTTCTAATTAACCTAATTTGTCTAAGATTAGGAATTTACACTATGCTAACCATTATTGTCTTCCTTATTGTTCTCGCGGTGCTCATTTTCGTTCATGAGCTTGGACACTTTTTGTTTGCAAAATTGTTTGGTATTCGTGTTGATGCTTTCAAGATTGGCTTTGGTCCAAAGATTTTCGCATGGACACCAAAAGACAAAGATGGCAAAAAGGGTGAGACTGAATATGGTTTGAACCTTATTCCATTTGGCGGGTATGTAAAGATTTTCGGCGAGAATCCGGATGTGGAATCGACGATAGGTGTAGATTCAAAGCGAAGTCTGGCCCACAAATCAAAATGGCAACAGGTACTTGTGCTTTCTGGAGGAGTGCTTTTCAATGTTCTCTTTGCTTGGGTGCTCTATATAGGATTATTCAGTCATGGTGTTACGGCTACCGCAGATGGTTTTTCTAAGTACGCTGGATATTTCAGTAATCAGCGCATCATGATCACTGATGTGCTCAAAGATTCGCCAGCGGCACAAGCTGGTCTCAAATCTGGCGATGTCATCACCGGAGCGCAAAGCATCACTGATATCCAAAATACAATCTCGACAAGCAAGGGTGTAGCAATACCTATCCACTATGAAAGAAGCGGCGTCTCTTTTGATACTGAGATAATTCCAAAACAAGATATTGTGCCAGATAAATACGCTATAGGTATTGCTATGAGTGATGTAGTCGATATGAAGCTGCCATTCTTTGTGGCAGTGTGGGAAGGTGGTCACTATACCGCGGTCATGCTCAAAGAGACAGTGACAGGTTTGTATGGATTCTTTACGCAGATATTCCAGGGTCATGCCAATTTTTCTGAGATATCCGGCCCAGTGGGCATTGCAGGAGTCGTGGGCGATGCCGCTCGTCTCGGTATTACGTATCTCCTCATGATCACTGCGCTTATATCTATCAACCTGGCTATCATTAATCTTATCCCATTCCCAGCGCTTGATGGAGGACGCATCTTCTTTGTTATTATCGAGTCGATCATCCGTCGTCCAATACCAGCAAAATTCACCAATATGGTCAATCTGGTCGGTTTTAGCTTATTGATGCTACTTATGGTTATCGTTACATATAAGGATGTGGTCAAGTTATTCAAGTAGTTTTTATTCGGGTTTTTGGTAATATTAAGCTATGAAATTCGAAGGAATCGAACAGAGACATATTTCTCAAGAAGTATCAGCTAACAACGAGCAGATTACGCCCAACGAAAGAACGGGTGCGCGAAATAGTGCTCAGTTTAAGCTCGCGTCACGTTACTTTGGCTTTGATGTTGGGGATGAACAATTTACGAAATGGGAAGAGGAGTTTGCAAAAAAGTTTGGTGATATTGTTGAAGCGCAGCCAGATTTACTTGTTAGGTATCTCTTTGGTGAAGAAACAGAGGTTTTGAATGAAATTTCTGACCTACTGTATGAGAATCATAAGACACATGCATAGGGTACAAGATAAATAATCTGCAAATAAAAACCGTCCGAGTTACCTCGGACGGTTTGTGCTGCGGATGATTAGATCAGTTTGACTCGGTATCGATTGATACCACGCTCAGGCAGAGACATTCCTGCGCCCCACTGATTTGCGATCATTTCGAGACCTGAGACGACTTGTCCAACTACGGTGACGTCCGGAGTCAACTCAAAAGGCGTGCATACGAACCATGTTCCAAGAGGACATGTCTTCAGGTCAACAGGTTTTTCGCGAACGAGTCGATCAAATTCAGCGGCACTCATTTCCCGTATCGGAAATTTACGTATACGCCGAGCTTGCTCTTCCAATTTAATTCGTTCAAGGATAGCCCGTGTTTCAGCACGTTCTACCTCCGCCTTGCTTTGTTGTTTTTGGGAATTTTTGCGATATAAATTCACCAAAACAGTGACAAATACCAGTGCACAAAATCCGATTGCAATTATTTGAGTAGTACTCATAATAGTCTTTATTCAGTTTTTTTGGTTCAAACCACTATTTTAAATTTATGTTAGAATGACCATCAAGTCAAATAATCCCATGAAACAAACACACCTATTTACCAAGACGCGTCGTGAAGCGCCAAAAGATGAAGTTGCCAAGAATGCGCAGTTGCTCATCCGCGCTGGTTACATCAACAAGGAGATGGCGGGAGTCTACTCGTACCTTCCGCTCGGTCTGCGCGTGCTCAACAAGATAGTCGGCATCATTCGTGAAGAGATGAATGCGATCGGCGGACAAGAAGTCTCTCTCACTGCTCTGCAAGACAAAAAAGTGTGGGAAGCAACAAACCGTTGGAGCGACGAAGTAGTCGATAATTGGTTCAAAACAGAGCTTAAAAATGGCACTGAACTCGGTTTGGGCTTCACGCATGAAGAGCCTCTCACAGAGCTCATGAAGGGTCATATCCGTTCATTCCGCGATTTACCTATCGCAGCATATCAATTTCAGACAAAATTCCGTAACGAAGCGCGCGCCAAGTCTGGCATCATGCGCGGTCGTGAGTTTTTAATGAAAGATCTGTATTCATTCAATCTTGATGAGGCAGCGCATGCTGATTTTTATGAAAAGGCAAAGCAGGCATATGTGCGCATATTTGATCGTGTAGGCTTGGGTGCGCAAACATATGTCACATTCGCGAGCGGCGGCTCATTCTCAAAGTACTCCCATGAGTTTCAGACGGTCACCGAAGCAGGTGAAGATTTGATTTACATACATGAAGGAAAAAAGATTGCCGTGAACAAAGAAGTGTTGAACGATGAAGTGCTCACTGATCTCGGCATCAAGAGAGAGGATCTTGTTGAAAAGAAGGCGGTCGAAGTGGGAAATATTTTCTCGCTCAGCACGCGCTTTTCAGATGCGCTCGGTTTGGTCTATTCGAACACTGAAGGTAAACCGGTACCAGTCGTCATGGGTAGCTATGGTATCGGTCCGGGACGTCTCATGGGCACGATCGTTGAGACATATGGAGATGAAAAAGGCCTCGTCTGGCCAGTAGCAGTCGCTCCGTTTGCAGTTCACCTCGTCGCTCTTTTTGATAAGGAAGGGAAAGTGAAGGTGGCTGCCGATGATTTGTATGAAAAATTAACTGTAAAAGGTGTCGAAGTTCTCTATGATGATCGCGATGCTACTGCTGGAGAAAAGTTCGGCGATTCTGATCTCATCGGTATTCCTATGAGATATACCATTAGCGCAAAAACAGTCGCAGAGGATTCTATTGAAAAGAAAGATCGTTTGACGGGGAAAGTGGAGATGGTGAAGCTTTCTGATGTTATGTAAAAGAAAATAATATCTGTCAACTACTTCCTTTTCTGATTTGTGATAGAGTTGACCGTATGACGTCTTTCAAGGAGAAAAAAGACAAATTACTCGGCCGTTTTTCTAACGATATCGGCATTGACCTTGGCACAGCCAATACGCTTGTTTACGTGCGCGGAAAAGGCATCGTAGTCAATGAGCCTTCTGTTGTTGCAGTAAACCAAAAAACAGGACAAGTGGTCGCAGTAGGAACAGCTGCAAAAGAAATGCTCGGACGTACACCAACTCATATCATCGCAGTGCGTCCGCTCGTCGATGGAGTTATCTCTGATTTTGAAGTGACCGAGGAGATGCTTTCATATCTCATGAAGCGTGCACATGAATACCTTCCAAAGAAGTTCCTTGGTCCGCGCGTCGTGATCGGTGTGCCTTCTGGTGTGACCAATGTCGAAGTGCGTGCAGTCCGTGATGCAGCAAAGAATGCCGGCGCACGCGAAGTGTATATAGTCGAACAGCCTATGGCGGGAGCGATCGGTATTCGTCTCCCAGTGCATGATCCTGTCGGCAGTATGGTGATCGATATCGGCGGCGGCACGACCGATATTGCCATCATCTCGCTCGGCGGTATCGTGCGTTCACAAAATCTCAAGATTGCGGGCGATAAGCTCAATAATGATATCATTTCGTATATTAGAAATGAGTTCAAGATTCTCATTGGAGAGACGACTGCTGAACATGTAAAGATAACTGTCGGCATAGTTATACCTGGTGAAGCGGTTGAAACAACTATTCGCGGACGCGACCTCATCACTGGACTTCCACGCGAAGTGATCATCACTGATTCGGATATACGCGAAGCGATGAATCAGTCGATCAACAGCATCGTCGAGTCAGCTCGCGAAGCGCTCGAAACGACTCCTCCTGAGATCCTTGCTGATATCATGAAGCGCGGTATCCACTTGGTCGGTGGCGGAGCGCTCATAAAAGGATTGGACGAATTGCTCCGTGAGACGCTCAATATTCCTGTAACGATCGCAGAAGATCCCTTGACGGCTATTGCGCGCGGTGCCGGCATTATTTTGGAAGATTTGGACAAATATAAGGCAGTTCTCCTCGACAGCGACGATGATGTATATCCGAACAAGTAGCAGACCAGCTGAACGACGTACACGCACAATCACGATTGCGCTCGGGAGTATTGTCGCGCTTGTTATCTTGCTACAAGTATTTATTCCACATTTTTTGCCGGCGATTTTTACTACTATCGCTCGCCCCTTTTGGCGTATGGAATTTTCAATTCAGAGCGGCTCTCTCAAATCTCCCACAGAGCTTCTGGCTGAAAATGAAGCACTTAAGATTCGCATCCAAGAGCTTTCGACGCAAGATGCTTCAGCAGATTTGTTGAGAACACAAAACGCCGAGCTACTCTCTGTACTCGGACGCCCTGACCTCAGTTTGACTTCTTTCAATAGCGGTAGTAATGCTACTGGCTCATCAACTACTGCTTCATCATCCATGTCGGATATCCGTCGCACATATTCGACATTAAGCTCTGCTGGCGCTCGTATGCTCGCGGCAGTGCTCGTGCGTCCGCCATTGACTGGATATGATGAGCTGATAGTCGATGCTGGGGCTGATCAGGGTGTTGTGGCAGGTGCAAAAGTATATGCTCCTGGCAATATCCTTATAGGAACAACGACAGATGTGCTCGGACAGACATCGAAAGTCACATTGTTATCTTCGCCTGGATTGACCTATCCAGTTTTGATAGGTGCAAATCATATGCCAGCGACAGCTGTCGGGCGAGGAGGAGGGCAGTATGAGGCTCAAGTTCCACAAGCCACCAAAATCGCCCAAGGAGATAGCATTCTAGATGCGTCGCTCAGCGACGAGGCATTCGGTACTGTGACCGCTGTCATTAGCAATCCAGCTGACCCTTTTGAAACAGTGCTTTTTTCTCCAGAAATAAATGTCTATCAACTGCGTTGGGTTTTGATCGATCAAAATAATCAGTCTCAGCCATATCTCAATACGCAAAAGACTGTATCTTCTGTTCCGTCAACGGTTCAAACAGTCAAATCGACTTCAACGAAAGTTAAAAAATAATCATGAATCGAACTGTTCTATTTCGCATATTTCTCGATAGCGCGCTCTTCGTTACTATTATAAATGGATGGTGGTTTGTCGCATTTCCTCTGGTCATCATCGGGGCGTGGAGATTTTACTATACTATCGAAATAGTGCTTGCTGGCATCATGTATGATGCGTTGTTCGGCATGGTTCCTGCGGTAGGGGTGTGGGGATATGCGGGTACGATAACCGCTTTCGGTATACTCATCATCCTCCATGTTTTAAAGAAAGTGGTAAGATAAGTTACTTATGGCACTACGCAGAATAAAATCACACGAAATCGACCCAGACGAAGTACTCATGGATGCGCACAATGGGGCTCAGTTCGATCGAGACCAGTTCGAAGGTCGCATGGAGCGCCCTATCTCGGTGTCGACGCTGTACGCTGTGCTCGCTGCTTTTTTACTTGTAGCGAGTGTGTACGTATTTCAAACTGCGAATCTCCAAATAGTCCATGGTTCAGAGTACAGTGCCCGCAGCCAGGCCAATCTGCTGCGCCCGGTGCCTATATTCGCTGCTCGCGGCATCATATATGACCGCAATGGCATACCTCTCGCGTGGAATGCGCCCGCAGATACTGATCCAAATTCTACGACGACAAATGACGTCAATAACGTCATCGCTCAAAGAAACTATGCGACGACGACTGGATTATCTCATGTGCTCGGTTACGTCCAGTATCCTTCAAAAGATTCAAATGGATTCTATTATCAAGAAGATTTCAATGGCGTAGCTGGCGTCGAAAAATATTATGACAGCATCCTTCAAGGAGTGAATGGTTCACGTTTGATCGAGGTCAATGCGCGCGGAAAAGTCGTCTCAGAAAACGTGGTGCGCCCAGCGCAGGCCGGCAACAACATCACGCTCTCGATCGATAGCCGAGTTCAGTCAGCTTTATTTAATAGTATCAAGGACGTAGCGACTCGAGTGAATTTCAAAGGAGGCGCCGGTATCATCATGGATGTGCATACAGGAGAAGTGTTGGCTATGACCAGCTATCCAGAATATAGCTCAGAGATCATGTCCGACAAGACAGACTCAGATGCGATCCGTGGTTTTTTGACCGATAAAAATCAGCCTTTTCTCGACCGTATCACTGATGGTTTGTATACACCGGGTTCTATCGTGAAGCCGTATGTTTCTATGGGTGTGCTGACAGAAAAAATCATCGATCCATATAAGATTATTCATGACACAGGATCTATCTCTGTGACTAATCCTTATAATCCTTCGCAAGTAAGCGTCTTTCGTGACTGGAAAGCTCTGGGTGACCTTGATCTACGTCATGGTATCGCTATGTCGTCTGATGTGTATTTTTATACGGTGGGTGGCGGTTACAAGGATCAGCCAGGTTTGGGTATCACGCGTCTCGATAAATATTTCAGCATGTTCGGCTTCGGCACAAAGATCGCTCCATCATTTTTCACTGGGCCAGCAGGGCTCATCCCGACGCCTGCATGGAAGCAAAAGACATTCGGTGAAGATTGGTATCTCGGTGACACATATCACACTGCCATCGGCCAATATGGCTTCCAAGTGACACCTGCTCAGGTTATCCGTGCTGTTGGTTCTATGGCGAACTATGGCACACTCCTCACACCGTCTATCCTCAAAGACAGTGAACCTCATGTTGAAGGGATAGTGCC
>DATJGJ010000024.1:0-3320 GCA_035495115.1 Minisyncoccota bacterium | reverse complement strand
TGACTGCTTTTTGAACTCCCTTGCCGTTGTAGCGTGCCTTGTCGCCGTCGCGGAGTTCGATAGCTTCGTGGCTGCCTGTCGATGCGCCTGATGGGACTGCTGCGCGGCCAAATGAGCCGTCAGAGAGAGTAAGGTCGACTTCAACGGTTGGGTTGCCACGTGAGTCGAGTATTTCGCGAGCCGAGATTGATTTTATTTTTGTCATATAATTTGTTTAGGAGGCTATTATACGGCATGATGGCGATTTTTCAAAAATTCCATAGAAGGGAAAAGTGTGATGTTATAAAGGTCTATAAAAGAAAAGCCCGACCAGAAATTCTGATCGGGACAATGGTGAATCGAACATTCAATTCCAGGGATCCCATTTCAAGGTTCCATCAGGATTGCGCTCCGCAGGGCGCGTAGCTCTGTAGCCGCAGTCACATTTGATTCGTTGCTCGCAGAGCTCATTGAATAAAGTGCGCTCGGTCATTGGGGTCAATTGGCCACAACGGGGACATTTGACTTTGATACCGGCGACTGTTGCAGGTGCCGACAGCCATTTATCGCTGCTCGTCGCAGCAAGCACAAGGCATATGCCGAATAGTCCTGCGTAGGCCAAGGTGAAGAGAAGGTTTCCTCCTAGGATGGAGTTGCCGCTCCTGATCCAGAGACAAGCAAAGCTGAAAAGTGCTCCAGCCAAAACGACTGACATGACGATTTCCAAGATGCGACCAACCTTAGTCGCAACAGGATGTTTGTTGGGGTTCATAATATATTCTATTTTTTGGTTCAAGATGTTTACACATACGATAACATATTTGCCCATTTTGTCAATGTCTGCTATAGTGTCGCCATGAACAAGAAACCCCTCATTCCAACGGCTCCGATAAAACCTGACGCTGACACGTCATGGGGCAATGTTGCTGAGTGGTATGATGGCCTTCTCGAGCAATCAGCTGACTCATATCAGAAGAAAGTCTTGATGCCAAACCTGGTGCGTATCATCGGTCCAAAGAAAGGGCTCACTATCCTCGAAAGCGCCTGTGGCCAGGGATACTTTGCACGTGCTTTTGCGAGTCACGGAGCTACAGTTACGGGTGCAGACATTTCAAATGAATTGATAGAGCTCGCCAAGAAGCATAAAGACAATAAAAAGGATGTGGTATATCACACGGCTCCTGCCGATCAGCTCACATTCGCAAAATCAGCTTCTTACGACGTAGTTGTCATCGTTCTTGCTCTCCAGAATATAGAAAACCTCGCAGGCACATTCGCTGAATGTTCTCGAGTGCTCAAACCAAGAGGCCGTCTCGTCTTCGTTTTGAACCATCCGGCATTCCGTATCCCAGGACGCTCATCATGGCAGTGGGATGAAAAGGCTCAGGCACAGTACCGTCGTCTCGATGGTTATATGTCAGATACGAAAAATAAGATAGATATGACACCAGGAACAGAAAAAGGCTTCATGAAGAAATTTACCTACTCATTCCACAGACCGCTTCAGACCTATTTCAAAACGCTCGGCAAAGCAGGCTTTGCGGTTACTCGTCTCGAAGAGTGGATCTCACATAAGGAAAGTCAGCCTGGTCTCCGCGCCGATGAAGAGAACAGGATGAGAAAGGAAATGCCGATGTTTGCGTGTTTTGAAGCTATCAAGCTCTAATTCGTATCTCTTATCGTCATGATTGGGATCAATGCCAAAAGGCATGTAATGCCAATAACTGCGAACATATACGATTCATTGGTGATGAACATCAATCCAATGATGCCTATCAGCGGTCCGGTGAAATAAGAGAGCGGGCGAGTGATGCGGAATATACCAAGCGCTGCCGCATCATTTGCGCGCACGGTCTTGAAGAAATACGTCTCGATCATGATCTCAGCTGCAGCTGCACCGACGCGAGTAATGAGCATGGCGACCGCCCATATAGCGATATTGTGGCCATGTATGAATGTGAGTCCGATCGTAGAAAGCCCCATAAGCGCAAAACCAGCGAACATAATCTCTTTTTCGCCGTATTTTCTGTCAGCGAGACGACCGAGTGGGTACTGTATCATCGGGAAAGGCAGGAGCATGATGACGAGGATGATACCAATCTCCTCCCAGCCGAAGCCAATCACTGTATGGAGAAAAATCGGACTGTAGACGACCATCCATGCATAAAAGGTTTGCAGGATCAGGTTAACTGCAAATAATTTGTCCCAGTTTTTATTTTTTGATACATGCTTGATGAGTTGCCATGGCGAGAGATGGCTGTAGTTCGGATCTTTGAATTTGGGAAAATTGCGATAGACAAGGAAAAATAAAGGGATGAGCATCATCAAGCTGGCCATGTAGGTATTGCGGTAGTTTTCAGTGCCATTGATGAGCATGCTGCCGATGAGCGGTGCGATGACCCACGATGCATTGAGTGTGGCTGTATAGAGTCCTCGCACTGAGCCGACATTTGCAGCATCAGTATATACTTCCAAAAAAATATCTAGATTGAGACTGATCATAGCCACTACTGCTGTCTGTAAAATAAAGAAAAAAGAAATCAGTATCGGCGATTCTGACGACAAAAGGCCAAAAAACAATAACATTTGGATAAGCACGAACCAGAGAGTGACGCTGTAGTTGCCAAGTCTTCTCACGAGTGAAGGCATGAGCAAGTAGCCCAAAATAGTCAGTGCGGCGCCAGTCATATAGAGATACCCGACAGTTTGCTCGCTTGCAAAGAGACTTAAAAAGCTCGAGTTCGAGTACGTCGGTATGACACCATGAAGCGTGAAGATAAAACCGATAATGGCAATGGTATATACTGCATTACTACGCGAAATAGGTCGGCCATTGTATGTGCTCATGACACAAGTTTAACTCGAAAAAGTAAACTAGGCTACGGTGGATATTACAGGTATACTTCTCCTATGAGTGCCATGAACAGAAATACCGTCGAAGAGATAAAAGCTCGTATACCAATCGAGGATTTGATCGGCTCATACATCAAAGTTGAAAAGTCCGGCAAGTCTTACAAGGCTCGCTGTCCATTTCATAATGAAAAGTCACCATCATTCTTTATCTCACCAGACCGTGGCGGGTATTATTGTTTTGGATGTAATGCTAAAGGTGATATTTTTTCTTTCGTTGAACAGTTTGAGGGGTTAGATTTTCGTGGCGCGCTCAAGATCCTCGCTGACCGCGCAGGAGTGAAGTTGGTCCATGATGAAAAGGCCGACGGCGAGCGCGATCGTCTCTATAAGATCATGGAGCTGGCTACTGCGTACTTTGAAGAGCAGTTGGCCCGGTCTGCTGAAGCGAGAGAGTATATAAAGAGTCGCGGTATCACCGAAGAAACACA
>DATJGJ010000023.1:0-28370 GCA_035495115.1 Minisyncoccota bacterium | reverse complement strand
TAGTACTGTCGGTGTGACCGCTGGTCTCAAGGGTTCAGATGGTACGACGCAGATCATCTCTGGGGTAAGTGTTGGTGACAAGGTAGTGACGTATGTGAAGTAAAGTCAAAAGTAACAAGGCGAAAGTATGAAAAATACGCCCTACATTCAACACGAAGGAAAAGTTGTGGAAACAGGTGGAAAATTCACGCATGTTATGGCGATAGCTCTCGATCCGACTTTAAATTATAAAGAGGGGGTCATACGCTGTATTACTAGCAGAGAGGGAGATGTAACAGTAAGTGGATACATAGATAGAAGCGAAATATGGAAAATAAAAGGAGATTCTCTTGAGAAGTTTTCAATAATTGAACGATTAAAGACAAACGGTACAGATAAAATCATACAAAGCCTTTCCTCAGAGCACCTTGAATTTATCGGTTTTGAGGACCCGGATATATTTATTGATGAAGCAATGGGGCTTACTCATATTTATTTCACGCTGCCTTTTCTCAATAGAAAAGAAAAACATGCCTTGGTGCATCTCGGGCATGTCGTAGGTAAAGATCTTGATTCATTAACGATGACTGAGCCGGTGCTTTT
The DNA here is from genome assembly GCA_035495115.1 of Minisyncoccota bacterium. Classification (GTDB taxonomy): domain Bacteria; phylum Patescibacteriota; class Minisyncoccia; order Phycocordibacterales; family PALSA-1337; genus C7867-002. The sequence goes on along the minus strand of DATJGJ010000023.1, from coordinate 27,788 downwards.
GGGAGATCCAAAAACATATGCTGGCGCAAAAGAAGTTTCGATCGCTCCGATCAATAGCAAAGGAGTTCGTTTGAATTTATTTGAATCAAGTAAAAAAGAAGCTGATTTTACGTATTCGACAGTCCGAGTCGCTATTGCAGAAGATATGAATAAGCCCTGGAAATGGGGCGACACCGTTTTTCATCCCAAAGAGCATGGCATTCCTTGGATCGCTGGACATGCATCTCCTGGACCACTATTGCCAAAGTCATTCATTGATATTGGTGAAGGAAAATTACTTGGTATCATGAATGGCCGCGAAGCCAATCAGAAAGTCGGTAATCAGACCAAGTACGGTATGTTTTCAGCTGGTTTATTTATATATGATTATGAAAAGGGAAAGATCGACTGGGTATCGCCAGAGCCGCTCATTCGAGACACGGAAGCCGTAACGATTACTTTTGCGAGCCAATTTATCGAGACGACGGCGGGTGAGGGTATTTTGTATGCACACGTCGATGATTCATTTGTGAGAGCGTATACGCTTTTTGCTGAGCGCATCAAAAAAATGCTTCCAATGTTACAATAATACTATGCCCATTGCCCCAAACATCATCGAAGTAAAAAACCTCAAGAAAGCCTATCACGACGGCGTGACTGAGACCGTCGCTCTTTCGGGCGTTACCTTCAATGTGCGTAAAGGGGAGTTCGTCGCCATCATGGGACCATCTGGATCGGGCAAGTCGACACTCCTTCATCTCCTTGGTCTCCTCGATACACCGACCTCTGGACACTATTCTTTCAATGGAAAGCAGGTCACCTCATACTCTGGCGACGAGCTCGCTCGTATCCGTAACCAAGAGATCGGCTTTGTCTTTCAGTCATTCAATCTGCTCGCCCGAACAACAGTTCTGGAAAATGTAAAATTGCCGCTCGTATATTCTCATGTCCCTGAACATGAGTGGGATGAACGTGCGACAAAGGCCATCGAAGCTGTGGGGCTCGGTCATCGCATCGGACATTATCAGGCTGAGCTATCAGGTGGAGAGCGCCAACGCGTCGCTATAGCACGCGCTCTTGTGACAGATCCAGAAGTCATCTTTGCAGATGAGCCGACAGGCAACCTCGATTCAAAGTCGGGCAAGATCGTCATGTCTATCATCCAAAAGCTCAATGAAAAAGAAGGAAAGACAATCGTTCTCATCACTCACGAAACTTCCACTGCTGAGCATTCGGAGCGCATCATCAGGCTCATGGACGGTGAACTTGAGAGTGATAGGCCGGTCAAAAACAGGCTGACAGCTGATGATGAGTACATAAAGTAAAGCTATGACATACCGACACTTATTTAAAACTTCACTCACAGGTCTCACGACGAATCGCTCTCGTTCGGCTTTGACGATCTTAGGCATCGTGATTGGTATCACTGCCATCATGCTCGTGATCTCTCTCGGTGGTGGAGCGCAGGCACTCATCCTCGGACAAGTACAAGGCTTGGGTACCAATACGATCGCCATTATCCCCGGACGCGAACCGACCGGTCCGTCAGATGTGAGCGCTCTTTACAGTGACTCGCTCAAGATCAAAGATGTACAGGCCCTACAAAATAAAGCTAACGTACCTGATTTGAAGTTCGTCATGCCGACAGTCTTTGGGGCAGGTACAGCGGCATATGAGGCAAATGCATATCAGGTGTCAGTGTTCGGCGCTACCGAACGCCTCGCTGAGATATTCGACCTTACACCGAACCGCGGCGAATTTTTCACCAGCGATGATGTGCTCTCGCGCACTGATGTAGTGGTGATTGGATCAAAGGTAGTAGAGCATCTTTTCGGCAGCGACAATCCAGTAGGGCAGAAGATAAAGATCAAAGGCAGAAATTTCAAAGTCGTCGGCACATTACCGCCAACAGGGGGAGGCTCGCTATTTAATTTCGATAGCATGACGCTCATGCCGTATACGACGGCGCAGGACTATCTCCTCGGCATCAAGTATTTTAACCGTATCATCACACAAACTGAGACTGATGCGCAGGTGCCAGCTGCCGCACAAGATATCGCGCGCACGCTTCGCGACTCGCATAACATCACTGATCCAACCAAAGACGACTTCACAGTGCAGACGCAGCAAGATCTCGCCAATCGTTTGAGCACCATCACCGGTGCGCTCACGTGGTTTCTTGTAGCGGTGGCCTCTATCGCGCTCTTTGTGGGTGGTGTGGGTATCATGAATATCATGCTCGTCTCAGTTACCGAGCGCACCCGCGAGATCGGCTTGCGCAAGGCGCTCGGCGCAACAGATAAAGACATCTTGTCTCAATTCTTGCTCGAAGCAGTTCTTCTCACGGCAATTGGTGGGTTGGTTGGCATCATTCTCGGCGCATCGTTGGCATTTATTATCGCCATAGTTCTATCGAAAGGACTTGGGGTGAACTGGCAGTTCATTTTCCCTTGGAATGGTGCGATCTTGGGATTGGTCGTTTCAGGTCTCATTGGTCTGATTTTTGGAGGATATCCTGCGAGCCAAGCTTCAAAGAAGAGTCCGATTGAAGCACTTAGGTATGAGTAGTGCAATGAGATTAGATATTAGTAATTAGAATAATTTTTAACAACATGCCATATTCATTTGATATAACTCTCATACATTTTTTTAGAAAGATATCTGTGCCCATGGCGCGCTTCGGACTTTTTGTTGTTTTCTTTTGGTTCGGCATTTTGAAGGTCCTTGGTCTGAGCCCGGCGACGCCGCTCGTACAGGCGCTGTTTGAGCAAACAATCTCTTTCATGAGCTTTCCGACATTCATTATCCTTTTTGGATTGTTCGAATGTCTCATCGGTATCCTCTTTTTGATGAGAGGTTACGAACGTGTCGTTATACCGCTTCTCTTTGTGCATATGATCACTACTTTTATGCCACTCTTGCTTTTACCCAGCGAAACATGGCAAGCTTTCATGGTACCTACTCTCGAAGGGCAATACATCATCAAAAACCTCGTTATTATAGCGGCTGCTATAGGTATTGCTTCACATTTGCATCCATGGCGACATCGTTCAAATACATAAGTCATTTAAACAATTTAATCTATCATCATGCTTATATTCATCGCTCTCAGCGCGCTCGCGGCAACACTTCTCGGTGGCCTTTTTGCGCTCCGCCTTCGCGATAAGCTCCACCTTATCCTCGGCTTCTCGGCTGGCGCCGTTATTGCGGTTGCATTCTTCGACCTCATGCCAGAATCGCTCGAGCTCGGTTCAGGATTTTTCTCAGCACATACGATCCTCACTATTGTCGCGATCGGTTTTATCATATATCTCATATTGGATCGTGTTGTTTTTCTTCATGCGCATGCGCATGAAGATGAGGAAGGGCAGGGGCACGACGAACACGCAGCCGCTCATAACCGAGGCATTCTCGGAGCCGCGAGCCTCTCTACGCACAGTTTCCTCGACGGTATTGCTATCGGTCTTGCATTTCAAGTTTCTTCAGCGGTCGGTATCATCGTGACGATTGCCGTACTAACACACGATTTTTCTGATGGCATCAATACTGTCAGCATGATTCTCAAAAATAACGGTACGCGCACCAAAGCTTTTCGTTGGCTAATGGTTGATGCTGTTGCGCCTGTGCTCGGTATACTTTCGACGCTTTTTTTCACTGTACCAGCTCAAGGTCTCGCTATCATACTCGCGCTTTTCTCTGGTTTCTTTCTGTATATCGGTGCGAGCGATCTCATCCCTGAGAGTCATCATGCTCATCCAAAGTTCCTCACTACCTTTATGACTATCCTCGGCGCTGGCGTGCTCTACCTCGCTATCAGTGTGATATAATCGGGTCTATGAAGCCTCATATACTCATTCTTGGTGCGGGATTTGGCGGTATGTATGTTGCGCGCGAACTCAAGTCTCTCGTCAAAAAAGGCGAAGTCGACGTGACTATCGTCAACGAAACAAATTATTTCCTCTTCACACCTCTTCTGCATGAAGTTGCGACGGGTGCGCTTGCACCGCAATCAGTCGCTGAACCGCTCCGCGAAATATTTGCTGGCACGGATATCAAGATATGTCAGGGAACAGTGACATCGATTGATCGCGAGCACCGTATGGTCACTGTTCTCGGAGATGTGAATGGTGACGATATTCATCATCGCATCAAACATGAGATTGCCTATGATTTTCTCGTCATTGCAACAGGTGCTACGACCAACTATTACAATATTCCTGGTGCGGATATTCATACATATCCTCTCAAGACTCTGGCTGATGCGGCTGAGATTCGTCGTCGCGTGATCGATTCATTTGAGGAGGCGATACTCTGTGATGATCCGATCGTCCGTGCGCGGCTCCTTTCTTTCGTTGTTGTCGGTGGTGGTCCAACTGGCATCGAGATCGTTTCTGAGCTCGCGGAACTCATCAAAGGGATGGTCAAGCGCTATTACTATGATACGAAATGCAATCCGAATGAAGCAGGCAGCTGTGGCCCAGAAGAGCCGACAATAACTCTCATCCACGCAGGTCCCGAGCTGCTCCAACAGTTCAGTCCAACGCTTCGTGAGGCGGCAGCAGATAAGCTGACAAAAGCAGGGGTTAAACTTCAGCTCAGCGCTACAGTGATCAATGTTACTCCTCGCGGTTTGGAGCTCGCGAACAATACGACAGTATCAGCGTCGACAGTCATCTGGGCGGCGGGTGTAAAGCCGATCATTCCTCCATTTGTCGGAGATATGCCGGCGCTCATCGGGGGACGTCTCGTAGTAGATGAATATTTCCGTCTCAATGGCGATGAAAGGGTTTTTGCTTTGGGTGATGTGGCGGGCTATATAGATATGATGCATACGACTGCTGAAAAGCCGATGACCTTGCCGATGCTCGCTCAAGTTGCCGTGGGCCAATCCCGTCTTGTAGCAAAAAATATCTGCGTGTTCACCAAAGGAAAGAAAATGAAAAAGTTCGAGTATCATTCAAAAGGATCGATGGTCTCAGTGGGGCAGTGGTTCGCTATCGGGGAGATATTCTCGATGAAGATAGCGGGACGTCTGACATGGTGGCTCTGGCGCACAGTGTATCTCTTCAAGTTCATCTCATGGAAAAAACGCTTGCGCATCGTCATCGATTGGACACTCGATGCATTCTATCCGAGAGATATTACGAAGTTGTAATATAAAAACCGCGTAGGTCCGCGCTAAGTGGACGTTGCGCGGGCATGATTTCGTTAAATTAAAAAAGCCCGCTTCCAAAAGGATAGCGGGCTTGTGTTCAAAAGGATTTATGGAATCCAGCACTTGCGAGCAGTTCATGGTCATCGCTCGAGAGGCTTGCGAATAGGAGTCCATTATACCAACCTTTACCCATCGCGTGAGTTATCGAGACAGACCAGTTCAGCTTATTTGAGTTATCGTGCAAGCTTGCCAGTTCGTATGAGCTGCCAAAGGTTAATGCTGATGACCATGGTAAGAAGAAGGAGATCTGCTCATCGATCGACGATCGAAGGAGGATGGGGTCGTAGTGACAGCGTATGAGCGCTGCACCAATCGATCTCCCGTCACCCCAGTGACCGAAGCGCGCGCTGCCATAGAAGTATCCGTCCAGTGGACGAAAACCATATGTGATTGTGTTGTTCGATCGTATATCGTCCCACCATGTCATTTGCGCTGCAATCGGTGTTTGCCTTGTGGACTTGATAGATTCCTCTGTCGTCTGTGCGAAGGTGCCGATGATCAAGTTTTCGAACCAGTTCTTGGATTCAAAGATACCTGGAACTTTGACGAGGCTTTCGCGAAGACTATTGAGCACTGCATGTTGCATGGCGCTTTTGCCTGCATTGGCATAGCTGACATTCAGGTCGCGGCCATGGTTCTCTTCACGAAGCCATCGTGTGGTGGACTGCCACCCAAAGGAATCGGAGAAAACGACCGTGCTGCGCGTATCGAATTCATCACGCGCCATCTCTGGCCACGTTTGGGCGACTTGTGGTGGTTCGAGTAGGGAGTAATCAGAGAAAGTGCCTGGGGTGTTAACAACGTTATTCGTCGTTACCGCCCAGGCTACCGTGTGTGAGATGACCAATAAACAGGCCGTATAACAGGCCCTTTTAAGGCTATTTTTCATAATACAAGGAGGTGGAGGTTTGGTTGGTTTGTGGCTGAAAGGAACAAGGGAACTCGTCGTATCATAGCTCTCCCTAGGGGGATAACAAGGGGGTAGGTTCATATCCTGTGGATGCCTTTTTGGAGGGGGTATGGTAGTACGTATCTGTTATACTTGTACGTATATGAAAGGAGAAACGCTCACAGAAAAAATATTGTTCGGTCTTGATATTGTCTTGGTCACCGTAAATATTCCCATACTTCTTTCTCTACTCTTGCCGTCATCTCTCCAGATTCCTTACGCATCAGTAATATTTGCAGTGCTCGCATTTCTTGGTCTCATCCCCGTAGCGATCAGTGCGGCAAAATCATTGCTCGATAAAAAGCTCTCAGTCGATCTCCTTGCTGCTATTGCCCTTGTTTTCTCGCTTCTCTCAAAAGAATGGGTCTCAGCTGCATTCATTACACTCATGCTGGCATTCGCACGTCTCTTTGATCGCATCACTGAAGCTCGCGCAAAAAAGACAATTCAGAGCTTGATGAAGTATAACGTCGAGCGCGTTCATCGAAAGATCGGCGATACGATAGAGGAAGTTCATATTAGCGCCATCAAAGCAGGTGACATCGTCGTAGTCGAAGCGGGCGATCGTATGCCAGTTGATGGTATCGTCGAATCGGGTGAAGCGGATGTGAATGAAGCGTCGCTTACCGGCGAGAGCGAACTGGTCCACAAAAAGACAGGGTCAAAAGTATATACGGCGACGGTGAATGAGTCAGGATCACTCATCGTTAGAACAGAGAAGATTGGCGCAGATACAACGCTCTCGCGCATGATTGCTCTCGTCGAAGAAGCTGGTCGCGACAAAAACGAAGCTGAGCGCGCGGCAGACAGGTTCACTCAATGGTATATCTTTCTGTCTCTGATCGCTGTCATCGTCATGTATTTCTTTGGGTTGTCAGCGAGAGAGATATTGGCCGTGCTTCTCGTGGTATGTGCCGATGATATCGCTGTGGCTATACCGCTTGCATTCACCGCCGCCATCTCTCATGCTGCTCGTCGTGGCGTCATCGTCAAAGGCTCGAGCGCATTCGAGCAGTTGTCCAAGATGAAATTTGTCCTGACTGATAAGACCGGTACGCTCACCAAGGGCAAGCCGAAGATCGTCGATATTCGCTCGTATGATCCAAAATATTCTATAGACGAGATCGCTATTCGCTTCTTTATGGGAGCATCAGAGTCAAATCATATCGTTTCAAAGGCTATGACTGAGTATGCTGTTGAACATAAGATGAAGCAGCATACGCCGGATGATTTTGAGGAAGTGTCAGGTAAAGGCATCGTATTCAAACATGACGGCTCGAATATGCTCATGGGCAGATTATCATTCATGCAAGAAAAAGGCTGCACTATCTCCGAGCAGATTCCAAGAGATATTATTTTAGAAAAAGATAATGGCAGAGGCGTGGCTTGTCTCGCAGTTGACGGCGTCGTTATCGGACTCATCTCATATCAAGATGAGCTTCGTCCACGAGTGAAGGAGATCATTAAAGAAACCAAAGAGCTCGGTGTCCTCGAGTGGCATATGCTCACCGGAGACAATGAAAAATCAGCCGCCGCTGTTTCTGCTCAGATCGGTATCCGCCATTATCATGCCAATATGACGCCTGAGGGTAAGGTTGATTTTATCCGTCATTTTGAAAAGGAGCATTCCGGTCGGGCTACGCATGCTGGCAAAAAAACTGGCAAGGGAATCGTTGGCTATATTGGCGACGGGGTCAATGATGCAGCCTCGCTCGCTCTGGCTGATGTCTCTATTGCTATGGGTGGCATTGGCGCTGATGCAGCTATCGAAGCATCAGACATCACTATCATGAAAGATCATCTCGATCGTCTGCCTGAGACCATGAAGATTGCGCGCAAGGTTCGCGGCGTCATGAAAGGGAATTTCTGGATATGGGGTATCACCAATATCATCGGCCTCGGTCTGGTTGCATTTGGCGTCATCGGTCCTGCTGGCGCAGCAACATATAATTTTCTGACAGATTTTATACCTATCGTCAACGCTCTCAGGGCAGGGAGGAAATAGGGTATAATTAAAGCATTATAAAAGGTCAATTTTAATATTCGCGTATTCGTACGCAACACGCATATGGCACTTGTATTTCTCATTGCTCGCATCGTTCTCGGTTTGTATTGGTTGGAGACAGCATATAACCATCTCGTCAAATCAGCAGGCCTTATCGGCTATGCACAGATGAAAGGGGTCAAGTCACCAAAGGTTGCAATCATAGGTTCAGGCATCCTCGCTCTCCTCGGCGGCCTTTCGATTATCCTTGGCATCCGACCGCACTACGGTATCTTGCTCCTCGTTATTTTCCTCCTCGGCGTGTCATTCAAGATGCATGCATATTGGAAAGCAGAGGATCCTATGCAGAAGATGAATGAGAGGATCAACTTCACCAAGAATATCGCTCTCGCTGCTGCCATCCTTGCTCTCGTAGCAGTCGCTCAGCCGTGGGTATATGGTTTGAATTGGTAAATACGCCTATGTTTGACCCAAAAAAACTTTCAAAAATCATAGAAGGGGATGTTAGTACGAGCGCATATAGTCTCGATAAAGCCAGTCATGACGCTTCTCTGTTTGAAGTGAGGCCGACGGTTGTCGTCTCACCAAAAAATGTCGCTGATGTAGAGAAGCTGGTTCGTTATGTCGCTGATGAAGCGCTTCACCGATCGAATTCGCCGACACAAGAACCAAAGTTAACGCTCACCGCACGCTCGGCAGGTACTGATATGTCTGGTGGGCCACTCACAGAGTCTATCGTCGTTGATTTCACCAAGAGTTTCAATCATATAAAGGAAGTCAAAGAAAAAGCACTTGATCCAATCGCTGGAGTTGAGATCACGGGGTTTGCAGTGACTGAGCCAGGCGTATATTATCGTGATTTCGACAAAGCAACGCTTGCAACAGGCGGACAGATCATGCCGAGCTATCCTGCTTCGCGTGAGCTCTGTACGGTTGGCGGTATGGTGGCGAACAACTCTGGAGGAGAGAAGACGCTCACCTACGGCAAGACCGAACGCTATGTGCGTCGTCTCAACATGGTCACCGCTGACGGCAAGCAGCATGAGTTCCGTCCGCTCACCATGCATGAGCTCGAACAAGCAAAAAAGTTTCCTTCATTCGAAAGTGATATATATCGCAAAATGCACGAGCTCATCGACAACAACTACGATCTCTTACAAAAAGCAAAGCCTGTCGTTTCGAAGAATTCGAGCGGATATTTCCTCTGGAATGTATGGGATAAAGAAAAGGGTATATTCGACCTGACAAAGATGATTGTTGGCTCTCAAGGCACACTTGGCCTCGTCACTGAGATTGAATTTGCTTTGGTAAAACCAAAGAAGTATTCGCACATGGTTGTGGTCTTCCTCAAAGATTTAGCGCAACTTGCGCCAACAGCTACACATATCATGGAATTCAAACCAGAGAGCTTTGAGTCATATGACGACCATACGTTCAAAGTGGCACTCAAATTTTTGCCTTCACTTATAAAAAGAATGAAAGGTAATATCATTTCACTTGGACTCCAGTTCATACCGGAAATGCTCGCGGTTATCCGTGGTGGCGTGCCAAAGATGGTTCTTATGGCAGAGTTTACTGCTGATACTGACGAGGAAGCACTTCGTCTCGCGGTCGCTGCGCATGATTCGCTCAAAGGCATCCATGAAAGCTCCTTGGTAACCAAGACTGCTCGCCAGTCAAATAAATATTGGGTGATACGCCGCGAAAGTTTCAATATGTTGCGTCAGCATGTGAAGGGTCTCCGCACAGCACCATTCATTGATGACTTTGTCGTGCCACCAGAGACATTGCCGAAGTTCCTGCCGCGCCTCTACGCTATCCTCGGCCAGTATGAGCATGACATCACCTATACGATCGCAGGTCACGTTGGTGACGGCAACTTCCATATCATCCCTCTCATGAACCTCAATGATCCGAAATCTCACACGATCATTGAAGATCTGTCGGTGAAAGTCTACAAGCTTGTCCATGAGTTCAACGGTTCGATTAGTGGCGAGCACAATGACGGTATCATCCGTACGCCATTCGTAAAGATGCAATATGGCGAAGAAGTCTACAAGCTCTTTGAAGAAGTCAAAAAGATCTGGGATCCGCAAGGCATCTTCAATCCAGGCAAGAAAGTAGGGGGTACGCTCGAATATGCGTTCAAGCATTTGGTCAAAAATTCATAAATGAAAGCGTTATAGATTACCAAGTCATACGTCAACATGCATATGCCATCAGCGATATCAGTAAAAAATCTCAGCAAAACATTTAAAGGCGGCTTTGAAGCAGTGAAAGATGTCTCATTTGAAGTGCCAAAAGGCAGTACCTTTGCTTTTCTCGGTCCCAACGGAGCTGGCAAGACGACGACTATTCGTATGCTCACGACGCTCCTTGCGCCGACTTCTGGTGCGATCACTATCAACGGTTTTGATCCTGCGCATGATCCGCATGCTGTCAGAAAATCATGCGGCATTGTATTTCAAGATGCCAGCCTCGACGATGATCTTTCCGCATATGAAAATATGTCTTTTCACGCCGGTATCTTCGGTGTTCCAAAGAAAGAGGCAAAAGGGCGCATCGAAGAATTGTTGAAATTCGTCGAGCTTTGGGATCGCAAAGATGATTTTGTAAAGAATTTTTCTGGGGGCATGAAGCGCCGCCTCGAGATAGCGCGAGGACTCCTCCACACACCTGCAGTGCTATTTCTCGATGAGCCGACTGTCGGTCTAGATCCTCAGACACGCAATCATATTTGGTCATATATCAAGAAGCTCAATACTGAAAAAGGGTTGACGGTCTTCTTTACTACGCATTACATGGATGAAGTCGAACGCGTCGCTGATCATGTCGTCGTCATCGATCATGGAGGCATGGTTGCTAGTGATACGGTGCAGGGCATCATCTCAAAGAATGGGGGGACAACGCTTGAGGATGCATTTATCAAACTGACCGGCCATGATATACGCGAAGAAAGCGTCGATGCAGTCGATCATCTCCGTTCGATGCGCAAGATGTTCGGTGGCAATAAAAAATAAGATATGAACTCAACTACTCTCACAACAATCTATATACTCTGGCTCCGGCAGATAAAAAAGTATTTCCGTTCAAAGTCGCGTATCATCGGGTCGCTCGGACAGCCATTGCTCTTTCTGCTTGTTCTCGGCTTCGGTCTCGGTCCGATATTCCAAAAGGGCGGAGGAGGTGACTATATACAGTTCCTCTCGCCGGGCATCATCGCCATGAGCATTCTTTTTGCGTCAGTTTTCTCGGGTATAGAGATCATTTGGGATCGTCGCTTCGGTTTCCTCAAAGAAACGTTGGTTGCCCCGGTTAGCCGTACGGCAGTCATGATCGGGCGCACGCTCGGCGGAGCCACCACTGCCTTTTTCCAAGGAAGCATCGTGCTGCTCATCACATTCTGTGTCGGGTTCCATACGACTATTATTGGGGCCCTGCTGAGCCTGATAGTCATGTTCGTTATCGCAGTTATTTTTGCTGGACTCGGCACAATCTTTGGCTCTCTCATGCAGGATATCCAAGGGTTCGGTCTCATAGTCAATCTTCTTGTCATGCCACTCTTCTTTCTTGCAGGTGCGTTATTTCCACTCGATACAGCACCTGTTGCTATACGAGCAGTATCGGATATCAATCCGCTCACCTATGGCGTCGATGCGATGAGGCATGTGCTCACCGGCGTTGTTCATTTTAGCCTATGGACGGATGCATTCGTCCTTGCTGGTGTTGTGGTGCTGGCCATCACCGTCGGAGCATATCTCTTTTCAAAGATTGAAGCATAATATTTTCTGAATGAAACCTACTCACGTCACAGTAAACGATATGATGCAGTCGGGCTACGCATATGAGCTGACTGAACCAAGAGGGAAAAACTATGACCCTGAGTTCAAGCCACAGCTTACGCCGCAAGAGATGCTCGAGCTCGGCGTTTTCGGCGGTGTGTATATGCGCGACTGCGTGCAAGAATTTCCTGAGGAATGGTTCGTCCATGCCAAGCTTGCACCTAAAGGGAGTAACGAGCATGATGCAAAACTGAATTTCTTTGGCGTCAATGCAAGCCAGCCTCTCTCAGTCTGGAGGGCAAAAGGCTGGATCCATCCCGATGATCCTAGAGGCTGGTTCCAGTGGTATTGTCGCTACTATATGGGGCGGCGTCACCCAGATGATGCCCGTCAAATCAAGCGTTGGAAGGCTATGAGGCGCCACATAGCTCAAATAGCCCATAACTGTAGGCCTGGCGATGAGACGTGCCATACACGGCAGCGTCAAGCGCTTATGCACTGGGCATACGATAGTCGAAAGATGTAGGGTGTACTATAATATGGCTATAATTAATCTAAATTATCATGGCTGAAAAATTGCAACTCATTTTGATATTCGTAGCGGTTATCTGTGGCGTGGTCTCAGCGACATATTTTTATACTTCGGCCGGTATCTTCATGAATCTCTTGAGAAAGCCATTGCGCCTCATTTCATCTGGAATGTTCTTGATTGCGATCGGCGTTCTTCTCGCCGCATTCATCTCGTATGAATCTCAGCTAGGTCTCGAACTATATGTAGGCAATATCCCATTGTCAGCATTTTTCTATATTTTGTATATCATCGGCTCTATCGTGATAGGCCTCGGCGCGCGTCAGTTCGCGACGCACCCGAGCGGCAACAATGTAGTGGATGTTTCGATGAATCGTAGTTAATAACGTAATACAACTCAATACTATGAAGCATTATGTCGTTGATGAAAACCCAATCTCGCATCTCTTGTTCAATAATACTAAAGCCTCGTGGTTCTGGTTTATCGTCCGTATCTATGTCGGATATGAATGGTTGATAGCAGGATGGGGGAAAGTGACAAGTCCTAGTTGGACGGGCCCTACTGCTGGTGGCGCATTGTCAGGATTTTTAAATGGGGCTCTCGCAAAAACTGCATCCGCACATCCAGATGTACAAGGATGGTACGCATATTTTTTGGAGCATGTTGTTTTGGCTCACGCACATACGTGGTCATATTTTGTCGCATATGGGGAACTCTTGGTCGGCCTTGCGCTCATTCTCGGTATATTCACCGGTGTCGCTGCTTTTTTTGGTTTATTCATGAACCTCAATTATCTTTTGGCGGGTACAGTTAGCACGAATCCAGTACTATTCGTTCTTGGTATCGGTTTGGTCATGTCATGGAAAGTTGCGGGGTATATCGGTCTAGATCGTTGGTTGTTGCCTATGCTCGGAACGCCGTGGAGGCCCGGAAAGGCTTTTGATAAAAAATAAATACCTATCTCGTACGGGCGACAGGGAGCCGATGAGCGAGGTGGAGCTTATAAAGATAGTTGAAAAGATTAAGAAAGCGCTGTAAGAAAATCTAAATCTTACTCATACCTCAGTGCCTCTATAGGATTGAGCCTCGACGCTCGGCGCGCAGGATAGTACCCAAAGACGATACCAATGAACGCTGAGACGCCAAAGGCGAGGATGACAGATGTGGAGGATATGCTCGTCGTCAGTATGCCGAGCGCCGTGACGATATAAGCCACGATCCAGCCCAGCGCTACACCGATGCCTCCGCCGACGACAGTGAGTGCCACTGCTTCTGCCAGGAACTGGAAACTGATGTCGCGCCGCTTTGCGCCGATAGCTTTGCGCAGACCGATCTCGCGCGTGCGTTCGGTCACGGTGGTGAGCATCATGTTCATGATGCCGATGCCGCCGACGATGAGTGATATGCCAGCTACCGAGCCGAGAAGGTAAGTGAATGTGGTGGTGATGCTCGAAGCGGTAGAAACAATATCAGCCATGTTTTGTACATTGAAGTCGAGTTTGGTCGTATCTTTGATCTTGTGACGTGCAACCAAAAGATCCGTGATGTCAGTTTGGACTTGAGTCATGACAGTTGAGTCAGTAGCTGAGATGCTGAGCGAAGTGACATATGCGGAACTGCCAAGCAAGAATAACTGCGCTGATGAAAGGGGGATATATATGACATCATCCTGATTGCCGAAGCCGCCTGTGCCTTTTGAAACTGTTACGCCGATGACTTTGAATTCCATGCCATTGATGCGGAGTGTTTGCCCGACAGCTTCGATGCCATCGCCAAAAAGATCGCTTGCGGTTGTGGGTCCGATAACGGCTACCTTTGTGCGATTCTGCACATCTTGGTCAGATATGAAGACGCCATCATTTACTGAGGTGTTGTGGACTGTCGCATATGCAGGCACCACGCCGGTTACAGATGTATTTGTGTTGGTGCCTCGTGCGGTGATTTGATAGCGCCCAGTCACTTCGGGGGAGATGGCGCTGATATTTTTGACGTCAGCAGTGATCGCCGCGACGTCTTCTGTGGTAAGGGTTTTCGCCGAACCGCGACCAGCAGATGCGCTATAGCCGAAACTGCGAGTTGCTCCCGGCGAGACCGTGATCAGGTTGGCGCCGATAGACTGGATACGCGAAGTGATCGAAGCTTGAGCGCCTTGGCCGATCGATACCATGATGATGACTGAGCTGATGCCAATGATGATGCCGAGCATAGTGAGCGTCGTGCGCACTTTATTTGCAGTGAGGGCAGAGAACGTTTCGTGGAGTATGTCTTTGGTAGTCATGGAAATTAGATCAATTAGGTCAATTAAAAATTGTACTCATGCCTTTCGCTTGGCGTGCTCAATAATTCTCTTGTTGTGTGATTTTCCGTCCTCAACGATGAGCCCGTCTTTTATATAAATGATACGGTCAGCGTGCTCAGCCACTTCACGCTCGTGGGTGATGAGGACGATGGTGCAACCGAGATCTTTGTTGAGTCGCTGGAATGTGCCAAGTACGATGTCTCCTGTCTGTGAGTCGAGGTTGCCGGTCGGCTCGTCCGCAAGGATGAGCGAAGGATTGTTGACGAGTGCGCGGGCGATGGCGACGCGCTGTATCTGTCCGCCGGAGAGTTGATTTGATTTGTGATTGTAGCGATCTTCGGAAAGTCCTGCTGACTCGAGAGACTTTCTAGCGCGCTTTTCGCGCTCAATCTCAGGCACACCTGCATATATGAGGGGGAGTGTGACATTACGCATCACTGTCGCGCGAGGCAGGAGATTGAATGATTGAAAGACGAAGCCTATCTGATCGCGGCGTATCGTCGCGAGTTCGTCATCTGAAAGCTTTGACACATCTTTGTTGTCGAGCTTGTAGATGCCCGAAGTCGGCGTATCGAGCGCGCCCAAGATGTGCATGAGGGTTGATTTGCCTGATCCTGATGGTCCCATGATCGCTACGAATTCGCCGTCAGTAATCTCAAATGACACCCCGCGCAAAGCCTGGGTCTCATTGTCGCCCATGACATATGTTTTTTTGATATTTTTTACTTCGATCATATTAGAGTGCTCCGGGTGGAGGGCCGCCAGCTCCCGTGTTTACATATGTCGCATTCGATGCGCCAGATGTTGTGGTGCGAATGTTTGCTCCACCTGATGTCGTCGTACGATTTGCGCCCTGCCTGTTGCCCCCAAGTAGCCCGCCGAGAAGGCTGCCGCTCGTCGCAGTAGTTGTCGTCGTGCCTTTGGCGACTGTGGTTGTTTTTGTGACGACTGCTTGTCCTGCACTCAAACCACTCGTGATCTCAGTGTTCGTGTCATCTGCATCGCCGATGCTGACGACGACTTGAGTAGGAGCGATTGTTGATGTGACCGTAATGCCCGCAGGCGCTCTGTTCGTAGATGTCCGAGCGAATGATCGCGTGCTTGATGAAGTAAGATTGGTAGAAGAGGTCATCGCTGTTTCTAGCACTTGAACATAATGGATATTGCCGCGGGTTTTGATTGCACTCGATGGTACGAGCAGAGCGCCGGTTTTTTCTTCGGTGACTATCGTCGCATTGAGGCTCATGCCTGGTTTGATGCGAGGATCAACTGTATTTATCAATATCTTTACATTGTACGTTACGACGCCTGAGCTCACGGTGCCTACGAGATCAACTGAGCTCACGGTGCCTGTCGCCGTCAGGCCATCGATAGCATCAAAAGTTATGGCGACAGGCTGACCTTGTTTGACCTTCGCTGCATCGATTTCATTGAGGGATATAGTAGAGATCTTTTGTTCTCCTATAATCGTCGCAATAGCTGCGCTGCCTGCCTGACTATAGACTGAAGCACTGATCTTTCCGACGATGCCATCGAATGGTGCACGGATAAAATAATTATCGTATGTCTGCTGCGCTTGCGCCAAGTTGAGCCGCTGAGACTGGAGGTCGAGTGTGTCTGTTCCGCTCAAAAGAGTGGCGAGCGAGTTGGTGCTTGTTTGAATAGTGTTTCGTGCAGACAAAATAGAGGACACATCTGCATTTGTCGTGTTGGACCATGCGTTGACATTTGCAGCAGCGCTCGAAGCAGATCCTGCGTCGTACTCAGGTTGTGTTGAAGTGATAAAGCTGATCGCTGATCGTGAGCTCGTGACCGCTTCGGCCACATCTTTCGTCATGGTGTATGTGTCGCTCAAAAGTTTGTCGATGCTCGATGTGGCGCTATCACGGCTGAGTGTTTTGAACGAGACGAGGGCAGTATTGTATTCGACAACAGCTGTGTCATATTTTTGCCCAGCGATCTGGCGGTATTCTCGCGCAGTTGGTGTCAGATATGACGAACGTTGATCGCTCAAAAAGCCGTTTTGGCCATAGAGCATATCTTTCATACCAGAGATGATATTCGGTAGATCGGTGAATGCGACTGCAACTGCACTGAATCCGCTGTCATATGATTTTGTGACACTGCTTTGTGCCTCGGATACATCAGCTGCTTTTGGTGGAGTGGTCAATTTTTCCATAGCGATTTGCGCGCTTTGGAGAGAGCGGAGCGCATCGGTCGAATCAATTGTAGCGATAAGATCATTTTTTCTAACGTGATCTCCTACAGAGACATTGATAGAGGTGATAGTGCCGCTCACTTTGCTGGTCAGGTCGAGTTGGTTGAGGGCTGATACTTGGCCAGTGCCGGTGACGGTTTGAGTGAGGGTACCAAGATGGGCTACGCTGAGAGTGTATTGAGTCTCTGAGCCGCTGTTCGATATTTTTGCGTATATCGCATAGCCTCCGCCTATGATTGCCACCAAAATTATAAGAGTCCATATCTTATGTGCACCAGCGAATGCTATCGATCTGGCTATATATTTTTTTATTGATTTCATTGATTCGGTGTAGCGTTAGCGCAGCATATAACTGCTGCTGCTCGTGGTTGCTTGGACAAAAGGCGAAGGCATGATACGAACAAGCGTTGCATTAATCCTGCCTTGCATATCGGGTTCGCCGATAACGATCACTGCAGAACCGATACGAATATCGTCAGTTGAAGCTTGAGAGTGGAGCGTACGAATGAGGGTGCTCGAACCGATAACCACGATCTTCTCTGCCTCATGAGGACCTTTGATGGCAAAAGAAGGGAAGTTGATGCCTACTACAGATCCGAATGCGCCATGAGGCATCGGTTGAACATCGTCAGTATCGCTGAAAAAAGGAGAGTGTGGCCCGCCGAATTCACGTGAATAATTGGAACTCCATTCGTATGAAAATTCGGTCACTTTGTGGCCGACGTATATGCCTGCGCCGAATATGACTACTCCGACAAATATAAAACTCAAATATCTGAGCACGGCGGCATACCTGTCTGATTGCACCGTTTTCAACATGTCTGCGATTTTCATAAAATATAATAATTAAAATAATAAGGCGTGATTTGTCGTATTATGCGGTGGCATATGACGATCTGTGTTCGCGGCTGAGTCGGCTAAAGTAGCTTGCACTACGACGAAGCGAATATGCTCCGACGAGCACGAGTCCCAATACAAGACCGGTCTCGAGTATCGGTGCGGATTCTATGATAGTAAATGCGTACGTTTTCCATGAACTGATCATCGACGCGCTGTCGCTCATGCCGAGAGATGCATATTCAAAAAATCCTGAGTTGTGAGCCTTGGTCAACATCTGTTGTCCTGCAGGTGCAAGTGCACTCACCGTAGCTATAACTAAACTAGTATGGATACCAGCACGTATACGTATCCTGATTATCTGCGCCTTGTGCACGCGTGACATGATCGACACTGAGATCTCATGTCGAGGTGTGGCGAGCGGCATTGAGTCAAATAGTTTCTTGTACGTTTCTTCAGGTTTCATTGTAATAATATTACGAATACAGTGGATATTTCGGTGCACGTATGATATTAGGGACGAATATGGATAAGTGAGTCTCGGATCTTCTCGAGCGATCGGCGGTGCCAACTTTTGACGGTGTTCATCGGACGTTTCAGTGTCTCAGCGATCTCTTCGAATGTCATGTCTTCACGGTAGTGCATGATGAGCACTGCGCGGTGATCGGGGTGCAGCACGCTCATCGCATTATCGAGCTGCTTTGATAGCTCGGCGCGCGAGAATAGCTCCGAGGGAAGCGGTTCAGTGTCAACGACGCTTTCAGCAAAGCCCGATTCGTCCTCAGTGCCAGCTGATCCCGCATCGATCTCGGAAAAGCTCGTCATCTTTTTCTTTTTTATAAAATCGAGGGCAGTATTTCGCGCAATAGTAAAAAGCCATGGTTTGAACCGCATACCATCTTTGAATCGATTGATGTGCTTCCATGCCTTGAAAAAAGTGTCTTGGGTCACATCTTCTGCTTCTTCACGGACGCGGACATACTGCAGTATGAAATTGAAAATATGCCTCATATAGCGAGACATGAGTATATGGTAGGCCGTATCATCGCCTGATTTGACCTGTTGTATCAGATCTTCGTCTGTGATGCTCATACTATCTATCATACTATAGGTTATAATAAAGACGTAAAATTATTTTTTTATGACACTATTCATCATTTCATTTGTCGCGGGCATCTTGACCATCCTCGCTCCGTGCGTTCTGCCGCTGTTGCCGGTTATTTTGGGCGGGGCAGTAGCTGAGGTCAAGAATAGGCGTCGACCCTTCATCATCATCGGCTCACTGTCTATCTCAGTCCTTGTTTTTACTTTGCTGCTCAAAGGATCAACCGCTCTCATTACGGTTTCTCCTTCATTGTGGAGCTATATATCCGCTGGCATTTTTCTTGCATTTGGTCTGACGCTCGTATTTCCTGACACATGGGCTCGACTCGTGCTCAAGATCCCTGGCCACAACAAACCGGATCGTTGGATCAGTCGCGGGTATACTCACGGAGAATCATTTTGGACTGACGTCATTGTCGGCGCCGCGCTCGGACCCGTGTTTACGACATGCAGCCCGACATTTTTTGTCATACTTGCCACCGTGTTGCCACAATCATTCGCTATGGGCGTAGTAGATCTCCTTGCATATATCGTCGGTTTGGCGTTGTCGCTCCTCCTTATTTCATTTATCGGCCAACGCTTGGTCAATCGTCTTGAGTGGCTATCAGATCCAAAGGGTTGGTTCAAGCTCACTCTCGGCTTTCTTTTCATCATTCTCGCTGGCGCCGTCGCTTTTGGATGGGACAAAAAAATCGAGGCAGACATACTGCAGAGCGGCTTCTTCGATGTGACTTCGGTTGAGCAGAGACTGCATCAGTATCTCGATGGCGCTCCGAGCATATATCCCGCTACCGCGGATAAAAATTCAGTTCTCTATACCGACATCGTTCGTCCGTCAGGCTTTGTGAATAGCGAGCCATTTACCTTTTCGAGTTTGATCGGCAAAAAAGTGATCCTAGTTGATTTCATCGATTATACCTGCATCAACTGCGAACGCACGTTTCCATATCTGAATGATTGGTATGCAAAGTACAAGGATCAAGGGTTAGAGGTTGTCGCTATCCATACGCCAGAATTCTCATTTGAAAAAGATATCAAAAACGTCACTGCAGCTGCCAAGCAGTTCGGCCTCATGTTCCCGATAGTGCTCGATAATGATTATGCGACATGGAATGCCTACGGCAACCAGTATTGGCCTCATAAATATCTCATCGATATCACTGGACATGTCGTGTATGACCACATCGGCGAAGGGGGATATGCTGAGACAGAATCAGAGATCATTAAGGCGCTCAATCAGAGAATGAAATTCCTCGGACAGTCTGGTTCGGTCACTATGGGCACAACTACGATTTCGGATACTGCTATACAGACACAGAGCCCTGAGACATATTTTGGTGCTGCGCGTAATGAGCTTTTTGGCAATGGCTATCAAGGTTTCGTATATCAAAATAAATTTACGATACCGAACACGTTGAATCCAAATACATTTTATCTCGGCGGCTCATGGGATATACAGCGCGAATATATCAAAAATAGCTCTGCCGACGCGCAGCTGTCATTCGTCTTCAAAGCATCAAAGATGTACATAGTTGCTTCGCCTAGCTTCACTTCTGCGGGCGCGGCTATGCCTGTCAAAGCAAAAGTGTTCATCGATGGAAAACCGATCACTCAAGCGCAAAGTGGCAGTGATGTAAAGAATGGCATCGTTACAATCGATAGCTCGCGGTTGTACAATCTATTTTCTGATACTATGGCTGGCGCTCATCGCATCGATATCATCTTCACCTCTGCTGGCGTTGAAGCATTTACTTTTACCTTTGGCTAGTTGTGCACCACAAAATTTTGTTTATCAAGCGTTGTGTTGTACAATAGTACGCATATCAGCTGTCTCGTAATTTAATCTTTATCTCCATGGCAAAAAGAATCACCGGAGTTGGGAAAAAGCGTGCGACACGCAGTCGCAAGACAACAAAGCGTCTTGCAGCAAAGCGCGTACGTCTCGCCCCAAAGCGCGCGAAGAAAGCAAAGAAGGGCAAGCGCTAATCACTCACCCTGTCGTTTGTTAGACAAAAATACGCTCTATCGGGGGCGTATTTTTGTTTTTATATTAGGTATATAATATGCAGATGAGTACAACACTGCAAAAAGCTATATTCGCCAATGGATGCTTCTGGTGCACAGAGGCCGTCTTTTCAATGTTGAAAGGAGTGAGCTCAGTCAAACCTGGCTATACGGGCGGGACAGTCAAAAATCCTACCTATGAACAGGTGAGCAATGGAAACACGGGCCATGCTGAGGCGATCCAGATTGAGTATGATCCAAGCATCATCATGTATGATGATTTACTCGCTGTATATTTCAATACGCATGATCCGACCACGGTAAACAGGCAGGGTAATGACATTGGCACCCAATATCGTTCAGCAATCTTTTATACTACTGATGAGCAAAAGTCGAAGGCAGAGAGCTTGATCAAGGAGCTCAATGACAGGGAGGCTTACGACAAACCAGTCGTCACTGAAGTAAAGCCGCTCGATGTATTCTATGAAGCAGAAGACTATCATCATGATTATTATAAAAACAACGAAAGCCAGCCGTATTGTCAGCTGGTGATAGCACCAAAACTGGAAAAGCTACAAAAGCGTTTTGAGAATTTACTAAAATAATCGATATAAATAAAATGAATGAAGAAGAACTCAAAAAGAAATTAACGCCCGAAGAATATCATGTGCTCCGCGAAAAGGGCACAGAAGCGCCTTTTAGTGGCGAGCTCTTGAATGAAAAGCGCCAAGGAACATACATGTGCAAAGTCTGTGGTAACCCGCTTTTTCCTTCGACTGCGAAGTTCGATTCAGGCACTGGCTGGCCTTCGTTCGATCAGGCGCTCCCTGGTGCGACAAAACAGATCGACGATATGAGCCACGGCATGCATAGAGTCGAAGTGGTCTGTTCAAAGTGTGGTTCGCATTTAGGCCATGTCTTCGATGATGGTCCGACAGGCACCGGCAAGCGATATTGTATGAACTCTGTTTGTCTCGAGCTTGCATCTGAGGAAGAGTCTGAGAAAAAGCAGCAAAGTGCGCAGTAAAGTGGCAATTCAAACATATTTCAAGTATTATGGATTTACACATGAATCCAAGCGAGATATCACCGCTCATCCTCGAGAAAGCCCCGCTTATCTTGGCTGAGATACAAAAAGCTACAAGCATCCTTTTGCATTGTCATCCATCGCCTGATCCAGATTCAGTCTGTTCTTCGTTGGCGATGAAGGCTGCGTGTGAGCAGTTGGGCAAGAAGGTGACGATCATTCGTGGCGATGCGGAAGTCCTCTCGGAAGGCTTCTCTCGTTTTCCTGGTGTCCAGACTATTGTTGGAAAAAGCTTCAGTGAAGTCGATCTGAGCGCTTATGATCTGTTCATTGCGCTCGATAGTGCATCAGCCGATAGAGTCTCAGCAAAAAATCCTCCGGTATTTCCATTACCGATTCGATCGATCAATATCGATCATCACAAATCAAATACGATGTATGCTGATATCAATCTCGTCGATATGTGCACGTCAGCTACATGTATCCTCTATCAGCTCTTTTCGATCTGGGGGATCGACATCACTCATGATATAGCGGTCAACCTTTTTATGGGTATGTATACAGATAGTGGCGGATTCAAATATTATCCGATTGACCATCGTGTTTTTCAGGCGGCTACTGATTTGGTGAAAAAAGCGCCAGATTTTGTAGATGTTATATTCCATATGGAAAATAGTCAGAACCCTCAATCGATCTATTTTGAAAGGTTGGCCCTCGATTCTGTCGAAACTTTTTTGGGCGACAATATCGCTATGGCATCTGTTTCTCTCAAACAAATTGAAGACAATAAGATTCAGCTTGACTCTATTCATGTTGATATACCAAATAAGCTCAAGTCAGTAGTTGGTTGGAATATCGGTATGATGCTTGTTGAACGCGAGCCTGGTATAGTTAAAGTTAGCATGCGCAGCCGCGACTTTGAGAGATTTGATGTATCGAAGTTAGCAGTTGCCCTCGGTGGCGGGGGACACCGCGCCGCTGCCGGTATCAGATTTAGCGGTATAACTTTACAAGAAGCAAAAGAAAAAATTGTCTCAAAAGCTAAAGAACTGTATAATCTGTAAACCTTAAAAATTAATTTATATTAAATGCCGATCAAACCCCTTATCGCCCTCATTTCTGCGCTCGTCATCATTGCTGTTGCATGGCTATTGCTTGATCATAGGTCAGGATATCCAAAGGGCAATGTAGAGCCAGTATCTGCAGTAGCATCATCGACTGCTCCTAGCACAAGCGCCCCTGTTACCAATTCATCAACTAATACTACTATGCATCACACCGTTACTATCGAAACAAACAAAGGAACTATCGTCTTTGAGACATATGACAATGATGCGCCAAAGACAGTAGCGAACTTCATTTCACTTGCAAACAAAGGCTTTTATAACAACCTCATCTTCCATCGCGTGATCGAAGGGTTCATGATCCAAGGTGGTGATCCTACAGGCACTGGCACAGGAGGTCCTGGTTACCAGTTCGCTGATGAGCTCAGTCCAAACACCGATTCTTACAAGGCAGGGTATGTCCGTGGCGTCGTCGCTATGGCGAATGCAGGACCAAATACTAACGGCAGTCAGTTCTTCATCATGCAAAAGGATACGCCTCTCCCTCATAAATATAGTATCTTCGGTAAAGTCATATCAGGCATGGATGTAGTCGATGCGATCGCAGCGACTCAGGTCAACGCTTCTGATAGACCTCTTCAAGATGTCGTCATGAAGAAGGTTACCGTTGCTGAAGTAAAATAGCTTATATTATGTAGTTTAAGCAAAAAAACTCCTGAACGAAGGAGTTTTTTTGTTGCCAGTGCCCCCACCAGGAATCGAACCTGGATCTCCTCCTTAGGACGGAATCGTTCTATCCATTGAACTACGAGGGCGTGACACGAAGTACATACTATACCACATACTCTATACCTTTGTGCTACTCCATACTTCCATACTTTTTCAATATCTGCTATAGTGCTTCCCATGACGCCTGAGGAAAAATCATTGCTCGAACGCACGTATAAGCTTGTCGAAGAAAACAACGACATTCTTATCAAGATGCGTCGTGGTGCTCGTATCACCAATATAATGCGGATTGTATATTGGGCTGTCATTCTTATCGTTAGTTTTGGTGCGTATTATTTTATACAGCCATATCTCAACTTTATGCTCGGGTCACTTGGTTCGCTCAGTGGTCTCGTGGGCAATGCGAATGCTGCGAGCGATGCAGCACAGTCGCTCAAAGATTTAATTTCGCCAAGGTAGCTGTTTTGGTAGAAATACATAGACAAAGTTTGGTAAATTATTAAAATATAGAAAGCATCCAACACGCCAAGGTAGCTGTTTTGGTAGATATGCATCGACAAAGGTTAGTGAATCATTTAAAATCAGTTTTCCAACATTGCCAAGGTAGCTCAGTTGGTAGAGCATTCCCCTGAAGAGGGAAGGGTCACCAGTTCGATCCTGGTCCTTGGCACAAATTTTCGCGGCACAATCGATCCTGGTCCTTGGCACAGGATATAGCTATTGACATAGTCATCTGTGAGATGTACAGTTCATTCAACATGCTCGTTCTTTGACAATACCAATTGTCGCGACGTAGCTTCTCTGCAGTAAACAATTCACAAAAGAGAAAGGAAAATTGTGAACAAAAACAAAAAGCAAAGTCTGTGGGCTCACCTCAAGGCTATAAATAACAAGCACAATGAATGCTTCAGTGTTCGCCACCCTCACTTAGGCAAGGCTGTCCTGTGGATCAATCGTTACATGCTTCCATGCATTATCTTCTGCTTGATCCTGATCATAACCGCTATCGCAACATGTAGGCACGTGCGTATCCTGATTTTGGTTGGCGCATTGCTCTGTATGTTGGGCGCAGGATCTGCTCAGGCTCAGACGGACAACTCGACATCAGCAGGGCATTTTGCGTTGCTGACTCCGTTGCCTCATGTCCACATCAATCCATCCCCGAAACTAGTTCCTGAATGCGTCATTGCAGTGACTGTGATCGTTGTGGGTGGCATTGTCTACTACAATATTTACAATCTCTGTAAAAATAAGCTCGGCACGAATAATCCGCCAAACTCGCCGACAAATACGACAAAGAAAGCATTAGTATCAACTGATGTCTATGCGGCTTGGATCAAGATCGGTGGGACAATGTCTGATCCAAAAAATCCTGATTGTGGCTGCGGCAACTCCGTTTCTGTAGGTTACACAATCTCAACAGGAACAAATGGTCCCCGTGTAGCGTTTACAAAGGGCGTAACCATCATGCCGAGCTCTGGCACAATTGATAATGTGGACTTCAGTTCGTGGCTGCAAGCTACGTATGGTTTGGTTGTCGGTTCGGTGAATAACTTCACCAGTAACGGCGTCCCTGTTGCTTCGATACCGTTCATCGGTGTAGGCAATAACGGCTTGATCACCATAACGAACGGTTCCGCTACTACTTACACGACCGTGCTTCAGCGAACGACTGATTTTGCTCACTGGACGCCAGTGACGACAAATACAGTATCCGCTGATATGCCCATTGTTCTCATGGATGATTCTGCTCCGGATGACAACGGGTATTATCGGATGGTTATCGTAAGCACGAATGGTATTCAATAAACTCGCACCCTCCTCATCTTTCCAGATTAACTTTTGGGAAGGTAGGGAGGGTTTTTTTATGCCCAAAATATGGCTTAACGGCGTAGGTGATACCCTATAACAAACTATATAGGGTACTTGACAAATATGCCATATATAGTATATAATGTACCCATACGACTTGTTATAGGCGTATCTTTAGTAATAATCTACCCGCTTTTACGGCTTGATTAAGCCACTGTACGTGGTATATCAAGTGTGATAGCTTTAAATTATATGAATTATAAAATAAACAAAAACTACATATTCGGCGGTATAGTCCTCGGATTGGCCCTCGTTTTTGTCGTTGGTTTGTCTCAGGCTCCGAAAGCCGAGGCATGTAGTTCTGGTTGTGGTACATACTACCCACCAGTCTACTATCAGCCGACACAAACATCGGTTTCTCCACTCTATATCCAGTGTTACCCACAGCCATTGACTGCAAATGTCGGTGACAGTGCAACATGGGTTTCAAATATCTCAGGCGGTACAGGATCATATAGTTACTCATGGTCAGGTACTGACGGTCTCACGGGTGCAGGTCCTTCGATCTCAAAAGTGTATTACACCAGCGGATCAAAGAGTGCGACTATGACCGTTACTTCTGGAAACCAAACAAAGTCAGTTTCATGTAGCGGTTCAGTTACTGTATATGGCAATACATATGATTATCCTCCTGTATATCAGCCACCAGTATATGTCCCACCTCCAGTATATGTTCCACCACAAACATATTATCCTCTCCAGGTCTCTTGTGTAGCCAATACTACTTATACTAATGTTGGTGCATCTATCACTTGGACAGCGAATGTATATGGCGGAAACTACAATAGTGGTTACAACAACAACTACTATGGCGCAACATACACATGGACAGGCACAGATGGCCTCTATGGATATGGTCAGTCAGTCACCACGACATACAACAATCCTGGATATAAGACAGCAAGTGTTACTGTGAATGCAAATGGACAGACTGTCACTCAGACATGTTCAGGTACAGTGAATGTCACTGGCTACAATTATCCTCCAACGTATTACAACAATAACGTATATGGTTCGAACAACAGTGGTCTCAATGTTGGCTGTTACTCAGATCCACAGGTCGCTTCTCTCAATCAGCCGATCACATGGTCAGTAGAAGTTACTGGCGGTGCTGCACCTTACTCATACACATGGTCAGGCACTGACGGTCTCTCAGGTTCAGGTGCTTCAGCTATAAAGTATTACAACTCATATGGCGAAAAGAGCGCTATCGTCACTGTCACCTCAGCTGACGGAAGAACAGCGACACACGCATGTAGTAATACATTGAATGTGCGTCGCCCAGGGGGAACAGTTACAAAACCTGTTACTCCGGCTCCTACACAGACAGCTCCAGCAACTACCGATAATGGTCAGTCGGCTGCAGCACTCTTCTCACTCCAGAACATTCCTTGGGGTTGGGTAGCGATACTCATCATCCTCGTTCTCTTCGCTACTATCATGTATCTCATATTCAATCGTCCAAAGATCTAATATCTTTGATGATCGATAGGGAACATAGAGCGGGTGTGCCCGTCTGCCACTGGCAGAAGCTCCAAATAAAAAGTCTAAATAGCCTATAACAACAAAAGCCCCCAGTAATGGGGGTTTTTGTTATGTATTGACAAATGCATATTATATGATATAATACTAATGTAGTTCGTTGAGTAGACATTAAATAACAGGCATCTGCGAATGCCTAACAAAAAATCCAATAGGATATCGTGCAACCTGCTCGGTTGCGATAGAGCTCAAAGAGAAAGAAAAAAAGCATGGCAAGATTATACATACCAGAAAGCGCTCCGAAACCTCGCGTCGTGCGCGTGCTCATTCATGAAAATGGCGAGTTCTCCATTCCGCTCAGCGCCAAGCCCGGTGACATCATCGTTGACCAGTCTGGTGTCTATGTGCAACGCATGAAAACACGTCAAGAATTAGTTGCCTGTAACTAGCTGTTATCTCGGCAATGCAAAAGCCCGTTGAATGATATTCAACGGGCTTTACTATTATTTTATTTCTTCTCCTTAATCTCGCTTTCGAACTTGCTCAATACTTCCTCGACTTTCAGTTGTCCAATCTGGCCATGGTCGCGGCTCTCGAGGGTGACTGCGCCAGCGGCGATATCTTTGTCGCCGATGATGATGAAGTAAGGGATGTTGGCGGTCTTGGCGTTGCGGATCTTTTTGCCGAAGCCG
>DATJGJ010000022.1:0-11393 GCA_035495115.1 Minisyncoccota bacterium | reverse complement strand
CAACGGTGACACATTTGGATTGTTCATCCGCGTGTGTACGTTGCGATACAAGCGAGTAGCTTTGCCTCGAAGACTGTTATTGCGAAGCGCTTCGATGCGGCGGCGAACCCAACCTGACCTTTCCATTTTAATGTAACTCATACGAAACCTTTCCTTGTTGTTTGAATCATTTCTACCACAAAAATACCCATATGACAATGAGTATTTTGAAATACTGTCTTTTTCTTTTTATATGGACCTTTTTCCCCTACTTCTTTGGCTTCATCAGCGGGAAAAGCTGTGTCTCACGAAGCGTTTTACCTGCTAGAACCGAGAAGAGGCGCTCGCCCATACCAAAACCGAATGCTGGTGGCATACCATGCTCGAGCATCTCGACGAATTCCCAATCAGGCATCATAGCCTCCTCATCCCCTTTTTCAATGAGCTTTTGCTGCACATCGAAGCGAGCGTGCTGTTCAACCGCATCATTCAATTCAGAAAAACCATTAGTCATCTCTGCCCCGCCCAAGATCAGCTGCGCGCGCAAAGTAGTCTCAGGCTTCTTTGGATCAGCTTTTGAGAGCGGAGATACGAGCTTTGGGTGACCGACGAGCCATGCAGGACCGACGATCTGCTTGCGACAATACTTCCACAGGGTATCCGTCAGGCGCTCTCTGTTCATACCTTCAAAATCGACATGAAGCTCTTTGAGCTTTGCTGTCATATCTTTTTCCGAAGCAGAGAGCACATTGATGCCTGTCATTTTTTCAACCGTTTCGACATAGTCGATGCGAGGCCATGCAACCGAAAGATCCACCTTTTCTCCCTTTATATCAAAAGACAAGCTACCGAATGTTTCTTCAGCGACAGTTTTGATCAGTTTTTCGGTAAATGAAATACCGTCATCAAAAGAAAAATATGATGCATAGAATTCAAGATTCGTGAACTCTTGTGCATGCTCTGGGCTCGACCCTTCATTGCGGTACAAGCGTCCGATCTCGAATGTTCGAGGAAAGCCTGCAGCGAGCAAGCGCTTCTGCCAGAGCTCGCCGACTGAGATGCGAAGGTATACATCCATGTCGTAGTCATTGTGATGCGTAACGAATGGGCGAGCTTCAGCGCCACCAGTCGTTGTTTCAAGTGTCGGCGTTTCTACTTCCAAAAATCCCTCGGCCTTGAGGATACGGCGCGTCACATCCCAAAACTTTGCTTTTTTATAAAAAAGATTTCGTGTATCCCCATCCATGATGAAATCGAGGTAGCGCTTACGGAGCTTTTCGTCGGGATCTTGGATGCCGTGCCATTTTTCTGGCAATGGAAGAAGTGACTTTGAGGCCATCGCCCATGATGTCACGAGGATACTCTGCTCGCCTCTTTGTGTGACAAAAAATGTTCCCGTCACACTGATGATATCGCCAATGTCAGCAACACTCGTAAAAAAATCAAACTGCGTTTGGGGCGTCGAGCCATTCAATACGTCTTTTTTAACGACTGCTTGGAATGTAGATTTACCATCATCGAGGACAACGAACAAAATAGCGCCTTGTCCACGAATGGCCATGACGCGTCCAGCGAGAGAGACTGGCTTGCCAGCATGCGCCCCAGAACCTTTTTCATCATACTCAGCAAAGTTCGCCTTCGCATCAGCCAAACAAAAATCGCGAGGGACTTTGGCTGGATATGGATCTATGCCGGCTTTCTTGAGGAGTTCTAGCTTGGCGAGGCGGATACCTTTGAGTTCGTCGAGTGATGATGACATGGGGCTAGTGTAGCGTTAAAACTATGATTTCGCAATTTCACCTTGTATAAATGCTTGGTTGATCACATCCATATATTCTCGCGGATTCAGCGCTATCTCTCCGTGACCTCCTGGCAATGTAACGTAATTGTCTACATGCTTTGCATCCACTATTTCTTTTACTTTTTCTGGCGGAAAAACAATATCATCCTCGCTATTCAAAATGGTGATGCCCACTCCCTCGTCATGGAGATATTTGATCATATCTTGGATCTGTACTTCTGATATAGCAACTGATTCTTTTGTAGCACGGACAAAATTCGCAGCAATATACTCAGTGATCTTGCCCAGCATGTTTTGTATGCCGGTTTGGCGCTTGAGATCATCGCTGTATATGAGATTTTTGATCTCATTCAGTGTGAACGTGTTAAATCGCGTGCTCAACCGAGGAAAATTGTCTGGGCCGAGCAAGCCGGCTGAATTTGCAAAGACTATCCTATGAAATTTTTCTGTTTCAAGGGTAGCAGCGATCGCTGTGTTAATGCCGCCCTCCGAATGTGCTATCACATCTACCGGACCAAGCCCTTTTTGATCGATGACCGCAAGTAGCGCCAAGGCCTTTCTCAATTCATCAACAGGATAGAGTTTCTTCAGATCTTCATCGACTGCATCCATCTCATTACCATATCGTGGATGCTCGAGAGACAATACTCTCCTGCCTTTCTCAACCAACATACGCATTCCCTCTTTAAAGGATTCCATATCCTCGGTCCAGCCTGGCGCGATTAAAATAGGCACTGGAGTAGATTCTATATCTGGATGTATATCTACTATTTCGAATTTTGTACCGAAAAGATCTATCTCTTCTCGTTTTTTAAACTGCTCATCAAAATTAGACTCAAAATTCTCTGCCTGAGAAGGTATGTGCTCCATATTTTTTAACTGAGCGCAGCAACACGATATATAGTAGTGCCTTTTGGTGTCTGAACTGTTACTTTGTCGCCTTCTTTATGGCCAATGAGTGCCGATCCGAGAGGAGATACGTTTGAAATCTTGCCTTGTGTCGTATCCGCTTCTTCTGAACCAACTATTGTGTAGACCATAGATTTATTGTCCTTCGTGCCATCCTTTTCAAGTCGTACCGTTGAACCAACAGTTATCAGATTGCCTGCTGTGACCGTAGCGATAACAGCATTTTTGAGGAGATTCTCTATATAACGGATACGATCCTCGACTTCACCCTGCTCTTCGCGAGCTTGATGATACTCGGCATTTTCAGAGAGATCACCGAGCTTTTTTGCGTACTCGAGATGCTCAGCTACCTCTTTCCGTTTTTCCGCCTTCAAAAATTCGAGTTCTTTTTTGAGTTCAGCAAACTTCTCATTGGTGAGGTATTGGGTATCTGTGGTAGACATAAATTAAAAAATAAATAGTAAACAGAGCTTAGGACATAAGCTCATATAATATGATTATATACTATCATAGTATATCACGCATTATCTAGTAAAATCAGCAACTTTGTGGCATACTAATCCCCATGTATTCTCTCCGAGAAATCATCACATTGGGCATACTTTTTATGTCCCTCTACTTCGAAATGTTCATGCTCATCACCTATTTTGAGCACCGTAAAAGCCTGCACAAATTGAGAACTACTACGGCACCTCTCCATCCTGACTTGCCCGGTGTCACCATCATTGTCCCTTGCTTCAACGAAGAAACAACAGCAGTCAAAACTATCGAGTCCCTGCTCGCACTCGAATACCCACGAGAAAAGCTCCATATCATGGCTATCAACGATGGTTCGACCGATGGCACCGCATTGGCGCTCGCGAAATACAACAACCATCCTCAAATCGAGATCATCCACAAAGAAAATGGTGGCAAGCACACTGTCCTCAATATGGGCATCGCTCGGGCCACAACTCCGTTTGTCGGCTGTCTCGATGCAGATTCATATGCAAAACCTGACGCTCTGGTCCGTATCATGAAGCAATTCGAAAATCCAACAGTCATGGCTGTCGTACCATCGCTCCATATCTACAAACCCGATACGATCATCCAGCGCATGCAAAAGACAGAGTATCTCATAGGTGTATTTCTCCGTAGCATTCTCGCTGAATTGCGCGCATTGTATGTGACCCCAGGGCCATTCTCTATTTTCCGCAAAAGCGTCTTCGAGCAAATCGGATACTACAGAAAAGCTCACAACACTGAAGACATGGAAATGGCTCTTCGTATGCAGTCGCACGGCCTCACTATCGCTAGCGCTCACGATGCAGTTATTTATACTTCTTCGCCTCGTACCCCAAAGAAGCTCTACAAGCAACGCGTACGCTGGACCTCAGGATTTCTCCATAACCTGCGCGACTATCGTGGCATGCTACTCAATCGCAAATACAGCCACCTTGGCGGGTTTGTCTTGCCGATGATGGTCATCTCAGCCGGTAGCGTGCTCTTTGTCGTTGCGACATTTGGATATGATCTCGTCCGCGCTATTCGTGACTATGTTGTTCATTTCCAAGCCATCGGCTACAAGATGTTCGAGTGGTCATGGCCTTCATTCAATTGGTTCTATTTGCACACATCTCCGCTTGTTTTTGCAGGTCTCGTCGCATTCGGACTTGTTATAGCATTCATAGCGATCGGTATGAGGCTCTCGCACGGCAATACAGCCAAAATCTTTGATATTGCCTGTTATGTATGCTTATATTCTGTTATTGCGCCCTTCTGGATCATACGTTCATTAGCCAATGTGGCACTCAGTAAGCAGGCGGTGTGGCGCTAGTAAATACAACAACATGATAAAAGATTGGAAAAAATATGGATTCACTTTTTTGATTACTGCGGCTATTTTCATAACTGCTATCGGTATCAGCTCGTGGATAGACAATAGACGCGTTGATGAGGTGCGCACCATGCAAGACTCTATATCGCTCAGCATCCTCTCTTCAGAAACCCAGTTCAACCTCCTCAAGTCTGCCGCATGCGACGATCTCTTCAGCTCTGAGCTTGGTAAAGAGCTCGGTGACATGTCAGACCGTCTCTCATACCTCGAATCAGCCGGCCGCGGACAAGATCCAGATGTGATAACTCTCAAGCAGTATTACTCCCTCCTTGAGATCAAAGACTATATTCTCATCAACTCTGCTTCTCAATGCAAAAATCGCCCCGTTATCGTCCTATATTTCTATGAGGCAAAGTGCCCTGACTGCGACAAACAAGGAGACGTGCTCACCTATATCCGCCAACACTATCCGGGCAATATACGCGTGTATTCGTTCGACAATGACTTGAATGTATCTGCCATCAAGACACTCGCCAATATATATAAGATAAAAGACCCGCTTCCTGGTTTGGTCATCAACAATAAGACGTATAGCGGATTCCACACTATCGAAGACATTCAGAAGATAGCACCGGGGCTGGTGGCAACGAGCACAGCTACGACGACTAAGAAATAGAGATAAATAAAAATTCCGCATATGCGGAATTTTTCTTGGAGCCGCCTCTCAGACTTGAACTGAGGACCTTCTCTTTACAAAAGAGTTGCTCTACCAACTGAGCTAAGGCGGCACATCTAAGCGATGTGCAGATAGATTAACCTATTTTATTCTTCTCCGCAATCTTTCTGAGGTAGAAAGAAGCGCCATGATCTCTGACTTCGCCGCGACCGCGCACCGCATCGATCATCTTCTTGCCGTGAGGATTCGCCAATGCCTGGTGCTTGACCTCGACATAGACCTTTCTAACGCGTACGAGGATATGAAAAGTAACCCACTGCGCAACGGCGATGAATGTGTGCTTGTTGATATATGAGACACCTTTTCCGACCGAAGCAAATAATGCGTGGAATATATGATCGCTCCCTTGTCCGAGACGCGAGATGAGCGATGGTTTATTGGTCTTCACTTCATGGCGTTTGAACAAGACCATGATGATCATGCCAATGAGCGAGATATAGAAGATTGAAATGAGTGTATACATAAGCGGCACCGAAGTGCCAATAACTAGGCTTCGAGGACCTTGAAACGCTTGAAGCGTCCAACAGCGACCTTTTCACCAAACTTCTGCATAGCAGCATCTACCAAACCCTGGATGGTGACATCTGGGTTCTTGATGAATGGCTGATTGAGAAGGACCATTTCTGCGAAATACGTATCGAGCTTACCTGCGAGGATCTTTTCTTGCATAGCAGCTGGCTTGTCTTTGACTTCATTCTGGAATACTTCCTTTGCAGTCGCCATATCTGACTCGGTGATATCTTCCTTCTTGAGGAATTTTGGGTTTGTAGCAGTGACATGCATCGCAATATCACGAGCTATGGTCTTGAATTCTTCGTTATTTGAAACGAAATCAGTCTCACAGTTGAGCTCAACGAGAGCACCGACACTGCCATTGGCGTGGATATATGCCTGAACTACGCCTGCACCAAAAGTACGATCGCCTTTCTTTGCTGCGAGCTCGCCACTCTTCTTGCGGAGGATAACAAGGGCTTTTTCTTTGTCGCCACCAGCTTCTTCGAGTGCTTTTTTACACTGCATAACAGAGATGCCTGTCATGTCACGAAGTTCCTTTACTTGTTCTGTAGTGATGGTGATAGCCATAGTATTGATGAAATAAAAATATAAATAATGCCTAATTTCTAATTAACCTAATTGATCTAAATACGACGACTTAGAAATTAGAATAATTAGACCAATTAGTAATTCGTCTCTTTAATTGTACCCTATTTTGCCTCCTTTTTGCCAGCCTGATATGCGGCAGCAATTTCACTCAAGAAAAACTGGATACTTGCCTTAGCTGCGTCGTTTCCAACAATCGGAAACTTAACTTCAGAGATATTACAGTCTGAACTAGCAAGAGCCATAACAGGGATCTTTGCATGACCAGCTTCGCCGATAGCGTTCTGTTCTTTGCGAGGATCGATAAGGAAAAGGAGTTCAGGCATCTTCTTAAGAGAAACTATACCGAGGAACATGCGTTCGAGCTTTGCAATCTCACGGTCGATGAGCATGCGTTCGCGCTTGGTGTATTTTGCGAGCTCGCCCTTTTCGCGATCTGAGATGAGCTTCTCATAGCGTTCTATGCGCTTGCGGATGTTGCCGAAGTTGGTGAGAGTACCACCAATCCAACGTCCTTCGACGTAAGGCATGTTGAGAGACATAGCAGCAGTCTTCACGAGAGCTGAAGCTTCTTTCTTGCCACCAACAAAAAGAATGGTCTTTCCTTCCTTTCCGAGAGCTGTCACGAATGCTTTTGCTGCCTCAAGAGTCTTTTCTGTCTTTTCGAGGTCAAAGATATCGGTGCGGTTCTTTGTGCCAAAAATAAAAGGAGCGACTGTTGGGTGACGGCGTGAACGGCCAAGTCCGAAATGCGCGCCTGCGCTAAACATTTGATCTATTAGTGTATTTGCTGACATAGGTAGACGATAGCTTAGCAGGAGGCAGTAAATAAGTCAATTAAAAGGCTACTAAGCCGTATTTATTATTCTGAATCATCGGCTTCCCCTCCCGTAGCACCGGTCTTTTCGAACTCATGGAGCGCGTCGATGATAGGCTGGATGCGTCCTTCGAGGATCACCGGAATATTGTGCCATGACTGCTTGATACGATGATCAGTGATACGGTCTTGAGGAAAGTTATACGTGCGAATCTTTTCTGAACGGTCGCCCGTGCCGATCTGACCCTTGCGATCACTGGCAAACTTCTTTGCCTCTTGCTCTTCATGGAGCGCTTCGACTTTCGCCGTCAAAATCTGGAGAGCAAGTTCGCGGTTTGCGCCCTGACTGCGTTCTGCAGTCGAACGAACTTCGAGTCCGGTTGGTTTGTGCACAAGGCGGACAGCAGATTCGACTTTGTTAACGTTTTGACCACCTTTGCCGCCCGCGCGTGAGAATTCCATCTCGAGGTCAGCTGGGTTTAGTACTACTTTTGATTTTTTACGAAGCGGCATGATGGCAACGGTGATAGTCGAGGTATGGATGCGCCCCATTTTTTCTGTCTCTGGCACGCGCTGTACACGATGCACACCCGTTTCCCAACGGAGATCTTCATATACCCCTGTTCCCTTGATCTGAAGCGATGCATCTTTGAAACCGCCGAGGCTATTCTCTGACTTTTCAGTCAAAATCGCCTTCCAACCGCGCGCTTCTGCATATCTCTTGTACATATCGACGAGCTCTGCCACGAAAAGAGCCGCCTCATCGCCACCCGCGCCCGCACGGAATTCCATGATGATCTCTTTTGGCTTTTCTTCTTCGACGACGTCGTTCTTTATGATCTCATCCATTTCGGCCAGCATGGATTTCTTTTGCTCTTCGATAGAGACAAGGTCAGCTTCAACGAGCTCTTTCATTGAAGGGTCTTTTTCAGCCATAGCCTTTGTCTCAGCCTCGTCTTTGAGGAGTTTTTCGTACAGACCAGCCATGAAAGCTGTCTTTGGGTTATTTTTGTATACATCCAGATTCATCACAACAAATTAACACAGTTTCTTGAAATTGACTAATATATGTATCTGGTATACTATATACATATCACTATGAAAAAGACCCTTGTGTAGATTCGTCTACACCGGGGGCTTTTTTATTTCGGTACATTAACTTTTGTTGGAAAACTTATGATATATATCATTCAAGAAAGTAATTTCCACATTTTTATTCCTCAATAAGAATGAGCATTTATCCTCATCCGGCGAAATGATCCTGTCCAAGGCAGAGTGGCTTACTAAAAATTCAACAAGACATCCAAAGTCCCCATCATTGGTTATAAGAATACATTTATCAAATGATTTCGTGTAAAAATCAGAAGTCGCTTTTAATACAAGTTCAGCATCACAATTCCCCTTTACCAAACCACTCACAGTAATTGTCTGTTTGAATACCAAAATAAATCCACATTCCTGAAGATATTCATAAAATTTCACCCTATCTGGAACTAACCCTATGAATAAATAGATACTTTGTGCATTATATTTCTGACGTAACCATCCACGAAACTTTTTATAATCAACATCAAAACCAAGCACTTTCGCGCTTCTATATAGATTATTTCCATCAATGTAAATATTAATTCTGCCCACGAGCAAAATTTTATCATACTCAGATAACAAAAAACGATCTCTCGATCGTTTTTTAATTCCCTACTTCTTTGCTTTTGCTTGACGAGTCTTGAACTTTTCGACGCGGCCTGCGGTGTCGATGGTCTTGTCCTGGTTCGTATAGAAAGGATGAGAAGCACTCGAAATTTCAACATGGAATACTGGGTAGTCCTTGCCGTCTGTCCACTTTGCTGTCTCTTTTGTAGCGATAGTAGAAGGAATGAGGAATTTAGCACCGCTTGAGTTGTCGGCGAAAATAACTGGGCGATAGTTCTCTGGATGGATATCTTTCTTCATAGTTCGTATAAGGTAACATATAGATTAAAAGTGAGCAAGTATGCTTATTTTTACCAGATTGACGCCAGTATTCAAGTGTGAGAATGTTACCCTAAACAACAAGCAGTTACTTAAAATAAAAAACGAAAGGTCAAATTATGAACGAACCACTAATGCCGACACTCAGTTACATTTACGGTAGCTCGGAATTCTGGATGCTGTATGACGAACTCTGCATGCCTGAAAATTTGCACAAACTCGTCAACGGTCAAGAATTCGCATTGCTCCGACAGATGCGCCAGATCAATATAGCGGCGCACAAAAGCGGTGCTATACACAAACTCGACCGCCCCGAACGTGAGTGGAAACATATCATGTGCTGGTTAGCCCTCAAAACTGAAATGATTCAGAATTATGAAGGCAACTACGGCATGACGATGCGTGTGGGCGACGTAATAGTCGTCGAACACGCCTGGGACCGTGATGTCGTTATCACCCACGCACCGATTGAGACACATGTTGTGCATGGATATTTCTTGAGCGGCAAATGGGAACCGATGGTTGGCCTTTTTCTACCGCTATTTCACAAAGAAACCATTCTTCGTTGCATCAACCTTCGATTGGAAAGAAACTTCCTTGAGGCAAAAGATTTTGCTCAAAAAGAAGCGGACGAACAAGGATGGTATCTTAAAACCTAATTATTTGATCAGTTATAGGCGCCCACTTGGGAGCGCCTATTTTTATTTGCTACTTCCCCTTCCCGATCTGCGCTTTCCTAATAGATAAAGCTTGGCACTTCTTTGCCAACTCCATGACTTTTTCATTGTCCCCTGCCTTTTCGGCGATTTTGAGCTCATGCATGGCAACGACGATCTCATCGCTGATGATGTCTTCCTCAAAATTCTTCAACAATTCTTTCATAGGCTTCACCCAATTCTCGCCGTCTTTGCCAGCGTCAGTACCAAAGAAAGATTCAGCTTCGAACATCAGATCATTTTTGTTTTCATTAGCAAACGCAACCCGTGCTTCAAAGCTCTCACCAGCCATTTTCTTTACTTGGTTATTGGTTATTGTTACTTGGTCATTGAGCTTTTCTTTTTCCATGAGAAACAGTAGACCAAACAACCGTCTCTCGATCAGATCCACACGTCTCGGCATCTCGCTGGTTGTACGTGCCTTAGTAATAGTATTTCTGCCGCTTGTTTGAACGGAGTTAAATTGGTTTGCGGCTGGATTTGCGGCTGCTTCAGATTCCTTGAGCCTCTTTGCCACCACTCGCACATCCTGCCAGACTGAGTCCACAGGGATTTTGGCTTGATCAGCAATCATGGCAACGAAATGGCTTTGGTCGCTCGAGCTTTCAATGCGCGCGACAAGCGGCAACACTCTTTCAGTAACCATCTTGGTCAATTTGCGCGCATCAGTGCTCTTTGACTCTGCATGTTCGCGCACCACATTCCCCAACTCAAACTCAATGACCGGCTTGGCATCGCGCAATGTCTGTTTCCATTTTTCTACATCCTCCTTTACAAGGTCTGCAGGATCTTTACCGCCTACGATATCAGCGATCTTCACATCCATAGCAAGCGAAAGAGCTATACCCGCTGCACGCAAGGCCGCTTTTCTGCCGGCTGAGTCGCTATCAAAAGCAATGATCATGTTCGGCGATAGCCTGCGGACCAAACCGAGGTTCGAGATGATGCCAACTGCATTCATCGTCTCTTCGGAGAGCGCCGTACCTGATGAAGCGACTGTGTTTCGTATGCCAGCTTGATGCGACATAACTAAGTCCATCTGCCCCTCGACGAAAATAGTGTAATTCAAACGACGGATCTCTGTCTTTGCTTTATCGAGACCATATAAGACGAGCGACTTATCAAAGAGCGGCGTATCGGGGCTATTCAAATATTTCGCGGGCGAGCTGCCATCTGCATTTTTTACGTCTTTCAAGATGCGCCCCGAAAAAGCGATGACACGGCCGCTCGAATCAGATATCGGAAACATGATGCGTCCACGGAAGCGATCATAGTAGTCAGACGTGCCCTCTTTTTGCTTGATGAGACCCACTTTTTCCATTGCAGCTTCATTGAAACCTTTACCTTTGAGATAAGTCATCAAGTTTCTCCAGCCATCAGGCGCGAGTCCTATTCTAAAAGATTTCTGTGTTTCTTCGGTGATACCGCGACTCTTTATATACTCTCTCGCTTCAGCAGACCGGGCCAACTGCTCTTCAAAGTACGCAGTAGCCAGCTCCATGATCTTATAGAGACGATCGCGCTCGCCGTCGGCCTTTTCATCATGG
>DATJGJ010000021.1:0-5793 GCA_035495115.1 Minisyncoccota bacterium | reverse complement strand
CCTGATGCGCCAGCTCCAGCTCCTATCGTCACCAAACTTCCACCACGTCAGATCGTTTCCGGCATCTCAATGTATTTTCCAGATCCTGCGGTGCTCGTCGGCAAGACCTGTATGTTCGTGACGAACCTTGAGCCTCGCAAGATAAAAGGGTATGAGAGCAACGGCATGCTCTTTGCAGTATCGACTTCAACTGGCGGTTTTTCTCTCCTTGAGCCAAATGATTCCATCCCTCCAGGTACGTGCGCGGCTTAATATATGAATGAAATTTACGATGTCATAGTAGTTGGCGGCGGTGCCTCTGGCCTCATGGCTGCTGGGAGCGCAGCCGAAGCATTAAAACAGAGCGGAAAACCGGGGCGCGTCTTGTTGCTTGAGAAAAATAAAAAGATGGGCGAGAAGCTCAAGATCACTGGTGGCGGCCGTTGTAATATCACTAATGCTGAATATGATATCCGCGAGCTCTTGAAGCATTATGGAGACGCGGGTAAGTTTCTTTTTTCTGTATTTGAAAAGTTCGGCGTCAAAGATACGTTTAATTTCTTTGAATCGCGCGGTTTGCCGTTGGTCGTCGAAGAGCGCAAGCGTGCGTTTCCTGTAAGCCATAAAGCACTCGATGTATATAATGTGCTCGAGAAATATGTAAAAGAAGGAGGGGTAGAAATTAAGACTGGTTCGGCGGTAACTAAAGTGAGCAAGGATGGCAAGGTCATTGTGTCTGTTAGTTGTGGTGCTCAAGAATATTTCGCTAAGAAGTTTATCTTCGCTACTGGTGGTGCATCGCACAAAGAGACGGGTTCGACAGGGGATGGTTTCAACTGGCTCCGCGATCTCGGTCACACGGTCGTTGCACCAACGCCTTCCATCGTGCCACTTGCAGTCGAGGATGAATGGTCAAAAAAGCTCGCTGGCATCGCCCTCGAAGATATGAAGATCACTTTTTATGTTGATGGCGTCAAAGATTTTTCAAAGAAGGGACGTATCCTCTTTACCCATTTTGGCTTGTCTGGGCCGCTAATACTCAATAGTGCCTCTGAAGTCGCAGATCTTTTGCCTGCAGGAACGGTCACTGCTGTCATTGATCCGTTCCCGACTGAAGATCTCGGTGCTTTCGAAAAGCGCATCATCGGCATATTCGATGAGAATAAAAATAAGCTTTTGAAAAATGTATTAGGTGAAATCTTGCCTCTCGGTATGGCAAAAGGAGTAGAATTTCTAATTAACCTAATTAGTCTCATTGATCTAAACAAGCAGGTGAATGATGTTAGAGTGGAAGAGCGCAAGAAACTCGTGCGCTTACTGAAAGCGCTGCCACTTACTATCACAGGTCTTATGGGTGATGATAGGGCAGTTGTCTCAGATGGTGGTGTGTCCCTGGAAGAAATAGATATGAGGACAATGAAGTCAAAGGTGGCGGAGAATCTCTATGTCACTGGGGATTTGCTCCACATCAATCGCCCGTCGGGAGGGTATTCACTTCAGCTCTGTTGGACGACGGGGTATGTGGCGGGCGGGGAGGTGGTAGCTTAAATCCTTGACATTTTCGCTGAGATAGTATATTGTATCTAGACTTAAACAACATGCCCGGTAAAGATTTTAAAGGTTCTAGTGGACCACATAAAGCAGGAGGATCATCGCACCGCCCAACTGGCGGGCGTCCTTTTCATGGAGGAGGGCACAGTGGCCCAAAGAAATTCGGCACATCATCATTCGGTGGACCAAAGCGTTTTGCTAACCCTTCTTTCGGCAAGCCTCAATTCAAGAAATATCAGACAACCAGTACTCCTGGTACCGGTTTTGCTAATAGTCCAAAACCTGCATTTGGTGGAGGATATAAAGGCAAATCTTCTTTCGGCGGACATGGTTCACATGGTGATCGTCCATCTTTTGGTGGGGGATACAAAGGAGGTGGCTACAAGGGTGGCGGTTACAAAGCGGGACCAAAGGGCGCTTTCAGTGGCAGTCGTGGTGGCGGTTCACGTGGCAATGGAGGACGTGGCGGTTTCGCGCAGAAATCATTCCGTGACATCTCAAAATTCGTCAACAAAGCAGTCATTACCGAAGAAGTTGAGGTTTTCAAGCCTGAACATGCTTTCGTCGATTTTCTTATAGATGACAAGCTCAAGGCGAACATCGTCAAGAAAGGCTACGTCAACCCAACTCCTATCCAAGATCGCGCTATTCCTCATGTCCTCAAAGGGCAAGATGTCGTCGGTATCGCTAACACTGGTACAGGCAAGACCGCCGCTTTTCTCATACCTCTCATAGATAAGGTTCTCAAAGATCGTTCACAAAAGATCATTATCATGGTTCCTACACGCGAGCTTGCTACTCAGATCGATGATGAGCTCCGTGGTTTCGCAAATATGCTCGCAATCTTTTCGGTCGTATGTGTCGGTGGTTCACCAATGGGCAAGCAGCTCTCAGGACTTCGCCGTTCATATAACTTCGTCATTGGTACGCCGGGTCGTCTCAAGGATCTTCAGGAACGCAAAGCCCTCGACCTTGCACACACAAAGACCGTTGTTCTCGATGAGGCAGACCGCATGCTCGATATGGGATTCATCCATGATATGCGTTTTATGATGAGCAAAATGGCTGCAGAACGCCAGACCCTCTTCTTCTCAGCGACTATGTCGAGCGAGATCCAGGTTCTCGTCAAAGATTTCTTGAAGAGTCCGGTATCTATTTCAGTTAAAACAGGTGATACATCAAAGAGTGTTGATCAGGACATTGTCCGTGTTCAAGGTAAGAATAAAGTCGACGTTCTCCAAGATCTCCTCACTCAGTCAGATTTCTCAAAGGTTCTCATTTTCGGCAAGACCAAGCATGGTGTTGAAAAATTGAAGGAGCTTCTCGTTGCGCGCGGTTTCAAAGCCGAGTCTATCCATGGTAACAAGACACAGTCACATCGTCAGCGTTCACTCGATATGTTCAAGAAGAACAGTCTCCAGGTCCTTGTCGCTACTGATGTCGCTGCTCGTGGTATCGATGTGTCAGATGTCTCACATGTCATCAACTACGATCTTCCTGCAACCTATGAAGATTACATCCACCGTATCGGTCGTACCGGCCGCGGCGGCAAGAAGGGAAAGGCGATTACGTTTATAGAGTAAAAGGCTCCTGAATAAGGGGTCTTTTACTTATCCACACCATATCACTTGCAGGTGAACGATAGTTCACCTATACTGTATTCATGCAGGCAGGTGCCTACCCAACATATTTATCAAGCAATTATTAAGTCACTTTAAATACATTTAATACCATGAGTAAACATCAAATCGTCCGTGAGTTGCGCCGTGAGATTGCAAAGCTTAACCGCATCATCGATCTCGCTATTATCAGAGGAGTGTCATATCGCGAAGAGGCTCGCCGTCACAAGTTCCTCGTCGCTCAGCTCAATCGTCTCCAGCCTCGCCGTTCAATCTTTAGTTCGTTCAGTCTCGCTCATATGTTTATGTTTTAGTCATTTGCTATTTTCGTGCAAAGATTTGTGAATTCGTGTTACGCTTTATACATTCATGTCCTACGACTCTTATAAACAAAAGATCCTCAACTTCTACCGCGATAACAAGCGCATGCCCGCGTACCAAGAGATCATGTCTCTCGTTGGCTTCAAGTCAAAGAATGCAGTCTACAAATTAATCAATAAACTTGTTGCTGACGAAGTGCTCGATAAGGATTCTCGCGGAAGGCTTATTCCAAATCAGCTCGTAGGGGAAGTTCCTCTTCTAGGTCTGGTTGAAGCTGGTTTTCCAACTC
The DNA here is from genome assembly GCA_035495115.1 of Minisyncoccota bacterium. GTDB lineage: Bacteria > Patescibacteriota > Minisyncoccia > Phycocordibacterales > PALSA-1337 > C7867-002. The sequence continues at coordinate 2,034 of DATJGJ010000021.1, read as the reverse complement.
TTGCCGAGGAGCACGTGCTCGATACAATGAATATCGATCAATATCTCATTGGAGATAAGAACAAAGATAAGACTTATATGCTCGAGGTAAAAGGCGACTCTATGATTGAGGCCGGTATCAATGAAGGGGACCTCGTCATAGCAGTGAAGGGTGGCGAACCAAAAGACGGTGATATTGTCATCGCTGACGTGGACGGCGGATGGACTATGAAGTATTTCCGTAAAAAAGGGAATACTGTTTTTCTCGAACCTGCAAATAAAAAGTATAAGCCTATTTATCCAGAAGTAAGTTTGAGCATCGCGGCTATCGTACGGGGTGTTATAAGGAAATACTAAATCCCTCGAGAGGGATTTTTTGTTCACAAAGTTAAGTAAACGGTGTGCTATACTATTTCTATGAAAAAACGCTCTTTTTATCGCTTTCTAAAAAATAAATATACGATTATTGGCCTTGTTATCCTTGTCATTATTTTTGGTTACTATGTGACTCATCGCTCAAAGGCGCCTGCATTTGAGTCCGCTGCAGTGGTCATGGGTAATGTGGTCGAAAAGGTCAGTGTGACCGGCTCGATCTCACCACTCGCTAAAGCAGATCTTGCTTTCAAAAAAAGCGGCGTAGTCTCAGCTGTTTCTGTTAAGGTTGGCGATCATGTCAAACGCGGAGACCTCATCGCTTCACTCGACAATGCTGGTGACATAGCTGCGCTTGCCAGCGCTCAGGCGACTCTCGCTGACTATTCTCGTACTCTTACGCCAGAAGAGTTGGCTGTACAAAAGACCGCTCTCGATACTGCAAAAAAGAATGCCCTCAATGCGGTCCATGATGCATATAGCAAAGCTCAAGGTGCGCTCGTCAATTACACTGACAGCTTCTTTACCAATCCTCAGAGTGTAAATCCGACCATCACCCTTCGGACTGATTCGTCGACTGTTCAGACGAGTATAAACGCTGAGCGAGTAGCTGTTTCCGATGCGCTCAGTGCATGGTCATCTCGCCTTGGTTCGGCAACGTCTGACAATATCAGCGCTGTCATGGGCGACGTTTCAAAATATATCAATATAGAGAAGGCGTTCATGAGCGATCTCTCAACGATTGTTGGGAAATTGAATGTTGGAAATTCAGGCATGGCTCAATCTCAGATTGATTCTGTCAGCACGACGATGAATGCGGGACTCTCTGCATTCAACAGTGCAATGGATACGATCACCTCAGCTCAAACAGCGCTCTCTGCTGCTCAGTCAAACTATGATCTCAAGTTGGCCGGCAACTCTTCACAGTCTATTGCTTCACAACAGGCGAAAGTCGATCAGGCACAAGCAAATGTTAACGACAGTCGCGTATATTCGCCTATAGATGGCATTATCACCAAGGCTGATCCGAATGTCGGAGAGTTTGTCGCTGCGGGCCAGTCAGGTTTCGCGGTCCAGAGTGACGGTGGTTTCAAGATCGAAGCATTTGTGCCAGAGGCAGATATAGCGAAGGTTGCACTGGGCAATAAGGCCAACGTCACTCTCGATGCCTACGGCCAGTATGTGATATTTCTTGCAACAGTCACTGAGATAGATCCAGCCGAGACGGTTCTCGAAGGCGTTCCTACATATAAAGTCACACTACGGTTCGATACACCTGATGCGCGCATCCGTTCAGGTATGACTGCAAATACTGATATTCTCACTCATGAGGTCGATGGTGTGCTCACAGTGCCTACGCGTGCAATCGTCGATGATAATGGCAACAAGACGGTCCGTATCGTGAACAGCGATGGCAAGAGCTATAGTACTGTCGGTGTGACCGCTGGTCTCAAGGGTTCAGATGGTACGACGCAGATCATCTCTGGGGTAAGTGTTGGTGACAAGGTAGTGACGTATGTGAAGTAAAGTCAAAAGTAAAAAGGCGAAAGGTAAAAGTACATGACGACAAACATCATCGAAGTAAAAAACCTCAAGAAAGCCTATCACGACGGCGTGACTGAGACCGTCGCTCTTTCGGGCGTTACCTTCAATGTGCGTAAAGGGGAGTTCGTCGCCATCATGG
>DATJGJ010000020.1:0-30736 GCA_035495115.1 Minisyncoccota bacterium | reverse complement strand
AATTACCGCATTAAAAGGTTTCATGCTAAGAGTATACCACCGTGGTTCGATTCCGGTTAATATCCAAACGGCTTAAATATTGGGGTTGTAACTTTCCTTGGGATTGGCTAGAGAGAATCGAAGCTTACAGCTTCAGTACAGGTTTCGCGCGGTACTCGCTTCGCTCCGTTCCGCATGCTCAACCTTTTCGATTCTCTCACGCAATGTGCGCAGGCACATTGCTTAGCCCCTTCACTACGCAAAAATCGCCCAAAGGCGATTTTGCTTCGTGGGTGGCTAGAGAGAATCGAACTCTCGATATCGGCTCCACAAACCGAAGTTTTACCACTAAACTATAGCCACCATATTGCGAACCCTATTCCCCACCGCTATTACTTATAACTTGGGGGTTGCTCAGTTATACCAGATTTATGGTTAGTAAGTCTAGCTAAAGCATAGAATAACGAAGAAAGCCGGTTGAGAAATGCGAGCGTAGCCGGATCCAAAACGAACTCGCCCTTTTCTCCGCCTGCGACCACGCGGCGTTCAGCTTTGCGCGCAAGCGTACGCGAAACATCAAATAAAGCTGCGAGCTCGGTGCCACCGGAGATGAAAAAAGTTTTTATTGGCGGCAACTCTTTTTCTGCCCAATCGATCCACCGTTCCATTTGCGTCACTTTTTCTTGGCCTACTTTCATTTCTGCTCCTGCCACTTCTGCCTGCACCGTAAAGAGATTGTTCTGCACCCAAAAGACAATATCAAACGGCTTTACCCCATCGACAGTCCACATTTCCTCGTTCGACTTCAATTTTGCGAGGCCAAGGAATGCGCCGAGCTCATCGAGAGCGCCGAGCGCCTCAGTCTGACACGAGCTTTTTGATTTGCGCTCGCCGGGGCCAGATTTGAAATCTTTGGTTGTGCCAGCGTCGCCTTTGCGGGTATAGAGCATGGTGCTATTATAATATAAATTAATAAAACTATTATGAAAAAAATCACTCAGGAGTTCACAACATTCATCATCAAAGGAAACGCCATCGAGCTCGCTATCGGTGTCGTTATCGGTACCGCATTCAACGCCCTGGTCAATTCTCTGGTCAAAGATATCGTGTTGGGCATGATTGCCAATGTATTTTCACAGCCAGATTTTTCATCGTTCGCATGGGGCGCAGTAAAGTGGGGATCATTCTTGAACGCCGTTATCAACTTGCTCATCGTCGGCCTCTCAGTATTTGTCGTGATCAAAGTCGTCAATAAGCTGACTGGCGCGAAGATCGGCCAGCCAACTACGATAGAGGTACAACAGTAAGATACTTTGTGCGCGGGAGAAGACTCGAAGCTTACAGCTTCAGTACAGGTTTCCTATTGTGACTAAACTAAACAAAGTGCGCGGGAGAAGACTCGAACTTCCATGCCCAAATGGGCGCTACCACCTCAAGGTAGTGCGTCTACCAATTTCGCCACCCGCGCAAATTTTGCACTGCAAAATTTGGATCGAAAGACTTTTTTCTGGCAAAGCCTGGAAAAAGTTTTCGACCAAAATCGCTTTGTTGCAAATTTCTCTATTTCAAAGGAACCTGCACACTATAGCTGAAATGAAGCTATTAATCAACAAAAAACCGCCGAAGCGGTTTTTGATAGTGAATTTATTTTGCTTCTGCGACTGCCTCTTCCTTTCCTTCCACCTTTGTCCCCTTCTTGACGACATCGGTAGCGATGACTTCTTCTGGGTATTTGGTATCCATAACCTTGCGCATCTTGCGGCGAATCTCCTTTGCAGCTTGTTCGCGAACGAAGTAAAGCTTTGCACGGCGAACTTTTGAACGACGAATGAGCTCAATCTCATCGATCATTGGTGAGTAGAGTGGGAAAATGCGTTCGACACCGATACCGTCGATAACTTTGCGGACGGTGAACGTAGCACCTGACTCACTGCCGTGTTTGTGTGCCAAAACGAGACCTTCAAAAGCCTGGAGACGGAACTTGCCCTTTGTTTCCTCGATCTTTTGCCACACACGAACGAGATCACCCGTGTGGATGTCGAGGTTCTTGCGCGCCTCTGCGTTGATTGGAGTAACTATTTTAGTATTTGCCTTTGTTGACATAGTGGAAAGAGCTTATCATATGGGTGATAAATAATCAAGAAAAAAGCCAGATCCGAGGGTCTGGCTTTGTTGCGTTGCTATTGGCCTCACTCTCTTCCTTCCAATGCATCCCAAGGCGGCTCAGCGAATTCTAAAGATTGCTGAGACACCCCATGAATCTCGACCAACAGTTGAAGACGAGGGCTTCGTTGCTGATTGATAACGAAACACTGCTCAATTATCTCGGGCAGTATGCAACCATCCCGTTGAGGACATGTCGCGCATAATTTTGCACTCATAATAATTTCCTTTCATTAAAAAACTTACTTCGACTATAACTATAACTCCGCTACACCCCACCGCAATGAGTAACAGTGGATATCTAAAAACCTCGAGCACTTGCTCGAGGTTTTTCTATTTACTATTTTCTGTTTACTAATTTACTTCCTTATGCCACTACCCCATCCTTTCTGCCTGCCTTTGATCTATCAGTAGGAGTCAAAAACTTCTTGCGCAAACGGACATTGATAGGAGTGATCTCGAGGTATTCATCTTCACGCATGAGCTCCAAGCCACGCTCGATCGTGAGCTCATAGTGAGGCACGAGCATGAGGGCTTCATCTTTACCAGATGAGCGCATATTCGACATAGCTTTACCCTTACATGGGTTCACGTCCATATCGTCGCCCTTTGAGGTATCACCAACGACCATGCCTTCGTACACTTCAACAGCAGGACCGATGAAGAGACGTCCGCGATCCTGGAGATTCCAGAGCGAGAAACCAAGAGACTTACCTGAAACCATAGAGGTCATCGAGCCTGTCTCACGCTTTTCGATAGCACCAGCATATGGTTTGAAATCGATAAAACGGCTCGCGAGGATACCCTCACCCTTGGTGTCGATAACGAAGACGTTACGGTAACCGAGAAGACCACGCGTAGGGATCTCAAAGAGGATGCGTGACTGACCGTCCTTTGTCTTCATATCAGTCATGACTGCCTTGCGCTTGCCGAGCTTGTCGATGATAGCACCAGTGAACTCTTCGGGGATATCGATAGTGAGCTCTTCGAATGGCTCTGATTTGACCCCGTCGATATCTTTGACGATAACCTGTGGCTGTGAGACCTGGAGTTCATATCCTTCACGGCGCATGTTCTCGAGGAGCACCGCGATGTGGAGCTCGCCGCGGCCGAACACTTTGAAATATTCATTCTGTGAAAAATCTACTTTGAGGCCGACGTTGATCTCGAGCTCTTTTTCGAGGCGCTCGCGGATCTGACGGCCAGTGACGAACTTGCCTTCCCTGCCGGCGAATGGAGAGTTGTTGACGAGGAAGTTCAAACTGATCGTAGGCTCATCGATCTTGATAGTTGGGAGAGCTTCTGTTGCTTCGTTGTCCACGAGCGTCTCGCCGATATAGATATCTGGCAAACCAGCGACCGTAATGATGTCGCCCGCAAAAGCCTCTTTTACTTCGACGCGCTTCTTGCCTTCAAAGGTGAAAAGCTTGGTGACTTTGCCGGTAAATGTCTTTCCATTGATATCTTTGACCCAGAGCGTCTGTCCGTCTTTGATAGAACCGTCATATATGCGGCAAACGCCGAGACGGCCGAGGAAGTTGTCATAGCCGAGATTGAATACTTGAGCCTTGAGTGGCAAGCTTGCCTGCTCAGCTGTGTTTGCTGGAGCAACATGAGAAAGGATACAGTCGAGAAGCGGTGTAAGGTCTTTTGACTCTTCGGTGAGACTCATCTTTGCGATGCCCTGACGGCCGATAGCATAGACTGTAGGAAAATCGATCTGAGCGTCGTGGGCACCGAGCTCGATGAAAAGCTCGAGGACTTGTTCATGGACGAGGTTTGGATTCGCAGCTGGCTTGTCGATCTTGTTGATGATAACTATCGGCTTCAAACCAAGCTCGAGAGACTTCTTCAAAACAAAGCGCGTCTGAGGCATAGGACCTTCTTGTGCGTCAACAACGAGGAGAACGGTGTCGATAGAACGGAGAACGCGTTCAACCTCTGAACCGAAGTCGGCGTGACCAGGAGTGTCGACGATATTGATCTTGGTGCCCTTGTAGATGACCGAAGTGTTCTTTGCGTAAATGGTGATACCGCGCTCTTGTTCGAGAGCGTTCGAGTCCATACTTCCCTCATCTCCGTGACCGCATTGGGTCATGATGGCATCAGTAAGAGTAGTCTTACCGTGGTCCACGTGCGCGATGATAGCTATGTTACGTATTTCTTGCTTGTCCATGATGATAAATGAGGGGTTAGTAATTTAGTTTCAGTGTTTCCTGAGTTGAGGGATAATTTAAACAAAAAATAAGGCGATAGTCAAGCGCCCACTTCTTCAGCATCACTATTTTTCCCTTAAAAGAAAATGATATATGTTGCCCACAAAATGGCGATCATGAGAATCAGTGGCACGAATATATTACGCAGAGATCGTTTTGGCGAAGTAGACGCGTGATTTTTGAACATGAAGTAAATCAAGAATACTGTCACAATAGCCACAAAAATACTCCAGTTCCGGTGCGGATACCACGCATACTTAACATCAACGATACCGAGCATCGCAATAATGAATGGAAGGATTCTCCCGAATCGAGGAATCATAGTACCTATATTGTATCAGAAATACCGAGCTCTTTACATGCATTCTTGAAGTCTTTTGGCAGCGGCGCTTCAACCTTCACCTTCTCTCCTTTTACAGTTGTAAATTCAATCGATCGAGCATGGAGCGCGGTACGTTCGAATCCAAGCATCATGGGGCGATTTGGAGCGTAGAGGGTGTCCCCTACGACTGGGTGCTGTATAGCCGAGAAATGCACACGAATCTGGTGGGTACGTCCAGTTCTTGGTTCTGCCTCCATAAGAGTGAATCGTTGCTTGCTCTCTGTTGCATCCATGTTCCTTCCTGACGAAGCAGTGAGCTTCATGGGCACGACGACAGTAGCCAACTTTGTCCAATACGTTTCTGCTTCACGCTCTATCCCGCGACTGCCACGACTGGCTGAATAGCGGCGAAAATCTGAACCACTGCGACCAATTGGGCGAGTGATGGTGCCGAACTCTTCTTTGAGGTCTCCCCACACAAAAGCGACGTATTTCTTCTTCATCGTTCTGTCTTGGAATTGCTGTTTGAGGTGGGCGTGGCCTTTGGCAGTCTTTGCGATAAGAAGCACGCCCGACGTCTCGCGGTCGAGGCGGTGGACGATACCAGGGCGAATAATCTCAGTTCCATCAGGTGTGCGAGAAGGTTCACCTACGTTCTTTGTACGTGGATATGTCTTGAGGACCCAGTCAGTAATGAATGGCCCCGGCGCACGGCCATCCGGGTGCACCATGAGACCTGCGGGTTTGTCGATAGCTACAATATCAGCATCCTCATAGAGGATAGCGATCTTGGGGATCTTCATAGCTTTGCGTGGAGCGCTCTGTAGCGTCTTTTTTGATGACTTATTGCTCATATGATGAATATACGCTATTGTATCGGGTATAGCAAAGTTGTGAGGATCTGGTCAAAATCGGGATTCTGGTCAAAGCGAGACATGCTCAAAATTTTTATCCCTTCGGGACAAAATATTTTGACCTGAATTTCGCAAAACCGAAATTCACGCGCGATTAGCTCAGTTGGTAGAGCAATCCATTTACACTGGAAAGGTCGGGGGTTCAAGTCCCTCATCGCGCACCAAACAAAAAACACCCTGAGGGTGTTTTTTATTTTACTTGTGACTTTTAACTTGGCACTTGTAACTTCTATTACATCTGTGCTGGAGCTGCAGGAGTTGACGCTTCGCAGTGCTTGCAATCTTTCTTGTGTGTAACGACGAGATAGATAGCTGAGAGGCCTACGAGAACGTAAACGATCTTTGAGACGATAGAATCCATGCCTCCGAGAAGTGAGCCGATGTCCCAACTGAAAAGACCGACGAGAAGCCAGTTCAAACCACCGATAATGACGAGGATAAACGCAATAGAGTGTGCTACTTTCATGTTAATGAATTATTAGCTGATAATGATAATTTACCTGTGTTAATTGTAACACAACGTCACTCCAACAAAAGTAAGATATACACATGATATCAACATATTATGCACACTATATCTGGTTCTCTCGGTTGGACTCGAACTACAATAAAAGGCTTTTATGTTCGCTGGAAACTACATATGCTCACTGTTATGGTCCTCCCGGTTGGAATCGAACCAACATCAACGGCTTAGAAGTCCGCTGTTCTATCCATTGAACTACGGGAGGGATGGATCTTTAGGTCCTGTATACCCTTTTCCTAACATTACCCTTTGATTGGCATGAGCGTCAAATGTACTGATAACAGTTTTGAGCTTGGCGACATCAAAGTGAGATGCTGCCGCTGACTCAGGAAGGACCGTCCCTTCGCTTTGAAGCACGGCTTGCGTGTTCATATATACGTACCCCCCTACTCCGATCAATCCAGCCCCCACAATGCACGCTGTGATGATGATGAGTGTCCAATCAACAAAGGCATCACCAGCAACGAGAGAGAAAATGCTTTTCTGACCCGGTTCAATCGGGTGCTTTTGATTTTTCTTATTAAAAATAGTGAGAAAGTTTTTCATGGTGATTATTGTGTTGAGGTATCAGAAGGCACGAGTACCGCCGCCTGAACATCAAAAGATGCGCTCCATATATGTTGAGGCACTTTTGCGTCCTTCGTATCCTGCGCTCCCCCGTTATTGAGGTTCAGATGACTGATACTGACTGCGTAAGGCATGTTTTCCGAGAGCGAAATAAGACGCATGATCGATAACCACGAACCAGATGCGTCAACGTGGGCACGTGCATGACCGATGGTCCCTGGAGCGGCGCCATTGATCACATCAGAATCGATCGAAGAGAGCGTCACAGTCGCGCCTGATTGTGGACCCAAAGCTTCGAGCGTCGTGATAAAGGAAACGACATCGTCAGCAGGAATAAAGAAATGTGGCACTTGTGATCTTTCAAGCACGGTATCCGAGGCAATCTTTGCCAGATCTTTTGCTTGAGTTTGATCATTCTGCTCTGTGGCCACAATATCTCGAGCCAGACTGGCACGATTGATTGAAACTAATGTTGCATGGTACATGTATGCGTACAGAGCGCTCACTACGCACATGACAGCGACAGCAAATATTAAAAGTGGTACGTGGGAGTGTTTCATTGCAGTGTTTCAGTTACTTGTATAGAGAAACTGACATTCGTATCGCGCGTCAGTGATGAGATAGGTAGGTCGACGATAACCTTTTTTGATAGTCCCATGAGTCTGCTCTTGAAAGCGAGCAGATCATTTCGGGTTGGCGCTGAACCGGACAAACCAATCTTCATCTTGTCAGACGTATACTCAAATACCATTGAATCGATCCTGACGTTGCCTTTGACATCTACAATTGCCGCTACTGTGTCATAGTACGGACTAGGTTTGATATATGGATCAAGAGCTGAGATCAAGCGCACACTTTCGCTCAACTGTTTTTGAGTGGCAGCGATTGAATTTGAGTCAACACTCTTCTTAAATTCTGCTACCTGCTGAAGGTGCAAACGCTCAGCATAAACTGAATATACATATGCTGGGAAAAGAGACCCTACCCCGATAAAAATACTGACAGACAAGAAAAAGAGTAAGACGATCAATGCTCGTATGCGATACTCTCGCTTTATTTTCTTCTGTTCGTCGAATGGCAAAAAAGTGTAGCTCATATATTTAAAGCGCGAGTCCAGCTGCCGCTGCATACTCGAATGAATCTTCCTTCAAGATCGGTGGCACGTATTTTGTGGTATTGAGAATACTGTGCCAAATATCGATAACTTCGACCGGTAAAATGCCTCCAACCTTGGTTTGTAAGATGCCTGCAACTTGCTCTGCCCCATGCCCGATAACGAGAACTTTTTTGAGCGATGAAAAACCGTTATCGCCCTTTGTATTCCAATACGTATTTACACGGCCGATCTCAGCAGCTAGAGAGTCCGCGTACAGATTTGAGTCGGTCTCAGCAAAACCGCTCGCGATAGTAGAGGTAAAACCGACTGCATGCTGAGAGACGATATATATACCCGTCTTATGGCTCATCGTGTGGACAACGATCACGTCCCCTTCTTCACTCGAAGAGACAACGCGAGCGACGGCACGAGGAGTAGTCTCAAAAGATATCGGGATGATGCCCGAAGAGCGAAAGAGCTCGGTGACATGCTCGATGTATGTGCGAGGAACAGCTGAAACGCTCGCTCGCCACGGCTTGCCAACTCCATTTGTCAGAATATCAAAAGCGAATACAGCATCTGCGGCAGACAAAGGTATATTTTCCTCGAGCTTAAATTCGATGCTCTGGCTGATCGTCCTAAAATCACCGTAAGGAACCTCGATCTCAAACAAGTATGCTTTTTCTTCAGGAATGGAAATTTTTGCGTACTTAATATCGTGCTCATTCACAAGATCACCGAGGACTTGCTTGAGCTTTTGCTCATCTTTGATATCTCCCCCATCAATCACATTTGCTGGAAGGGCTACTGTGCCGAATTTTGTGATCCAGCGCTCTCCAACTGGACGTGAATACTCAACAAAAGTAATAGCGTCATCTGAGATATCGATGCCGACATGCGGCATGAGGAGAAATTTTGGCGGCGGGAATAATTTAAAGAAAATCGATGAGTGCATCAACACTATTGTATCATATTCTTTTTCTGAATATTTCCCTGAGAGTAGGCGTAGCGGACAGGATGATGATAACTACTATCATAGGCAAAATATAACGATCTGGGTCAGGAATAAATGAGCCAAATATATATCCGATCATGATCATTCCTGTAGTCCACAGGAAACCACCGATGACATTGAAAGCTATAAATGTTCTGTATGGCATAGTGCCGACTCCAGCGACAATCGGTGCAAATGTTCGTATTATCGGCAGAAAACGCGCAAGAATAATAGTTTTTTTGCCGTGTTTCTCGTAGAAATGTTGCGCGCGAGCAATATGCTCTTTGTTGAAGAAAATCGAATCTTGTTTGGTAAAGATAGCGGGACCGATTTTTTTTCCGAATGCATAACCGACACTATCTCCAGCTACCGCAGCCACAAAGGCGCCTACGAGCAGCAAGGCGATCGGCATATGCCCTTCTGATGCAAGGAGGCCAGCAGTAAATAAAAGAGAATCACCAGGAAGGAAGAAACCAAAAAACAAACCCGTTTCAGCAAATACGATTGCTATCACGCCGATGAGCCCGAATACTGCTATGAGGGTTTGCGGATTCAAAAATGAGAACATGGGAACAGTATAGTTGTTATTTATTTCTATGGCTATCGAGGTACGACTGCAAGATGAGCGCTGCTGCCGAAGCATCTGTATTTTCTGTTTTACCCTGAAACCTCTCTGCTTGCTGGCTCGTCATAAACTCGAGTTCAAGATGAACGGTAAAATGCCGTGCTTCCAATTCTTTTTTAAGCTCCAAGGCGTCAGGCAAGATCTTGTTTGCCTCGCCTTTATAGTTACGAGATTCACCAATAATAATTGTTGTCACATCATTGCTGGTGGCAATAGCTGCTACCGCATCGATAACAGATTGTTTTTTTGATTGCGAATTTTGTAAAACGGAATGAGGCAACGCAAATTGCGCATCGGGATCAGAGATCGCTATACCGATGCGTTTAGTTCCATAATCTATTCCGAGTATTCTCATTGTGCGGATGGGGTGAGATTCGAACTCACGGCCCCCTTGCGAGGGCGACGGTTTTCAAGACCGTTGCCTTAGACCGCTCAGCCACCCATCCTTCAAACTGCGGTCCATGCATAATTGCATAAATTGCTACAAAATTCAATGGAGCATCTTTATTCACAACCACAATAGAGGCATCGGTGCTATAATTTCCCCATGGCAACCGAAGCTCTCATCTCATGGCATGCGCCGGCTCATTTCTATATTGAAAAGAAACCTGACTGGTATTGGGTGGTTGGCATCATCACCCTCGCCCTTGCTGCTGTTTCATTTATTTTTGGGGCTATCATCCCTGGCATCTTCGTCATCGTCGCTGCCGTAGCGCTCGTGCTACATGCATCGAAGCCGCCAAAAGAAGCACACTACGAGATCAATGATCGCGGCATTATCGTCGACAATACTCTCTACCCTTTTCTCACACTCGAATCATTTTGGATTCCACACGATGAAGTTCCTCACAAATTGATCATAAAATCTCACAAGCTCGTGATGCCTCTTTTGGTCATATACATCAATGATGTCGACCCTGAAGATGTTCGCGAAATTCTACTCAGATACATCGCAGAAACTGAGCATCACGAACCGTTCTTGAAACACCTACTAGAAGGATTTGGTTTTTAGAGACCAAAATCTCCAATTTTTGTACGTTTGATACTCCAGGCCAGAGCATGTACACCAAGTGATTCCCCTAGTTTTTCCGCCAACGTTCTCATATAAGCACCGGATGAGGACTTCACTTTGAGTTTAATTATTTGGAACTGTTCCCGTATTACCTTCCCTTCAAGCGTTTGTTTCCACGAATTAATTATTTCCTCCTGCCTGAAATCTCCTTTCACTTTTAAAATGCGCTCAAGAACGGTCTCTAGCGATTTTTCTTTTGAAATTACATATGCGCCACAGAAATCAATTGAGTAAATCTCAATTTCCTTTTCAGGCATGTCAATATCATTAAAATTTTCTCCGCCGAGTGCCACTTCACGGGCATACATAAAGAGCGGTTTGCCATTCACGGGCTTTGAGGAGTATGCAGGATATTTTTCTGTGCGCTTACCGATGAGAGATGTTATTTTTTCTTGGATGATCTGTTCTGAAAAATGTTGAGGACTGTAGTTTGAAACTGAATCGTCTTGTCGCTTTATTTTCCCCAACACATCACCAGTGTCACTGCTGACACCAAGGAGCACCTCGATCTCATATTCTTTATCTAGCCCGAGATACTGATCTTTAATTTTACATTCATCTCCGACAAGAATGAGGAGCAACCCTTCAGCCATAGGGTCGAGGCGTCCGGCGTAGGTCATGGGTACATCTGCACCGATTCCCTTTTCACGTCGAAGATGCTCGAGGGCCTCGAGGGGAGTTAAGCCGAGGGGTTTATTGGTGAGAAAAAATTTATGCATCTAAGTTAACAATCAGGAATCTTTCCCTACGGTAACGGTACAGATCTCGTATGGCGCTCACTTCGTTCCGCACCATACACTCGACCTTTTCGATTCCTACATGCAAAGCGCGCAGGCGCTTTGCTCAGGGTCACATCAAATTCGCTACGCTTATTTTCTGGTGCCCCCGGTAGGAATCGAACCTACATTGCAAGATCCGCAATCTTGCGTCCTATCCATTGAACGACGAGGGCAGTTGAAATACGATACCACACCTTCACCAAAACACAAAAGAAAACCGCTCAATGATTTCACTGAGCGGTTTTCTGAAGCCTAGCCTAGCTTCGCGAGCGCCGCCATCACACGAGACTTGGTACGTGATGAAGCGTTCACTTTGATATAACCTGTCTTTACTGCCTTATCGAGAGCCTGATAAATAACAGGGACGAGCTTTGTCGCAGCTGCTTTATCCTTTGCGAGGACGAGCTTACGGAATGCTTTGACGTTCTTTTCAATGTCTGACTTGCGGCGGAGATTGAAAACACGCTTCTTTTTTGAAGCACGGAGGGCCTTTTTAGCTGAAGATGTAATTGCCATATGATTTAAATGTCCTTGAAAGGTAACATACCGCTCAAAAAATGGCAAGAAATCCTAAGGTTTCGGGTTCTTCCCTGTTTACTGTTTACTCTTTACCGTTTACTATTACTACATGATCGCTACCCTACGCGGACAAGTCACTGAGCTCGGCAATCGCTATGCCGTCATTGAAGTCGGTAATATAGGCTATAAAGTTTTTTTGACTGATGATTCTATTCATTCATTGAAAGTGGGCGCTGAAACATTCCTCTCTATATATAATGTCATCCGCGAAGATGCCAACGACCTCTATGGCTTCATATCGCGAAAAGAACGCGATTTCTTCGAGCTCCTCATCAGCATCTCAGGCATCGGCCCCAAGAGCGCCCTCAATATCATGTCTCTCGTTTCGAGCGATACCCTCGTTTCAGCTATCCGCAGCGGATCGACCTCGCATCTCGTCAAAGTCTCCGGCATCGGCAGAAAAACCGCCGAAAAGATCGTGCTCGAGCTCAAAGATAAGCTCGCTCCCTTTGCAGTCAGCCACGACAGCGAATACTCTGCAGAGATCTCAAGCGATATGGATGCCGTCGAAGCCCTCATGGCTCTCGGCTTTAGCGCTGATGAATCTCGCGAGGCTCTCAAAAAAATAGATAAGAGCATTTCGGCGACTGGTGCCAAGGTAAAGGCGGCGCTGAAGATGTTGAGTTAAAAGACAGTAAAAATATGATAGAGTAGTGCCATGCTCGACACATTCCTCGCAAAAACTCGCAAATTGATCCCGACATCGATCTTCCGAATCGCCAACCCGCTCTATCACCGCACGCTCGCTTTCATCGCTGCCTGCGTATACCGCTTCCCTTCCCGCCACATCAAAGTAATCGCAGTCACCGGCACCAAAGGCAAGAGCTCGACCGTTGAGATCATCAACGCCATCCTCGAAGAAGCTGGTTACAAAACTGCCCTCACCAACACTATCCGCTTCAAGATTGGCGGCGTATCATCAGACAATCTCTACAAGATGAGCATGCCTGGACGTTTTTTCATGCAAAAATTCTTGCGCGATGCCGTACGTCATAAATGCGACTATGCCGTCCTCGAAATGACCTCGCAAGGAGCTATCACCTACCGTCACCTCTTCATCGACATGGACGCTTTTGTCTTCACCAACATTTCCCCTGAGCATATCGAAGCGCACGGTTCGTATGAAAATTATCTCAATGCAAAAATATCAATAGCAAAACGGCTTGGCCTTTCGGGAAAGAAAAATAGAGTAATGATTGCAAATGGAGATGATAAAGAAGTGGAGAAATTCCTTGATTGCGACGCCGATCAAAAGATGCGCTTTCACATATCAGATGTGAAGCCCTATGAGATACAGAAGGATGGCCTCCGCTTCACCTTTGGCACACAGAGTGTTTCTTCTCACCTTTCAGGACTCTTCAATCTCTACAATATCCTCGCAGCGATAACGACTGCACAGAGTCAGGGTGTATCAAACGAGATTATCATCCGTGCCATTGAAAAATTCAACGGCATCAAAGGCCGCGTCGAACTCATCGATGCAGGGCAAGATTTCAAAGTAGTGGTTGACTATGCTCACACACCAGATTCTCTCGAAAAGGTATATCAGGTCTTCCAATCATCTCGCTGCATCTGCATCCTCGGCGGTACAGGCGGCGGACGCGACACATGGAAGCGCGCAGAAATGGGGCGTATCGCTGATGAATACTGCGACGAAGTCATCCTTACTGATGAAGATCCATACGATGAAAACCCTCGCAATATTGTTGATGACGTAGCGAAAGGCATGACGCACCCACCTACTATCATCATGGATCGCCGCCTCGCTATCAAAGAAGGCATCGAGCGCGCAAAAACAGGCGACGTCGTCATCATCACGGGCAAAGGAACAGATCCCTACATCATGGGCCCGCAAGGCACAAAAACACCTTGGAGCGATGCCAAGGTTGCTCGAGAAGAGATAGAAAAGATCCTCTAGCTAGATCGCTCCGACCCCAAAGTTCTTGTTCAAAAACTCCAGCGTTTTCGTACCAATCACATCAGGCTCTCCGCTTATATTATATTTTTTCTGGAATGCTTCGAGAGCGGTTTTGGTGCATGTGCCAAGCTTCCCTGTGCGCGGACAGTCGCTCAAATCTTTTGGTGCTGGCGGGTAGTCGCCATCGAGCAAAAGTGCTGTTTGCAAAGCAAAGATATCTGGTCCTTGCAGATCCTTGGCTGACAATACCCTCTTCCATTCATGTGGGAGAGCCACCGTATCATAGGCTCGAGCCAATCCAATCGAATTTTTTGCGTCAAAGAAATCCTCCAGCCCAAGAAATGTTTGATATGCCAGATCTTTGAGGGCCAGGCTGCGTGTATTGGCATTGGTGAATTGTGGCTCGTATATATACCCATACTCGATCAGCATGCTCGCCGCATTGGCAGTATCATGTGCACCAATAGCGATGAGGTCTGGATCTTCCACGATGCCCTCATCCTCACCTTTGAGGTCGCTTACCGGATTATATTTGCTCAGTCTTTTGAAGACCGTCTCAGCTATGGTTTTGCTCGTTGTACTGTTGGCGTATTGATGCTCGGGTATATATATGGCAAATCCTGTATGGCTCCCCGCTTCGCTCCCGCGATGATCTGGCGCATCATTGAAATGCACATGGATAGTGATATCTATATCGTTTTCATTCGCCCATTTGGTGATACCGTACAAACGGAATGCCACATCTTGCGGCGCAGAGTTATGAAATACTGTCGGCACAGTGACGCTACTGCCTCCCGCAGTGATGCGGTGCGCCATATCTTGAACCGAAGCAGCCTCCCATTCTTTGATTCCCTGCCAGTCATTTTTAAAATAATCGGCGAACTCAGACATCCACCCTGTACCATCGCGCGTGATATATGTGTGATAGTGATCATTGTTCCTCAAAAAATCTATCAGGTCATGCGAGAGCTCGAGCGCCATGTCACGCTCTTTGAGCGAGCCGAACTCCGCGCCACCATATCCTGGCTCATGCCCTGGAACAATGAGAATCCTCACCCCTTTTTCTACAGTAACAGCGCTGGATCTCGATGAATTGTATCGGGACTGAATATCAGTCACTGTTTTTGGATTGTGGCTGATGATAACTGCTGCCAGCTGGTCTGTCGCCCGAGAAAAAAGTTGGGCGACATAATCAACCTGCTCACCAAATCGAGATGAGACTGCGGGGACTCCAAAGAGCATCAGCGCCAAAATGGTGGCAAGATAGTACTTCACACGGATAGTATAACTCATTTTTTGCTTATGCTCTTGCGCCTCGGCTGCTTTATCCTTACTATGCCCATATGCCCGAGCTACCCGAAGTACAAACAACCGTCACCGGACTGAATCGCACTATTGTAGGACTCGCCATATCTGACGTATGGACTGATTATAATAGCCCACACTTCAAAGGATCAGACACTATCAAAGATCCTCTCTATTTTGAGCATTTCAAAGAAAAAGTGTTGGGAAAAAGAATCATTTCAGTGACTCGACGTGCCAAAAATATTTTGATCCACCTCGAATCTGGATCGACGATCCTTATCCATATGAAAATGACCGGCCATATCATCATCGGCCGTTATGTATTCGATGAAAAAAAGAAAAAAGATCCCTGGATGCCTGCACATGACGAACGAAAAGCTCTTCACGACCCCTTCAATCGTTTCATTCATTTTGTCATTACATTTTCAAATAAAAAACAACTTGTTCTTTCTGATATGAGAAAGTTTGGCAAAGTAACTTTGATGCACGATATCTCAGAGCATTTGAAAAATCTCGGGCCTGAACCACTCGAGACTGATTTTACCTATGCCCTTTTCAAAGAGCGCCTCAGCAGAAAGCCGGTAGGTAAAATAAAAACAGTACTCATGGATCAAAGTATTATTTCAGGCGTTGGAAATATCTACAGCGATGAAGCTCTCTGGCGCGCAGGCATTCACCCTGAGCAACGTACGCAAGATATCCCTGAAATGCTACTGAAAAAACTATATACTGCTACGCTGCAAGTTCTCAGAAAAGGCATCGATTTTGGCGGAGACTCTATGTCTGATTACCGGAACATCGATGGCGAACGAGGAAAATTTCAAGAAGAGCATCAAGCATATAGAAAAACTGGCAAACCCTGCGGACAAAAGATCAAAGGCAAAATCTGCACTGGTACTATCCTACGAAAAGTTGTCGGTGGGCGAAGCGCGCATTTCTGCTCTATTCATCAGAAATTACAAAAAAATTAACGCTGCCCTGCAAAGTCTAGTTGCTATCGAGCAAACGATAGAGGAATATACCGGCTGATACCGACACGTTGAGCGATTCTTTTTTTCCTTGCAGAGGGATCTCAGCGATGACATCCACGAGGTCGAGTAATGGCTTTGATACTCCTTCGACTTCATTGCCGAGAATGATAACGACTTTATTTTTTGAAGAAGATGCGAGGCTGATCTGTTTGTAGTCGAGCGATTGAGGAGACTGCTCGAGCGCCACGATCTTTGCTCCGGCTTTTTTGAGCTTATTCACGAGAGCGACGCCGTCGTCTACCAGTTCCCAGGGGATATGCTCTTCGGCACCCAAGGCTACTTTTGCAAAATCAGAGCGCTTATTACCAAAACGGTCATGAGGAGTTGGTGTAGTGCCGATGCAATATATCTTTGATATGCCGAGTGTTTCAGCTGTTCTGAATATGGAGCCGACATTATGGACACTGCGGATATTGTCGAGCAACACGTACGTCTCTCGCCTTTTCTGCTTGTTTTCTGGTATCATGACTCTACAGTAACGTAACCTAACCATAACATCAATATGCTTTCTCTATTTCCTTCACTGCTCGCGTACGAACAAGTCGGACCATTGATCATCCGTCTCGTTCTCGGCATCACGCTTCTTTATTTTGGGTATGAAAAATTGATCAAAAAAGGCACAAGCTCCGGCAGCAATGCAAAAGGTTATGGCGCCGTTGAGGTGATCATCGCCATCTTCCTTATTATTGGTCTTTTCACGCAGCTTGCGGCACTTTTGAACGCCATCATCCTTATCATCAAATTAAGCTTCAAGGCGCGTGATCGAAAATTGCTCAATGATGGTATCAACTATTATGTTCTCCTCTTGGCCATGGCTGTAGCGATTATCTTTATGGGACCAGGCTTGCTCGCATACGATCTACATGTGTAAGGATAGCGTGAGAGTAAAACTTGATTTAAAGTAGATTTATAAGTATAGTTTCTCTCATTCGCGCCCTTAGCTCAGTCGGTAGAGCAACTCCCTTTTAAGGAGTGGGTCGTTGGTTCGATTCCAACAGGGCGCACAAATCGAGGGCTCGCAGATTTGTGCGAGCTACTGGCCTGACAAGGCCGAGGCGGGGTCGCGAGATTTTCTAGCAAGAAAATACTCGTGACCACATAAAAAAATCCGGATCGCACGAGTGTGCAATCCGGAAGTGAATAAGAGCTATTTTGAAGCAAGAGGAACAGCTGGTTGCCGTTCAGAAACAACATAGGAGACAATCTCCCCTGAATGCATCGTGTGATCAGTCAGCGCCTGCTGCATATACCGATCAGACAGCACTTCAGATACGAGCAAAGGTGGTTTGATGCTGATGAACATGTTGGTTTCAATGCAATCACCATTCGCACCAAGACGCATCACCAACATGGACCGATACTCAACGACCTTGTTGCTCGGCACTGACTTTTCAACAAAACCGTTGAACATGGCCAACTTGTCAGTGTTGGCGTTCCCTCTACTAAACCATACACGAACAGAACCGATTTTGGCATACTGTTCGTTGAAGCGCTGCCAGATGCCTGCAGTTGCATAGCAATACTCATACCCCCAAGGGTCTTTATAGCCCGTGTTATAAGTTGCAACATGAAGATGAGCAAGTTCGCGCCCCACGGGGACCGGATCTTGGAACTTTTTGTATATCCCCGAGTTGGTCATGCCGAGACAGTCGCCCTTGATCGTATCCAACAACCCATACCTTTTGGTATTTATCGCCAGATCAGTGGCATCGGACAATGACCAGAGACATGGACACACCACGATATAGATCACTGCAGCCGCAGACAAGGTCAAGACACTTGTCCATAAGATCAATTTCTTTATTTTCATTTATAACCTTCGCTTTCTGTTGGTTTTTTGCTGTTTATATTGTCAAAATCCTTATGAAATAATAGCACTTATTAATACATAAGTCAATATCAACCAACCTGTCTTTTTTGACAATGTAGGGCCATAGTGTTAGGTTTCATTCGAATGAGTCAATCGGGCGCAAGTGTTTTGCTCCCTTAAACCCTGACTCCAATGCAGTTCATTGATAAAAATACTATGAAAAAAACATTGCTCGTCTGCACCCTCGTCTTGGGTGTAGCGTTACTGTCGCACGCACAGCCCCCTCCTCCTGGTGGAGGTGGTGGTGGAACAAATACCGTTTCCGATCCCCCGCCACCGACAAGTGGACTGATTCTTTCGGGTATTATGACACCTGAAGGCAAACTGCCTTGGCTGCGCAACGTCTTCCCTCAAGGTGACGAGAACATGACGAACTTCAACAGCGTGAACCAAAGTTTTTTGGATGGCTGGACAAACGATACCGTGGTAAGACCTGGCGACGTTCTTACTCTCGGCATGCCGCTGTCATCGACCAACATCACCACCAACTGGCCCGCATTCCATGGCACCGCTTGGTGGCTGGAGACAAATGGATTAGGTGTGATAACCAGACGAACAAACTTGATGGCATTTTATATGCCAGCAGGTCAAAGCGTAGCTGTTCTGAAAATTGGTGTGAGCAACACCATCACGGGCGAAACTATATTTTCGGATTCAGCGCCGATGTTTCATGCACTAAGCGCGGTATGGCCAACTAATGATTGGGTTTTTACCTGCATTGCAGGAACTAATGTGGACCAAATCATGGATTATATTGCTCAGGGTGGAAAACTTGAACCAGTAGATCCATTTCCTCCAATATACATTCCCAATTATGGCTGGCTTCCCTGTCCGCCTGACTTTGTGCCACCGAAACTCACGAGCGGGCTCACTGGTTCAGGTTATCCAATCTTAAAGTCGCCATTAAAGCTGATGACAATTCCATCAGACACATTGACGTTTGAGCAAATCTCGACGAATACCTTTGTGACGAGTGTTGATTTTAGCGTATGGGGTCCACCCTACCGTCTGTATCACCTCGACATGAATCGCGACCTCAACACGACAAATTGGCTCCCTGTTACAAACAGCGCCGTTTGGCTGGACTCTGATGGTTATGGTCGAATCACCATGAAGATCACCAATGATTGGGGTGACAAGGGATTCTTTAAACTTGAGGGTCATATGCGCGACCCTAATTTTGTTCCATAGTAATCATAGCGCCACATTTCCGACAACCCTCGACTTCATCGTCGAGGGTTTTTTATTGTGCAGAATCTATTTCTTCAACCCGAGCATCATCCTCTCCATACCGAGCTCAGCGTCAACCAATCCCCTGTGGCTATCATGGTAGATTGTAATCAGATCTGTCGCCAAATTATTTAATTCATTCGTTGAATAATTACTGGTGCTTTTTGCCACAATCATTGATTTTATCTTCCAGAAAAGAACACCGATGATACTCTCGGCTTCCAAGCCACTATCAACCGCCTGTCTGTATATTGACCATGACTTGAGTGCATTTCTTGATGCGACCGCATCCGCCAATGAAAAAATATTCAAATCTTCTTTTCCTTTTTTCCCCTTTTCACTTTTTGCTTCTTTGCTTTGCTCCCCTGTCTCAACTACTTTCTCAGCATGTTTCTCCACTGCTTTTTTAAGATCAGCATTCAGCTTTGCCTCGAGCAAAATAAAAATGTTCGTAGACTCATTCATTATCTGAATAAGATCTGGGAGCGATTCCTTTGCCTCCCCTTTTTCGGTGACTCGATTCAAAAAGAGAATGTATTTATTTGAAAACAATCCTTGCCCGCCAACATTTTCTTCTACGATCGCCGAGCTCCAGTTATCTGCTTCGACTTCTATGTATGTCGCATCAGGTCTTTTTGCACGTAGTGAATTTGCCAAAGCACGTGCTTTCTCAAGAGATTTATTTATTTCTGTTCCATGAAAAACGTAGAGCATCGTTGTATATTTTTATTTCAACTCACCCCAACTATCCCCTATCGCCGCCTGCGCAGTGAGGACGACACCATGCGTCTCCTTTGGATCCATGACTGTCTGCATGATGCGCGTGATCTCTTTTGAAATCTCTTCTGCCTTATCTTCACGAATCTCACATACGAGTTCGTCGTGCACCTGGAGAAGCAGATACACATCGTTCTCCCATCCTTTTTCTTTGATGTATGCATCTACTTTGATCATGGCCAGCTTGATGACATCGGCCTCGGTACCCTGAATCGGCGCATTGATAGCCATACGCTCAGCAGCTGCGCGAACAAACGGTATCTTTGACTTTATGCCTTCAAAATAGCGACGGCGGCCGTAAAATGTTTCTGTATAACCTCTGCGTGCTGTTTCTGCTTTGACCGCATCGAGATATGCAGCGAGCGTTGAAAATGTAGCAAAATATTCATTCAAGAATATTTGCGCCTCTTCGCGAGTTGAACCAAGGTTCTGTTTGAGAGCGAGCACTCCCATGCCATATATGATACCGAAGTTGATGACCTTTGCTCGACGGCGCATCTCTGAAGTCACCTCTTTTGGATCGACTTTGAACACCGATGCGGCAACAGCAGTATGTACATCTTCCCCTTTTTTGAAGATATCTATGAGCTTTTGGTCGCCGGACAAAAACGCGGCGATGCGTAGCTCCATCTGCGAATAGTCGAACGAAACGAGCTTGAAGCCTTTTTCTGGAATAAATGCATAACGAATATTTTTGCCGAGCTCGGTCTTGATAGGGATATTCTGAAGACCCGGATCTTGTGATGCCATACGACCAGTCGTTGATCCTGACAAGATGAAATGAGTATGCAAACGGTCATTATCATCGAGAAGCGGCGGAATAGCATCGATGTACGTGCCCAGCAATTTTGAAATCTCGCGATATTCAAAGATGAAAGGAATGATCGGATGCATATCACGCATCTTTTCGAGCTCTGATTCTTTGGTTGAGCGCGCGCCTCCTTCGGTCTTTTTGGCATTTTTTGGCTTTAAACCAAGCTTATCAAAAAGAATCTCGCCGAGCTGCTTTGGCGAAGCGATGTTGAATTCAACGCCAGCCTCGCGCCAAATATTTTTCTCAAGCTCAGAGAGTGTCGCATGATATTTCTTTGAAAGGTCCGCCAGCAATTTTCTATTGATGCGCACACCCCTCTTTTCCATAGAATGAACAATGGGTATAAGCGGCAATTCGATGCCTTCATACACTTTGCGTAATCGCCTCTTATCCATCTCAGCAAAAATAATCTCGGTAGCTTCTTTGAAATTTTCTACGCGAGCAAAACTGTATATATCTTCGAGAGTCGGATTGGTGATGTTTGAAGTGACCACCCACAACGCCAGCGCAGTCTTTTCAAGCTCGAGCTGATCGATGACCTCTTGCGGTTTTTTAACCTCATCAAATAGCTGGCTTGGCTTGCCGTGAACTGCTTTTTCCAAGCGCGGCAACAGTGTCCTGAATTCCAAACTGGTCCAAAATTCACCTACCTTCTTTATATCCAGATCTTCTTTGAACGTCTTTTCAGGCAGCACGAACTTTATCGGCGCATCTCGGCGTATCGTCGCGAGCATCTTGCTGAACTCTGCTTCTTCTTTGTTGTCTTTGAGCAACTGGATTAAACGTGGTGTCATACCAGCCATGGTAAAAGCTTTTTCATTTCCCTTTTCGAGCTCTTTGTACATATTTTCGATAGTGCCAAATGTGGTGATGAGCGTCGTACCACTCTTTTCACCAATGCCTCTGATACCGGGGATATTATCTGACGGATCGCCACGGAGGCCTTTGTAGTCAGGTATGAGCTCTGGCCCAAAACCGAAGCGCTCTTTAACTGCCTCTTCGTCATACATGATGGTGTCTTTAATCCCCTTCTTCAATGTGTACACTTTCACGTCGGTGCCGTCGATGAGCTGCATCGTATCCATGTCGCCAGAAGCGATTATTATTTCAACTTCGTCTTCTTCCTTCTTTCCCTCTTTACTTTTTTGCTTTGCGATTTGTTCCACTATCGTCCCGATAATATCATCAGCCTCAAAGCCTTCTTTGCTATAGATAGGAATATTGAGTGCTTTGAATACATCCTGTGAACGATTGATCTGCGCTATGAGATCATCATCAGTCTTTTGGCGACCAGCCTTGTACTCTTTATATATCTCATGACGATAGGTTGGTCCCTTGAGATCATAACAAGCGACGATATAGTCCGGCTTGAGATCCTCAATGATCTTGATGAGCATCGTTGAAAGACCGTAGAGTGCGCCGGTCGGCTCCCCTTTTGATGTAGCGAAATCTGGTAGCGCATGATATGCGCGATGAAGGATAGCGTGGGAATCAAGCAGGATGAGTCGTTTCATGGCTCAATTGTACACTAACCCACTTCTTATCAACAGGTTAATGTAACCAGTATGAAATCTTTGCTATACTTATCACATATTTCGATTAATATCTTATCAATAATTGTAAACATACATGAAACTTACTCGCACATCAGTACTCGCTGCTTCAAGTCTCCTCATCGGAGGATTCATGGGGGCAT
Source organism: Minisyncoccota bacterium (assembly GCA_035495115.1). Taxonomy (GTDB): domain Bacteria; phylum Patescibacteriota; class Minisyncoccia; order Phycocordibacterales; family PALSA-1337; genus C7867-002. The sequence goes on along the minus strand of DATJGJ010000020.1, from coordinate 8,266 downwards.
CAGCGCTCGTAGCGCTCGCTGGCTGGACAAATGCACCGGCAAATCCTCCTTCAAGTAACACAGAGGCTCCTATCAACGTAGGTAGCATCCTCCAGTCAAAGACCGGATGGTTGGGAGTAAATGGCCTCATCACAAATAATCTCTACGTTGCTAGTGGAACAGTTAGCACAGGTGGTAGCGTACTCACGAACGATGGTGCTGGTAATGCAAAGTGGGCTGCGCCAGGCGCCTCACAAGAATGTGGCAGTGATGGATACATGTACGCCGTATCTAACAGCGTTCTGGACGACTGGGATACAGTCGGCAGCGGAGATGCCCTCCAGTACTTCTGCCGCAACCATGTCATCCGCCTTTGTTTGTCATCTGACAACGGTTCAGGAACCTGCCCTTGGAGAACAAACATCGCGGGAGACGATACATCAACATGTTCAGTTACTAGTTTGAAGACTGGTACGAACGGTATTGGCTACTGGCAGAGTGCTCCCCCATCACTTTGTAACGGCCAAGCTCCATGCACTACTTCATCGAACTTCAATACTGCAGGAACAGTCATGGCTGCACAAAAATACGCGAATACATGGTACATGTGCACAGGTGGCAAACATGGTCAAAAGACAATCATCAAGCAAGGATAAAATTATCTTCTCGCAAAAAACCACCTTCGGGTGGTTTTTTATTTTATGAAATCGAAATCGAATGATTCCCTTCCTTTGCTTCAAACTTCAAAAAAGCGCTTGGTGAAAATTCTGTTAGACCAACATTCTCCGGCCATTCGATCAGAATTAAATTATCTCTGTCAGCAATAAGCTTATCCCATTCGAGAACTTGGAGCTGCTCTTTGTCTTCTAGGCGATATGCATCTATATGAACAAGCTTCTTCCATGGCACCTCAACATGGGTAGCTTCGTTTTTTACTTTTCCTCCTATCAAATACAGTTTCATGATGACAAATGTTGGACTGGTGATGTCTTCTTCGATTCCTAGTATTTGAGCGACGCACTTCGTAAAGGCAGTCTTCCCTGCACCGAGGTGACCTGAAAGACCGACAACGAGCGCCCCACTCTGGTTCGCATAGGTATTTGAAATAGAGACCAGCCAGTTCTTGGCGATCTGCTTTGTCTCGGGAAGCGATTTTGATTCGAGCGTTTTCATAAAAAGTATCATAGCATGCAATGTCCTTTGGGCCAGTGGAATTGAAAATAAGAAAACCGGTCACCTCCTTTGCACAATGTGCGCGGGAGATGACCGGTGGGGGTCTCGTGTGGTTGGCGAGAAGTTAGGGTTGCTGATCAGTTTCTTTGGGCCGAATGATCACCAGCTCCTGTTGCCCATTGATCACCTTTATCTCAGTCCTACAACCGTTGGGAACAGGCTTGAGGTGCCAACTGCCGTTCAAGTAACACTTCTGAACATGGCAACCATTGGGAACCCAGCAGCTATAAACATAGCTATAGTATTGTCCTGGTTGCTGACCTGAGACAACGGTCGCCGTAGTTACTGAACCACTTGCAGGACCAGCAGTGCAGTCAATATCGATGATACCACCAATAAGGCCGATTGTTTCTTTGGTCAGACCAAGCGCATAATGCACCGGATCTTGAATGCGCCAGTCCAAACTACGTGAATGGACCGACCCATCATCGCTACCAGCAGCAGGACGAACTGAACCTGCCCACATTTGTTTGTCGTGCCGATTATAGTCGAGACTGCAACCGCTACCGAACAGCGCCAGACCAACGAAGGCCACGAGCGCGAGTATTTTGATTTTCATTCAAGGAACTTTCTCATTTTTGAGACCTCGTTACACAGCGTCGTGCTGAAATATACGAGAATCTCTGTTTACTACGATATGGCAGTATTATAGCACAATGTATTAAAAAGTCAATACCTGCTCATGCCCTGCCTAGATATACACGCAATACACGCTTAAAATCGGTATCTTTCTGTTATACTTATGGAAAAGAAAACTTATGACTATTCAATTTGACGAAGACAAACAGAGACAGCGTATCGACAATCTCCACCATCAGGAGGAAGAAGATCTCGTGCAGATTCTATCCGCAAAATACGGTGTAGAGTATGTAAACTTGGTCAACACCCCAGTAAACACTGATGCCCTGCGCCTCATAGAAGAAAAGACGGCACGCGACAGCCTTGTTGCCGCATTCGCTCTCATCAACAAAAAAGTGAAGGTTGCTGCACGCAATCCTGGCGACCAAAAGCTCGCCGATATCGTCGCTGATCTCGCTACCAAAGGCTATCAAGCCGAGATATACATTACTTCCACTCTCGGTCTTGAGAAAGCATGGAAAATGTATAAAGACCTTTCATTCGCCTATGAAAGCCGCGCGGGTTCGCTCGAAATCTCAAGCGAAGAGATCGCTGAGATCATCAAACAAGCAAAGAGTCTCCCTACAGTTATCTCTATATTGGAAAACACTATGGCAGCAAAGAAGAGCTATCGCGTATCTCGCATACTCGAAACACTCGTCGCTGGTGCGCTTGCACTCAACGCCTCTGACCTCCACCTCGAACCAGAAGAGGGTTATGTTCTCATCCGCTATCGTCTCGATGGTGTACTCCAAGAAGTCATCCGCATCGACAATGAGACCTACACTCTGCTTCTTTCGCGTATCAAGCTCATCTCGGGCATGAAGCTCAATTTGAAAAAAGACTCTCAAGATGGACGCTTCAGCATCCGCCTGGCTATGGGCGATATCGAAGTTCGTGTATCAGTGTTGCCTGGCGCATACAACGAGTCTATCGTCATGCGTCTCCTCAATCCGGAGTCGATCCAAGTCACCCTCGAAAGTATGGGTATCAACCCAAAGCTGCTCAGCGTATTGCTCGAAGAGATCAATCGTCCAGACGGCATGATTCTCACTACCGGTCCGACTGGTTCCGGTAAGACGACCACGCTTTATTCATTCCTACAAAAAGTCCACAACCCAGGAGTAAAGATCATCACCTTGGAAGACCCGATCGAATATCACCTTCCTGGCATCGTACAAACTCAAGTCAATGACAAAGGATACACATTTGCTGAAGGACTCCGTGCAGCAGTTCGCCAAGACCCAGATATCATCATGATTGGTGAAATCCGCGATGGAGAGACTGCGAACATCGCCATCAACTCTGCATTGACTGGTCACCTCGTGTTCTCGACATTGCATACCAACGATGCCGCCGGCACCTTCCCTCGCCTGATCGATCTCGGGGCTAACCCAAGCATCATCCCTTCTGCTATCCGTGTCTCTATGGCACAACGTCTCGTCCGCCGCCTTTGTCAGGTATGCAAAAAAGAAATGCCGCTCGAAGGAGCGAATCAGAACGAGATTGAAACAACAGTTAATGGAATAGAAGACAAATCTGTAGTACCGACCGATCGTACGAAAATGTGGGGACCAGTTGGCTGCGACAAATGTAATCACACTGGTTACAAAGGCCGTATCGGTATATACGAAGCTATTTTGATGAATAAAACTGTTGAGCTAGCCGTGCAGAGAAGCGCGAGTGATCGTGAGATCTGGGATGCGGCCAAAGGCCAAGGAATTCTAACAATGAAACAAGATGGGGTGCTCAAAGTGCTCGCAGGCATCACTTCCCTTGAAGAGCTCGAACGCGTCATAACACTGACCGATTAGGTTAAAACAGACAAAAATAAGCACTGTCAATTGCTTTTTTCCTGTGTATAGCGCTAGGATTGAAAACAGGTAGATAGAGCGATGAAGTAGCAGATTCTACTGATTCGAACACGTAAATCTCTAAGCAAAATCTTGTCTCGTGATGAGTCAAGCGAGGTAGAGTTCCGAGGATAATTGCAGTACACGATACCGAAGTATGTAACCAAAATGTCCTTAGCACTATACCCAAACCTGGGAAGGCCATTGCTTAGAGATTTATGGGCTCGAATATAAACCTTTGTAAATTCGACTTCTCCATAACACTAGCATATAACTATTTAAATGTCAAGTACCACTCACGATTCCCCTATAGACGACAAAGATGTGGGTTTTTTGGATCAAACCCTCCGCCCTTCACGTTGGGACGAATACATTGGTCAAAAAAACATAAAGGATAACCTCCACATTCTTCTTACCGCAGCAAAAGAACGCTCTCACCCGCCAGAACACATCCTGTTCTACGGTCCTCCAGGATTGGGCAAGACGACTCTTGCACATCTGATCGCCAAAGAAAGCGGCGCTCAGATGAAAGTAACATCTGGTCCTGCAATTTTAAAAGTCGGTGACCTCGCTTCGATACTCACCAACCTTTCTGCAGGAGATATTCTTTTTATTGACGAAATACATAGACTCAACAAAGCTATAGAGGAAGTTCTATACCCTGCAATGGAGTCCGGGGTATTAGATATTATCATAGGCAAAGGTCCTTCGGCAAGGACTATACAGCTCGACCTGCCCGCTTTTACCATGATCGCTGCGACCACTCGTATAGCCATGATTTCTAGCCCTCTGCGTAGCCGTTTTTCGGGAGGCGTCTTCAAACTCGAGTTTTATACAAATGAAGAGATCGGGCAGATCATCAAGAGATCAGCGAAGATTCTCGGCATCGCTATCCATGATGATGCAGTTCATGAGATTGCTGTTCGCTCACGATTTACTCCACGTACAGCCAACTATCACCTCAAAAGATGCCGTGATTTTGCGCAAATACATAAAACTGATCTTGATAAAGCATCGGTGCAGAAAGCGCTCGATATGCTCGGTGTCGACATCCTCGGTCTCACTCCCGCAGATCGTGAGATCTTGAAAGTCATCATCCATAAGTTCGGCGGAGGCCCTGTCGGACTCAATACTATCGCTGCTGCCCTATCTGAGGAGCAGGCTACTATCGAAGAAGTCTATGAGCCATACCTGATACAGCTTGGTTTGCTTGAGCGTACGCCGCGTGGACGCATTGCGACAGATAAAGCGTATGTGCATTTGGGCGAGAAGGGTCACGCGAAGTTGATTTAAAATTTATTAAAATATTTAAACAAAAGGGCGGTGAAATATTCACCGCCTTGTTTGTAAAAATGAGCAAATTACGCCGCCGAATTAAGAACTAAAGTGTCCATTTATTGAATTTCATGGTGCACCTCCTTTCAGGATTATATTATTTGATTTGGTATTGGAAAACAATAGGTAAAATGTTAGAGTTTGATTATCATTACTTTTAATAGTAAATACTTACCGCCATGTCCGGCCACAATAAATACTCAAAAATCAAGCATATCAAAGCCAAGAATGACGCTCAGAAGAGCAAGAACTTTGGCAAGCTCGTCCGTCTCATCACTGTCGAGGCAAAGAAAGCAAAGGGTATCCTCACCTCCCCAGGCCTCATGGCTGCAGTCGAAAAAGCTCGCGGCGAGAATATGCCGAACGATACGATCGACCGTGCCATCAAGAAAGCAACGACTGACAACAGCGCCGAGATGGAATCGATCATCTACGAGACCTACGGTCCTGGTGGCATCGCTATTCTCATCGAAGCTCTCACCGATAACAGAAATAAAGCTGCGCAGGAGATCAAGCATATTCTTTCATTGAACGGCTTCGAGCTCGCCTCCCCTGGTAGCGCCTCATGGGCATTCAAAAAAGAAAATGGAAAGTGGATCGCAACGACAACTATGCCTCTTGAAGATGCTGACATCGAAGTTCTCACAAAGCTTGTAGAGGAATTGGAAAACAACGATGAAGTACAAGAGGTGTTTACTAACGCAGAGTAAAATTTCTAATTGATCTAATTACCCTAATTTCTAAAATTAATCACAGCACTATTAGGCTAATTAGAAATTAGAGTACTTAGAAATTAACTATCATGATCATCCTTGGCATCGACCCTGGCTATGACCGTCTCGGCATTGCTATCATAGAAAAGCCTCTTAAAGGAAAAGAGGTGCTCATATACTCTGATTGCTTCACCACTTCCCCAAAAGACACTATATATGATCGTTTAAAAGCGATTGGTGCTGAGATTGCTCGAGTTATAGAAACATATAACCCTGAGGCACTCGCTATAGAAACCCTTTTCATAACAAAGAATCAAAAGACTGCTATGCGTGTCTCGGAGGCGCGCGGTATCATTATCTATGAAGGACTACAGAAAAATATACCGATATTTGAATACAGCCCCATGGAGATAAAGATGGCTATAACGAGCGATGGCACCAGCGACAAAGAGCGTGTAACGCGTATGGTTCAAATGCTCATAACACTACCGAAAAAGAGCGCTCTCGACGATGAATATGACGCTATTGCAGTAGCACTCACCCATTCTGCATGCGCCCGATAGCTCAAGGTCTACCCTCAAGAGGGTACCTTGCACTTTTCCACAGGGAAAATTATTTGCAAAAATAAACGCACTTTGCTACAAATGAGGACACGAAGAAAATTACCCGAAAGAAAGCGCGTGCTTATCAATAAAAAATAGAATCGTATGGCTAGTAAAAAAGCAACAAAAACAAAGAAGAGTACAGCCAAAGCAACAAAAAAAGTTGCACCTGCTGTTGCACCTGAAATCGAGGAACATGACGAAGAAATCGAAGCTGACATTATCTCTCCAAAGAGCAAGCTCAAAAAGCCAGCTGAAGTTGACGCAGCTGATATTCTCCCAGAAGTTGCTATCGATGAAAAGATTGATGAGGACGCACCAGTCATACCTTTGGAAGATGAAGAGGCGGAAGAACTCCCCACTCTCGATGACGAAGATCTCAACCCATTTGGTGATAAGTGGGAGGAATAAATGGTACAATACGTATCGTGACCCATCGCTCTCATACAGGTAAAAAATATAAAAAGCATATTCGCCACATAAAGACGGCAGTTGTGATTTCACTGTCTGTTATTTTTATTGGTGTGGGCTGTGGAGCATTATGGATGGCAAGTCTACGTATGCCCGATCTCAACTCTTTCGAAACACGCAAAGTGATCGAATCAACCAAGATCTACGACCGAACGGGCACCATACTCCTCTATGATACTGGCGCCAATGCGAAACGCACTGTTATTCCCCTCTCTCAAATAACCCCAAACATTCAAAAGGCAACGATCGCTATCGAAGATTCAAATTTTTATAATAATATCGGCATCGAACCAACCTCTATCCTCCGTGCGGTTTTGGCGAATCTTGCAACTGGCAGCTATGGCCAAGGTGCATCGACCATCACACAGCAAGTTGTAAAGAATGCTCTTCTTTCACAGGAGAAAACTATTTCACGTAAACTTGAAGAATGGATACTTTCGATAAAACTTACTCGTTTATTGAGCAAAGACAAGATACTCGAAGCCTACCTCAATGAAACGCCATATGGTGGAACGATATATGGTGTTGAGGAAGCATCGCAAACTTTTTTTGGTAAGCAAGCAAAAGATCTGACTTTGGCCGAAGCGGCATATATTGCAGCTATTCCTCAGGCGCCAACATACTTCTCGCCCTATGGCACGCACAAAGCTGCTTTGGATGCCCGTCAGAAACTTGTTCTCAGCCGCATGAAGGACCTTGGAATGATCACTGATACGGAATATTCTTCAGCTCTCAAAGAAAAAGTTGTCTTTTTGAGTAAAAATTCACAGGGCATCCGCGCTCCTCACTTTGTTATGTCTGTACTGGATTATTTGAGTGAAAAGTATGGCGAGGATGCAGTCGCTGAAGGAGGTCTCAAGGTTATCACGACGCTCGATTTTGATATGCAGCAAAAAGCTGAGGATGTGATAGCACGTTTCGCTCCAACACTTCAATCTAACTTCAATGCAAGTAATACTGCATTGGTAGCTATAGACCCAAAGTCGGGAGATATCCTCACAATGGTTGGATCAAGAGATTATTTTGACCCTTCTATCGATGGCAACTTCAATATTGCTCTTGCAAAGCGTCAGCCAGGATCAACATTCAAACCATTTGTGTACGCAACACTATTTGAAAAGGGTTATACACCAGATACGGTACTATTTGATACTCCTACCGAATTCTCATCGGAATGTACCCCTGACAGCAAACCAAAAAATCCTTCAGCAGATGCGACAAAAACGTGTTACTCGCCTAAGGAATACGACAATTCATACCCCGGCCCGATGACTATACGCGAAGCCCTTCCCCATTCACGCAATATCCCTGCTGTGCAAGCTCTCTATCTCGCTGGCTTGAATGATTCAATCAAAACAGCAACCGATATGGGCATCACCAGCCTCAATGAACCAGACCGTTACGGACTTACCCTCGTGCTCGGTGGTGGTGAAGTAAGCCTTCTCGACCTGACAAGTGCGTA
>DATJGJ010000019.1:0-39491 GCA_035495115.1 Minisyncoccota bacterium | reverse complement strand
AGCCTCTCCACCTCAGCAGGAGGCACAGTCGCCTTCCATATCTTGCGATGCAATGTGCGCCACACCTCAGCCAGCTCCTGGTTTTTGAGCAGAAACAAGATAAGTACACCCACGATCATGCCCATAATGCCGGCACAGAATCCTTGCATAAAGATACCCCACACTTTTTCGAGTGGGAAAAATGAGAACAAACGGAGGCCCTGGAAAGCGACATACCCCATGATGACTGACGCAGAGAAGCTATGGTAGAGAGTCTCGATGACTGGCTTGGTGAATCCGGGATACGCTTTTTCGAACATGATCCAGTGAAGGATGGTATTCAAAATGACACCGAGTGAATATGCCAATGCCAAGGTGAGAACGATCGTACCTGTCTGGCCGCCGACCTTGAGTAAATCCTCGAGGAAATATTGAAAGACAGGGACTGTCTTGAACAATGCCATCAAGACAAAGCCTGAAATGATGATGAATGATGCCGAGATCGCATTGATGAGAAGCGGTTTACTCGTCTTCCCTTCTGCATAGAAAGCGCGGACGAAGAGAATGATGAGGCTCTGTCCGATAGTCGAGACCGTAAAGAGCGCGAGCATGGCTGCGGTGATGCGTGTATCTGCCCAGTCGAACTTACCGGCGCCGAGGACCGTACGGACGATCTGCGCGCGCAAGACGATGAACAAGACCATGATCGGCATCGACCAGAAGATGATGTGTCGGGCTGATGCGATCATCTTTTCCAAAAATTCTTTTATATTTTTCTCGACATACAAGCGTGAAAGCGTTGGAAAAACTGCTGATGAGTAGCTTGCACCGATGATAGTGAGAGGGACGGCCTGCAGATTGAAAGCAAAATTGAACACTGAGATAGAGCCTGTAGCCATAAGCGAGGCGAATGACACAAGCACAAATGAGGCCAACTGATTTGCGGAAAGCGTGAATGTGCGAGGTAATGATGAATAGACGATTGCCTTTACGCGTTCCCAATCTATCTTGAGTGTAAAATGCGGAAGGATGCGCTCGCTCATAAGGAACGGTATCTGTATACCCATGTGCATGAGAGCACCCACGGCGACACCGATCGCCAAGCCAGGGATACCGATCACTGGGTATAGAAAGACGGTGCCCGCTATGATACCGAGGTTATACAATGCCGGCGATACGGCGTAGACCAAGAAACGATGACGCATCTGCGTCAGACTTGAAAAGAGATTTGAGAGACCGAGAAGGAACGGCGACAGGAGCATGATGCGCATCGAGGCGATCAAATCTGGCAATGACGGATCATGAGCGAAGCCGGGAAGCACTTTTGGGATGAGGACTGGGGCGATAAGATACATAATCGCGCTCGCTATGACCATCAAACCAAAAAATATGGTGAACATAGCATTTGAAAATGTCTTGCCTTCTTCTTCACCTTTACTGAATCGATCTATGAAGTACGGCAGAAGAATCGATGCTGAGACGAGCGAACCGACTGAAGCAAAGATAAAATCAGGGATACGAAATGCAGCATAATATACATCGAGCTGATGCCCTGCACCGAAACTGAACGCGAGCAGTTTGTCTCGGACCAGTCCGAGCGCTTGCGAAAGAAGTGCGAATGTAGCCAATAAGTAGGCTGCTTCGTGAAGGCCACGTATCTCTCTGCCGATGAATGAAAACCATTTCTTAACCATAGTAGATTGTGTCGCGTAAGTATAACAAAAAAACCCGCTTGAATGCGAGTTTTTTTGTTAGCCGTACCATAAGCCGAATTTTGTTGGCTTCGCTTGCGCGAAGTTGAACAACCATTTATCTGGGATCGACATCGCTGCCGACCTCGAGCGACTCTCATCATACATCCTTGCGGATGCATGAAGCGCGGTCTTGCACTGAAGTAAGGATTTTGCCGTTGCATCTCTCTGTTACCAGAGAACACATCCACTTGCGTGGAGCCTCTGCCTTTCGGCTCGGGCGTTTCTGTTCGCACCTCTGGGTATTACCCTGACAGGAGTTACCTGCTACTAACTGCTTTACGGGAGCGATCGCTCATTCCCACAAAGCCAGTGTTCGGACTTTCCTCATGTGAACCGAAATTCACATGCGGTTGTTTGGTACAGCCGTATACAATTATATCACTTTTAATGCGGATTGACAATATAATGAATATTTGCGAGATTAGACGGGAACCGCTTTCACAATCAATCAAGACTATTGCATGAAAACACGACTGATCGTAGTGGTCGTTAGCGACCACAGCAGAAAAGACCGTTTCATCGCAGCTACCGCTCTGGAACTCGGCTTCTCGAGTAAAGACAAAGAGATATCGCCGTCGCATATCAAAAAATCTCTCATCAGGCTGCGATTCATCCAAAAGAAACAATTGATCCTTAAACACACTATTGTCCTAGTGGCTCGATCGCACGCCGCGGAATTCAAAAAAATAGCCCGGATGGCATTCGAAATGGGCTATGATCACGCATTCAACTTCCAAGTCCAAGGAAAGCTCAGTGAACAAGAAGAAGATTGAAAAAAGTTTTAGATAAACTAAAACCGCCCACCTTACAGTGAGCGGTCTTTTTATTTGTTTGCGATTGCTTACGCCTTGCGCGCTTTTTACTTGCAACTTACCTTTACACTATCTCACATACCCCGCCTGCACATGCCAATTCTTTCTTCATATCAATCTCATTTTGCTTTTCATATGAGATGATCTTTGAGTAGTCGATATGCTCGAGACGCTTTGCCAACTCCTTGAAGCGCTTCTCATCGATAGCTTCGTATGGAGCGAGCTTGTAGACTGCATCCTCGCGAGGAAGGAATGAGAGACCACCAGCGATATCCCAGTTCTCATAGACCCAGTTCGCCACTGCAATCCATTCATCATTGCCGATCGAGACGGTCACTGATGGGTTGTGTTCGGTGTAGTTCGTCTTGACCATCTTCCAGTATTCGAGCTGCTCGATAGCTGAGAGATCATCGCGGAAGATAGAGCCTGATGGAGCTTTGACCGGGAACTCGAGAACGTAGGTCGAAGCAGTCTCCATTGTCTGACCGACTTCTGGACTATATGGAACGCCTTGGTCTTTGAGCATCTTGAAGAGAGTGTCTGTCGCAGAGATACGAACGCGGCGGATGTAGAACTTTGCGTGACGTGGATGCATACCTGACGAACAATCCACGGTCTGAGAGAGAGTTCCTGAAGGCTTGACTGTTGTGATAGCAGTCGACTCCCCTATACCGAAACGCTTTGCATACTCCTTGTTGATACGAATCGCTTCTGCCTTGAGCTTACGCATAACTTCTGGCTTACGGACGACAGGACAATCCCACTGACCAGTGATAGACACACCGAGGAGACGCTCGCGATCACAGTGCTCTTTCCATTCCTTTGAGAGATATTGGAAGTTCGTGAGCGATGACTGATAAGTACCAAGGATCGTAGCCAAACGCATTTTCTTCATGAGAGTCGCTTCTGTATCATCTGCGCGAGCAACAATCTCTGAGAGGTTACAAAACTGCTTTGACTGGAGAATAATCTCGCCACATGGGTTGGTACCCATCGGACCGACGATGTGCTGACCTGATGGATCGAAGTATCCCTTGTACTCCTTGAGAGCAGCGATACGGCGCTCAGGAAGAGTCTTTGCGAGAGAACCACGATTGAAGATACCGCGTTCGCCTGAACGGCTCTCGATGAGGGCCATCCATTCTTTGAGGAATTCCTCATTTGAAGGCTTGTTGATATACACCGCCGAGTTGTTTGCCAACATACGATGAGGATGATTGACGTAGAACGCTCCCTTCTTTGCATCGCGGATCTGTTCATCAGCGAGCTCAGAGAGGGAAATCATGGCACTACGACGGACACCTCCTGAAACCACACAGTCACCGATCATACAGATGATATCGTGAAGATCGATCGGGCGAAGACGCTTGCCTTGGCGCGAAAGCATGATCTGACGGGTAAATCCATGCAAACGAACAAGGGGAGCCGGACCAGAAGCTTTGCCACCCATGACCTTGAGACGAGTTCCCTCTGGACGAACCTGAGAATAATCAAAATCAATATCCTTACCTGCTGCCCATGCCTTCATACCGACGACGAGAGAGTCTGCCCAACCTTCTTTGCTGTCACCTACAACGTGAACTGCATTCTTTTCTCCCGATTGGAGAGCGATCTGAGGAAACTTCTCAGCGTTTGTACTCTCGACTGCAAAACCAACACCAGTACCTGACATTGAGACATACATGATCTCAGCGAGATCTTGGAAAGACTCTGGAGCGATGAATGAACAGTTGTATGCACAGACATTGTCGCGACGAGCTGCAGGGCCTGAGAACTGAAGAAGACGCATCGATGGCATCGCTTGCTGACTGAGGATACCGTCACGAACTTCCTTGTACTCCTTGTCAGTGAGCTTATTGCCGAGATTCTCTTTCATGAATGCGATATATCGCTCGACAGTCTCAATCCATGTCTCACGACGGCTCTCGGCATCGATCCACTTTGAATAGGTACGGTAATAGACAAACTCTCCGAGCGCATTTCTGAAATATTGCTTTGAGTCAGCAGCGAGCTTACGGACGTTTTCAGGAATCTCGACACCTTGTGCACGGAGCTTTGCACGCTCTTCACGATACAAGACGTAATGCTTTGCAGTTTTGACGTAGTCCGAACGCATCAACTCCTGTTCAACGATATCTTGAACACCTTCAACGGTCGGCATGAAGTTTTTGAACTTCTTCTTGATGCGCACGAGCTCAGCAAGCACATTCTTTGCGATGAGCTCAGCATCATCACGTGAACCCTCAGCCATTGTATTCAAACCCTTGAATATAGCGTTGGTTATTTTTTCTACATCGAACGGAACAATACGACCGTCACGCTTGATAATGGTTGGGATCGTTGGAGCCTTTGATACTGCTGACACTGACTTCTTTTTCTTTGACATAATTATATACGTGGCGGACTACAAACCGCACACGTTGATGCGTTATTTTTAATAATTACTTAAATTGTACTCGAACTTCGGACCTTTGTTGCTAATTATACCGCAGGGCAGTATGGAGCGAAAGAGTTTTACGCGTATTTTTTACTCAGTGGGAATTTTTTTTCCAGAAAAAAGACAGGGAAGAATGAACAGGGCAATTTCGAACACAAAAATATCATCTGTGAAGACAGTTTGCTGTAATGAAAAGCATTTCCAGTGTTTTAGAGAGGTTCATTTTGAAGAAAAATCACGTGGACAAAAAGTGTGGTTTCATTTTGAATCGATTTTCAAAATTTTATATCAAAAAATCACTCTTTCTCCCCTGCCCGTTTGAAAAGTTATCCACAGGTGTCTGTTTTTTGATAAAAAATGAGGCGCAAAATCGAGAGAATTATTTAGGCAAAGAAAACTTTACTGCCGTACCTGTCGTCAACCCAAACTGAGCGACTGAACCCGTATTCATCTCAAGAACATAGACGATATCCTTTGGTGGCATAAAAACAAATGGATAGGAACTCGGCAAAGCATTCTTGGTAACGCCAACGATCTTATTGTTGGCATCAATCCAGATCAAATCGAGTGGAAAGTTCATGTCCTTCATCCAAAAACCATACTTCCCTGGAGTATCAAAGACAAATAGCATACCCGCGCCATTAGGCAACGAAGTCTGTCCGCTCAAACCTTGTTCACGCGACGCGTCAGTATTGGCCACGAGCACCTTCACGCTTCCCTTTGAACCAAAAAGAGTGGTTGACGGCAGATCGATCAACCCATTCGCTGTTTTAGATGCGTCTGTATTTTTATTTGTCACCGTGGTTGATGAAGCGATCGACTGGAATAATTTTGCTAGAGCAGATACTTTCGGCGAAGTCGTCGAGTATGTCTCAGTGTCAGCATCTTTGATGCGTGATGTGCTCGAGCCTTCGGCATTCAGCGTTGAGCTAGCCGTCAACTCTCCGAGCGTCGGCACTTTGTGCTCAGCGAATAGTTCGCGTGCGATAAAATAGAGGACGATGAGTCCCATGATAATGAAAATTGTATTCATCAAACCTTTGCTCATATGTAGATTATAAGCGCTTAAGAAGATTAAATTCGCGATCTATGTGCACATGCTTCTCAGCTTCAACGAGAATCTTTTCCATCATGACAACTGCTTCGAGGGGATGCGAACCCTTTGCAGTTTCTTCTGAAAGCATGACCGCGTCCGATCCTTGCATGACAGCAGCTTCGACGTCAGTCACTTCGGCGCGCGTAGGCACTGCATGATCGACCATTGAGAGCATCATCTGCGTCGCGGTGATTACCGGCTTCCCTGCGCTATTGGCGCGACTGATGATATCCGCTTGGACAAATGGAATCTGCTCGAGAGGAACTTCCTCGCCGAGATCGCCACGCGCTACCATGAGCCCGTCTGCGCTCATGACTATCTGGTCGAGATTTTGGACAGCGATCGCGCGCTCTATCTTTGCTATGATGGGCTGTTTACCTCCCTTTTCATTGATAAACTGACGGCACTCTTGAACATCCTCTGCCGTGCCGACAAATGAAAGGGCGACGTAGTCTACCCCTTCTGTTATACCGAACATGATACACTCGCGATCATGATCAGTGAGAGCCTTAACTGAGTCGTGGTTATAGCTATGTCCGGCTATTTTTTGGATGCGCGGACCTGGCACATCCTGCAATATAACAAGCGATATACCGAGATCTTTTTCGGCTTGGCGTACATGCTGTATCTGCGCTCTATGCTCATCAAAATCTCCCCATGAAAAATTGAGACGGAATACATCAGCGCCCGACTGAGCGAGAGCTTTGATCTTTTCATATGTATTCGTCGCTGGACCGAGCGTTGCAACTATTTGGGCGCGTGAACGAGTTTTACTTGTATCATTGGTCATTGTGTTATTAATTCACTTTATTCACCGGGATTCTGCCTTCAAAAAAATCAATGATATTCTGCGCTACGAGCTGAGACATCTCATTGCGCGCATGGTCGCTCGCCGAAGCAATATGTGGAGTCAAAATGACATTGTCGAGCTTCGCCAAACCTTTTATCAATGTTGGTTCGAATTCAAACACGTCGAGACCTGCCCCAGCGATGACTTTATTTTGCAATGCATCCACAAGAGCCAGCTCATCGATGATAGGACCGCGTGATGTGTTGACGATGAATGCTGTTTTTTTCATCATAGCGAGACGTTCGCCGTTGATGAGATGCTTTGTAGACGGCAAAAGCGGCACATGCAAACTGATGATATCCGCTTGCTTCAGAACATCTTCGGGTGAAGCATAGTAGATCGCGCCAGAGCTCTGTTCTATCGCGTCATTTCTCTTTACGTCAGAATAAATAATTTTCAATCCAAACGCTTTTGCATAGTGCGCAACTTGTCCGCCGATACGGCCAGCACCGATGAGACCGAGGGTCTTACCGAGGATATCTGTGCCGATAAAATTCATCGGATCCCAGCCTGTGTATTTCCCGCGACGAACGAACTCATCTGCCTCAACGATACGTGCCGCCAATGAGAGCATGAGAGCGAATGTATGCTCAGCGACAGCTTCTGAAGTAGAGACCGCCGGCGCATTGGTGATCATGATCCCCTTCTTTTCCGCATCTACAAGATCGACATTATCAAACCCGCTCGCATAGTTAGCATATATTTTCACGGTTGGCGCCGCATCAAAAATAAGCGTATCTATCTTATCAGTGAGAAGAGTGACGACAGCATCGTATTGTTTCTTCTTGAGTGCTTTGACAATCTCTTTTTGGCTTGGAATGGATGATTTTTCACGTATATCAACGGTATACCCTTTATCACGCAACATATTGAGCCCTGCTTCAGGAATAGGACGAGTAACAAAAATAGTTTTAGTCATACGGCTTATTATATCACTTTCATGACATGCCCCAAAATGATATTACTCGACTTTTATCCACGAACGAGGTACGACGAACTCTTCAGCCTGAAGCGCTGACTCATACACTGCAAGTAAATCTTTTGGATCATCGAGATTGATGTCCTGCTTACTCTCAAGCCATTTTTCTGGTGAAAGGTCGCTATACGCATTTTTCAAGTGATCTTTGAGCGCACGTACCGACATCGTCTCTTTGTATGTTTCATTGCCCCGAGGAGAAAAATCTGGATCGAAGCTCGTATTATCGAACTCAACATTCAGCACGGTATCATCAGCGAGATTTTCTAGATCGAGTTCTTCCATTTTATCTATAATGCGCTGCAATTCGTCGTTATACAAAGTCTCTGCCTGAGCCGCATATTCTCCAAATGACTTTTGATTTTCTTTAAATTTTTCCATATATTTAAAATTATTTCTGATACTTCTTCATCACCTCCGCCTCCACTTGAGCGCGCTGACGTCCATACATGAGCGCAGACAGCTCCTTGAGCTTTGGCACTTGATCGAGGTTGCCTGCCTTTGGTGCGACATGGCGCATGCTGAACGGCTTTGCAGGACGCCCATTGGTCAGCAACTTCACATATGAATTGAAGTTATCGAGACTGATAATATCTTTGACGCTAAATGTTGGCGTAAATTGCTTTTCGAAGAATTCCGCATCCTCTGTGCCTACGCGATACACCGCCATCGATCCTACGTTGCCGAAGACCGCATCTTTTATCTTGTCATCCAGCTGGGCGATGAACTGATGCGCCATAGTGAGCGATAGGCGATACTTGCGTGCCTCTGAGAGAATGACTGCAATGGAGTCAGTGGTGATATTCTGGAACTCATCGAGATAAAGGAAGAAGTCATTCATCGGCTTGCCGAATGAATCCACGCGAGAGAGTGCAGCCATGAGGATCTTACCGACCAAGATGAGGCCGATTAAGTGCGAGTTGATATCACCCAACCTTCCTTTTGAGAGATTGACGAGCAAGATTTTTTTGCTGTCCATGACTTCGCGGAAATTGAATGATGAGTGCTCTTGCGCCACAATCGGACGCATGATGTCATTCGCCAAGAACACATCGAACTTCGAGGTGATGTAGGGTACCACGTTGGCAAGCGAAGCTTCACCACCCGCCTTCTCTGCAATCTCCTTCCAGAATTGCACGACGACCGGATTTTTACATTTTGATATCTTCAGTTCACGAAAAGCTTTGTTGGACATGACGCGCGATACATCGAGGAGCGTCGAGCCCGACTCAGGATCTTCGATGACCAGGTTCGTGGCATTACGGAAATACTGTTCGAACATCGGACCCATAGACTCAGGCACTTTGCCATAGAGCTTCTGGAATATGCTGAACATCTCATTGACCACGAACGTCTTCTGCTCTGGAAAAAGAGGATCATACTCGAGCATGTTGAGAGCCATCGGACGATCAATCGATGCGGGGTCGAAATAAATCACATCTTCATAGCGGTGCTTCGGTATGGCAGCGAGAATATCATTCACATCTGAGCCGTGCGGATCGACGAAACAGACACCTTTACCCGCTTCGATATCCTGAATAATCATGTTTTTGAGCAGGGTCGTCTTACCGGTGCCTGTCTGACCAATGACGTAGAAATGACGCATGCGATCTTCTGGTGAGATATAGATTGGCGTCTCTTGACCGCGATGAGTATTCACACCAATGAGTGTTCCCTTATGTGGAAGGTCGAGCGGAGCTGGAGCTGTACCTGCTTCAGACTGTTTGAGCTGTGGCGCCGCATGATGCACATTTGTAGCTGGAAAATGAATGCAGGTCGTGATCTCTTCCAAACTCAGGATCATTTTTTCTTTCTGATTGAAGGTGCGCAGCGAGAACTCCTTGAGCGTTTCTTGTAACTTATCATTTGTAACTTTTTTCCATGTGATCCGATTGCCTTGGCCATGCTCGAACTGGTTGAAGCTCGACTGCAGATCATTCAAGATGCTCTCGGCCTCGACCTGCGTAGCCGCTGAAGCAACAATGCGCAGGTTGGTTGCAATGAAAGGGCTGTTCATCTTCTTGGCAAACTGATCGATCACTGCTTGATCGAGAGCTTGAGCACGCTTCACTTCGCCTTCTTTCTCTTTATCTATCTTTTCTTGTCCCCTGAACATACTGAGCGCGTCTTTGAGGATCATGCCGCCGACTGACTGGTCGATCTCAGCGAGCACTTCGCTCACTTTTTTACCTTTACGGATCTTTTCGAGAGCTTTGCCGCACTCTTTGGCATAGCCATCTTCTCTCTTGCCGATGACAAGTTGGATTGCAGCTCCTTCGCCATCCTTATCGATCTTTGAAAATGAATTGAGTATCGAACTCAATGGGTCAATATCAAACTCTTCGTACATCTTGAGCGGATACAGTGCATGCTTGGCGAGGTTCGCATATGAAGCGACCGATGCACCTGACACGTCAAAGATATTGTAATCATCAGTATGCTCGTGGACATGAGCACCTGGAAACATAGCGAGAATCTGCTTTTCAAAGAGACTCTTGCGCGTATCGGGCACAGATACATAGAAGATGAATTCATTACTACCATTCGAGTTGGCAATCTCGATGGTGAAATATTCTTGGCTGCGCGGATCGTTTGAGATTGAGAGCATGCCGGAATAGAACTGCTCCATGCCAGAGACGAGCTCTCTCAATTGTTTTTTCTTTTCATCTTCGGTCGCTTCAGGCAATGATACTTCAAATAGACACATGTGGAGTGGCTTCCAGATCGGATCACTCTCTTTCAAACCTTGGACTGAGTGCCCGCCCGCTATGAACTGCACCAAGAGACGATGGAAGTCGTCGTAGATGTGAGGATTATTCATCTTCTCTACGACTGAGAGCGCATTTCGTATGCCGTGCTCTTCGAGGATACCCAAAAGGTTTTCCATTTGTTTGTCATGTGTCTCAGGCGAAAGCTTGAGAACGATCTCAGTCGACTGATGGTCTTTGAGCACATATTCTGGATGCAAAATTTCGCTTGGAGCGATAGAGACATATTGATCGACGACATCTGTTGCCGCCTCATGCTCGGTGATTGATTCATTGTTCTGCTCGGCATCAAGATGGCGCTCTGCCACTGCGCCACGAATGCGTGCGAGCTCTTCATGAGGAGTTGACACAGGCTCTCGACCTTCAAAAGAAAGGGGCTTCATAGGGTCAATTGTATCATAGAGATAGGGCCGTATTTGGGGATAATCTACCTGATATTGACATATACCATATTTAGGTGGTATAATAGTATCAGCTGGTAGTTATGGCACAACGCTCATAACACCGAAACAACAGTAGTTTGAAAACAAAAAAGGAACATATGAAAACGATCACACGCATACTCATTGCGCTCGTCTTCATTATGTTGACCGAGCGTGCAGAAGCACTGACCATTATTAGGATTTTTACCGGAGGTACTCCTCCGACAAATAGCATCGGCGCCGGCAACATCACCAACATCTTCAATGCTGCTTGTGATGTATGGGAACTCATCATCCAAGATGATTATGTCCTGACCATCTACTATGGTTGGAATACGAATGGTGCCGGCGAACATGTCCTGGGTATTCAAGGCGGCATACCGAACAGAGAGGCACAGGGAACAAATTACTTCAATAACGACAACAATCCTGGTCACATGTCATGGTATCTCGACCCCAACCCCCTATTACATATTGGGTATACGAACTACATCGAACAAGTAGTGACAAATCTCGGCGGAGGGCCGATCAATGCAACAAGGTGGTTTATAGGACCATCATCTGGACCTCAGATTGACTTGTTCACCGCGGCGCTTCACGAAATCGGACATGCACTGGGTTTAAGTTTCGGAAATACAAGCTTCATGTCAGAAAGCACCGATGGGGACATCGATGTGACTGCACCAAGACCGTTTTCTGGAACCACAATCCCCTTGCAGTTCAACTTCAGTGGCGTAACAAGTCACATCGCCTACGTCTCTGATCGAACGCTCATGTCTGGCTCGTTCAGCCCCGGCGACCGTGTCTTGCCGAGCGAACTCGATATCGTAGCATTAGCGCAATTGAGCAAATTCAGTCAACTGAACCTCAAGCTCGCGCCTCGGCTTAAGATCGCTGGACCATATATGACTACAAGCACAGTCATAAAAAAAGGAAAACCGGCCGGCACGATAACCATGAACACTGTTATGCTCTCATGGATACAGCCAATCAACGACTATAGCGTCGAGATCAGCCCTGACCTTGCGAACTGGTCGAGTGTCACGAATGTGCCAGCAGTTACGAACGGCGTCTACAATGTGACCGTTTCGACTACTAACGACACTTCGTTCTTTCGACTGAAAAAATTACCTTAGTATCACGATCATCCAACAGCAGTGTTGGGTGATTTTTTATTGAGAACTATTAGCGCCCAAAATTATATAGTTGTTTTACCTCCGCGGCCGATAGCGCCTTGTTGTATATCTGAACATCATCGAGCGATCCTGAGAAATATTCCCCATTATAATCAGTTGCTATGCGAACATTCGAAGCATTTGAGTACCCCGATACAGTGCCAGACCCGCTCGGACCGGCGGCATCATCTTCGACACCATCAATATATAACTTCGCCGTATTTCCTCCGCTCATCGTCATGACCGCATGATGCCATTTTCCATCGTTATGAGGAGCAGAACCAACTTGAACATAGTTCGATCCATCAGTTTGGGCCAAAGCAGATATTTTACCTCCAGTAATGATACCGAGCCCCCATCCCGCCCCCGTTGCCCATCCCCCACTACCAAGTTTTGATACGAGAAGTCTAACACTACCACCATAGGTTGTTTTAAACCATGTAGACACACTAAAATCAGTTAGATTGTCAGCAAAATTTGCCGTATCGACATATTGAGTGCCTCCATCGAAACTAAAACCTTGACCAACTTTCCCAATAACAGATACCGGCGCACCTGTCGCAGTACCCGTATGACCATCTCCAGACACATCCGTTATCGAGGTCCCTGAAATCGTCTTTCCATCAAATGTCCAACGAGCCAGGAGATTTTGATTTAAAGTTGCAGGAACTTGTTGTGATGTATTGAAGATACTTGCGCCAGCAGTATACAAACGCCTTACCTCCGCAGCCGACAGTGCACGATTATAGACACGGGCATCATCGATAGTTCCAGTAAATGTATCCACCGTACTACCGCATCCTGTCGAACTGCTACAAGCTCCTATGTTGAAATGCGTCGCTGCACTGCTACCACGCCCCCCAACACCTGCACTACCGCTCGCGACACCGTTGATATACACCACGGTACCCGTAGTTGCAGAATATGTACCCGTGACAAAATACCATGTATTTGCCGCCCATGAGGTAACCGAAGAAACCGTAGTAGCCCAACCGCCACCTGTATAATAATCGAGATGCAAAGCACCGTCAGTAAGCGTTGCGCCTCCAATCTGATGGGAGCCCAAAGAAAAATTGATATCGTTATCAGATGGACCATCCCCCATTCTGTAGATTGCCATAACCCCGCTGCCGTTCGCATATGCAGTGTCCAATTTTATCCATGCAGACACAGTATAGTCCCCTGTGGAAATATTGCCGGAAGCACCATCAGCAGTAGCAAAGTCACCGAAATGCAGAGCTTGCCCGATCTTTCCCATCACGAGCACGGGCGTACTTTGCACTGTCGCCGTATCTGCACTAGTACCTAGATCAGATACGGATGTTCCAGAAATTGTTTTTCCATCAAACGTCCAGTGATTGACCAAGCCTTGCGTGAGATAGTTTACTGGAACGCCAATTTTGACTGTATTCGTAGCTAAAGAACTATGAGGAAATACAATGACCGCACATAATACACATGCGAACACGCTAGATATGCCTGCAAAAAATTTCATACATTGATTATATCACGCAAATAAAAATGTTATGTATATATTTTACGTTTATCGCACACTTGCATATCTCATTCACTGGTTGCGGAGGATGAGAGATTCGAGTCTTACAGACTCAGTACAGGCTTCGTATGGTACTCGCCTTCGACAAGCTCAGGCTCCGTTCCATATACTCAGCCTTTTCGAATCTCTCACGAAACATGCTCAGGCATGTTTCTATCTCTCGCAAAACGTATTCGTTCGCAAGCTCACTCATTGTTTTGCGGAGGATGAGAGATTCGAACTCTCGATACCCGTTAAGGTATACCACCTTTCCAAGGTGGCGCACTAGACCACTATGCGAATCCTCCTTTTTCTGACTCGACTTCTTCTACCTACCATCTGCCGCTCGCCCCACCACCACCAGACGAGCCGCCACCAAAACCACCGAAGCCACCGCCGCCGAAGCCGCTTCCACTGCCTCCGCCACCAAAAAATATTGGCCAGAATCCGCCGCCTCCGCCATCACGAGGCGGATGTTTTGACACTATGAAGTCGAAGATAAGCCCGAGGATAGTCAAAATGACCACTGCGCCGATGCCGATGTAGAAAAATCCCCAAATGAAACCGATGATGGCGCCGACAATGCCACCAATTACTCCACCCAGCCACCATGACTTCGTCTTGCCAAGCACACGCGCCAAAATGTTGAGGATCACGACACCAAAAAAGAAGAAGGCGAAAGGGCTACCCTTTTCAGATGAAGAATTTGAGCGCACTCCAGACTGAGAAAAATTCGCGGTCGCTGACGGGTCGCCCGCAATCAGACCTGAGAGAGCGTCGACCGCTCCATCTATACCTTGTGCATAATTTCCTGTCTTGAAAGCAGGAATCATGATTTTTTGAAGAATATTATTGGCCTGCGTATCAGTGATCGTTCCTTCGAGACCATAACCGACTTCTATGCGCGCTTCTTTATCGTTTGGAGCCACAAGGATAAGAATGCCACCATCGCGGAGTGCTCCTGTTCTTTGCGAAGTCGTTTTGCTTGCGCCGATACCCCACTCTTCAAAGAGCTTTACTGCAAATGTTTCGATTGTCTCATCGCCGAGGCTTGGTACTGTCACAACTGCAAGCTCAATACCCGTTGTTGTATCGAGATTGAGCAGCTTCGTACCTATAGCGACACTGTCAGTATCTGAAAGTACATGAGCAAAATCATTGACGAGACCGACCGGCTTGCCTGGGCTTGTGTAGGCAAAAGCGTGTACGGGAATAAAAATTCCACAAATAACAACTAGAGTGAGATATTTTCTCATGGACATGTTTGAGTTCTCTGGGGTGCTAATTCTGAAGGACCTTTCGGAGCCGTCGTAATTATACTATCTAGACGACCGCCTTCCTTCACGACGGCGAGATGGAGAGTGCCTTGCCCGCTTGGTATATTTGTTTGCCGGGCAAGGCAACTCGTGTCCTGAAGAATTATGCATCTCAGAGAACTCTACCTATCTACAAAATAATATTAGAACTTCACCTGTGGAGCTTTTTCGGCGCCAGCATCAGACTGGAAATATGTTATGTCGCCAAAACCGAACATCGAAGCTATGATCGAGCGTGGAAAACGTTTGATAGAAACTTCGTATGCTTGGACATCTGTATTGTAGCGTTGGCGCTCTACTGCGATGCGGTTTTCTGTGCCTGCATTCTCTACCATGAGACTCTGTACGGCATCAGAAGATTTGAGCGTAGGATAATTTTCAACTACAGCGAGCAAGCGACCGAAAGCTGACTCAACTTGGTTTGCAGCAGCCACTTTGTCGTTTTGTGTTGTCGCACCTGCATAGTGAGCACGAGCGTCAGCGAGCGCAGTAAAGACGGCAGTTTCTTGCTTCATAACGCCTTGCGCTGCTGCAACGAGATTTGGGATGAGATCCAAACGACGCTGATATTGCGTTTCAACCTGTTGCCACTGAGCCGTCGTAGCTTCTCTCATTGAGACAAGACTATTGTATGTCGTCCAACCATATAAAATGATCAGAAGCGCGACTGCCAATATGCTGAGGGTGATTTTTTTACTCGTTGACATATTATTTCTTTACTGGAGCTACCGTACTCTCATCCTTGCCTGCAGGCGTTGTAACAATAGCGAATGATTTGACCATAGCAGTGAAATCAGCGTCGGCAGTAGTTGTGATCGCCTTGTTGTTGTTCTGTGCCTGGATAACATTTGAACCGGTCAAACCTGTCGTTGAAGGATCCGATGAAATCGCTGCGAATGAGAACATATAACAAACTGCGCCCTGCTGGAGAGAATACATACGGTTCGTATAGGTAAGACTTTTGACTGTATTGTTCATTGCAATCATGTTGAACGTATTGCTTCCAACTTTGACTGTATCGCGACTCTTAACTGTAGTAACTGGTGGAAATGCACATGTTCCTGAAAAGGCCTGTACGTTTGCCTGAAGTGTCTTAACCGTTTCGACTTGAGACTGATCGATAGGGATAATAAAATTCACACCTGAATTTGCTTCTTCCTTTTCCCATGCACTTGGATATTTGACTGAGAAACCGAGTTCAGCATTTTGATATTCAGAGAGCGATCCTGAGACTTTGGTAGTCTCTGATACTGCAACTGCGGTTCCAGGCTTCGCTTCGCTCGTTGGAGCAGAGACATCGCCTCCTATCTGAGGAGTTGAATGGCTCGTTGAACGAAGATACATACCTACCGCAACAAAAATAATGATAACGATGATACCTATGACAATGTTTTTAATTGATTTCATATAAAATAATTATCCAGTGATAATGAAGCAATATAGCATAAATAGCCTATTCAGGCGAGCTGAAACTATGCACTATCCCCATAAATACCTTTATTAAATTGTCCAAATCAGATTGATGCTGAGCGTCATATTGTGAGATCAATGCTTGACCTGAAACATACAGACCAGCACCATTTGCACCATGAACAAAGAGGCTCAAGTGGTAGCATGTCCCTTGATTGACATAATCAAAAGCCATTTCACGGTAGAGATTGCCGGCAGCAGCTCCTGCTGATTCATATCGAGCGAATTCATAATTCCCAACTTGCACAGACACTGGCTTTGGGATCAATGGACCATCGCCGACCAATGTTGGACATGTAGATGTCGCTGTTATAGTGATCTTTGCATCATCGAGGAGTGGCCAGTGGAAATATTTATCTTTTGGAATCGCCAAGACAAAACTATCTGGGTAATCAGCATTAGTAACCAAATCCTTGGGATATTTGACCGAAAAACCGAGCTCACTGTTGGTATATGTTTTCCATGAGGTCATATCAACAGTCGAAGAGGCTGGATTGAGAAGATCGGCATTTTTTTGACCGAATACATTTACAAACGGACTACTGGTACCCGTATCGCTCTCAGTCGATCCAGTTTCGTCTGATGATGTAGCGAGCAACTGAGGCGGCAATGTGATATGACGCGTATATGTAAAATTGTTTATAACGTGGAGGGCTATTGCGCCTACCGCGCCCAATATAACAATGATGAGGATAACAATGAGTGAACGTCGCATAATAGATATTAATAGATATATAGTATAGCACGTATAAGTACGACTTCTTGCACACAAAAGGTGCATATGCTATATTCTACCCAATGAAGTCTCTCCTCCCGTATGTCCAGATAATCCTGTCCGCCTTTTTGATCGCGGTCATCCTGCTCCAACGCACTGGCGCTCAAGTTGGTGGCGCTTTTGGTGGTAGCGATAACCTCAGTTCTGCATATCATACCCGTAGAGGTCTCGAGAAGTGGCTTTTCATTGGAACGATCATCATCGCTATACTCTTTGCTGCATCTGCACTCGTCAATCTTATCTAGTCGATTTATATCTTTATATAGCCCTATTTCGTGACTGAACAATTCCAAAAAGAATTCCGCTTAAAGCGCGGCGCTCACATATTACAATATATATCAAAATTCTCAGCTACAGAGAAAGCTATTTTTGGCGCACTTGTTATCATTGCTGGCATTTCAGCCCTCGCTCTTGCAACCAAAGCAAGCAGTCTATTTATGACCGAAGTCCCAGCTGTCGGAGGCGAGTTGCGCGAAGGCGAAATCGGCCTGCCTCGCACGATCAACCCTATCCTCGCAGTTTCTGATGTTGACCGAGATATCGGCACACTTATTTATTCTGGTCTAACAAAATACGAAAAAGGCGCTTTCCTTCCTGATCTCGCTCGGTCATGGACCATTTCTCCTGATGGACTAACATATGATTTTATTTTAAAGGACGGACTCGTTTTCCAGGATGGAGTAAGCCTGACTGCTGATGATGTCGCTTTTACCGTTCAAAAGATCCAAGATGCTGCACTCAAAAGCCCTCGTCAGGGCGACTGGGCAAACGTCACTGTACAAGTGGTCTCGCCATCTGAGATCCAGTTTACGCTCAAGCAACCATACAGCGGTTTTCTGGCAAATACGACGCTCGGCATCATCCCAAAGCATATTTGGGGCAGTGTGAGCGATGATCAATTCATCTTCAGCCAATACAACATCCAACCCATCGGGTCAGGACCATACAAGATCGGAACTATTGATCGTGATTCAGGCGGCATTCCAACCTCATATCATCTGACATCATGGAAAGGTTATTATGGTGCGCGACCCTTCATCCAAACGATCTCTTTTTATTTCTTCTCACGCGAGGACAAGTCGTTGAGTGCACTCACTGAAGGAACCATAGACAGCTTGCCGTCAGTTGACCCTACTATTGCAAAAAAACTTGCTACGAACACTGGCGAGCAATACAGGATCATGCAAGCAGCACTTCCTCGCATCTTCGGTGTCTTCTTCAACCAGAACCAATCTGCTGTATTAGCTGATCCTGTCGTCCGAAAAGCACTTACACTCGCCACAGACCGCAAACAGATCATAGACGAGGTACTCTCTGGCTATGGCACACCAGCATATGGTCCAATACCAGATCGTCTTTTGAATGATCTCCATTTGAATATAAGCTCAGACCAAGACTCGATCACAAGCACGCTTACAGATGCCCAAGCTCTGCTCGAAAAGAATGGTTGGAAGAAAAATGATCAGGGTATTTACGAAAAGAAGTCTTCGAAAGCTAAGACCGCTTCAACACTGCTTTCATTCGATATTTATACCGCCAATACGCCAGACCTCGTCGCTACTGCACGTTTGCTCAAAGCGCAATGGTCTCTCCTCGGCGCACAAGTAGATGTTCAGATATTCGAACCTTCTGATCTCTACCAAAACGTTATCCGCACACGAAAATATGACGCTCTCCTTTTTGGCGAACAGATAGGCAAAGACCGTGATTTATACGCCTTCTGGCATTCTTCACAGAGAAATGCTCCCGGTCTCAATGTTGCTTTATATGCAAATAGCAAAGTTGATACCGTGCTCACCGATATCAGGGCAACAGCGAGCACAACAGTCATGATGAATGACTACAGCAAGCTCGACCAGCTCATACGAGCCGACCTTCCTGCATTATTCCTGTACTCGCCTGACTTTATATATGCAGTACCAAAAACTCTCCAAGGCGTGCGGCTCGACTCGATCACTGTCCCCGGAGACCATTGGAATTCAGTCACTGACTGGTATATAGAGACTGAGAAAGTATGGAATATATTTAAATAAATAAAATAATTAGAAATCAGTAAATAGAAAAATATGAATAACGAAAACAACAAGCCGAATAGTCCGACACCTCGCCCACCACAACAACCTGGACGTCCGCAGAACCTTGGACCTCGACGCCCATTCCGTCAGCGTTTCAATAAAACAAGAACGGTCGTATCCTCTTCGACACCGGGTGCATTCGCCCCTCAGTCACCTACTCTCCCTGGTGCAAATCAAACTGGACCAGCGCACCGTATCGTCCTCGGTCGCGGCGCACGCAAGACCGCACCGTTCAGACGCCCTGCATCGAGCCAATTCCGCGCACGTCCTCACGCAAATATCGCCGTGACTCATGCTCCATTGCCTGACAAGCACGTTGCCGGCAGTCGTATGAATATCGTCCGCCCAGATGCCGCGCGTTCTATACGCCGTGGCCCGAACAAGCCTGTCATCAAACGCGAAGGAGACGTTATCCCACCTCTCGCAGCTGACAGCGTCCGCATCATCCCTCTCGGCGGTGTCGAAGAGATCGGCAAGAACATGACTGCTATCCAATACGGCGACGATATTGTAGTCGTTGACATCGGCTTCCAATTCAAAGATGACGAAACGCCTGGTATCGATTTCATTTTGCCAAATACCAAGTATCTCGAGGAGCGCCAAGACAAGATTCGTGCCGTCCTTATCACCCACGGTCACCTTGACCATATCGGCGGCATCCCGTACATCATGCCTCGCATCGGCAATCCGCCGCTTTATACACGCCTCCTCACTTCAGTTCTCATCCAAAAGAGACAAGAGGAGTTCGCGCATGTGCCAAAGCTCGATATCCAAGTCGTCGAAAAGAACTCGACTATCACCGTCGGTAAGCTCAAGGTTAGATTCTTTGCAGTGACCCACACTATCCCTGATGCCATGGGTATCATCATCGAGACTCCTTATGGCTCGATCGTTCACACTGGTGACCTCAAGCTCGATCATGTCGACGGCGTTCCAACTGCTGAGGAAGTCGGCGAATACGAGCGTGCATTCCCTCTCATTTCCGGCACAAACTCATATGGCAACCCTGTCGCGAGCCCAACAAACGTCCTTATCCTCATGGCCGATTCGACCAACGTCGAGAATCCAGGCTTTTCATTGCCAGAAAAAGTCGTGCATAAAAACCTTGAGAACATCATCAAAGGTATGAGTGGCCGCCTTATCATTGCTACTTTCTCATCTCTCCTTGAACGCCTCCTCAAAATCGTCGAGTTCGCGGAGCTGTATAACAAAAAAGTCATCGTTGAAGGCCGTAGCTTGAAGCAAAACATCGAGATCTGTAAGCACCTCGGTCTCCTCAAGGCAAAGAAAGAGACTATCATCTCAGTCGATGACATCGACAAGTATCCGCCTGACCGCATCGTCATCATCTCGACTGGCGCACAAGCCAACGACTTCTCAGCTCTCGTTCGTATGTCACAAAAGACACATGCCAAGATCAAGCTCACGCCACGCGACACTGTCGTCCTCTCATCATCTGTCGTTCCAGGTAATGAACGCGCTGTACAAAAGCTCAAGGATAACCTTTCACGCCAAGGAGCAAAGATCCTTCACTACCGTATCGCTGATGTCCACTCATCGGGTCACGCCAACCGTGACGAGACTGCATGGATCCATCGTGCCATCAAACCTAAGTTCTTCATGCCACTCCACGGCTACCACTACATGCTCCGCGCACACTGCGATATCGCCAAGGAAGCCAATGGCCTCCTCGAATCAGATGTGGTCGTGCCAGATAACGGCAATGTCATTGAGATTCAAAATGCTGGTACCAAGCTCGTAAAGCTCAAGGAAAAGGCTGCATCAGGACTTGTCCTCGTCGACGGTTTCTCTGTCGGCGATGTTCAGGATGTCGTCATTCGCGATCGTCAGGCGCTCGCTCAAGATGGTATATTTATCATCTTCGGCATCATGAATGCTGCTACGGGTAAACTCAAGAAGTCTCCTGATATCATCTCTCGCGGTTTCGTCTATCTCCGCGAGTCGCAGGAGCTTCTCCACGAAGTACGCCTCCTCATCCGCGACACTGCTGATGCTTCGACCAAAGGCATGAACCCTCTCAACCTCGATATCGTCAAAGACAATGTCACCGATGCCGTACAAAAATATCTCTTGCAGAAGACTGCAAAGAGACCGATGGTTATCCCGGTTATCCTCACAATTTAACAAAAAAAGCGCCTTGTGGCGCTTTTTTTGTTTTGTCACGAATACCCCTTATTGCAACAGACTGATATCTCTCTGTATGCTGTCTGCGAGCGCCATGACACTTGAACCATATGCCGAACTTCCATTTGATGTCCTGCATGACCCTCCCGAGTAATATTTACATGCCGCATTCTTTTGAGCTGTATAACTCTGCGAATCAGCGCCGAGATCAGCGAGATATAGTCCTGCTGCCATAAATGCATCCTGGGCATTCCATGGATTTGGCGTAGATACACCCAACTCACTCACCAACCTATCTCTGAAGAGCATCCATGTCGAAGCAATGAACTGTGCCGGACCCATGCCACCACCATAACCGATTGATTGAGGACATGAGACGACTGTCGTCTTGTAGTCATACCCGAGCGATGAGACGATACTCAAGAATGGTTGAACGTCTCTAGTTGGCTTCATCACATTACTTACAGCTTGATTGGTCCTTGTATTGATACCAGATCCATCAGATGGATTGGTGAGGTAACAGGTGCCCACATTGCCACCGATATTCGTCTCTTGCTTCAAGATAGCGAGAAGAAAGTCTTGAGGGACGCCGAGCTTTTGGTAAACCACATTAGCATAATTGACCGCATCACCGAATGGAATAGCCTTTGAACCAGCCAATGGGAAGAGCGCCGCGCGAATCTTCGCGGCCTGAGCAGCCTTTTGTGCCGCCAAAGCGGCGTATGACTTTTCATTACCCTTACTTATCGACAAGAGCTTCTGCTTATCTGCTTGATCGGCTTTGATATTGTTCTGCTGCTGCTGGATAACGTAGCGCGCATCTTCCTCGGTGTTTTGACGTATCTCGAGAGCAGTCTTTTCTGCTGTTGTAGAAGCCTGATCACTGCGTAGGTTATTGAACGTCGACTGGAGACGATCTTGAAGCGAATCAAAAGCATCTACATCCTTGAAGAAGCCTGCGACCGTCGACTGTGAAAGGAGTATCTCTGGCAATGAATAGTTATCTACCTCGCGAGTCCGGCGGAGCAGATCAGCCAGCGTCTGCTTCCCTTTTTCTATATGACTTTCAAGGCTTTTGATGTGATCTTGCTTCTGGGCAATATTTGTTCCGAGAGTCTGGATGAGGAGGTTCTTTGCTTTGATCTGCAGCTGAGCGGCCTTTATCTTGGCATCGAGTACGGCGATGTCGTTGGTGATAGACGAGCTTTTTGCTTGTGCTGCTGCAAGATCTTTTTGAGCCTGTGCAAGCTCCGCGTTTGTCTGATCAAGCGCAGCCTGACATGCCGCTTTTTCGGTTGGCGTATTACACTGCAGAGTTTGCGCTCTGCCGGTTGCAGGCACTATCAATAGAGCCAAAACGGCAATAAAAAAATAACGTCGTATGTTCATTCCTTTGATTATAACAAAAAAGCTCCTTTTTCGGGAGCTTTTTCAATGTATTCAAACAAGGAAAAACTATTTCTTTTCTGGAGCAGGAGCTGCACCTTCTTCGCCCTCCTTAACTTCCTTACCCTTTGCTTCGACTTCGATAGCTGACATGTCGATAGCTGTTGGAGCCTCTTCCTTCTCTTCCTTAGGCTCTGAGATAGAAGTAACTACTTCTTCTGGGTTGATCTTGAGAGCAACACCAGCTGGGAGAACGATATCCTTTGCATGAACAACATCTGAGAACTCAACAAGCTTTGAGATGTCGATAGTGAGCTCGTGTGGGAGGTCGCGAGGAGCTGCTTCGATCTCGATCTCACGGTGAACTTTGACGAGGATACCACCCTTGTCTTTGACTGCTGGAGAAACGCCGACATAGACGAGAGGAATATGGACTGTAACCTTCTTGCCCTTTTCGATGACATAAAAGTCTGCGTGGCGTGGTTCGCCTGAGAGAGGATGAATGTCTACTTCGTGAATGAGTGCTTCGTGTTCATCCTTGCCTTCTTTGAGAATGATGACTGATGACTCACCTGCCTTCTTCCAAACTTTCTTGAAATCTGAAAGTGGAACTGAGATAGAAGTTGATGCTTCTTTTGGACCATAAAATACCGCTGGCATCATGCCCGCTTCGCGAACTGAGTCCAATTTGCCCACAACACTGCGTTTTTCTACATTTAATGAAAGCATAATAGTTATTTAGGAATGTAGGGGCTATTATACACGAAGTACTGAGGAAGTCAAAGGTAAATCGGGGGTTTGCGAGGACCTACTTGTTATTAGCGAGATTATGAGTCGGGAGGCCATCGGCGTAGATTGATTTAATTTGAGAGTCAGTGAGTGCGGAAGTGTAAACTGCCGGATCATCGATATAACCATTGTAATATGGTGTATTACCGGCAATTTCTCCATGATCTGCCCCAATGCTAATGCGATTTATATAGTCAGTACCGGGATATGAATAAAATGATGCGGTCTGGGAATCAACTTGTTTGCCATCCAAATACGCTTTGATTTTTCCAGTTGAATCTACGCTGCAGGCAAAATGATGCCATGAATTTAAAATATTTGAAGTCACCACCGCCTCAGTTCCCCCAGTTAAATCACTATAACAATGCAACGTATTATCAGTTCCATATAATAAGATTGGCCAGTAAGAAGAAGAGCCTGAACTATCACCTGCATTTATAAATAAGAAGTTTTCAAGATTTCCACCTGTTGCATATGAAGTTATATATAGCCACGTAGATGCTGTTATATTGGTCGGAGTCAAATCACTTGTCTTCGTAAAAATATTTGTACTGACATATCCATCAGCGGTATTAGCTAATATTTTTAATGAATAACCTGAATTACTTGGAGTAAAACCTGCACTTGAACGATTCACACTTACGGTGCTCGCAGGGAGTAATGACCTATTGTTTCCGGTCTGATCTAATGCGGGTGCAGAATTTAAAGTTCCTGAACTCTCGTTGAAATTCCAGACACCAATCGCACTTGCACCTAAAGCTTGATAATTATGACCAGCAAAAAGTAATCCTGCCCCAATAACACCTTTTTGTCGCGCACTCTGCAATGATGCTAATACAATGCTCGACAAAAGCCCGATTATAGAAATAACCACAAGCAACTCAATTAGAGTAAAACCTTTACGAAATTTGTATTTGATTATTTTAGTGTTCATATAAACTTAATTGCTATCAGCGAGACTATGAGTCGGGAGGCCATCGGCGTAAATCCGCTGAACATCTGAAGCGAGAAGGGAACCTGCAAAGATTTGAATATTATCAAGCAATCCGTACCATTTATTTCCAATAGCAATACTATTTGTTGTAGAATTAATTCTCGATTGACTTATGCCGGCATCATGACTATCAGCTAATTGTCCGTCCAAATATAAATAGCTGTATCCCGTCGCCGAATCATAAGCGCATGTTATATTATGCCATTTACCATCGAGATTGAGGCCTCCTGCTTTTGATACAGTAAAGCTAGGATCAACAAAAGTGACTCCAGAAAAATTACAGCTCACCGTATTACCAGAAGAGATACCGATAATTTGGTATGTATCACTTGTATTACTGCTACCATATTTAACCCCCGCACTTAACATATATGCATTCGGACCAAGTGCAGTTGAAGAATTATACCAAAGTGATAGCGTCATACCTGAAGTATCAGAGAATGAAATTGCTGATGTGGTATTAAAATTTCTAACTGCACCATTACCCCCACTCGAAGAATTATCAAAAGAAGAACCATTGTCACTAAAAGGTGTAACTAATGAGTGCGAAATCGTTGTATTTGAAGGTGTTACAGAGTAATTACCACTTGAATCGATCGGCACCATTAAACATCCAGACGTATTACATTCGTTAAAATTTGCACTGAAAATAGTATTCGCCCCTAATTTATGGTAATTATGGTCAGCAAACTGAATAGCCGCTCCTACGATTCCCTTTTGTCGCGCATTCTGCAAACTCGCCAGCACCACGCTCGACAAAAGTCCAATAATAGAAATAACCACAAGCAACTCAATCAAAGTAAAACCTTTACGAAATTTGTATTTGATTATTTTAGAGTTCATATAAACTTAATTGCTATCAGCGAGACTATGAGTCAGGAGGCCATCGGCGTAAATCCGCTGAACATCTGAAGCGAGAAGGGATTCATTATATATTCTAACAGCATCAATATCTCCAGTAAAACTAGCGCCGCTTCTACCCAAATCAATTTGCGTCAAACTAAATGCCGGGATAACTGTAGTGTCCGTGATGACTGATTTACCATCTATAAAAATAGTTGTGCCAATAGATGTGTCATATGTAAAAGTAAAATTATGATAACTACTAACATCGGAACAAACTGATCCCGTTGTAGTTTGCAGAAAAGTTGATGAGAAAATAAAATTTAGTTTTGATGGACTATTATTATCACAAAATATGCTATAGCTATTAGTATTATTAAGTCTTAATATAAATCTTGATCCGCTATTCAAAGCCGCCTTAGTCCACGCACTAATAGTAAAACCTTTTGATCCCTGACCCATGATTGACTGGCTTGGTGACACTAAGACTGTGGCATATTGTGATATTGAAGATAAATTTAATGCTCCGCCTGTACCATTGTATGGTGAGACAGTGTCACCCGTTGCCCCGTTCATAAGTGTGAGGTTGTAACCATTTCCTGAATCATCTTTTCCATAATTTGAAGAATCGTCAAAATTATAACTCGCGATTACACTTGCACCCAACTTATGGTAGTTAAAGGTATCAAACGTAAGGATACTAGAAACTCGCCCCTTCTCTCTCGCACTCTGTAGACTCGCCAAGACAACACTCGACAAAAGTCCGATAATAGAAATGACCACAAGCAACTCAATCAAAGTAAAACCTTTATTGACTCCTGTGATTTTTTTCATGGGTGATTGATTTATAACTCTTGATTAGAGAAAATTCTTGATGATATATACCGCGACCGAAAAGTTGGTGACGATCGAGAGAGCAAAGATGATGTTGACTGACATAGGCAATGGCTGTGCGCGACGGAACTTGAGTTTGAAATGATTTTTTTTCATATATAAAATAATTAACGAAGCACAAAGAAATACAGTATCAATCCGGTAGCGATAAAATTGATCGAAATGAGCCCTATCAAAAAAGCCTTTGCGCTCGATTCACCGGTGATGATGCCGTGTCTGATCAGCCAATTGACCATACCGATATGAGATCCGCCTTGAACCTGTCCCATTTGAGACGCACCTCCACCCATCGACGTATATGCAGCCTGAGCTCTGCGATGAGGATTATTATCAAAATCTGCTTCAAATTCTATATCTGACATATTGCTTGTATTATAGCACTACACTATTTGATTTATTTGAGGTTATTCACAATACGAAGCTTCTCCTCTACGACCTTTTGCATAGCCTGTTTTGCTGGTTTGAGAAACTTATATGGCGCAACTTCATCAGGATTCTCTGAGAGAGCTTTAACCAAACCTGAACGGTATGCCAAACGAAGTTCTGTATTCACATGGACAATACCGACACCATTTTTGACTGACTGAGCAATGTCAGCAGCAGAATTGCCGGATGCACCGTGGAGAACGAGGGGAATCTTGATCATTTCACTGATCTCTTTGACTCGCTTGGTGTTGAGCGCCGGGTCACCTCCGCGGACGACGCCGTGGATATTACCTACTGCTGGCGCAAGCATATCGACACCCGTCTCAGTGACGAACTTGAGTGCGTCTTCAGGCTTGGTCATAGCCGCATCGCCGACGACAGCACCTGCAGGGATTTCATTGAGAACCTTTGAGGAGGTACCGATGAAGCCAAGCTCACCTTCTACAAGCACATCTCTACCGCTTGCACGAGCATACTCAACACATTGTTTTGCGATTTTTACATTTTCTTCAAAAGAAAGCTGTGCCCCATCAAAGATAACAGCATCGAAGCCAGCATCAACAGCCTCTTTAACTCGATCAAATGAATATGTATGATCCGCATTGAGAAATACTGGCTGACCCGTATCCTCACGGATGGTTTTGACGACTGCAGCGATAGCTTTGACGCCCACATAATCGCGCTCGCCTTCTGATACACCGATGATCACTGGTACATCAAGGCTTTTTGCCGCATCAACGACTGCCCACACTCCATCAAGAGTACTGATATTGAAATGTCCTATGGCGATATTATTTTTTCGAGCTTTAGTTATATATTCACGTAATGTTTTCATGGTCACATTGTATCACTTCCCTACGCTGCACGACAGCTTATGGATTTGTCGTAGCGGTGAGCGTCGATGTAGCTACATAGGTATCGTTTGGAATAACTGGACTAGGATTTGAGTTTATCTTCACTTGAAAGAAAAGGGTTGTGGTTGCCCCTGACGCAGCCGTCTGTAATGTGCGGTTAACGATCGTGACTGGACTCGTCGAAGCGTTTATCCAACAGTTAAGAGATGATACGGCTGTGTTTGACGGATTGCTCGTGCCAGTAGGTACATTGCAGATCGAAGTGTTGTTCTTGAAGAATGGAGCAGCATCACTTGTGGATGAAGCGGCAACAGTGTAACCAAAATAAGCTCTATTGGAAGGTACGGTGAAATTATAGTTTGGCGAGGTTGTGCCCGTAGGAACGTATGCTGGAATATAGTTAGATGAACTAGCGTTGCCTATCATGCCGAGAGACGAACTCGCGGTAAGCGTCATGCTGTAACCGGTACTATTGCCCGTTGTCACAACTACTTGTGTTTGGCCATTTGAAGTACCTCCAGTCAATCCACCGAGTGTTGGCGACAACACGACATTTGTTGCGGGCGTAGCAAATGAAATCTCGGTTGTGATAATCTGAGAAATCGTGAATTGACTCGTCGTTACCGCGCCACGCGTTATCGTCGGCTCAAAAGCGGTGAAAATGAACGTGAGAACAAAGAAACTAAGGACTGTTTGAGATAATATGCGCATTATTTTGATTTTTTTGGAACAAAACTAATACGGCTTGCGATCCATCGAATACCACCGATAACTATGACAAGACCAATAAATATAACAAGGAGGATCTTCCATGGGATGACCCAGAAGACGAGATCTGCGGTCTCAGTGGTACTACCGTAGCCTGGGTTGATAGCTGCATGGGCAACATAGCGACCAAAAAGAAATGTTGGCTGCCACTTGATCTCACGGAAGCGGAGAGAATCAGGCATTGCAAACCATGGATCAACGATGATATTGCCGACAGTTGCACCGAACATATTGGTCACCGAAATTGTTCCATTTGGATCGAGATAGACGTTACCGTCATTTTTGAATAAAACATTAAACAGTATCGGATCTGTCTGACTGATAGAACTTGACCATACGAACGATCCTCCTGGTAGAGTGAAGCTCTGCATTGAGCCACTTGCCTCTGTCGGACCAGGAACACGGACAAAGAAAAGAGTGCCTATACGCGTAATGATCGGATTGGTGCCCCCTACACCTGAAGATGTAGTCGATCCTTCAACACTGACAACACTGACAACAACACTACCGTAAAGACCACCTGGTTGAGCGTCAGCAGGAAGAGAAACCGTGATTGGAACGCGTGCGCGTTGACCGAATGGGATCAAAATCTTTGTAGAAGGAATGTGGATACTGTCTTTGAGCGAGTATGGGCCACGATCGCTACCCAAAAGCACAACTGAACGGCTTGGGTCATTTGAACCAGTGAAGTCTTCTTCGCCGATCTGGAAAACTTTATCTGAACCGAGACGATTTGCAATCGTGAGATCGACTGTCTGTGACTGACCTGGCGCAATCTGCAACTCTATCTTGCCTGGACCAACGACGAAATCGTGATAATTGACTAGATCAGGCAATGGTTCAAGTGCATAGACTGGTTGAGCGGGCGCAGATGCAGCTTTCGTTGCAGACGATGTGACCGCATATGCTGGTGATACTGTAGGATAAAAAAGCAATCCGAGTATAGCCGCGCAGGTTCCTATCGAAAGAACGCTGATTTTTCGATAATTGATCGTCTGGGAAATCTGATTCATGTTTATGGGTTAGTAGTCGCTGTGAGAGTTGATGTAGCTACGTATGTGTCGTTTGGAATAACAGGACTTGGGTTTGAAGTGATATTAACTCTAAAGTAGACAGTTGATGTTGCGCCCGATGCTGGTGTCTGGAGAGAGCGATTTATGATAGTTATAGCAGTTGTCGAAGCATTGAGCCAGCAGTTGATGGTTGTATTGCTTGTTGGTGAGTTTGTGTTTGAACCTGTGTTACATGCTGCACCACTGTTCTTGAACAATGTTACGTTATCTCCTGTCGATGACGCTGCGACACTATACCCGAAACGAGCCGCGTTCGCAGGTGTTGTAAATGAGTAATCAGGTGTGAGTCCTGCCGCAGGAACATATGCAGGAATATAGTTCGATGAACTTGCATTGCCGATCATACCGAGAGATGAGCTTGCAGTAAGAGTCATATTATACCCGGTTGAGTTGTTGGTGGTGACAACGACTTGAGTTTGACCATTTGATGTACCTCCAGTGATACCTCCGAGTGATGGAGACATCGTGACATTTGCTGCCGGCGTTGCAAATGCAATCTCACTCGTTATTGTCTGAGAAATGGTGAACTGGCTCGTAGTTACTGCACCAAAACTGATCGCTGGCTCAATAGCCGTAAAAATAAAAGCAAGAACAAGGAGGGATATACCTGCTTGGCCAAGCGTACGTGTTATTTTTTTCTTCATAGATGATTTGATTGGTAATCTGATAAAACCCAGGTAAAAATAAGTTCGAATACACATATATTAACATGTAAGCTCACGTCCTTTCAATAATACATGTGTATAACATGTGCGTTTTGATACTACTCCAATATGATGTGATATAATTTGCCCATGTTTAAAAAACCACTTGATATCGTTGCCATTGGCGACACTACTACTGACGCTTTTATCCGCCTCAAAGACGCACATGTAAATTGCAAGATAAATACTAACGACTGCGAGATCTGCATGCCCTTTGGCGACAAAATCCCTTTTGAATATGTAAAAGTAGTCAAAGCGGTTGGTAATGCTGCCAATGCAGCGGTCAGCGCAGCGCGACTCGGGCTTCGCTCCGCACTCATCAGCAATCTCGGTGGAGATCAAGGCGGCAAGGATGATATGGTTGAACTGCAAAAAAATAATGTTATAACCTCATACATAAAAGTACACCCGAACAAGCCGAGCAACTATCATTTCGTCCTCTGGTATGACGTCGACCGCACCATTCTCGTCAAACATACTGATTACGACTACAAGCTTCCTGCATTCCCAGCGCCAAAATGGATCTACCTCACTTCACTCGCTTCTACGACATACGACTATCATATGATGATCGCGGATTATCTCGAAAAAAATCCTACGGTCAAGCTAGCCTTCCAGCCCGGCACATTCCAGATGGAACTCGGCTTTGATAAGCTTGCGCGCATATACAAGAAGACTGATCTTCTCGTCGTCAATGTCGAAGAAGCTCAGCGCATGCTCAAGACCAAGACGCGCGATATCAAAGCGCTCATAAAAAATATTGCTGACTATGGACCAAAGATGGTGGCCATCACCGACAATACCAACGGTGCTTATCTTTATACTGGCGAACACTACTATCATGTGCCGATGTACCCTGACCCACGACCCGCTTTTGAACGCACCGGTTGTGGAGATGCTTGGGCATCCACCTTCATCTCTGCGCTCGCTCTCGGCAAAGATCCGCTCGAAGCTCTCATCTGGGCACCAGTCAATCCGATGTCAGTCGCGCAGTTCATCGGCGCACAAGAAGGCTTGCTTAGCCGTGATCAGCTCGAGTGGTGGCTCAATCGTGCTCCAGAGGAGTACAGAGTAAAAGAGATTTAGTGATATTAGCTAAAGTCTTTTAGCATCTTTTCTTTTACCTCCTCAAACGTTCCTTCGACTATCGCAGTGCGGAGACGCTTCACTATATGTACCAAGAAATGCAGATTATGCACTGAGAGCAGCGTGGCACCCAACATCTCTTTTGCCCTGAAGAGATGCGCGAGATATGCGCGTGAATAGTTCTTACAGGTATCGCAATCGCATGACGGATCGAGCGGACCAAAATCGTCTTTGAACTCAGCGTTCAGCAGATTGATTCTCGATTTTTTCTCAAGGTCTACCTTTGAACTCGGATAGACGTATGCTGCGCCCGTGCGCGCGAGCCGTGTCGGTGCGACACAATCGAACGTATCCACACCATTGGCTACACCAAGAATAAGATCAATCGGTTCGCCAATACCAAGAAGGTGACGAGGCTTATCTTCAGGTAATACTTCATTGACCCATTTCACGGCTGTGCCGATATCATCTTTATCAAATGATCCGCCGATACCGAAACCATCGAACGACGTACCATCTGACAGCTTCATAGCACCGATATCGCGTGCACTGAGTTTTCGTAAATCTTCGTGACGCCCACCTTGGACGATGCCGAAAAGAGCCGGCGCCGACTT
This sequence comes from Minisyncoccota bacterium, assembly GCA_035495115.1. Taxonomy (GTDB): domain Bacteria; phylum Patescibacteriota; class Minisyncoccia; order Phycocordibacterales; family PALSA-1337; genus C7867-002. Next base: position 7,476 of record DATJGJ010000019.1, on the reverse strand, counting down.
TTGACTTTCGCCTTTTAACTTCCGACTTTCTTCCAGACATCTCTCCGCCCACAGACGCGTCCTTTCTACAGCTTTCTTTTGATAGTCATAATCAGCGCCCGGCGTCGCGCATTCATCGAAAGCAAAGATAATGTCTGCGCCGATGTTATGTTGGATTTGAATTGAACGTTCAGGCGTGAAGCGGTGTTCTGAGCCATCGATGATCGATTTGAAGGTGACGCCGTCGTCGTCGACTACTGCCATTGCAAAAGAGGATTCTCGGGACACGCTGTCAGAGCCTGCTGGCTCTGCGGCTAGTTCTCGGACGTCTTCACGTCCTCCGAAATGTCCCTCAAACCCCTCTTTCGCATTGGCTTCAGTAAATTTCGACTTACGACTCTTTACACTTCCCAACGAAAAAGCCTGAAAGCCTCCTGAGTCGGTAAATGTCGGACCTGACCAATTCATGAACTTCCCGAGACCACCAGCTTTCTCGATGATTTCATCTCCTGGCTGAAGATACAAATGATAGGTATTCGCCAACACCGCATCGGCGCCCACTTTATCGCGAACGACGTCGGTTGCCACTGATTTTACGGTCGCCTTTGTGCCAACAGGTATAAAAGCCGGTGTCTCGATGATGCCGTGCGGCGTTTCGATGCTTCCCGCGCGTGCAAGCGAGTTTGGCGCCTTGGCTTGAATGGTGAATTTCATATTCCGTATGTTACACTACTTCTATGAATTCTAAAAATAAAAACAGTAATCCGTTCGTCCGCGAAGATATCCATGCAAAAGAGATCCTGACACACCTCGAACGTATCAATCGCGAGTTCTATGATGGTTTTGATTTTCTCTCAAAATATCCCAAGTCAATCACCGTCTTTGGCTCATCGCTCGCCAAGCAGGATAGCGAACATTACAAAAAAGCTTACGAGCTCGCTGCATGCGTCGCGCGCGATCTCAAATACGCGGTCATCACTGGTGGTGGACCCGGCATCATGGAAGCAGCGAACAAAGGCGCATATGATAATGGCGGCATATCGCTCGGACTCAACGTGACACTCCCACACGAACATGCGGTCAACCCATACGTCACTCATTCGATGAAGTTCGCTTATTTCTTTTCTCGCAAGACCATGCTGTCATTCGCGGCTGAGACATACGTATATTTTCCGGGTGGATTCGGCACGTTCGATGAACTTTTTAGCGTGCTCACCCTCATCCAGACCGGCAAGATCCCTCATGTGCCCGTCATTCTGTTTGATTCTGGTTTCTGGAATCCCGTCAAAGCTATGATCGAAAAGGCTATGCTCGATGGATACCAGACTATCGAAGAACGCGACCTCAAGCTTTTTCATATCACTGACTCAGTCGAAGAAGCGATCAGCCTCATCCAAAAAGCACCGGTGTCAGAATGGTGGAGAAATATCAACTAAAGTTAAAAATAAAAAGGCAAAGATCAAAAGTAGACAAACAAAAAATCCGCAAAAGCGGATTTTTTGTTAAGCGTACCAGAAGAGTAATAAATTACTGCTTTGGGCGGGCCTCAGAAACTACGATCTTGCGACCGTCGAGCTCTGAACCGTTAAGCTTATCGATAGCAGTCTGAGCATCTGCATCATTTGCCATCTCTACGAAGCCGAAGCCTTTTGAACGGCCTGACATCTTGTCGATGATAACTGCTGCTGACTCAACTTCACCAGCCTGTTCGAAGTGCTTCTTCAGGGTGGCATCAGTTGTACCCCAGGCAATACTGCCTACGAAAAGTCTCTTTGACATTTCTTTTATTACCCGCAACGGATCACTTATACAGTAACGCGCTAGCGGAATCTCTCAGTCATTAATTGCTAACGCGTACGTGACGAGAAACGTACAGCACCAGAAGTATAGCATATCTATACACAAAAAGCAAGTGGCTTAATCGAAGTATAAGCGCTATATTGAGCCATTATTTTGATATACACTGTCTGATCAGAAATGGAAGTACCTGCCCACTTTGACGGCAAAACGTCGTAAGGTAGTGATTTTGGTCTTGTACTGGGGAGCCGTGCTACCCTGTTTATTATAAAGCGCCAAAACCTGAGCATCGGTAAGAGGCCTGTCATAGAGACGAACATCAGCGAGCATACCTTCGAGAGTATTTTGACCGCCTTGTGATCCGCCAAGAATAATGTCACTTGTATTGGTGAATGAATGTACGGTACCAGAACTCTGAACGAGACCGCCCGGCACATCTGGATCACTGTTGTAATGTACTCCGTCGATATAAAATCTCATGCTTGAATCAGTGAGACCGGTAGTGAGATCGCCGTTCAATACCATGCAGATATGGTGCCAGAGATTGTCTTGCGTTGCGCCGAAGTTCTGCTCGATCCAGTTAGATCCACCAGGATCTTGCACTTGACCATCAATCTTGTTTTCTCCCGTAATGTACTGCATCATGCCCCAGCCGGAACCTGAAGGCTGTCCGCCAGCGCCCCACTTACCCAAGATCATTTCATCTTGTCCCATGGCGTGACCCTTATACCATGTACACACTGACATCGTAGGGTCATTGTCGAGAAAGTTTCCAATATTCACTGCAGAGCCTTGTTGAGCATCTAAGTTAAATGACATTGAATAAGTATTGATCGGCGTATCAGTCGAATATTGTGGCTTGAAAGATCCATTACCGACTGGAGTTCCATCATGTCCATTGCCGGATGAATCAATGACAGTGACATTTTTGACTGGACCCTCATCGAACGTATAGTGCGCGACGAGACCAGTCGTTATATCTTCGAGCGCATAGGCATAATGACCTCCTGCCGAAAGGATCAATATGAGTGACAGCGTGAAGAATATTTTTTTCATATGAATATTATATCTTGAAACTAGCCAAAATAGTATTGAGTAACGATACTGAACCATGCGGTGCAGTGAACTGATAGAGATGTTTGTTGAGAATGAACCATGCTTGAATGATGTCGCCTTGCACGCCAGGTGCAGTGCTCGTGAACATAACACCGGCCGCATGTCCGTCTATATTGAGTTGCTGCGCATCTCGTATGTCTGTCAAAGGCGCATCATGGCGTATACGCTCCAGCGTGACAGCCTGTTCGACATCATTCCATCCACGCGTTTGCAATTGAACACTGAGTCCTTGCGTCGATGAAGAAATGATCACTAGTCTGCCAGAAGCAGTATCTTGGCGCTGCGCATCAAAATGCTCTGGATACAAGAACGAAAAACCGAGATCTGTGTCTGTATAGTATGTCATGCCTGATGGCGCTGCAGGCAACTGACTTTGAACTGGAGGACTGGTCGATGTGTCTACGACGGACGCTATATTTTCGGTAGTGCCGCTCATCTTTTGATATGCATATATACCAACTATAAGTGCAATGATGCCTATACTAATCAAAATTGATATAATACTGCGCTTTGACATAAATTAAATATTAAAATATTTTTATCGTACCGCTCACGAACTTTATACTGCCACTCACGAACTTGATCTCTGGGACAGAGAGAGAGCACGAGCCCGTATTGAATGACTGGATCGATCCAAATCCTGTTCCGCTCGTATTTGTAGCATATGCGCGAGCATAATACGTCGTACCACAACTAAGACCGAAAATAAAATTGGTATATGTCCCAGTACCAAATGAGCCAGACTCGGTAGTCGTCGCAATAGTCGTCGCCAATGTTGAGCTTGTACCGTAAGCGAAACCGCGAACAGTCGGGTTCGTGCCTCCCGTAGAAGAAATAGTACCGTTCAATGTAGCCGAAGCGTCCCCTACCGCCGAGGCAGATTGCGTGGTGACTGTTGGATTTACTGCAACAGGGTCATAGGAAATAACAATAAGACCAGCTGAACCAGTTTGTCCTGCACCACCAGCACAACCCGTATCTCCACAACTGCCTCCTCCCCCTCCTCCAGCACCTGTATTTGCAATCACTGTACCACCAGCGCCGCCATTATTACCCGTGGAGGTGGTTCTCGTATCACCGCCACCGCCACCACCACCACCGCCAGAGCCGGCACTCGCAACTGCCCATTCAGTTCCTTGAGAACCAGTACCGCCTGTTCCGCCGCCGCCAGCAGCAGTTGTACCGTTTCCGCCGCCTCCGCCACCACCAGAACTGCCTGAACCTCCAGCCGCAGATCCACCTCCTGTGCCGGAAATATTATTACCTCCAACGCCACCAGTTGTTGAAGTTGATGGTGATCCGACGCTACCACCGCCGTTTCCGCCGCCGCCACCACCACCAGATGCTGACACAGATCCGGCTGTTCCTCCGTTTTTACCTGCACCGCGCGGACCAGCTGATCCAGCGCCACCACCTCCTCCGCGACCAGAAGTTGTTGGTGCACCACCACCGCCTATACCACCTGAAAAGCCTGTGCCCGCAACAACCGTACCCGCTGTTCCTCCTGTCGCACCACTTGCATTACCGCCCGCACCAGCATTGACGGTACCAGTAGACGAAAACCACGTAGCTGCACCAGATCCACCTGCGCCGATCTGATACGTCACACTGCTACCTGAAATCGTAAAATTTGAAATCTTTGCATATGCACCGCCACCGCCACCGCCGCCGCCAGGCGCAGCATTTGATCCGCCATTCGCCCCATTGCCACCGGCGCCTATGACCTCAATAGTGTTACTTGCATTATTCCAATCAGCTGGCTTAGAAAAACTCGTGCCAGATGTGAGCGCACCGACGCAGGTACCGAATCCATTATCAACTCCAAAACCACAGCTGACTGCGTAAACTTGTGGTGCATCATGTAACACAAAAATTAAAACGATTCCACAAATCAACATGCTGAGGTTTTTTTTAAATAGTGTAGTCATGTGATTTTATATTGTAGTTGCCCCTGGCGTCGTATCAGTTGAACTTACTGGCGCAGCCGATGTTGTAGTGTCTGCTGGTGCAGGAGCAGTCGTTGTGTCTGTTGGTGCAGGTGCTGTTGTAGTGGTAGTAGTATCAGTCGTGCTTGGACTTGTCGTTGTCGTACTTGTTGTTGGTGTCGTTGATGTGGTTGTAGTATCGGTCGTACCACTCGTAGTTGCTGGACTTGTAGTTGTTGTCGTTGGTGAGGTTGTATTTGTCGAAGTTACTACAGGACTGCTGCTTGCCACGGTCGTATCAGTAGTACTAACTGCGCCAGCTGATGTTGATGTTGCTGTCGTAGTAGTATTTGTAACTGTACTTGTAGTTGTGGCAGACGTAGTTGTGCTGCTTGTTGTAGGAGCTGTTGCCGTCGATGTCGTAGTGACTGGCGCCGTGTATGTCGTAGGCTGAGCGATAGTTGTTGCAGTAGTTGTTGTAGCGGTGTCACATGTTCCCTGTGTTCTCTGGAATGTACCGTAATCATCAATACGTACGCACCATACGCTGCCGTTTGGAGACTTCATCTCAAGGCCATTCGATACTGCGGCTGTCTGTGTTTCGACGCGGCCAGCAGTGACCTTTTCAAAGATACCGAGAGTTGCAGTGATCTGGTGTACCGTCCAATCTCCTGCTGAGTTGATGACTTGACCGCTCGACTGCATGAGATCATAGACCGCAAGCGCTACTGACTGGATGAATGATGTCGATGTTGCCAACTCAGCACCAGTCGTTGAAGCGATCGATGAGAATGCGAATGTCGTTGATGCGACCTGTGCTTCGAGATTTGTGATAGAAACAGACATATTCGTCGTACTTGCACTGAGCGCAGCGATACTGCCACTGAGTATTGATATGTTGTTATTTGTGGTTACAAGAACACCATTAATCTCAGCGAGCGAGAGCTGTGTTGAATTTTGACCAGAGACGAGCGACGTGTTCGTTGACGTTGCGAGCGCGAGACTTGATTGCAATGTAGCTATTTGTGTACTGAGCGATGAGAGAGATTGTCCGTAACACTGAGCACCGTTTGCACATACGTCCCCAGGAACAGTCAAGTTGCCGTTTTCATCGACTGACATGATTGACTGGCCTTTATGATTCTGAAGATACAAGCCCTCTGCGCCATTTGGAGTCGTAGTGGCTGTTGTCGATGCTTCGGTGAATCTGAATCCGTTTGCGAAGATAAGGTCACCTGCGTATGAGTTTGTCGCTCTCATTGTGCCGTTTACGTACAAGTTACCATTGATAGTTGATGTAGCACCTGTTGAGTTGAGGGTGAAGTTGCCTGTCTTATTCAATGTAAAGATATCGTTCGTACCGAGCGCGGTTGATGAACTAATACGATATGATTTATCGCTCGACTTGTATCCAACTGTCCATGCATTCGTATCTGGTCCAAACTGCATCGCCGCATCAGATCCTGATCCAGTACCGACTTGGAGCGAACCGCTGATGGTCGAAGTCGCTGTTGTCGATGTCGAGATAAATGCTGATGCTGTAACCGTACCACTGTAGTAACCGTTACCAGCAACAGAAAGCGTTGTAAACGGAGAGGTGGTGCCGATGCCGACATTGCCTGTATTTGTGATTCTCATACGCTCGATCGGTGTAAGACCGCCAGTAGTGTAGAACTGGATATTGGCAGCTGAACCAAGTGCACCGATATTGAGTGTATCGTCGATCGAATAGAGATATGCATGGTTTGCTGTAGTGAACGGTGTCGCACCTCCATTGTTACCATTGATACCCATATCGATATAGTGAGTAGAAGCTGTTCCGTTATTTGCGGTAGCGACCCAGTCTGATGATACTGATGAGCCTGTATTTGTATTTTGGATATTGCCCTGATAGAAGCTATTTACATTACCGATAAGATTGAGGCCTGTATCTACACCCGCTGCATTTATACTGACGCCTCCATAGAAATTCGCACTTGCAAAATTTGACGTCGAACTCGCATTGATACCATTCTGGAACCATGCAATGCCTGTCGTTGCTTGATTTGTTGAACCAAAGTTTGTTGCTGGTGTGAATGGATATGCTGCGCCAGATGCTCCAGCGACAATGCCGAGCGATGAGGTTGCTACCCACTGAACACCTGTACCAGTCGTCTGCAAGACCATACCATTGGTGCCGCGACTTGTAGTGTTGTCGTACAGTCCGCCAGTAAGAGCTATGTCTCCCGCAACTGAGAGCGTTGCGAATGGTGAAGTGGTGCCGATGCCGAGACGGAGATTTTGTGATCCACCCGAACCATTTGCTTCACCATATACCGTGAGGATTGGTGAAGTACCGATCTGCGCGCTGTAACTCTCGACTGTTCCTGCTGATGGCGTGCCGCTGATTGGAAGATTAACCCATGAGATGACGCCAGCGTCTGTATCGAAGCTCATTGCGCCTGTCTGAAGCGAAGCGATATTCGTGACACCTGAATCGTAGTTCGTGGTGAAGGCGCCGTTGCCAGCTGAGAAACTGCCTGCGAATGTCGAAGTTGCAGTGGTTGATGTTGCAGTGAAATATGATGCGGTGACGTTGTTTGCGAAGTAACCGTTGCCCATGACCGCAAGAGCAGTAAATGGAGATGTTGTGCCGATGCCGAGGTTGCCGGTGAAGAAT
>DATJGJ010000018.1:0-18990 GCA_035495115.1 Minisyncoccota bacterium | reverse complement strand
CAAAACCCTCTATGCATGGACAAAAGACGCTGCAGGCAATATATCTGCAGCAGCAACCGGTTCAGTTACAATCACGATCTCAAGCGGTGGAGGAGGGGGTGGTGGCACTACCAGTGGTTCATCTGGAGGTGGTGGGGGAGGGACTGCTGGAGGCAGCGGATTGACGCCATTAGCACCTGCAGCGACAACTACATCGTTCACATTGCCGATGAAAAAACTTGTATACCCGGCTCAGTACCAGTTCGCTCGTACGCTTTCGCTCGGCTCGCTGGGAGTAGATGTAAAGGCGCTCCAAGAGTTCCTCAATGTAAATGGATATTATGTCTCGACATCGGGTCTCGGTGCTCCTGGTTTTGAAACGACATATTTTGGTCCGGCGACAGATGCTGCTCTCAAAAAATTCCAATGCGCGATGATATTGATCTGTACAGGTGATCCAGGATCGAGCGGTTACGGAGCAACCGGTTCGTTCACTCGAATGATATTAAACGGTGCAATCGTGCCTATCGTAGCAACGCCTGCAAGCGCAACCGCCATTCCTTCGCTACCAGTAAAAAATACACTACCAACAAATGTGGGCGGTACGGTGAGCTCGTATCTTTACCTCGGTGCAACCGGTCAACAAGTCAAAGCTCTCCAGCAAATGCTCAATGCAAAAGGGTATACAGTCGCACTATCAGGTGCAGGCTCGCCAGGAAATGAAACAGCATATTTTGGTCCTGCTACCTCGCTCGCTCTCAAAAAATTCCAATGCGCGATGATCTCGGTATGTTCGGGCGGCCCATTGGTCAACGGTTATGGTGCAACGGGACCTCGTACGCGAGCCGCTTTAGCGGGCACAGTTATACCTTCGACTACATCTATTGCTCCAAAGACGCAGGCTCCAGTGCCAAAAACGACAGCGTCTGCACCGGTCAAGACAACCCCGATTACTCAGCCAAAGCCTGTCGTGGTTCCAACGATTGACTTCGGCTTTTAGCCGAGTATTGAGCTTATTCACATATTTATAGCGCTAGCATTATTTCTGATTATGATATAATGCTGAAATACATTATTATCATTTTTAATTAATTTTATTTATACCATGCTCGCAAAAATCCCTTCATTTGTTAAAATCGTACTCGTCATCATCCTCGTTGCTATCGTTGCAGGAGGATACTCGATGGGGTACTACTATCACAACAAGTACGCTGATCTCGTCAAAGATCCAAACGCTGCCGCGCAACAGAAAGCTCTCCAGATCATCAATAATGTTCAGAAGCTTATCGTTGTTCCTCAGAACGAAACTCCAAACATCTCTGTCGTTACAAACAAAGATAGTCTCGTTAACCAGCCATTCTTCAAAAATGTTGAAAACGGCGACATTTTGCTCGTGTACCCATCTGCTCTCGAGGCAATCCTCTATCGCGCGACAACAAACAAGATCGTCGCAGTCATTCCTCTTACTACAGAAAGCCAAGCAGCTCCTCTAGAAAATCAGCAGCAGCCGGTTCTCCAAAAGGCTACTACAACTACGCCGGTAGTCAGTCCAAAGCTCAAGAAATAGTCTCGTTCACTGAGCGTACAATCAAATAAAGTATATTGACAATTCATACTATCCATGATAAAAGGATAGTATGAATTTCGTTTTACCTGCCTACAGTAAAAGCCTTTCAATCAGCGCAGTTTTCGCTATTGTCAGCTTTATCTGCACTATTGGCGTCGCTCGTGCTGACTACACGATCAACGATGTTGCACCATATGTGTATACGGCACCAGCGCTGCCTTCAGGTTCGCTCATCGCTTCTATTTCTTTCGATCAGATAGAGTCTGTGGTCGCTAGTGACTCTTCAGGAAATGCGAACGATGCAGTGCTTTCTGATGACTCTGTATGGGCACCGGGTATTTCAGGCTCAGCGATCTCTTTTGATGGTGGCGACAATCGCGCGCTCATACCAAATGATGTTATCGGCACTGGATCAGTCACTGCATGCGCTTGGTATAACGTTAACTCGACTCCTGCAGGAGCGGTGCTCATCAGCAACAATGCTTTCTCGATTTCTATCGACGCATCTGGAACATTTGAAGTCTCAAATAATGGCGGTGCGAATACGGTGTCTGCGACCAGTCAGATTGTTCCTGGCAACTGGGAGCATGTTTGCGTGGCGCGCTCTCAATCTGGAGATGCGTCAATATATATAAATGGCGTTTTGAATGCACAGGGAAATGCGGGCATGCCAATTTCAGGTACAGAAGTCAGTATCGGCAATAGCTCATGGAACGACGATCATGGTTTCGATGGTATGGTTGATGAAGTCCGTATATATGCTGGTGCATTGTCAGCAAGTCAAATCTCAGCATTGCAGTAGATGTAAATCAGGTAGGTTTTTGCTATGATATACCTATTATGTCTCATAAAATCCTTCTTTCTGGCGTAAAACCAACAGGCGCTGCCCATATCGGCAACTACTTTGGCGCGATGAAACAAATGGTCGATCTACAAAATTCAGGCAATTACCAGTGCCTTTTTTTCTTGGCTGATTACCATGCATTGAACTTCATTCAAAATAAAGAAGAAATGAAGAAGCTTACGCTCGAGCTCGCCCTCGATTATCTCGCTATTGGTTTGGATCCAAAAAAATCTATCATTTTCAAACAATCAGATATATCTGCTCACACTGAGCTCGCATGGATTTTCAATACGATTGTGACCATGCCATATCTCATGCGCGCTCATGCATTCAAAGATGCTGAAGCAAAGGACAAGGAGATCAATGTGGGCACGTTCGATTATCCGGTGCTTATGGCCGCCGATATTCTGCTCTATGGTGCTGATGTCGTACCAGTGGGTCAAGATCAAAAACAGCATGTCGAATACGCTCGCGATCTGGCGCTCAAGTTCAATCACATCTTTGGGCCAAAAAATGTCGAAGAATACTCTGATCTCGTTTTCAAGCTACCTGACTCACTCATTCTCGAAAATGTGGCTATAGTCCCAGGTGTCGATGGTCGCAAGATGTCAAAGAGCTACGGCAATACTATTCCGCTCTTTGCTACGCGCGAAGAGATCACCAAAGCTGTCATGTCTATCGTGACTGACTCTGGCAAGCCAGAGGACGGCGGCAAGCCGATGAACGTCTACAATATCCACAGGCTCTTCAAGAGCGAAGAAAAGCTCGCTGAGCTCTATGATATGAATAAGGGTAAGTACAAAGCACTCAAAGATGCACTCGTCGAAGACATAGATGCATTCATCAAGCCTCTCCGTGAGCGTCGCGCCGAGCTCGCCAAGAATCCAAAGAAAGTCATGAAGATCCTCGAAAAAGGCGCAAAGCAAGCTCGTAAAATTGCAGATAGAAAAATGATTGAAGCGAAGAAAGCTATAGGAGTTTTGTAATTCGCGACATATGTCATTTAAGATCAAAACCGAATCATTTGAAGGACCACTCGACCTTCTCCTTGACCTTATCGAAAAGAGAAAGCTCTTTATCAACGATATTTCATTGGCGAAAGTCACGGATGATTTTATCGCGCACATACAGCAATTCGAGAATATGCCGATGGGGGAGTCTGTGCATTTTATATTGATCGCTTCGACGCTCTTGTTGATAAAGTCAAAGTCGCTCCTGCCTGAGCTCAATCTAACCGAAGAGGAAAAAGGTGATATCCATCATCTCGAAACGCGTCTCAAGATCTATCAAAGGATAAAGGAGGCAAGCAAAGGCGTCCAAGCTCTATTCGGGGGCAACGCTATCTTTGCGCAGTCTCACGCACGCCCCGTTTCACCCGTCTTTGCACCTGACGTTGAGTTCACGCTCGAAAAGAGCTTGTCATTGTTAAAAGATCTCATCGGCCGTTTGCCAAAGAAAGAAAAGTTGCCTCAAGTTGTCGTACAGAAAGTCATCAGCCTTGAGGATATGATCGGCACATTGACCCAGCGCATCCAAGGCCAGCTGCGCATGAGCTTCAAGAGCTTTGCGGGCGAGCATAGGGAAAATAAGGTCAACTTCATCGTCAGCTTTCTTGCCATGCTTGAGTTGGTCAAACAGGGAATAGTGCATGTTACTCAAGAGTCCACTTTTTCAGATATTCATATGGAGACAAAGGAGGTGGGAGTGCCGAGGTATTAGTTTTTATTGAAGGTCAGGAAAATTGACAATCGTCGTATTCGCTTTATAATCTCGTTAAGTAATTTATTTTTCACCACAGGCGTCCAACTTCAATGTTGGCGCTTTTTTTTAGCTGAATTTCAGGGTAAACTGTATCCATGAATCCTGAGCCTACATCTAATCTTCCTCAACAACTCGAAGCCATCCTTTTTTGGAAAGCCGAACCGGTCACCTTCAAAAAGCTCGCTCAACTCCTTGAAGTCACCGAAGAACAAATAAAAGCGGGCCTCATTGAACTCGAAAAAAACTTGCAGGGTAGGGGAATTTCACTTGTGCAGACTGATACTGAAGTCATGCTCGGCACAGCCAAAGAGCTCTCACCTCTCATCGAAAAACTGACCAAAGAAGAACTGACGCGTGACCTTGGCAAAGCTGGCCTTGAAACTCTTTCAATCATCCTCTATCAAGGACCAATCTCGCGCGCTGACATAGATTATATCCGTGGCGTCAATTCCCAGTTCATCATCCGCAACCTCTTGATTCGCGGCCTCGTCGAGCGTGTCGACAACCCAAAAGATGCTCGTAGCTTCCTTTATAAGACAACCCTTGATCTCCTTGCGCATCTCGGTATTTCAAAGATAGAAGAACTTCCTGAATATGAAAAAGTTCGTGCCGACATCGAGGCATTCAAGAATCAACAATCCACAGATGCTAATCCTGCATCAAACGGTGCTACAATAGGTGCATAATGCTTTCGAAGGTTTCAAAAATTGACCGCTTTTTTCTCATTTCAATCAGTGCGCTGACGCTAGTCGGCTTCGTGATATTTTTGTCAGCATCACTCGGATTGTTGACTCAAGATGGAGTCAACTTTGGCACAGTGGCGACAAAGCAGATTATCAGTCTAGTTATAGGCATTATCGCTTTTATCGTCTTTTCCCGTATCAAATATACGTATCTCCGAAAAAGTGCACTATTTATATTGATTGGCGCTATCGTCATCAACCTCCTTCTTTTTATCCCGAGCCTGACTCTTTTTCATGGAGGAGCCGCTCGTTGGATCAATATTGGACCTCTTTCATTTCAGCCATCAGAGTTTTTGAAGATTGCCTTCATTATTTATCTTGCTGCATGGATACAGTTTGCAAAAGACAAGATCAGTACACTCAAGTTCGGGCTTGCGCCATATCTCGTCATTACGGCCATACTTGGCGCGCTCCTTTTGGCTCAATCTGATACAGATACATTCCTTATCATTGCTTTTACAGGAGTAGTCATGCTTCTTGTGGCAGGCATGCCACTCAAGCACATGGCTATGGCCGGTGGTGCTCTTTTCCTCGTCGTTATAGCTGTCGTGCTTTTGAGACCATATGCGTATCAGCGCGTGCAGACATTTTTTTCAGGTGGTAGCGATACACGTGGAGCAGGATATCAGATCAACCAGTCGCTCATTGCCATAGGATCAGGTGAGGTCACTGGTCGTGGTTTCGGTCAAAGCATACAGAAGTTCGGCTACTTGCCACAACCGACAGATGACTCCATCTTTGCAGTGGCAAGTGAAGAATTCGGCTTCATCGGCAGCAGCCTGCTCGTGATCTTGTATCTTCTCGTTGCTGCGAGTATTTTTCGCATAGCAGGCAAATCTCCCGATCTGTTCGGCAGCGCGATCGCAGTGGGTATAGCGATGCTCATCATCACGGAGTCATTTCTCAATATGTCTGCTATGCTCGGTATCGTTCCGCTTTCTGGCGTGCCGCTTCTGTTCGTATCCCACGGAGGTACGGCTCTCATTATCATCCTAGCCGCAGCAGGCATAGTCGCCAATGTATCGAGGTACACTAAAAGCTGACACGGATCCACAAAATGACAAGCGAATGCTACGAATATAGGAATAATATCTTTTCGTAAAAAAACGTATTATAATTGACACATGAAAATCCTATTTACTGGCGGAGGCACTGGAGGCCACTTTTATCCGATCATAGCAGTCGCGCAAGCTATCCGTGAACATGCAAAAGAAAAAAAGGTCTTGCCGCCACAGTTTTATTTCATGGCGCCCGCAAAATACAATCCTCGCGCATTATTTGATAATGAGATCGAGTTCATATACGTGCCCGCAGGGAAGATTCGCCGCTATTTCTCTCTATTAAACATTACAGATGCTTTCAAGACCTTGTATGGCTGCTGTATAGCCCTTATCAAAATGTTCTCGGTCTATCCCGATGTCATATTCAGTAAAGGCGGATACACCAGCTTCCCGCCTTTATTGGCAGCACGCATTCTCGGCATACCAGTCGTGATCCATGATTCTGACAGCCATCCTGGCCGCGCCAATCTCTGGGCAGGTAAGTTCGCTAAGCGTATCGCTCTGTCATACCCATCAGCAGCAACTTTTTTCAAAGTAAAAGATCCAACAAAGATCGCGTATACAGGCAATCCAATCCGCGCTGAGATTGCACAGCCGCTCAAGAATGGCGCATTTGAATTTCTCAATCTGGAGCAAGGTGTCCCTGTAGTCCTTGTGCTCGGCGGTTCCCAGGGATCTCAAAATATCAATGATGTGATCATTCAAGCATTGCCAGAATTACTCAATAAATATCAGATCATCCATCAGACCGGCCGCGCCAATCTCGAAGAGATACAGTCAACCACATCGATCACTCTCAAAGATCATCCGTACAAATACCGCTATCATCCATTTGACTATCTCGATGAGCTCGCTCTGCGCATGTCTACAGGTGCAGCCACTGTCATCGTTTCTCGAGCAGGATCGACTATATTTGAGATCGCTGCATGGGGCGTGCCGTCTATCATTATCCCGCTGCCGAGCTCAGTCAGTCATGATCAAACCGCCAATGCCTTCGCGTACGCTTCAACAGGTGCAGCATCAGTCATAGAAGAGAATAACCTTACTCCGCATATCCTTGTCGAAGAAATAAACCGTATCGTCGGTTCTGCTGCTATAAGTAAGACAATGAGCGAGCGCGCAAAGGCCTTTTCACGCCTTGATAGCGCCTCACTTATAGCCCAGGCTATCTTGAATATTGCTCTTGAACATGAAAATTAGGGGTGGTATAATGTAGTTTCAAACACGTCGATTTATCAGCTTATTATTTACTTAATCAATCAACTAATATGCAACCTCAAAACGGTATCAAGACATGGCAGTGGGTCGTAACAGTCGTTGTTATCATCCTCCTTATTATCATTGGTATTTGGGTATTTGGCGGCAAAGGATCATCAGTTCCTACTGATGAGACAGCTATGACCAACACTGACAACTCAAACACACCAGGCGCTCTCAACCGCGTGGTTATGAATGATCAGTATCCTGGAAACGTTGTATACCTCAACTCAGCACAGTTCGCTGCGCCAGGTTGGGTCGTTATCCATGCTGATAATGCTGGTACACCAGGCAAGATCATTGGTCAGGCGTATTTTGATGCTGGTATAAATCCAGGCAAGATTACTCTCACGCAGCCTATGGTAGATGGTGCAACATATTACGCTATGATGCATTCAGACAATGGCGACAAAAAGTTTGATGCCAATGTCGATCTTCCTCTCAAGGACGCAAATGGCAATATCATCATGAAGGTATTCCATGCTTCTTCAGCGGCTGGTGCACAGATCAAGGGTTAAGTAACTAAAAATCTCTAAATAGATAACAGAAAATCGCAAGGAATTCTTGCGATTTTCTGTTTACTAATTACTATTTACAGTTTACAATTGATAAATGACCTCAGAATCCAGCCCAAAACCTATCGTAACCCGTTTTGCACCATCGCCAACAGGTATGATGCATATTGGTGGTGTCCGTACAGCACTTTTTGCCTATCTGTTGGCACGCAAGAACAAAGGTACTTTTATCCTGCGCATAGAAGATACCGACAAAGAGCGTGAAGTCGCCGGTTCGATCCAGCATATCCAGGATTCGCTTTCATGGCTCGGCATCGAATGGGATTTTGGACCGACAAAGCCTGGACCGTTCGGTTCATGCATACAGTCTGAGCGCCTCGATATATACAAAAAGTACGCCCTCGAGCTTATAGCAAAGGGCCTCGCATATCCTGATCCATATACAGCCGAAGAGCTTGCTACATTTCGCGCAGAAGCTGATATGGCAAAAAAGCCATTTTTGTACCGCAATCATCGCCCGAGCGAAGAACTCATGAAAGCTCCATGGGACGGCACTAAGCCTCTCCGTCTCAAAACGCCGACTATTGGACGTTCTCACTGGCACGACGCAGTCCGTGGTGATTTGCAGGCAGGTGAAGAAGCTCAAGACGACTTTATCATCATAAAGAGTGATGGTTATCCGACATATAACTTCGCGCACATCATCGATGACCATGAGATGGGTGTAACTCATATCCTTCGCGGTGAAGAGTTCATATCGAGCACGCCGAAGTACATCAGTCTCTATGAAGCGCTCGGTTTTACTCCACCGATATTTGCGACACTTCCACCTATTCTCCGTGACGACAAAACCAAAAAGCTTGGCAAACGTGATGGTGCCAAAGATATCCTCGAATATAAAAAGGAGGGTTATTTGCCTGAAGCAATGACCAATATTCTCGCTCTCATCGGTTGGAATCCTGGCACTGAACAAGAAGTATTCACTATGGATGATCTCAAATCAGTTTTTGATATTTCAAAAGTCCAAAAGAGCGGGGGAGTATTCAATGAAGACAAGCTAGCATGGTTCAATCGCGAGCATATCGCCCGATTGTCAGACGATCAGCTCATCGACCGTCTCAAAACATTCCTTACACCGGATCAAAAAAAGCTGATCACTCATCGCACCTTGCCTCTCGTTAAAGAAAAGATCGTGACGCTCGGCGATGCTCCAAAGCTCTTTGATGGGGAAGGGGAGTTGAGTTTTATACATGATATATCTGACTACCCTGCTGATCAGCTTTTGTGGAAGAAAAATCCTGATAAGGAAATTGCAAAAAAACATCTGAGAGAGATACATGTTCAGCTCCAAACTATATCTGACGATTCGTTCACTCCAGAAAATATAAAAAACACGGTTTGGGCATACGTTGAAGCACATGGTAAAGGTGATGTTTTGTGGCCATTCCGTGTCGCTGTAACGGGCAAAGAAAAGTCTCCTGATCCTTTCATGTCGTCATATATACTTGGTAAAACGGAAGCGTTGAAGCGCATAGATATGGCTGTGGCCAAGCTTGCTTAACGTATGTTGCGCTACGTACTTATTTTCAGTGGGTTGTGCATATCATTGGCTTCTGTGTCGTATGCGGAGACGACGATCGACGCTTCATCGACTCCTGCAGTGGATCCAAAAGTAGCCGAACTGCAAACAAAGATCGATCAGCGCGGCGCGGACATCAAAGCTCTTGAAAAAGAGATTGCTCAATACGAAGGACAAATCAGCACACTCAGCTCTCAGGCGAACTCCCTCAGCTCAACTATCAAATCTCTCGATTTGACCAAGAAAAAATTGACCGCGCAGATCAAATTGACCGAGGATAAGATCAATGCTGCAACCATCGCTATCCAAGGGTTGAGATCTCAGATATCTGACACTGAGCAAACGGCAGCCGCAGACAGGCGCTCTATCAGTAGCGCTTTCAGCCTGCTCAACCAGAATAGCAGCCAGAGTCTCCCGGAGATCATTTTGTCAAAGAGCTCGATATCTGATACCTGGGATTCGCTCAATAAGCTCGGCATACTTACCGACGAGTTGTTGACTGATATATCGCATCTCAAAAGGACAAAGGATACATTGAATACGCGTAAGACTGCCAAGCAACAAGCTCAGGCAGAATTGACTGCACTTCGCGCGCAGCTCAATGGCCAGCAAAGCGCAGTAGCATCAGCTGTGGCAGAAAAGAATCAGTTGCTCGCAGATACCAAGCAGTCGCAGTCTGAGTACCAGAGGATACTCAATCAAAAGCTGGCTCAAAAAGATGCTTTTGAACAAGAAATGATGGCATATGAAGAGTCGCTGCATCTCACTGTTACCAAAGGTGATATACCGCGTTCAGGCAAAGGTGTACTCAGTTATCCTGTCGATGTTGTGCATATAACTCAATATTTCGGCAATACAGCATTCTCTACAGCCAACCCTCAAATCTACAACGGTAAAGGTCATACAGGTGTCGACTTCGGTGTCTCTATCGGTACACCGATCAAAGCTGCTATGAGCGGCCAAGTCGTCGGTGTAGCGAATACCGACTTGTACCGCGGCTGTCAGTCATATGGTAAGTGGATTATGATCAAGCACCCGAACGGCTTGTCGACGCTCTATGCGCACCTCTCAGTGCAAAATGTCCATATAGGGGATATGGTGAGCACGGGTTCTATCATCGGCTATAGTGGCAATACCGGCTACTCGACTGGCCCGCATCTCCACTTTGGTGTCTATGCGACTGCAGGTGTCGCTATCACCAAGTTCGTCAACAGTAGAAACTGCAAAGGTGCGACTATTCCGCTCGCTGACTTCAGTGCATATCTCAATCCGCTGTCGTATTTGTAATATGGTACAATATTGACATTAAGACTAATTTTATTACCTCACATGACTACCAATAGGGGATTCATCAAGTGGATCATCATTATCGTCGTCGCGCTTCTCGTCCTCAGCTACTACGGCTTCAGCCTCCGCAGCCTCGTCGACGCTCCCGTGACTCAAGACAATATCCATTATGTAGCCACGACTACCGTGAGCGTCTGGGACAAATATCTCAAGCAACCAGTATCATATGTATGGAACGATGTCTTCATCAATCTCATTTGGGAGCCAGCGATAGACAACCTAACCAAGATTAAGAACAGCGAGCCGACCAATGTACAGACAAGTGCGCCAAAGCTACCGAACCCCGTACCGATGCCGAATTAAAGAGAATATAATAGTAGGAGAAAGAAGATCGCGCTTAACCGGTGCGATTTCTTTTATCTGTATAGTAGGCCTGAATACTATATATGATAATGAAAAAAGATATATTGTGCGACATGCATAGTATATTGCGCCCTGCATACAATTCGGCCTGATTTGTTCTGTGCACGCTCTCCCCTCATGATCCGCTTGGATAGTTGAGCCAGAAAATATTTTGGTGATGATCAAGATAAAAAGAAAAACTCCGAAGCATTTCTGCCCCGGAGTTCTTCTTTCGTTTTTAACTTTTAATGCACCGTGTTCGTTTACTTGACTGCCAACTGTGAGGTTTGACCCCAACATGGCTCTGATGATATCCAAGGCTGCGATCCATACTTCTTATAAAGATACTTACCGAATGCTACGTTACCCTCTGTGGTATAAATGTTATACCCGAGCTTAGCGGAGTCCTCAGCGTGATATCTTTCATTGATCTGCATGACACCGACGTCCTTGTTGTTCACTTTACCGCGGATAATGTTACCTGTTGAGTCGAACTGGCGGTATGTCGATTCACAACGTGCGATTTGAATGAGGAGCGGTTCATCGGCGTATTGAGTCTTAACATAAGCCTCGACTGCCTTTGAATTGATAAAACTTGCCTCAGTATTTGTATTTTGTTCGATTGCGGGCGAAGATGTTCCTATATCTATCGTTGTACTAGCTTGAGCTTGTGCTCCACCGTACAAAGACGACATGAGAAACGCGATACCTGTTGTAAGTTCAATCATAAATTAAAAAACGAGTTAAAGTAAACATGACGTTTACAGTAGCTCATTTGTCGTTACATATTAGCACCCCTAGACGATAAAGTCAAGACCCTTACACTGATTATATGGCTTTGTTGAGCCATATTTAACACCCAAAATACCCTTATTTTGAGCCATTCTAGGGGAATCAAGGTCTATTTTGACAAGTATACCTATTGAAGGGCCTAGTTACCCTTGTTTTGAGCCGTTAAATATTCAATAAGCCATGCAAACACATATTCGTCCAACTGAAGCGGTACAGGCAAAGGATACGCTTCCCTTGTCTATTTTCAGGCGTTTTTCACCCATAGATCGAGTTGGCGAAATCTCGGTGGCCTCATATTTGCAAGTAATAAAGCCCTGTGTTACACTTTGCGGACACAAATTAACTAATTATTAACGCATTTACCCACTTCCATGGCTCATAAAAAAGCAGCAGGTTCGTCAAAAAACGGTCGCGATTCAAATCCTCAGTATTTGGGGGTCAAGATCAATCATGGCCAAAAGGCTCTCGTAGGTCAGATCATCGTCCGTCAGCGCGGTACAGATGTCCTCCCAGGCGCCAACGTCGCTATCGCTAAGGATGATACCCTCTTTGCTATGAAAGAAGGTGTTGTCGTCTTCGGCACCAAGCGCAAGACATCTTTCAATAACTCGATCACTCGCAAGAAGATCGTGCATGTTAGATAAGGAGTAAGAGCGCAAGAAATAAAGCGCTTACAAAAAAGAGGGATAACTTCCCTCTTTTTTGTTGCTAAATTTATGAGCGACCTTACAGCGCCTTGATGACAACCTTCAACTGAGCTGACTTCCCTTCTGCCTGAATAGTGACAACGTGCTCGCCGACTGTCTTGAGAGGATGCTCGAGCTGGATGAATGAAGGATCTATCTCGATGCGCGCCTGAACATGAAGCTCTTTGACGATGACATCGCTGTGGATGCCCGCAAAGAGATGTCCTTTGTCGTTGGCCTTGCCTGAGAGGGTCAACGTAGTCGCTTCGATAGCCTTGATGTTCTGTACGAGGAGCTCGTGCTGAATCTTCATCTCGCCTGCCATCTTTGCCTTGTCAGCCTCTACGCGCTTTACAGCTGATGCAGTGGCTGGTATAGCGAGCCCGCGAGGGATGAGCATGTTGAGGGCGTGACCGTCGTTCACTTCTTTGATGTCAAATTTCTTGCCTACATTCTTTATGTCTTTGAGGAGTATGATCTTCATATGTTTAAAATTATTCTAATATCTATCTTTTACACTACTATGGCTGCTGATTCAAGAGCTGGATCGCTTTGTTCATGACGATGTCATTCTCTGGTGTCGATGAGGCCGCTGATACTGCATAGTCTGGGTCGAGTCCATTCTCAGACAAGTTGTGGCCCTTTGGCGTCATCCAGCGCGCTACAGTGACCTTGAGAGAGGTATCAGCGGTGATTGGTATCAACTCTTGCACAACGCCCTTGCCGAAGGTCTTGCTACCGACGAGCTTGGCGACGCCTTGCTCGGTGAGCGCTCCTGCAAGAATCTCAGAAGCTGAAGCAGAACCGCCATCTACGAGAATGAGCATCTTGAGGTTCTTGTCGAATATGTTGTAGCCCTTGCTTCTAAAGACGTTTGGTGCGCCCTTTGTGCCAAAATCCTCTGTCACGACGACTTTGCCTGCAGGCAAGAAGTATGAAGCCATATCCCATGCTGCATCGAGATAGCCGCCTGGATTGCCACGAAGATCGAGGATGAGCTTGTGGTTGCCAGACATGACGAACTCACGGAGCGCATTTCTAAAGAGATCTGGAGACTGGGCTGTGAAGCTATATAGTCTGATGACTGATATACCACCGGCACGAGTCTCTGTATCAAGAGTAGGTATATTGATAGTGTCACGAACGATCTTTTTGACGACTGGTGCCGAAGATCCTGCAGAAAGGAATGTGATATTGACCGGTGAACCCTTCGGGCCTCGGATGAGATTGACGGCCTTGTCGACTGGCATGCCTTGGGTAGATGTGGCTTCAATCTTGAGTATTGCATCGCCTGCTTTGACACCTGCTTTGCTTGCAGGGCTGTCTTTGAGCGGAGCTACAACGACGAGCTGGTTGTTCTTGATGCCGATCTCCATGCCGACGCCACCGAAGTTGCCCGTGATGTCATCTTGGAACATCTTTGACTGAGTAGGTGGGAAGAAAACCGTATATGGGTCGCCGTATGATGCAGCGAGACCTTGAATCGCACCCCAAATCTTGTCTTGAGCGGTGCTGCTTGCTGACTTCACGTATTTTTGGTCGAGGATATTCCAGACTTTCCAAAATGGCGCGAACTGTTCTTGGGTGACTGCGGTCGTGTCGGTTTTGTCGGCATTGATGACATACAAGGCTTTTTCTGTGCCAGCAAAGAAACCTGTATAGAAAACAACGATCAAAACGACGGCACATACGATGGTAATAGGAATGTACTTGTTTTTAAAATTAAAATCCATGAAATTATGTTAGTTGTTCCGGTATTATCGCATATCAAATAACAAAATGCGATGTGTAAGTGAACTTCCACAAATCCTCGCTTGACGCTATAATATCTCCATGACAACAACTCATACCTACCGTGGCATTGTGTGGATTGACCTTGAATCACCTGATGAAAATGAGATAAGCAGTCTTGTAAATAGATACGGTTTGCATCCTCTGGTCGGCGAAGAGCTCCGCAGCTCATCTTCCCTCGCAAAGATCGATGTGTACAAAGACTATACCTTCGTAGTACTCACCCTCCCTATTCGTACGCGCCACAATGACTCATATGTTGTTGTCGATCGCGAAGTTGATTTTGTCATCGGCAAAAATTTTCTCATCACCTCGCGTTTTGAAGCTATCGAACAGATCGAATACTTCGCCAAAATCTTTGAAGCAAATGAGATCCTCGGCAAAGAGGAAAAGATCGAACATGCTGGGCACATTTTTTATTTCATGGTCAAGCGTCTCTATGGCGGCATGCGAAACGATCTCGAAAATATCCGCGACGCCATCGTTTCAGCCGAAAATGGCATTTTCAAAGGCGGAGAAAAGCATATGGTCAAGCATCTCTCAAATCTCAATCGTGAATTGATCGATTTCAAGCAAACTGCACGCATACATCATGATATATGGACAAGCTTGAGCGAACATACCGACAAAAGCGTATTCAACTCAGATTTTGCGCCATATGTCGATGATCTCAAGACTGACTTTACGCATATCCATGAGCTCATCATCAATGCTCGTGAACTCCTCTCTGATCTCCGTGAGACCAATGATTCCTTGCTCAATACCAAGCAAAACGAGATTATCAAGGATCTGACGCTCATCGCCTTTATCTTCTATCCTTTGACCACGCTTGCTGCTATATTTACTATTCCTGGCGTCGATGTACCACTGGTTGAGAGTCCTCATGGCTGGTGGACTATCATGGTCGCCATGGGCATACTGTCACTTGGCATCTGGTTCTTCTTCAAGAAGAAAAAGTGGGTATAGGACCGAACTTTATGGATATACAGATATATAATACGCTCAGCAAAAATAAAGAAGTTTTCAAGCCGCTCAAAGCCGGCGCTGTCGGCATGTATCATTGTGGCCCTACAGTCTATGATCGTGCGCATATCGGCAATCTCCGCGCATATGTTTTCGCTGATACTCTCCGCAGAATGTTCGAGTACAACGGCTATGCAGTCAAACAGATCATCAATATCACTGATGTCGGTCATTTGTCTGGTGAAAATGCGGGCAACGCCGATCAGGGTGAAGACAAAATGACCAAAGCCCTCATCAGAGAAAATATGCCGCTCACTTTGGCGGCCATGCGCGAAGTGGCAACAAAGTACTTCGACGCTTTTGTTGAAGATCTCAAAGAGCTACACATTGAATTGCCACATGCATTTCCTCGCGCCAGTGATACGATCCAAGAAGATATAGAGTTTATCAAACAGCTTGAAAAGAAAGGCTTTGTATACCAGATAAAAGACGGAGTCTATTTTGATACCAGCAAATTCCCTTCATATGGAAAATTGGGCGGTATCGACCATGTCGAGCTCGCTCAAGATGAAGCGCACGCTCGCATCGCAGAAAACACTGAAAAGAAAAATTATCGTGATTTTGCAGTTTGGAAATTGTCTGCCAAGCACAATGTCGGTGAAGAAGGAGTTCTTATCGGTTGGGATAGCCCATGGGGCAAAGGATTCCCTGGTTGGCATATCGAGTGTTCAGTGATGTCGAAAATGGAGTTGGGTCAGCCATTTGATATCCATACGGGCGGCATAGACCATATCCCCGTGCATCACAACAATGAGATCGCTCAGTCAGAAGCTGCATACGGTGTTTCGCTTGCGCAGTACTGGATGCACAATGCTTTTATTACGATCAAGAAAGCAAAGATGGCCAAGTCAGAGGGTAATTTCATCACACTTGATACCTTGGAACAGGAACATATCTCCCCTCTCGCCTATCGCTACTGGCTATTGACTGGACATTATCGTTCTCCACTTAATTTCACCAATACTGCTATACAGTCAGCCCAAAAAGCCCTTATACGCCTCCTCGCTACCGTGAGTGGTTATCCAGACGGTGGAGTCGTTTTGCATGCATATAAAGAGCGTTTTCAGGCTTTTATCAATGATGATTTGGATATACCTCAAGCTCTCGCGCTGGTCTGGGATATCATCAAAGACAAACAGTCGAGCCCAGCCGATAAACGCGCCACTATTCTGGATTTTGATCGTATTTTCGGACTTGGCGTTGAGTCGGTTCCTCATGTCGGTGATGTTGCTGAAGTTCATAGTGCTGATATTCCTGTAGAAATCACTGCTCTTGCCGAAGCTCGTGAAGAAGCGCGCAAGGCCAAGGAATGGGCAAAAGCAGATGCTCTTCGTACAGAGATCCAAGATCGTGGTTTCGATGTGATCGACGGCGAGCACGGCTTCTCCATCATCACTCGCTAAAGGACCTGCGGATATCTCTGATTTCTTCCTTCATCTCGCCCATGTAGTCAAAGATGTCTTGTCGGCTTGACTCGATCTTGTCTTCAACTTCGGCCAGCCTACCGTATATGCGCGATTCGGCAGCATCAATCCGTTCCTCGAGACGCTCGAAGCTCCTCCCGATAGAAACAGCGATGTCGTCGCCATTTTTGTAAATAACACGCTCGATCAGCTCTAGATCTTTTGATTCTAATGACATATAAAAAAATTACGTTACTAATGACGTAAGTATAAAAAAGCTGAATGAAAGACCATTCAAAAAAATATCAAGAAACAATAAAGTTCTGATGATTATTGCGCGAGTTTTTTTACTTCAGCGACGATCTGGTCGAGCGATGAAGATGCTTTGACCATGAACTTGGATGCACCGAGCATTTTTGCTTTTTCGAGGTCGCTTGGTTTGCTCAAGTTGGAAAGGATCATGGCAGGAGTGCTCTTTGTGCGCTCATCCATGCGGATCTTCTGGAGTATTTCAAAGCCGTCCATGCCAGGCAACATGAGATCGAGAACGACGATATCAGGTACATTGTCTTTGAGGTAGGCGAGAGTTTCTTCTCCATTTTGTGCATGAAAGAGGTTGAAACCTGAGGAAATGAATTTCTTTGCGAGAATAGAGCCGATGAGCTTGTCGTCTTCTACCCAAAGGACCTTTTTGCCGCTGCCAGGTACGATCGTGGGCGTAACTTGATCAGTGCTGTTTGCATGTCCAAAATATTTGTTGACGCGATTGACGAGGTCAGCGGGATCAGCGTGCAATGAAACGATGAAGTCAGTGACGCTATTTTCAGGGACTTTGCGCATATTGATAGGTTCGCCTTGTGTTGAAAGAATGAATACGGGAATCTTACTCAACATAACCTCAGCGTTTTTCTTGGCGAGGATGTCATATGCATCTGTACCGGTGATGATGAGGTCGATAATGACGAGCTGTGGAAGCGTGTCATAGATGGCTTTGAGGCCTTCGGTGCCATCCTTTATCAAAAAGACGACGTATCCTTCGGCTTTGAGAGAGTTAGACAATTGGGTGCCGAGAGCAGTGTCCCCTTCGATAATGAGGATCTTTTCTTTTTTTGTTGAGTTTGTAGACATGGGAGTATTTTAGCATAGTAATTTATGTCGTATGCAAGGTCTTTTCCCCTCATTGACAAATGCACATAAATGGTGTTTTAATATATCCAAACGCAAGGGTGTCATTCCCCATATTTAAACAAAAGTCTTCATGTTTTGAAGACAAGAATGGCTGAACATTGAGAGAAACATATGAAAAAAATAACCATGGTTAGTTTGCTGCTGTCGCTCTGTTTTTCAGTGGTAGCACAAAACACTTCGTTGACGCGGTATCCTGCGATCAGTAGCTCGCTTTATTCGAGCATCCTGGAATGGGACGCTGTCGCTCAAGGGTATGTTTATCCGCGACACATCATCGTCACTGAGGGTGTGGATACCGACAGAACAGATACGTCGCTTGGCTACGTCAATTACTTTGCGGTGTATGCGCCTGGCATGACAAATGGAGGCACCGTTCTCGCAGTAGATCCTTTTCCGGTCAATGACGGCGGAGTCCTCTACAGTGGAATGACGATACATGACGTAGTTAATCACGTTGATTATTACATCGCCTACAGTAGAGATATCTTCAATAACTGTGTTACGGGAACGTTCATGATGGCAGGTCAACAGTTTTGGATCTATATCCACTACCCTGCCACGTTCGGCATCTATCCTACGATCAATATCACCTGGGGCGCTGGTGCTGGACCAAACAATCCAGGCAGCATCACTGATGATTTCAGTCAGGTCGTTGTTGATGTGCCGATACCAACAAACTCCTACGTCAGTTTGGAGATCGCAAAGGACCTCGTCGATGTGCCAGACGGAACTTACCTCTTCAACGAGGCGCCCGAAGGTAATTACATCATTGAATCGTCGGCGGACTTGATGCATTGGACACAGGAAACAAACCAGCCACTAGGAATCATCGGTTACAGCTATGTATACCAGTTCCCTACGGCAGGTGGTAACAAGTTCTTTCGCACCAAGAAGGTGCCTTGATAGCTTCAACAATCGCGCAGATCACTTCGGTGGCCTGCGCGATTTTTCTATTACTCTATTCTACAATCTTCCACTCTCCTGTACTCGAATTAAAATCGGCGACATTATGTCCTCCGACAGGCATATCACCCTCATAAAATACTATATCAATGACTGTTTCAGCAGTCGCGCCTTCAGGATATGTGCCCTTTCTACGATATTCATAGTGG
>DATJGJ010000017.1:0-8380 GCA_035495115.1 Minisyncoccota bacterium | reverse complement strand
CTTGCGAGGCTCAAGGTTCGTCACGAACATACAGGTCTTGCCGACGAGCACCGCAGGATCTGGAAAATACATTGAGATGCCGGAAACGATCTGACGTGGTGGAAGTTTGGTGACGATAGGAGCTGGAGCTGGCGCATCAGGGGCAACAGGAGCAGCTGGATCGATAGGTGCAGAAGTTGAAATAGTCTCAGCAAAATCGACTGTAAGCTTGAGGAGCTTATCAGTATCAGGGATCTTTTCGGCAGAGAGGATCTTGCCTGCGCGAATCTCTACCTTCTTGAAATCGTCATATGAAATCATAATATCACCAGCTTACACTGTTATACGGAAAAATTAAAGCGCTACAAGACTGGCTCAGCTCTTTTATCTTTTTCCAATCGAACCGAGAATGTATATCGATCATACCCGTGCAAGAACATAGCGATGGCTGTGCCGATGAGGATGATATGCGGCCACACCGACTCGCCAAAGAAAATGAGTGACATGCTGAGAAATACGAGGAAGAATAGCGAAGTGAAACGGATCTCGAAACCAACAAGGAAGAATATGCCGATCAGTATCTCTATCAGCATCGCACCAAGGACGAGGAAAATCGGATCAAATGGAAAATAGTGCGTGAGGTGATACTTGGTGACCACTTCGAGAGCCAGAGCACCATGGATGAGCTTCGCATATAACGATGCATAAATGAGTGAGACGCCAAACAAGATACGCATGATCATGAATTTATAGGCATGAAAATGCTCTGGTATGACTCGACTGAATAGGCGCACGAGACGATGATTGGCAAACAGCGTGTGAGCTCCGCCGAAAAGAACAATCGTAATCGCTTCACCGAGATATGTCGCGTAGTTCAACATATATACGCCAAAATGCCAGACGAGACCGACAAAGATACCCGATACGCCGACAGCAGCAATTCGTGGAAATAGCCCGAAAACGAGCATGCTGCCGAGAATGATAAGTGCATATGAAAATGGGACCGCGAACACTCCAAAGATATCCGTGAGCGGCAGCTCGACGCCAAATATCGCATGATAATACCCGCTCGCTACGAGTGCTGCGCCGAGAGTTATCTGCGCGATATGAGGAGAATATTTTTTTAGTTTACGGAGCCATGGATCACAGAGGCGTTCCAAAGGGCGGTTTATCGAAAGAAAAAATATCACAAGCACGAGTACGATAACGATCGATCCCCACAGCATGAACTGATTCAAATGGTCATGGATCGACTGGATAAAATCAGGCTGCGGTGCCTGCAATGCTGAGTGTATCTCGGACGTGTCGAGCACATAGACTTCATGAGCAGATGCGATGCCGACTGACGAAGAAACGAGTCCGAACATACACGTCACAGAGAATACGATTAAAAGTAGAATTTTATTCATTGAACAGTACCTAGATTATACACCCCCTCGGTCAAAGCAAGAAGATGTGCACTTACATATTCAGATAACGCTTTCTTCTTGATTCAGGAAACTTCTCTATGGAATATCGGAGCGCCGTTCTCGGCATGATATGGGCATGAGTATTGAGGAATCGCACCAGCACAAGCTCATCTCGCTTTCCTACCTCGCGAAGCATCCAGCCCACTGCCTTATGCATGAGATCGTGTGTATCCTTGAGGAGCAGTTCTGAAAGCCCGATCGTATCTTTGAAATCGCCAGCGCGAATGAATGCGAGAGTAGAAATGATGGATATACGGCGCTCCCACAGCTTTTTGGATTTCACATAGGTATACAGAATATCGCGCTCATTATTGAGCAGCCAGTCACCGAGTATATAAGGCGCTGTCGCATCGACCAGATCCCAGTTATTTATATGCTTTATATGCTTCAAATAAAAATCAACGATCTTCTGCTGATTGTCAGCTGGCGCCCGTTTCTTGGCTTTTTCATACTGCATGACCAGTATCTCGAGCGCGGTGAGCCGACATTCATGGATCGGACTCTTCAACAAGAGCGATATCTCAGCGAGCTCCAATTCTTTATATTTTTTTGCGAGCTTGCGTTGGACAGGCACGGTGACGCCGAGAAATATGTCCCCTTCTCCATATTCGCCCTTGCCCGTTTTAAAGAAGCCAGAAAGTACTTTGGCTTTCGCGGGCTTTCCTAATTTGCGCAAATCTTTTTCTACCAGTGCGGCAGTCAGCTTATTTTTCATATATGTAGTAATGTAAGAAAGACTACTCTATCGGACACGTAGTGCGACCAATGAGAGCATACAATGCGCACCAACCGACTAGAGCCTCATATATTGAAAATATACCGAGCACTACAAGGACAATCTGTACAACTATCGACGAGACAAAGAACGCGCTCCCGCAAAGCACGAGCCCAAGGATGATGCGGATAATGCGATCGGTGGTACCGATATTTTTAGGTGGATGTATTTTCATATCTATATTTAATTTAATTTGAAGACGTCGAATTTCTCTTTCTCTCTTCATCCGCAAGGCGTTCCGCTTTTTTCATTTGTGCGACAACATCTTGTCCATCCCCATAAAGCTTGTCATTTTTTTCTTGTTGATCTCTCTGCCATGCTGCTTGCCAACCGCCCGCTTTCAATGGACCAGTATCATGTGGGCGAGCATCAGGTGCTGTCTCTGGTAGGGCCTCCGACTCATCAGGCGCCTCTATGCCCTGGTAAATATCTACACCATCAACTGAAACTACGGGCTCATCTGGATTATGATTGATTGCCTCGCGCATTTTCTTAAATAATTCTGGGCCCTTTTCTGGATTCAAAGGTTTTGGTTCTGATTCAAATGAGGTCATAACGACTATTATAATATAAAAATACCGCTGTGGTCACGGGGAGACTCGAACTCCCAATCCTTTCGGAACACGCTTCTGAGACGTGCGCGTATACCAATTCCGCCACGTGACCGTTATTCAAATCGAACCAATCTACTATAGGTCAATTACAAAAAAGAGGCAAAGGGCAGATTATTACATAAATGAAAAAGACCGGAGGGATAGAACCTACGGTCTTCATGAAGCATTCGGCGGCGTTATTTCGCCGCGAAGACGTGAATCAGTTTGATCGGCCAGTCGAGAGGAGCAATACGATCGACTCCTCCACCATATGCCCGCCAGAGACCGATCAACACCAAGATCAACAACGCGAGCACTGCGAACCCGAGGAGATCCTGTTTCCAATTGGTCTTGTTAACAGAGGCGCTTGAGGCCGGGTCATATTTGAAGATATTGAACCGAAACCGACGAAACTTTCCGCGACTGATTCTGCTTGGTATCATAACTTTCCTTTTGTTGAATTTTTCACAATGCCTTGTGGCACCGCGTACTACGTTCTCGAAACTACTGACACTTGCGCTATCTTACCATATTAAAACCCCCTTGTCAACACTACATCACACAGTGTACAAAGGTGCAAATCCATAACAAAATAAGGCTCATTTTAAGCCATTTTTGGTGTAAGAAAAAACCGCCTTCACAGGCGGTTTTTTCATATATAACACTCTTTATTTTGTTCCGTTCACCTATGAGAGATTCAATTGAGATCTCCCATATTGTCCGGGAATCTTCCCCGGCTAAGTGCCACCATTTAGAGTTGTGTGGCAATCACTCATGCTCGAAAGCATATCGACATTTAAGTTAGTGACCCCGAAGGATCAAAAACGTTGTTTCTCTTGAAATATTCCACGAGCAGCTTCCGCTACCCGTGCCTTGTTACGACTTACCCCCTGTCATCGAATTTACCGTAGGCCCGCACAAGGCGAGATTTCGGGTACCTCCGACTCCCTTGGGTTGACGGGCGGTGAGTACAAGACTTGAGAACGTATTCACCGCAGTATAGCTGACCTGCGATTACTAGCGATTCCGGCTTCATGAAGTCGAGTTGCAGACTTCAATCCGAACTGGCGCAGGGTTTATTACGGTTTGCTCCACCTTACGGTATTGCGTCGCGTTGTCCCTGCGATTGTAACACGTGTGTAGCCCAAGGCGTCAAAGGGCCATGCTGACTTGGCGTCATCCCCACCTTCCTCCCAGCCCTCAACATACGAATTATTCATATAGTGAAGGCTGGGCGGTCTCGTCTGATACTTATAACAGACAACAGGGGTTGCGTTCGTTACCCCACTGAAGGGAACAGCTCAAGCCACGAACTGACGACAGCCATGCAGCACCTGTCCAGCCGTCTTGCGACGACCTTAGTTTCCTAAGATCTTCGTCTGGATGTCTAGCCTTGGTAAGGTTCTTCGTTTATCGTCGAATTGAACCACATGTTCCACCGCTTGTGCAAGTCCCCGTCTATTTCTTTGAGTTTCAATCTTGCGATCGTACTACCCAGGCGGATCTCTTAACGCGTTAGCTAAGCCTCGAGGAGGGTCGATACTCCTCAAAGCGAGAGATCATCGTTTAGGGCGTGGACTACTGGGGTATCTAATCCCATTCGCGACCCACGCTTTCGTGCCTCAGTGTCAGGTACGGACCAGTCTGCTGCCTTCGCTTTTGGTGTTCCCCATAATATCAACGCATTTCACCGCTACACTATGAGTTCCGCAGACCCCTTCCGACCTCTAAGTCGTGCCGTTTCCCGTGCAGCTTCTCGGTTGAGCCAAGAAATTTAACACAAGACTAACACAACCACCTACGCACCCTTTACGCCCAATAATTCCGGATAACGCTCGAGGCACTCGTATTACCGCTGCTGCTGGCACGAGTTTAGCAACCTCTTATTCTCCAGGTACAATCAATAAACTTTTTCCCTGGCAAAAGGAGTTTACATGCCGAAGCACTTCATCCTCCACGCGGCGTCGCTCCGTCAGACTTTCGTCCATTGCGGAAGATTCTCGACTGCAGCCACCCGTAGGTGTATGGGCCGTGTCTCAGTCCCATCGGTGGGGGTCACCCTCTCAGGTCCCCTAGGCGTCATAGCCTTGGTAAGCCATTACCTTACCAACTAGCTGATACCGATCAAGCCGCTCCCAGGGCGAAAAAACTTTACTCTTGCGAGACTATCGGGAATTACCCATCCTTTCGGATGGCTATGCCCGACCCCAGGGTGCGTACTTAATTATTACTACCTCGTCTGCCGGTTGCTCCTTGCGGAGCCCCCTTGACTTGCATGCCTTATCCACGCCGCCAGCGTTCATCCTGAGCTAGAATCAAACTCTTAACTAAAAGTGAACGGAACAAAATAAAGAGTACTATTAAATACTTTGTATTTTGAAATTCATATTTCGTCGGTAGGACTCTAGCTCAAAAATATTCATACTATTTGCTGTTGTATGATTGTGTATATTTGGAATTATTGTTCAAAAAATAAACTTGAACTTTACACTATCCTCTACGCTCCGATAAGAGCAATAGAGGACATTTACGTCCTACAAAGTGGAAAGCTTTGTAGGATACGTTCTCAATATTTCAGATTTCAAAGGTCTAGGCCTGTATTTCAAGGCGTGGAGACTATCTTACAGGAAGCTATATATAAGTCAAGGGGTTTTGAGCCTTATTTCATATGAGTATTATATAGGTCAAAAAACCGTTGACATACCAGTAAAAGAGGCGTACTATTTCCCTTGAACTGTGCTGGAAACACAGGGCCCTTTCAAAACAAAAAAAACATTCAACACGTGGAGTGAAAATGAAAAAAAATAAACCAGCCTTAACTGAGTGCCCCATTCGTATACGGCGCGCAAAGAGAATCAGCCCGTTGCGCAAGCAGATGGACAAGGCAATTGGCCAACTCGTCAATCATCACGAGGACAAAACATATGTCGAGTTGTTCGTGCAGATTGGTCGCCGTCTGATCGGCATCGTGGTCAGTCCTTTGTCGCTATTCAACGAAGGCAAGTTTCGTCGAGTTTTCCAAGTGAAGATCGCAGTGCCCAGGATCGTTCACGGCACGATCTTTCAAGCAAAAAGCGTCCAGCGCGTTTTTAATATCGAAGTCTATCGGACATTGGCCGGGGAAAGCGTTTTGGCATAATTCACCTTCCCTTTTCCACACCCAGCGCAATTCGTTGCGCTGGTTTTTTTATTGCACAAAATCACAATGCACCTTGCCCCACTTTCCTAAGCTCAGCTTTGAACTTCTTCCATTCAGGAATAGTTTCAGCGACAAGATCCCAAAAACTTTTTGCATGATTGAATTCTTTTATATGACAGATCTCATGGACGATGACGTAGTCCTGTTGAGCAGGTGTAAGAAAAACAATCTTGTAGTTAAAATTCAAATTCCCTTTGCTTGAACACGAGCCCCAGCGGCTGCGCTGATTGCGAATAGCGACCTTGCCGACCGATATGCCGTGACGCGGACCATAGTGCTGCATGAAATGGGCGATGCGCACATGGACGAGTGCGCAAGCCGCTTCTTTATTGGCGAGATAGAGCTTGTGGCTACGAGTATGGAAGATAGATCGGCGCAAGCGGATGATCGGACGGAGACAGAAGAATGGCATGAGGTGAAGTATACACCCTCCTTATTTCCAACTATGTAATCCAACCCTATTTCCTTCAGTATCCTCGATGACAGCCATATAACCCGGATTACCAAGATGTACTTTTGGCGAAAGGATTTTACCGCCTGCAGATACGACGCGAGATATGACAGCATCTAACTGACCATCACATGCCAGAAAAACAGTGGTGCCGACTTTTGATGGAGCATCGCCAAGCATAGGAGACATGAGACAACCACCGACATTATTGCCATGATCCAAATCGTCCATAGGAAAAAATCCCATAGTCTGTCCATTGAAGTCCTGTACGCTCACAGGATTACCGAGAATAGCTGAATAAAATTTCGCTGCGCGTGCGAGATCTTGTGTTGGGATCTGGAACCAGTTGATGACATTTTTTGGAAGCATAGTATTTAAATTATTTGTTAATTATATCAAATTTCTCTTTTCGAGAGAGTGCCTTGAGCTCACCTTCCCTCTTTCGAGCGATAGCATAACTCTTACACTTCTTACTCCAGACCAATGTCACCGGTCTGCGAATCTTGGTATAGTGCGCACCTGATTTCAAATGATTGTGACTGTGGAGACGCTTCTCCAGATCGTTCGTCGAGCCTACGTAGAGGGTGTCGTCGGCGCATTTCAATATGTAGACATAGTACATGACTCAATAGTAAACGGTAATTAGCAAACAGTAAACGGAAATTAAAGAAACAATAGATTCCTATCCATATCATCAGCATCTGTCCCCTTCTCTTTTCTCTTCAAGGCCTTATGAGTCGAAGCCAGATAGACCACGCGCTTGCCGAACTTTTCTTCAAGCTCATCTATCTGTTTATGAATGATCTCGTACTTCTCACCTTTCTTTGTCGACTCAGTTTTGAGGCCACCGCCAAAGAGATCACCTTGGATAGCAACACTCTCTTTTGAAACGAGTCCATGGAGAGTAACGCCAGCAGTGCGATACAAGACTTGCTTGCGAAATACTTTATAAAAATGCTTTTCGACGAGGTCATTGATGACCTCTGGTGCATTGGTGGGCGCATCGAGGGTGAAGCGGTAGGTGTGATATTCAAAACTACGCGTCTTTAGGAAAATAGAAACGTGACTCGACATGAGATCGAAGTGGCGCGCCTTGGCACAGGCATCTTCAACGTGTTTCGAAAGTTGAGAGAGGAGGAAGACGGGATCATTGGTAGCAGGATGAAATGAACGCGTCTTTTGGACGGAGTCGTAACTGGTCTTGGGATTGGAATCGATCGGCATAACGGATGTACCATTGAGCTCGAACCACAATGCCTCATGTGGCTTGGAGAGATTGTCATTGATCCAGTCGCGGCTCTTGCTGGCAAAGTCGAGTGCGGTCGTAAGCCCTTTCTTTTTGAGAAAAATAGTCGTCTGTGTGCCGATGCCCCAGATCTTGCCAAGCGGCGTTTCGGCGAGCACATCTCTCGCTGAGAGAGCGCCAGCGCCCATATCGATCATGGTGAAGCCATTGGGCTTTTTGTATTTTGACGCAACCTTTGCGAGCACCTTTGTTGGAGCGACACCGACTGATATGGAGAGGCCGAGCTCTGCCGTTATCTCTCGCTGAATCCTCTCGGCAATCTCTCGGTATGACATCTTGAGCGGACGATCGAGACTGGTGAGCTCAGCGAAGCATTCATCGATACTGTACTCTTCCACGTCATCTGCATAGCGGCGGACGATGTTGAACATCATCTCAGAGTAGTGGGCATAGCTGGCATAGTCCCCTGGCAATATGATGACCTGCGGAAATTCTTTTTTGACGCGGAAGATCGGTAAGCCACGGACGATGCCGAGAGCTTTGGCTTCATAGGAAAAAGCTGAGACGATGCCACGCTCTTCTCCGGTCACCACTGGTAGGCCTTTGAGGGAGGGATTTTTGGCTACTTCACAGGCGACAAAGAAAGCGTCGCCGTCCATATGCATGAT
>DATJGJ010000016.1:0-8163 GCA_035495115.1 Minisyncoccota bacterium | reverse complement strand
TACGCGCCCTGCGGAGCGCAATCCTGATGGAACCTTGAAATGGGATCCCTGGAATTGAATGTTCGATTCACCATTGTCCCGATCAGAATTTCTGGTCGGGCTTTTCTTTAGGGCATACTCCTTTTATCTAAGTTGCAAAAGTGACAACTTTTCTTGTCACTTTTGCAACTGTACCGACAAACAACACCCCGCTCGGCATCAGATCAAAACCAACACTTTACTTAACTAAAGTGCTGTTTTCACTGTCTTATAATACTCCCTCAGCGCGCCAAATTTATCTCCTTTAACGGTAAAGATAGCAACCTCAGTCATTTGAATTCTAAGATTTCTTTTTGTATCAGTAAATTCAGCGTACCACTCAGCGATAACCTCATTTTCGGTTACCCAATAATTCAATAGCTTGAACGAAATATCTTTCTGTTCGCCAATAACTTTATTCACCCAATATGCACGAATAGCATCGCGACCAATATTCTCTGGTTCATGGGGATCATTATAGGTCGCGTCGTCGGTAAAAATCGTCACGATAAGATCTGGATCACGAGTAACCCATGCTTTGCCGTATGTATTCAATAATTCGAGCGCTTTTTCTTTTGTCATCATCCTCACAAAGTACCACACTTTTCCCTTCTATGGAATTTTTGAAAAATAGCCACTATGCCGTATAATGTCAGCCTATACAAAAATCATATGACAAAAATAAAATCAATCTCGGCTCGCGAAATACTCGACTCACGCGGCAATCCTACCGTTGAGGTCGACCTTACTCTCTCTGACGGCTCATTTGGCCGCGCAGCAGTCCCATCAGGCGCATCGACAGGCAGCCACGAAGCTATCGAACTCCGCGACGGCGACAAGGCACGCTACAACGGCAAGGGAGTTCAAAAAGCAGTCAAGAACGTGAACACCCTCGTCCTCAAAGCCCTTAAAGGCAAATCATTCGACCAGCGCTCCCTCGATGAAGCTCTCATCAAGCTCGATGGTACACCGAACAAGGCCAAGCTCGGCGCCAATGCTATCCTCGGCGCCTCCATGGCTTTCGCTCACGCTTCTGCAAAGAGCATGAAAAAGCCTCTTTATGTCTATTTCAACAAGATCGCCAAGACAAAGAACCCTATCCAGCTCCCCGTTCCTATGATGAACATCATCAACGGCGGACAGCATGCTGAAAATTCATCTGACATACAAGAGTTCATGATCATCCCCGTTGGCTTCAAATCATTCAAAGAGGCGCTCCGCGCAGGGGACGAAATATTCCACTCATTGAAAAAGATCCTCCACTATCGCGGTCTCGCTACGACTGTCGGTGATGAAGGTGGCTTTGCTCCATCTCTCCCTTCAAATGAAGCTCCTTTCGAAGTCATCATGGAAGCAATCAACAATGCTGGCTATGTTGCCGGTAAAGATATCTGTATCGCTATCGATGCCGCTGCGACGGAGTTCTACAGAGACGGCAAATACGTCCTCACTCGCGACAACAAAACCCTCACTTCAGAGGAGATGGTCGCATGGTATGACATGCTCGTATCAAAGTACCCTATCATTTCTATCGAGGACGGCCTTGCCGAGGATGATTGGGCAGGCTACAAGAAGATGACAGAAGTCATGGGCAAGAAAGTCCAGATTGTCGGCGACGACCTCTTCGTCACCAACATTGAGCGCTTGGCACAAGGCATCGAAAAAGGCATTGCCAACTCTATCCTCATCAAGCTCAACCAGATCGGTACTGTTTCAGAAACTATCGATGCAGTGAACCTTGCAAAGAAAGCCGGCTATACTTCTATCATCTCTCATCGTTCTGGTGAGACTGAGGACACTACTATCGCTGACTTTGCTGCAGGTACTGGCGCGGGCCAGATCAAGACTGGTTCACTCTCACGCACTGACCGTGTTGCAAAATACAACCAATTGCTCCGCATCGAAGAACAACTTGGTAAAAAGGCATTGTATCCAGGAAAAAAGGCGTTCGGACAGAAGTAATCGAAGCGACAAAACAGAATTTACTGTTTACTATTTTGTATTCGCATGGTGCACTGCACTATCCCCAGAAAAATGGCACTTATCCACATGATGCCCACAGGTTTATTCACGCATTACTGATTGACTTTTGTCAATTTGGGTTCATAATTAGAACTAGGTTACCATCTCACGAAATACGGGAAGATCCTTAACTCATATTTTTAGGGTCCATACAAAATATGTTGGCCACGCCAACAATTAGGACACCACATTGCATTTTTGGAATTCTTACCCTAAATCAATGAAATGAGTAGCCTACCCTATGGCGCATCATCCCCTTCGGGGGATTTTGTGCGTATGGATGAAAATTAAAAAATGAGTATGGATGTGCTACAATAACGCCCTATGAAAACCACTATGCTTATTGTCCTCGACGGTTGGGGCTACCGCGAAGAGACAAAAGACAATGCCATCCTTGCCTCAAAAAAGCCTTTCTTTGACTTGATCTGGAATACCTATCCTCACTCTCTCCTCAAAGCCTCGGGTAATGCAGTAGGACTCCCTGAAGGCCAGATGGGCAACAGCGAAGTTGGTCATACCACTATCGGCGCTGGCGCTATCATCGATACTGACCTCGTCCGCATCGACAAAGCCATCAGCGACGGATCATTTGAGAAAAGTCCTTCTATCCAAAACCTCTTCACTCATGTCAAAAAACACGATTCCACCCTCCACGTCCAAGGCCTCGTCTCCCCTGGTGGCGTCCATAGCCACCAAGAGCACCTATTCGCTTTCCTCAAGATCGCCAAGAAGAACAATGTACCCAAAGTCGCCATCCATGTCTTCACCGATGGTCGCGACACTCCTCCTCAAAGCGCATCAGAATATTTGAGGACGCTTGAAGCCGTTCTCGCTGAGCTCAATGCGGGCGAACCAGCAGATAAGCCTCGCTTTTTTGTCGCCACCATATCTGGACGTTACTATGCCATGGATCGTGATCATAACTGGGACCGTCTCGCACATGTCGAAAAGGCTCTGTTCGAATGTACTGGCAATGTCTGCGCCATCAAACCGTCTGCATACCTCGATGAGCAATACAAAGCCGGCAAGAACGATGAGCTCCTCGAACCTACCGTTTGCGCCACACCCGAAGGAACTGGCTGCGCTATCGAAAAGAACGATGCAGTATTCTTCTTCAACTTCCGCGCAGACCGCGCGCGCATGCTCTCAGAGAAGCTTATCTCGCGCGCAAAAGATGAGAACATTATGTTCGTCACCCTTACTGTTTATTCGACAGACTTTGCTTGTGAGATCGTCTTCCCTTCAACAAAGATTGAAACAACCCTTGGTCAAGAGATCGCTGCTGCTGGATATGAACAAGCACATATCGCTGAGACGGAGAAATTCGCTCATGCTACTTATTTCTTAAACGGCGGACGCGAAGCTCCGTACACCGGCGAACGCGACATCCTCCTTCCGAGCCGCAAAGACGTAAAGACGCACGACCAAGCCCCTGAGATGCGCGCTGAAGCCATCGCCGCTGCAGCGATAGTAGAGATCAACAAAGGAACACCATTTATATTCATCAACTTCGCAAACCCTGATATGGTTGGACATACTGCGAACGTACCAGCTATCATCACTGCTATCCAAACTGTTGACGAGCAACTCAAGCGCGTCATCACTGCCCTCACCGAAAAAGGTGGATCTGCCATCATCATCGCTGATCACGGCAATGCCGAGATCAATATTGATCCTGTCACTGGCACAAAACACACTTCACATACGACAAGTCCAGTGCCCTGTATTCTCACCTCGCACGACTACACTCTGAAAGATGGCGGGTTGTCAGACGTAGCGCCAACTATTTTAGCTCTCATGGGCATCACCAAGCCCGAAAAAATGACTGGTGTTTCGTTATTAGTTAAATAAAACTACAATCTCCTTCCTTTTACGAGCTCGCTCGCATAGCGTACGAGTATGACCGAGGCTGTAGCACAAAATAGACCAAGCGCCCAACCGCCAACTATATCGGAGACCCAGTGAACATTGAGCACAAGGCGGCTCAAACCGATAGCAGTCGCCCCAATCGCACATAAAACAATAAATGATTCACGCCAGACCCAATACTGAATCTTTGGCGCAAAGAGATACGCGCACACAAAGAAAAATGCAGCTGCCATAGTGGCATGACCAGAAGGAAAACTTGGATCCGTCAAAAGCACGAGGGCATTGTCTGGACGAGCACGCTGGAAAAATTCTTTCAAAAAACTAAATGAAGCCATCGCTGACATGACAGACAAAATCGTAATCGCGGCTGAACGCCAACGTCGCTTTACGAGAAAAATGAAGGTTAGGATCAAGCCGATCGTCACTGGCACCATGACACCACCAACTGCGCTGATGAACTGAGCGATATTTATCGATGTTGCATTGACATTCGTATTCATGAACCCATTTACGTATAAATCAAAATTCGTCATGAGCGATGTCGCAGACCATGCATCGCGCACCATGAGCGCCAAAATAGTAAGCGATATCACATTGATAATGAGGGCAAAAAGCTCATATCGTCTGAAGATATGGAAGCGGATATTTACAAAGCGATAACCCCAGATGATCAAGCCGCCGAGGATGATCGCACCTACCACTGCTTTGCCGAAATAACTTGCGGCAGCATGGAAACCGAAACTGAAACCATAACCGAGAATGACTGACGAACCGACCCAGATGACTGCGCCGATACAATTGAATAGCCAAAACTTCACATGCGATGTCTTTCCGATACCGACGAGAAATGGCATGAGCGCACGCGTCATCGGACTCAAGCGGCCGAGGATCATCGCCTTGCCCGTATGCTTCAAGAGGAGATTTTGGGCTTTTTTGATATGCTCATCGCGGATAAAGAAATAGCGTTTGAATTTATCGATGAGACCGATACCATAGCGACGGCCGAGATAAAAACCGAATGCGTCGCCGAGAATGGCTGCGACCATAGACACCGTGACCACCCACCAGACATTCATGATGCCGCTATGAGCCAAAAAACCACCCACGATGATAGCAACATGACCAGGAACGATAGTGCCAATCAGCGGTAAACCCTCAAGAATAACCGTCAGAAAGATGATAGGATAACCTCCGACGATTATTATCTCATTCAGATTGTTCGAAAATGATGCAAAAAATTGAAGGGCGGAGCTGTAGTGCATAAAGGTAGATGAGCACCTATTATACCACGAGGTTAGCGCATATATAACGTGCAAAAAATAAAAGGTCTGTGATATACTAAAAGTCCAATAGAAAGCTCTGTTCTGTCCGTATTAATCATTTAATGTAACAAATAATTATATGAAAAACGTCGTAATATACTCAACGCCAACCTGCACATATTGCAACATGGCAAAATCATTTTTCAAGGCGAACAATGTATCATACGTTGAGCACAATGTCGCTACTGATCTCGAAAAGCGTCGCGAGATGATCGACAAGACCGGCCAAATGGGAGTGCCTGTTATTGATATAGGCAGCGAAGTCATCGTCGGTTTCGACGAAGCACACATCAGGAGTGCACTGGGGATTTAGCCTTACAACCCGATCATTCTGAGCAACTTTCCCCACCACGAAATTGGTGGGGTTGTTGTTGATTGACCTGATGTGGCATTATCGGCATCAGGATCAATGATCACAGCCACCGATTCGCCCTCTTTGACTGCGTGATACTTCTCACGAAGCTCAGCCTCCATGCCTGCGGGCGTAGAGAGATGATCGATAGATGCTGATAGTGAGGTTTTTTGACTTTGCAGGTCAGCAAGCTCAGCTTTTGCTTGATCGAGACGATCTTCCGCGAGCAAGGCTTTTTCATGGATATTCCATGCGCCGCGCACGATGAGTACCGTCATGATGAGCGCTATGCCTATGCTCGCCGGAGAATAGAAAAATCGCTTCCATGGTTCCCTGTTGCCGTATTTCATGCTTCACAGTATACTACAGCCACTATGCTATTTCATCAAAAATCACAGAAGTTCTTCCGTATTTTCTTTATTGTCGTCGGTGTGCTCGTCATCATCAGTATGATGTTGCTGTATTTCCCAGCGATCAAGTATTAGAAGTAAACAGTTTTCCTATTCTCCTGACCTCATCATCTTCACGAAGACATCCTGAGGGATAATAACTGCACCATGTTCCTTGAGGCGGGCACGGCCTTCCTTTTGCTTCTCGCGGAGCTTCATCTTACGGGTGATATCACCACCTGAAAGAGTTCCAGCAGCATCCTTTCTCTTTCCAGAGATCGTGCGTGATGAAATGATACGTCCAAGTGCTACTGACTGGATCTTATACGAAAAGAGCTCTCGAGGCATGATGTCATAGAGGCGATCGACGGTATTGATAGCTTCCTGCTCAGCGCGACGGCGCGAGACGACACGCGCAAACGCTGGCACTTGCTCGTCATTCACTAGCACATCCATACGGACCACATCAGCTATACGGCTCTCGGTGATGTCATATGAGATAGACGCATATCCAGATGAGATACTCTTGATCTCATCAAAGAAGTTACGCATGAGCTCACGGAGCGGCATGAGCATGGTCAGCAAGGTACGGTTGTCACCAAAGTTCTCCGTGTTGATGATCTCTGCCTCATGATCGTAGAGCGACTTCATGATGCCATTCAAATACTCCGGAGGAAGGATGATCTTCATGGTCACAATCGGCTCATGGACAGCAACAACATCATTTTCATCAGGAAAAAGTGACGGCGAATAGACTGTTTTCTTTTCACCATTTTTCATCACTACTTCATAGGTGATGGTCGGCATAGTGACGACGAGGTTCAAGTTGAATTCACGGCGCAAGCGCTCTGTGACGATTTCGAGGTGGAGCATACCGAGGAATCCGCAACGATACCCTTTGCCGAGCGTACCAGAAGCTTCCTCTTCATATGTGATAGATGAGTCAGACAAGCGCAAGCGACTGAGGGCCTGACGGAGCATTGCAAGCTCATCCTGGCTCTCTGGATAGACTGAAGCCCATACCACTGGACGTGGCGTCATATAGCCCGGCAATGGCGGTAGCGTATCTTTGACTGAAGCTATGGTATCACCGACTGAAGCAATACCTGGCTCCTTGATACCGGTGACGATATAGCCGATCTCGCCAGCATTGAGACTGTCTACTGGCGTCTGATCTGGTTTGAAAATACCTACATCGATAGCTTCAAATTCCCTCCCCGCTACTTTGAAGTTGAGTTTGTCGTGGCGTTTGACTGAACCTGAGATAACACGGACATAGACGATGACGCCGATATGGTTTGAATATTGAAAATCGAAAATGAGCGAGCGGAAAGCGGGCGCTACAGAAGTTTTATCCGAGCCTGCAGAACTCGCTACGCTACCGCTCCGCTCAGACAAGCTTCGGCTCTTCAAAAACTCTGTAGCGCCCGCTTCCTTCTGTAGCTCTTTCTGCCAATTATTCGCATCCTCTGGCGACGGAACGCGCTTGATGATCTCATCGAGCAGATGATCGACGCCTTCGCCGGTCTTGCCTGAGACTTTGATCACTTCTGATTCTTCGCAGAGGAGGAGTTCGGCGAGCTCTTTGACTACTTCATCGGTGCGCGCGAGCGGTGAGTCGATCTTTGAGACGACTGGCACAATGACGAGCCCGCCTTCGCGAGCCATGTTGAGGGTCGTGAGCGTCTGAGCTTGGACACCTTGCGTCGCATCGACTAGAAGGATAGATCCCTCGACAGCTTTTAGGGCGCGCGATACTTCATATGAAAAGTCGATGTGCCCTGGGGTGTCGATGAGGTTAAGCATGTAATCTGTACCGCCCCCAGCCTGCTGGCTGGTGGCCGAATTGCCTCCATCGGCAATTCGCCATTTCATACGGACTGGAGTAAGCTTAATGGTGATACCACGTTCGCGTTCCAGCTCCATAGAGTCGAGCACTTGCTCCTGCATTTTGCGCTTTTCGATAGTGCCCGTAACTTCCAAAAGGCGATCAGCCAAGGTCGATTTGCCGTGGTCGATGTGAGCGATGATGGAGAAATTGCGGATAAACTTAGGATTCATATGTATTCGGCAAGGCCGATAGAGCCTCAATATAGCAGATATTGGCTGATTTACAAAAGGTGCCACATGTTTCTTATTATATTAAAAGGCAAACCGCACAGTTACGAGAACGTGTGCGGTTGGGTGAGTG
>DATJGJ010000015.1:0-34719 GCA_035495115.1 Minisyncoccota bacterium | reverse complement strand
CGATACGTCCATATGATTCAGGTGTACACGGTACAGTGATGCTTGGCCCGACATGTCCTGT
The DNA here is from genome assembly GCA_035495115.1 of Minisyncoccota bacterium. Lineage (GTDB taxonomy): Bacteria > Patescibacteriota > Minisyncoccia > Phycocordibacterales > PALSA-1337 > C7867-002. The sequence goes on along the minus strand of DATJGJ010000015.1, from coordinate 34,658 downwards.
TATGCGCAATCCGCCAGACCCATCATGCGCTGATAAGCCGTACGCGACGCTCGTAGTCGTCTTTCGCTCGAGTGATCCGGCACATGCGTACGCGATGACGCGAAGCGATTCGCTCGGACGCTTCTCATTTTCGCTTCCGCCAGGGGATTACACGCTGGGTGCCGGTGAAAGCAATCTGCCGCGATGTAATCATCCAGAAGTGTCGGTTGGTCCGACAGGGTACGCCACGACGACGGTCAGCTGTGATACAGGGATACGATAAGGATAAAATAAAACACGCGTTTGTAAGACGCGTGTGTGGTTAGTTTAGCTAGGAGTAACTTGGTTTACTGCCATAGCTGCTCAGTTTTCGATATTGTCTGTGCTAGCTCAGCAGCGACGAGTGAATGGGCGAAGGTGGTGAGGTGTATGCCATCATTGAGAAAGATTGTGTGAACAGGATATTTTTCCAATACCCGACGAGTGTTGACGATGGGGAATCCCAGTGTTTTGCTCAAAGCTTCAACATCTGCTGATAACTGTTTGCCGATGTAGTTGGACCACAAGTCCATCACTGGAAATGGGGTGAGCACAACAGGAATTGCTTTTGCTGATTTGATCTCCGTGATCATGTCAGCCATGGTTGAGCAGTAGAGCGCACGAGGTGTTCGAGGTGGCAGCAACAACATTCCTGCGATTGCCCCCCTTCATCCACCGCCGAACTTGTTCTTTCAGCCTAAGTGGTTTTAATGGATTGCTGACACTGGGATTTGTTTTCGGGGCGCTCGGGCGCAAACCTTTGCCATGGGCACTTGTTCTGGCAGAAGCTTTTTTTGCAAGACCGACACGCTCCTTGATTCCGACTGAACGAGTAATATCAACAGATGAGAATTGGATCACCACGTGCGTTGGGTTCTGGGATATTATCTTTCGTAGATGTTTGCGCGCCACAGTGATAGGGAATCCCCCTAGGCTGAGCGAGGTGGATTCCACTGTTTGATGCCGGTCCTTTAAATGTTTGATGGCAACGTTAAAGAAAGATGATTCTGGGCCGAATGGCGTGCCCCCAATCATACATGCACCAAATCCGCCGACGACGATTTTCTTTTCCATAATGACTCCTTTTGTATGTGATTGTAAAATTTCAAATTAATCAGCAGCTTCAGCCACTGACCAAAAAAACAATAGCACATTTTATATAAAAGTCAAATCAAGTTGATTGTGCGCACATATCTGAATTTCCATACTATAATAGACACATGAAAATCCATAAACTCGCTCACTGTTGTCTCGTCATCGACCTCAAATCTGTAGACGGTCATTTTCGCCGTGTTCTCCTCGATCCAGGTTTTTACAGCGTCGAAAAACATTCAAAAGTAAATAAGATTGATATCGTCCTCATTACTCACGAGCATGCTGACCATTTTCATATAGAATCTCTCAAGGAGTTGATTAAAAATCATCCTGACATAGGGGTTATCACTAACGATGCAGTTGGAGCAATGTTGGCAAAAGAGGGCATTGAGCACCGCGTCATGGAGCATGGCAATTCAGTGGACATAAAAGGTGTTCATATTGAAGCGTATGGTAAAGAGCATGCACTATTCCACAAGAGCGTACCTGCAGTTTCAAATGTCGGTTTTTTGATTACAGAAAACCATTCTGAGAAGCCGACACACTTCTTTTTTCCAGGAGATGCTTTCACTGATCCGCTCACAGAGATAGACGTGCTCGCTTTACCTGTTACTGGTCCTTGGATGAAAATATCAGAGGCTATCGACTATGCACTGCAACTCAAGCCAAAGAAAGCATTTCCAGTTCATGATGCGATGCGCATCTCCAGCCAACATCTGTTGCCTGAGAAGATATTGGGAGCGCACGGCATAGAGTTTATAAAGCTCGAAGAGAACGGAATGATCGATTTCAATTAGGTTCAGGGGCATTTTTCTGTTACATTTACAGCATGAAATTCAATAAAACGACTCTCAAAAACGGCTTGCGCATCATCACGGTACCGATCACTGACCATCCTTCCGTGACTGTCCTCGTCATGGCTGAGACTGGTTCAAAGTATGAGGACAAGCAGACCAACGGCCTTTCTCATTTCCTTGAGCATATGCTCTTCAAGGGCACGCCACGCCGTCCACAAGCGACGGACGTTTCTCATGAGCTCGATAGTATTGGTGCACAATACAATGCTTTCACCTCAAATGAATATACGGGATACTACGTAAAAACAGCGCCGCATCAGCTGCCGATATCGCTCGATATATTGTCTGACATATATCTGAATCCGCTTTTCAAAAAAGAGGAGATGGAAAAGGAAAAAGGCGTTATCGTCGAGGAGATTCGTATGTACAATGATCTGCCGCAGAGGATAGTGGGAGATGTGTTCATGGATCTCGTATACGGGGACCAGCCAGCAGGATGGAAGGTCATCGGGTCAGAGGATAATGTCCGATCGTTCAGCCGTGAACAGCTTGTCACATATAAGGATTGCCACTATGTAGCCGAGTCGACGATCGTCATAGTTGCGGGTTCATTCGACGAGACAAAGATAGTTGATCACATCAGCGCTGCCTTTGCTGCAATTCCGACAACGAAAAAATCAACAAAGCTTGCTGTCGTCGAATCTCAGTCTGCGCCAGCGATAAAAACTTTTTATAAAGAAACAGATCAGACGCATCTCATCATGGGTGTTCGATCATTTGCCATTACAGACCCACGCTCGCCGATCATCAATGTGCTCGCCACTGTCCTCGGCAAGGGTATGAGCTCGCGCCTATTCGCCAAGATGCGCGATCAGCTCGGTATCTGTTATTACGTTCAAGCCGATCAAGATGCGTATACAGATCATGGCATCTTTGAGATCAGTGCAGGTGTCGACAATAGTCGCGTCAAAGAGGCGATCGTCGGTATCCTCGAAGAATGTGTACGGCTCAAAAATGAACTCGTATCGCCCGCAGAGCTCAAGAAAGTGAAGGATTTCATTGCTGGCAATACGCTCCTCGGTCTAGAGACCTCAGATGCCCGTGGCGAGTTTTGTGCATATCAGGAGATCTTGAAAGGGAAGATCGAGTTGCCAGATGAGATGATGGCAAAGATACAGGCAGTCACTGCCGAGGAGGTGCAGGCGCTCGCCCGAGAACTATTTGTAGATACGCATCTCAATATGGCTATAGTGGGCAGATTCAAGGATGGTGCTCAGTTCGAAGATTATTTCAAGTTTTCCTAAGTGTGGTATAGTAGCGTTATGTTAAATAACTCTGGCGAAAGGCTCTCTATCAGTACGGGAAGCATAGTCCGTTTCTTTCTCGTTATTATCATCATCGCCGCTTTATACTATCTCCGTGACGTGCTTTTGGTGGTCGTATCAGCGGTTGTCATAGCTTCTGCGCTTGAGCCAGTTGTGCGACGCATGGGTAGATATCATATACATCGCGTCGTGGCTGCGGTTCTGATCTATCTTGTATTGGCAGGTATCTTGGCGGGCGTATTTATCTTCTTCATGCCTCTCCTTGTCAATGACTCGATTTCATTCTTGGCGAGCGTTCCACGACAAATATCGCTCGATGATATCTGGAGCCCTATCCGTGATTTTGGTATCAACGTTGGTCCAGCTGCGAGTTCGGCAGTCACTACTGTCTCTTTGGCTGATCTGGTGAGCAGTCTTCAGTCAGCTATCACGGGTACTACTGCAGGTGCATTCAAGACGGCGAGCTTCCTCTTTGGTGGTGTACTCTCATTCTTGTTGATCATCGTTCTGTCTTTTTATCTCGTTGTACAAGAAGATGGAGTCGAGAATTTCCTCCGCATCGTGACTCCTGCGCACAGACATGAGTATGTCATCAATCTATGGGGAAGAGCTCGTCGCAAGATTGGTTCATGGTTGCAAGGGCAAGTCTTGCTCGGCGTCCTCATTGGCGTCCTGGTCTACCTCGTGCTTATGGTCGTTGGCGTGCCGCATGCGCTTGTTTTGGCGGTGCTTGCAGGCTCATTTGAGCTGATACCGATATTTGGACCTATCATCTCATCGGTGCCTGCTATCCTCGTCACTTATAGCGAGCTCGGCACAGGAACGGCGATACTTCTTATCGGCTTGTATCTCATTATCTATCAGTTCGAGAGTCAGCTCTTCTATCCGCTGGTGGTCAAAAAGATCGTCGGTATATCGCCGATCATCGTCATTCTTGCACTTGTCATCGGTGCAAAGCTTGCTGGCGTCCTCGGTGCTATCATCGCCGTTCCGCTTTCGGCGGCACTCATGGAATATGTCTATGACGTTGAGAAGCGCAAAAAAGGCGAGCATGAGTCGATGGTAAATAAATTACAATAGAGAATACATGTCACACAAACCTTTTTATATTACGACAACATTGCCGTATGTGAATGCTGAGCCTCACATCGGACATGCGATGGAATTCGTCCGTGCTGATATCATTGCGCGCTCAAAAAAGCTCTCTGGTTTCGATGTATTTTTTAATACAGGGACAGATGAGCACGGCATAAAAGTCTATCAAAAGGCCCAGCAGCTCAATCTTGCCCCTCAAGCGTATGTCGACCAAGCAGCCGCGAAGTTCAAAGAGATCTTGCCTGTGCTCGGCATGTCATCTGACATTAACTTTATTCGCACTACTGATCCTCATCATATAAAGTCGGCGCAAACATTTTGGGAGACCGTGCAAAAGAATGGCGAAAAGGCGAAAGACGGCCCGTATATCTACAAGAAAAATTACTCAATCAAATACTGTGTCGGCTGTGAGCTGGAAAAGACTGATTCTGAGCTGGTGAATGGACGATGCGTGCTCCATCCGCTCCAAGAGCTCGAAATCATTCAAGAAGAAAATTATTTCTTTAAATTTAGTGCATTCCAAGAAAGATTGCTCAAGCTTTACTCTGATCGCCCAGATTTTGTCGTACCAAGCACGCGTTTACACGAAATACATGCTTTCGTTGAGCGCGGCCTCCAAGATTTCAGCATCTCACGCTTGGCCACAAAGATGCCGTGGGGCGTTCCGGTGCCAGGAGACGAGTCGCAAGTCATGTATGTCTGGTTCGATGCGCTCGTCGACTATATCTCCGCTATCGGCTGGCCAGATGATGAGGTTGCCGGCAAGTCTGAAAAGGGCGCATTCAAAAAATGGTGGACTGAGACAGGTGGCGTCGTTCAGTACTGCGGCAAAGACAATCTTCGTCAACAGAGTGCTATGTGGCAGGCTATGCTCATGGCAGCAGGGCTTACGCCGTCGAAGACGATCGTGGTCAATGGTTTTGTGACGGGTGAGGGAGGTATCAAGATGTCGAAGTCTCTCGGTAATGTCATCAATCCTCTCGATGTAGTCAAAGAATATGGCACTGACGCTCTGCGCTACTATGTCGCTCGCGAGATCAGTCCATTTGAAGACAGTCCATTCACTATGGATAAGTTCAAGGAAGCCTACAATGCAAACTTGGCCAATGGTATCGGCAATCTCACGAGTCGTATCATGAAGATGGCAGAGGCAAATATAAAGCCGGTGACGGTAAGTCCGACCCTCGACAAGGAATTCATCTCCGCGCTCGATCGATATGATATAAAAGCCGCCTCTGATATCGTATGGGCAAAGATAACTGCTCTCGATGTGACGATTCAAAAAGAAGAGCCGTTCAAGAAATTGAAAGTCGAAGAGACGAAGGATCAGGCACTCAAGCTCATCGAAGAATTGGTCAAAGGATTGGCTGAAGTCGCATTGCATCTCGAAGCTATTCTCCCTGAAACTGCGGGTAAGATTCAAGAATGCATCAAGGCAAATAAAGTTCCGGCTGCGCCATTGTTCATGAGAAAATAAAAAGCCCTGAATTCATCAGGGCGGTGAGTCAGTTATTCTTCTGCATCGTGTTTGTGCGCGATTTCGTCAGACTTGTAATCGTCCCAACTTGCGCTATAGGCAATATCTCCTGTGAACAATAAATACGCGATTTCTGCGCCGATTTCCTTATCCCATAATCGTTGGTATGCCGGATCATAAAAATCAAGGTCAAATCTATGATCTTCAAGCCAATTAAGGCGTTCTATCCGCGCAAACTGATATCGAGTCAGCAGAAATTTTCTTCGTGATTCACGGAGCATTTTTATGCTTCTAAAATAAGGAACACAAGCAAAAAACAAGATGAAAGCGATGAAGATCGCCCAAAGATTCATGGTATTTATCCTTTCTTTATAATGAACTCGTTTTGAAACTAGAAATAGGCTACACTATCTTTAACCAATATGTCAAAAGCATTTAAATATATCGACATCCATGGTCATGTGAATTTTCCTAACTATGATCAAGATAGGGAAGCGGTCATTGAGCGTGCACAGAAAGCGGGGGTGGCCATGATCACGGTTGGTACCGATGTGGTCACCTCTACCTCCGCGTTGCAACTGGCAACATCTCATGAACATATGTGGGCGGTCGTCGGTGTGCATCCAACGGATACCAAAGAGCCGATTGATTTTAGTGCCCTTGAGAAAATGGCCGCGCACCCAAAAGTTGTAGCAATCGGCGAGTGTGGTTTGGACTATTTTCACTCAAAACCTGAGGAAATACCGCTGCAAAAAGAAATATTCGAAAAACACATTCAATTAGCCCAAAAAGTCGGAAAGCCGCTCATGTTGCATGTTCGCAATGGTAAACTCGCTGGTTCAGTCAGTTCAGTCGGCAATGCCTATCAAGATGCTTTACACATATTGAAAAAATACCCAGAGGTGCGCGCGAACTTTCATTTTTTTGCCGGTACGCTCGGTGATTTAAAAAACATAATCGAAAGAGGGTACTCAGTTTCATTTACTGGTGTGGTCAGTTTCACCAGTGATTACGATGAGCTACTCCGTTTTGTGCCTGTTACACAGATAATGTCAGAGACAGATTGTCCCTTTGTGCCGCCAGTGCCATACAGAGGAAAGAGAAATGAGCCTGCATATGTCGTAGAGACAGTTAAGGCTATCGCACGGATTCGCGGGGAAGATGAGAGTGTAATCGCTGAGCAGCTGGTTCAAAATGCGAAGAATTTCTTTAGGCTATAGTTCTCAAGGATGGACCGTAGTTTTTATTATTTCTTGAAAACATATTGAATATTTCTTGAGATGACCCTGATACAATCGATATGCCTCACAAATGGCCATATAGAGTCATACTCTTGCGAGGCAGGGCACTTTGTGGTACGCTCATGGCATTACAAATTAATCGTAGTTAGTCCCGCTTTTACCATAAAAACAACGGTAAAAAGGGTTCCGTAGGGTTCATTCCTTGTCGGATCACTGGCTACACCACACTATGAGTGAATCAACACACGCTGACAATATGTCAGTTTATGAGATAGGATATTTGATCGTATCTTCTATTCCAGAGGAAAAGGTTCCTGCTGAAGCAGAAGTGATCAACAAAATCATCACCTCTTCGAAGGCGACTATCATCGCTGAAGAGGCTCCGCACCGTATGAAGCTTGCGTATGAAATGCGCAAAAAGAATGTCGGCGGAACGTATGAAAAGTATAATGAGGCATACTTTGGCTGGACAAAGTTCGAAGTCGGGTCGGACGCAGTCGAGGCTATCAAGAAGGCTGTAGAGATACACCCTACAGTCCTCCGTATGCTCCTTGTATCTACTGTTCGTGAGAATACCTATCTCGGCAAGCGCGCCCCTGCTATTGCAGCAGAAATCAGTCTCAAAAAGGATGGTGAAAAGGCAGAAGCGCCTGTTGCAGACAAGAAGGAAGCAGCTCCAGCCTCTATAGAAGAGATGGACAAGAGTATCGACGAAATGGTTAAGGAGGTATAATTAAAACACTATGTATCTCAACAAAGTCATTCTTATCGGAAACCTCACTCGTGACCCAGAGCTCAAAGCATTGCCATCAGGCACCAAAGTTTGTTCTTTTAGTATCGCTACGAATCGTAACTTCAAAGATAAAGACGGCAACCGCCAAGAAGCTGTCGAATTCCACAACGTCGTGGTCTTCGGACGCGTCGCTGAGCTTGTCGGTCAGTATTTGAAAAAAGGTTCACAGGCATACGTCGAAGGACGACTTCAGACGCGCTCATGGGAGCAGAACAATGAAAAGAAGTATCGCACTGAGATCGTCGCAGAGACAGTCCAGTTCGGTAACCGTCCAGGCGCAGGGGGAAATTCAGGATCAAGTAACGCTCCATCGGGAGCAAAAGTTACTAGCCCAGCTCCAGGGGAATCGGGCGAGAAGATAGACTATCCAGCAGAAGAAATCAATCCAGACGATATACCATTTTAAAAATTTAAATCATCATTATGAAAAAGCAGTGTTATTTCAATCAGCATAATATCAAGCACATCGACTACAAGGATACTGAGATCTTGAAGAAGTTCGTCAATCCACACGGTCGTATGATCGCTCGCAAGAGAACAGGCATCAGTGCTACGTATCAACGTCAGCTCGCCGGCGCTATCAAGCGCGCTCGTTTCCTCGGTTTGCTTCCATATGTAGCAAATTAGTCTAAGTACTAATTGACCTAATTCCTAAAAAGTCCCACATCGTACTGATGGGGACTTTTTAGGTACTTAGAATAATTGGGTAATTATAAATTCTACTTTTGGAAACTGTTACCAACTCTTTCTTTGTATTCACCAGTTTCAGTATTGATCCTGATGATATCGCCTTCATTGACGAAGAGAGGGGCGTTGATGGTTGCGCCAGTCTCGAGGGTGATAACCTTCTGTCCACCAGTCGCTGTATCGCCTTTGATGCCTGGAGGAGCTTCGGTGACTTTGAGCTCAGCCGTGATGGGGAATTTGAAGCCCATAGGAGTGTCACGGAAGAGAAGCTGGGTGACGACAGTGTTCGCCTTTACGAAGCGTGCCTGTGGGCCCACTTGTTCCTCGGTCACCTTGAAGCGCTTTGAAGGATCGTTGACCTCTGAGAACCACCATTCACCGCGGCTGTTATAGAGATACTTTACTTCGCGATTGTCGATCTCAGCTTCTTCTACCTTGTCAGATACATGGAAAGAGTACTCGGTCACTTTACCCGTCATGAGGTTCTTGAGCTTGGTGGCATTGACTGGCTTGCGCTGTTGTTTGCGGAAGACGTGCGAAGAGATGACTTCGTATGGCGCGCCGTCCATGACGATGTATTTCTTTTCGGTGATATCGCTGTATTCGAGGAGAGACATAGGGAATAAGGGTTATTTTGTAAGTAGAGGTAGTCTAGCCGGTTTCCATTGTTTGGGCAAGTATAATAAAAACACCCATTCATATTTCAGAATGGGCGAGTGAAGAGGGTGATGGTTATGACCACGGTGATTCAAAAAGCTGTCTGACGCGATCAAGCCAGCCGATATCCTGGAGAGCTTTGAGAAAGATCGCATCATGTCCCTCGAACACTTTGACGATTTTCCAAGGTAGAGTAGGGACCGTTTTTTGACCGATTTTCCGGATATCCTCACGTTCAATCGTCGATCCGGCCTTAAACCCCTTGTCTGAATAGGTGCCTATCAGTCTCACTTTCTCCCCGCGTTTTACGAGAAGGTAGTAAAGTTCTTTTTCAGTTTTCACGTATGTCCTTTCTTCGGTTTAATGCATTTATATAATTATATTTGTCTAATGTCAATAGAAGCAATTAAAAAGCAAAACCCCACCACAGGGCAGGGTATGCGTCGATTATCTGAGTGATTTTGCGCTGTCTTACGCCTGCTTCAACTTCTCGCGGATCTTCGAAAGGATCTCTTCTCTGACTTCATTGTTCTCCTTGAGGAACTGACGGGTAGCATCATAGCCACGACCAAGCTTCACATCTCCATATGAGTATGATGAACCTGACTTGCTCAAGAGCTCGAACTTTTCGCCGAGAGCGATGATCTCGCCTTCTTGTGAGATACCTTCGTTATACATGAGATCGAACTCGGTCTGGCGGAATGGGGCAGCGACCTTGTTCTTGACGACCTTTACGCGGACACGACCACCCATGATCTCTTCGCCTTTCTTGATCTGAGCGATGCGACGGATATCGAGGCGCACAGATGCGTAGAACTTGAGAGCTTTGCCGCCTGGAGTAGTCTCAGGGTTACCGAACATGACACCGATCTGCATACGGATCTGGTTGATGAAGATGACAATGGTCTTCGACTTTGCCACGATAGCAGTGAGCTTGCGGAGCGCTTGAGACATGAGACGAGCCTGCGAACCGACGTGATGAGCTCCCATATCTCCTTCAATCTCTGCGCGAGGGGTGAGGGCAGCGACTGAGTCGATGACGACAACATCCATCTTGCCGGTACGGATGAGGCTATCGACAATCTCGAGAGCTTGCTCGCCAGCATCTGGCTGAGAGATGAGGAGGTCTTCGATCTTCACACCGAGCCTCTTTGCGTATTCAGGGTCCATGGCATGCTCTGCGTCGATATATGCGCAGACACCGCCGAGCTTTTGGGCTTCAGCGACCACATGGAGGGCGAGGGTAGTCTTGCCGGATGATTCTGGTCCGAATATCTCGATAATGCGTCCGCGAGGCATGCCACCGATACCGAGGGCAGCGTCGAGGCCGAGAGAGCCGGTAGGGACTGCGTTCACGTTGACCTTCGGCTTGTCGCCGAGCTTCATGATAGATTCATCGCCAAACTTAGTGCGGATAGCGTCGAGGGCATCAGCTATGCCGCCAGATGTTTGCTTGCCGTCTTTCTTTTGAGGACCACTTTCTACGATACCGTCATCATTTTCACGATCTGTTGCTGGGTTTTTTGCTTTGTCGTTCTTTTTTTTGAGGGCCATATATTCTTTCTGATTAGCTAATAATTCAGGCAGTGCGGATATTTTACCATTATTTCTCGAGCGTTCCTATGAGCTGTAACTGGCGTGTTGTGGTGCGACCGAACTGGTCATGCGCAGTGAAGGTGATGATATTCATGCCTGGAAATACCAGCAGTGTTTCTTTGAAATTTCCAGCTTCATCTATGAACACGGTCTTGCCATTCATTGAAAGAGCGTTGACGCGAATAGCTTGGCCGATGATAGTGACAGTCGTTGAAGATATAGCAGAACCGTCGATGGGTTGGAAAATATCTATTTGAGGTCCGTGAATGTAGTTGAGCGACCTAAAAATCGCATAGACGACAATGATGAGCGCCACGAGAGCGATAGATGAGAAGCGTATCAGACGAAGGGTAGCGGTACGGTTCAGATTCATATATTAGAAAGCCTTCTCTCCTTCAGGCATTGCCATGCCGCCGTCAGATTGTTCCATACCTCCTCCAACACCTCCGATAATCTCGCGTGCCTTTGAGCCATTCGCAGGACCGATCACGCCACGTTCTTCGAGCATGTCCATGAGCTTTGCGGCGCGCGAATAGCCGACGCCGAGCTTGCGCTGAAGGAACGAGGTCGATGCCTTGTTGTTACCGACGACAATTTCACGGGCTTGTTCATAGTAATCATCGTCATCTTCGAGTGATCCGCTATCGAGATCCATACTGCTCATGCCACCTACGTTTGATCCACCGCTTGTTTCTGCTGTGTTGATGCCGAGATCCATACCTGACATGATCTCATCCTTATATTCCTCTTGGAGGAACTTCACCACGCGCTTGACCTCTGATTCAGAAATAAACGCTGACTGGAGACGAATCGGCTTTGACATCTCGCCGCCGAGATAGAGCATGTCGCCGGCACCGAGGAGCTTTTCTGCGCCTGGCTGGTCGAGGATGGTACGTGAGTCGATCTGTGAAGCGACTTGGAGGGCGATACGAGTAGGGACGTTGGCTTTGATGAGGCCGGTAATGACGTTCACGCTCGGACGTTGGGTCGAGAGGACGAGATGTATACCGACTGCACGGCTCATCTGAGCGAGACGGACGATGGCTGATTCGAGCTCGCGAGGATATGTCTGCATGATATCCGCCAATTCATCGATAACGATGACGATATATGGCATAGATTCAGGGAGCTTCGAGGTAAGCTCTGCTTTGGCCTCTTCGTCAGTCTCTTTCTTCATCGCCTCGACTGCAGGGGCGAGCACGGTCTTGTGATATGAGTCGATATTCTGGACAGAATTCTTTTCGAGGATGTCATAGCGTCGCGCCATTTCCTTACCCATATGTTTGAGCGCGAGGATTGCTTGCTTCGGATTGGTGATAACTGGAGTGAGAAGGTGAGGGATCTTGTTATAGAGGGTCAACTCGACGCGCTTTGGGTCGATCATGACGAAACGGAGGTTCTCGGGAGAGTTGCGGTAGAGGAGGGAGGTGATGAGCGTATGGATGGTGACGGATTTACCTGAACCTGTCGCACCAGCGATGAGGGCATGAGGAGATTTTGCAAGGTTGGCAAAATGAGCTTTACCAGTGATGTCTTTGCCGAGTGATATGAGGAGCGGTTTGTCTGATCCTTGGAAATCATTTGAAGCGAGCAAGGTTGCGAGACCGACGGTTGTCTTTGCGGTGTTTGGAACCTCCATACCGACGAGTGATTTGCCAGGGATCGGTGCTTCGATACGGATAGGATGCGCGGCGAGTGCAAGTGCAAGGTTATCATTGAGCGCGACGATACGTGAAAGTTTGACGCCTTCAGCGGGCTTCAATGCATAGCGGGTGACTGATGGACCGATAGATATCTCATCCATCTCGACGCTGATATTGAAGTTCTGAAGCGTGCGCTTGATGAGGTTCGCAGTTGCTTTGATGTCGCCGGTTTCAGGCTTGCCACGATCTTTCTCGAGGAGTGTGAGTGGGGGAGGGGTGAACGGTTTGAGGAGCGGTGCCTGAGCGGTCGCTTTGAACGTATCCTCCGCTTCGTCAAAGTCGTCTTTTTTAGCTGTTTTCCTTATCTTTACTTCAGGGACTTTTGCATTCCTCTGCATCTCTGCTGCAGCGAGGGCATTGGCTGCAAGTGCAGCATCGATATTTTCTTCTTCATCAGCGTCCATTTCTATTGCGATTTCTTTTTCCTTCTTTCCATTCCTTTCCTCCTCCTTTTTTGTTTTATTGAACCATTTCCAGAACATCATCTGTTCAGCGGTGATGTGCATTTCAAAGAGAATGAATACTGAGATGATGACGAGCGCAACGAGGAGGATCGAGCTTGCAGGAACGGCGACGATCTTTATGAGGGGAGCCGCCACCCAGTAACCGAATATGCCAGCGAGACGCGTATCAGCATCACCGAAAGCGGCACCGATGATATGTATCAGACCTAGACTTGAAAGAAAGAATATAAAGGCGCCGACAGTCTTTGATGTTCGAAACTTCTTTTCAAGTCCTTGGAGAAGTGCTATGCCGATCATCGCCGAGAGAAGGGGGATAAGGAAATAGCCGATGCCGAGTATGCGAGTGAAAAACATGTAGCCGTAGTTGCCTAGCTCACCTGCTTTGCCGAATGAGGCGAGTAGAGACAGGAGTGTGAGAACAAATGCGAGGATGGCCAAAATCGCATGAATAGTCTCTTCTTTCATCTCATTCCAAAATTTTGCTTTTTCGATCATGTCCGAGGGTTCTTTTTTCTTTGCCATGGTGGGATAGGTGAAGGGATAAATAATTACGTATATGCGGTAATAATATCACATTTTTTCACATCAAAAATTAGGGGAAAAACAAGTCCGAAATAACCAATGCTCAATGATGCAATAACCAAATACAAAATTTACAACGATTTGATCATTGTGTTATTGGTTATTGATCATTAATTTTGGCTTGCATTGTCCTTTCTTTGTCCTATAATGAATTTGTTATGGACATCAATCAGACACCGTCGTTCAATGACCCCCTCAACTGGAAGTCGCTCGGTTTCTTTTCTGCTGAGGATTACCTTATATATATATTCAAAAAGACAGAGAAAATAACCTCTGCCTTATACCTCGTTTCCAGCCTCCTCAAAGACGAGGAACCTATCAAGTGGGAGCTGCGCGATAAAGGCATGGATTTGCTCAGTTCGTCCTTTACTGCATCGAGCGCGGTGCCTGGAGACAAGAATGCGGTCATCCAGTCCATCTTCACCGCAGCGCTCGAAACCATGTCCCTCCTCAATGTGGCCCATGTTTCCCATCTAGTGTCAGATATGAATCACAAGATACTGATCAGAGAGATAGATCAGGTCGTCAGCCTTCTCAAGGAACGTCTTACTGCCAGTGCAGAGAATGCAGGGTATGTCCTTTCCGAACAATTCTTTAAGACACCTGACTTATTCAGCTCAGGATTCTCTATAGGACAAGAAAGTATAAAAGACACACAAAAAGGACATAAAAAGGTGATAGGAGATAAAGGGGTTTCTCAAGGACAGGTACTCGTCCAGCAGAAGAAGACGCAGCGTCAGGAGCAGATAGTAGCTGTCCTTAAAGGTCAGAGCAATCTGACGATAAAAGACTTCTCACGTGTGATCAAAGACTGTAGCGAAAAGACCATTCAGCGTGAGCTACTTGAACTGGTAGAAAAGGGGGTCATAAAGAAGGAAGGGGAGCGTCGCTGGAGCAGGTATTCACTTAAATAGTAATATTCGCCAATGCAGCACGTCACCATAGAGCGTAGGGCAGGCATTTGTTGACTTTTGGTCTAAAATGCCCTAGTATTGCCTAGTTATCCACATTACCGCTTTATTGCGGTATTGAGCCGTATCAGGCTATAATGGGTAGCGGGCCTTTGACAATTCCATAAGAAAGAATTTGTTACGGGTCTTTTTCGTTTACCCACAAACTCTCTTTTTATCGTGCCGATACATGGTGAAAAGGGATGTGGAACGTGCACCCGTCGACCGTCTCAGACGGACATGGTGCGCACAGTATTATCAAGATTATTATTACGCATATTCCTCCACAAACATTAGTATCAGGAGGGATTGCAAACTTACTAAATTACAATATGAAAAAAGTTATTTTCGTCGCTGGCGTTGCCGTATTGGCACTCGCTGCAGTTACATCAGCTGCTTTCTCAACTAACCTCACAGTTGGTTCAACAGGCGCAGATGTTTCAGCTCTCCAGACATGGCTTATCAGTAGTGGCTTCAGTATCCCAGCAGGTGCTACAGGATACTTCGGTTCACAGACAAAGGCTGCTCTCGCTTCTTACCAGAAGTCAGTCGGTCTCCCTGCTTACGGTTTCTTCGGTCCTCTCACACAGGCTAAGTTGAATGGCACAGCAGTTGCTACAACTCCTGCTATGGGTTGCCCAGCTGGATACACATGTACAGCTAACCCAGGCACAACTCCAGTAGTTGGTGGTTCAGCAGGTATCAGTACTCCTGGTATCCCTGGAACATTGGCAGCTTCACTCTGGACTTCTCCTTCTGACGGTACAACCGTTTACAAGGGTCAGTCATATGATGTCGTAGCTTACAAGCTCCAGGCTGCTGCTTCAGACATGGCAGTTCAGAGTATTGGTCTCCACTTCAACTCACGTATCTGGCTTTACGCTGGTGCTATCACCCTCAAGGATGATACAGGTGCAGTTGTCGGTCAGATCAGTAACTTGACCTCAAGCAACTTCAGTGAACTCACTGTTGGTAGTGACTATCTCGTCACAATCCCAGTTAGTGGCTACGTTGTTAAAGCTTCACAGACACGTTACATAACTGCTAGTCTCTCATTCCTCGCAGTTTCAGATCGTGCTACAAACACAGGTCTCTCAGTTACATCTGCTTCAATCCGTTCAGTTGACGGTACAGGCGTAACAGACACTGAGTCTGTAAACTCAGCTCGCACATTCAGTTACCAGGGTAACGGTGCTGGCCAGGTTGTCGTTACAGTTGACGGTTCATCTCCTCTCTCAAAGCTTGTTCAAATTTCAACAGGCGGACAGACAACAGATGTTCCTCTCGCTGTTTACGATGTCAAGGTTCAGAACGCTCCAGCTAACCTCCGCTCGATCAGTTTCATTGTTAACACAACAGGTTCAAAGACTCCTGAGCAACTCTTCGCACAGTACAAGATTAAGATCGGTACTCAGACCTTTGGTGCTAACTCAATCACAGCAAGTACAGACGCACATGCAACAAATACTGCTTCTTCAACAGTTACATTCACCAACTTTGGTGCAATCAACTTGCCAGCAGATCAGTATGTTCCAGTTACTTTGTACGCAACAGTCCAGCAAGACACAAACAATACTCTTGATGGCGTAGTTGCTTCAACAACATTGGTTGTTACAGGTGCAGCTAACGGTACAACAAACAACCCATCTGTCGAAGATGCAAGTTACAGTACTCTTGATGTCAACGATGGTATCTTTGTTTCAAACAACCTTACCTTCACAGCAAGTAGTGCTACAATTGGCAACGAAACAGCTTCAGCTGTTGCAGTTGGTCAGAACGCTACAACTTACAACACAGTCTTCAGTTTCACAGTTACAGCGGGTAACAACACCCTCTATATCAGTGCAAACCCACTCACTCTCCTCTCTACCTCAACAACCGGAACAATCAGATCTTATCTGACAACAGTTCAGGCTAATCCAGATAGTTTGGCAGGTGATACAGCAAACGTTGAGTACGTAGTTCCAGCAGGTCAGTCACGCCAGTTCACAATCAGTGGTACCGCTACAGGTTCTTCTGGTAACTCTGGTGTCTCAAAGATCACAGCTGTTAAGTACGGTCTCTCATCAGGTGTTGCTGATAAGACAATCAACTACGGTCTCGGAGGTCTCCAGACAACAAGTATTGCAATTCCTTAGTCGGAATAGCGAACTTGAGTCTTAAATCTCTAGTTCTAGTTTGATCACTCCTCCCAACGGGTTACAATGTTGGAACAAAAACCGCCGAAAGGCGGTTTTTGTGTTGTCAGATATTGAGCGTGTTGCATCTTGACGGCCTAAAATTAGTGGTATAATAGAATCATTATGAAAAATATACCACTTAAGTATGCAGTAGCTCTTGCGGTTATTATTATCGCGCTTATTAGCGTCATTGTTTGGCAAGCAAATAAAACAACAAAAATAGCTCAAGCGCCTCAGGTCAGCAGTTCAGTAGATGTGCAGGGAACAACGAAAGCATCTGCACCAGCAACGGTTCAGGTCATCAAAAGTCCTGTGACCACAAAGACAAGTCCGAGCCTCGGTTATGCAGATTATCTGACACAGTTGAGAGCCAATCAGTCAAAGTGTGAGAATGCTGCTACTGCTCAGTACAAGCAGCTTTACGGTAATCTTTTTGAGGCATCATTTACAAGTGCATATAATGGAACAAGTGGAGGTTGTTATATGAGAGTGTCAGGAAAAACTCAAGTTGCGTACGCTACAACATCTACAGGACATCTCTATTTCCGAAACGTGAATACAAATGCATTGTTGGCTGAGTGTACTGACTCTACAGGATCAATGCTATCGAATAGTAATTGGGCATGTGTCAATAAAGTCACCGGGGCAGCGATAAGTAAGGCAGAATTTGATGGTCTTATTTATACCTATACAGCAAAGTAGTCAGGTTTACGTAGATCACCTTTAATTCAGATAAAAACCACTTATCCAACAAAGATAAGTGGTTTTTGTGTTGCATATTTGGGTGCTATTATTGATATATGAAAATCAATTTTTACTTTTACGTCGTTCTTTTTATTCTGATGATCTTTGTGGTGCAGATCTCAAACGCATCTGCTCAGACAGTGTGTACCGATCTACCATATGATCTATATGCTGGACTTGCCGATTCACCGACAGATCATTCTGTTTTTCAACTCCAAACGTATCTCAAATCAGTCGGATATCTATCAGCGATACCAAATGGATATTTTGGGCCAGCAACATTTGCAGGAGTAAAACAGTTTCAGACCGCGCACGGTATTTCATCGACAGGTCGAGTCGGACCGCTGACAAGATCAGCGCTAAGACTGGTTACTTGCACAGCTGCTGCTACGACCCCTGTTCAAACGAGTTCACCGGTAACCATAACCTCTCCAGCTTCCGGAAGTACGATTACAATCGGAACAACAGAGACGATCCGATGGGACAGTGCGCCATCATACATGTATACAATGAAACTTGAAACTCCGAGCGGGGCAGGTGCTGGATTTATATCACCTTCAACTTTTACCACAAATAGTCCAACAACATATTCATGGCGCGTTGGTAGAGTATTTTCTACTGCGACCAACGACTATCAAAATGTTGCTACAGGTACGTATCGTATACGTATATCGAGTGCATCTGGTAATAAACCTGACAGCGATTTATTGAGCGGTTGGTTTACGCTCGCAGCGCCGCCTTTGTCGGTCATTTCTTTGACGCCATCGTCGGCCGCGAATGATAGCAATACTACGGTCGTGATATATGGTTCTGGTTTTGATGCGTCTACGCAAGTTCGTTTTGATAGCGAGTGGGGGACACTGGCAAATAGACAGTACGTTTCTCCGGATGGTGTATTTATTTTATTTACTATCCCTACGTACGTATCTTCGGGGTTACATCAGGTATATGTGTATAATTCATCGTATCATTCTAGAGCTGCTGCGCTCAATATCATGGTCACAAACAAGATACAATAAGTACGTGATATAATGTCCACATCATGGTCAACCCCTTCGATAAAAGCTTCTTTCGGTTCTTCTTTGGATTCGTACTTATCCTCGCTCTTAGTTTCTTTGTTCTGTACGCTGTAGGGCAGTGGGGAGGCTCGCTCGATACGGAGGCGGCAGCATTGCTCAGATAGGCTGCGCGAAGCGTTTAAGTAAAATTCCTGATCCAGGTTGGGTCAGGAATTTTATTATTTCTTGAGAACTTCTTGAGGGGAATTTTAACTCGACTTGATACGCTTAGATCATTATCAAGCTAAGCGAATCAAGATGAAGAAAATATATTTGTATGGCCTATTGTTCGTGGTTGGTGCGTGGTTTGGTACGTTTGCTTACGTGCGAGCTGCTCCACCTGTAGGTACGAGTGTGGGTGGAGAACTGTCTGGTGATATCAGGTGGACGCTCGACAAGAGTCCGTATCTGCTCACGCAAGATATATATGTGAGGACCGGTAGTCGGCTGACGATTGACCCAGGCGTGATTGTCGATATTGACCCAAAGACAGTCAATGAGCCGAATATAAATATTGAAGCCGGATCGCTTGTGATCGGAGGTGTCGCCGGGGCGCATGTGGTGATACGTGAGAGGGTGGGCGAAATCAATATCTTGGGCGCATCAAGTTCGATAATGTATCTAGATATACGTGATTCTGATATTTATGCACTCAAGAGTAGCGTGACTATTTCATCTTCAACGCTTACCAACACACATGGTCCTGCACTAATGCTTTGGGATGGAAAAGCCGATGTGCGCGCAAGTAGTATAGAAAATAGTGTGAGCGGTATCATCATCGCTTCTGACTTTGATGGGCTACATTCATCTTTGACAATCGAGCATTCGTCTATAGCAGGTAACAGCACATATGCAATCAATAATAAAGGGACGATGGCAGTACATGCAGAGAATAACTGGTGGGGCAGTGCTGATGGTCCAGCGACATCTTCGATGTACGGTTCTGTTTCATATTCGCCGTGGCTCAACACAAAACCGAAATCTGAATCATTGAAAGAGTGTTGTTCAAGTATTTTATTTATTCCTGGTCTTGAAGCGAGCTCTTTGTATAAGTCAGATGCTTCAGTGTTCGGTTCCCACACAAATACGCTATGGGCACCAAATCGAAATGATGATGTGCGCGCACTATTTCTGGACGTAGATGGTAAGAGCATCGATCCATCTATATATACCGGCGGCCCTATCGGATCTATTTTCGGCATATATAGTTTATATGGAAAATTCATGTCTTTTCTCGACGAGCTCATGAGTTCAGGCGCCATCAATGAGTGGTATGGTTTCGGATATGATTGGCGCAAGCCGATTGTCGAGGTGGTCAATGGCTTTGCGCAAAAAGCGACTACGACTGAGTCTCTCATCAAGCTTGTAGAAGATATGTCGCTTCGATCACAGACAGGGAAAGTAACCATAGTCGCTCATTCAAATGGAGGCCTCGTTTCAAAATATCTTGTTAAAGCATTGGCCGATAAAGGGGAAGCGAATCTCATCGACTCGGTGATATCTGTAGCAGTGCCATATCTCGGTACTCCACAGGCGATCGCTGGATTGCTCTACGGAGACAATCAGCAAGTGGCCGGTGGTTTTATAGTCAAAAAAAGCGTTGCCCAAGAGCTTGGCAAAAATATGCCAAGCGCATACTCGCTCTTGCCATCCAAAAAATATATTTCACTGATAGGCAATCCTATCATCGGCACGACTTCAGCCATGTATCCAAATCGATCACTCCTTGCTTCTGCTGATTCGTTGCACGATATGCTCGACTCATTCTCGTGGCCTGCAACGATACAACGATGGGCGCTCGTTGGTTGGCATACTTTCACCACCAAGATCGTTTCGTATGTTGATGACAAGCAAAGTAAAATACGTACGACAATGGGGGATGGTACGGTTGTTGCGCAAAGCGCTTCATATGATGCGGGTACGACGACCTCTATTGATCTCCAGAACATCGGTTCAAAAGGCACTGATCATGCAACGATCCTCGAATCGCCGGCATCACAAAAAATAATCAAAAATATAGTGCAGCATAATGATAGCGCCAACGCATCTATACCTGGAGTAGCTGTGGGTGTGCCTGATTATTCAAAAGAAACGACTTCATTGCAGTTGATGACTCATTCGCCGGTCGAGCTTCATGTATATGACAAAGAGGGGCGACATGTGGGAGTAAAGCCAAAACCCGCCAGTGTTCCTACTGATGTTGAAGATGGTCTGTATACATTTTTTGATACAGATATACCGGGCAGCAGCTTTGATATCAGTGACGAGTCCGATAGCGGGCGTGATACTTCCATCACTATTCCTGATGATGGGTCAGGACCGTATTCTGTGGTCATCAAAGGTGCTGGTGTTGGACCTTTCAACTTCGATATATATAGACAAGGCGGCAGTGGTACTATCGAACGAGTGGCCTACACAGATGTGCCAGCTACACCGCTCACAAATGCGACGATGTCATTGGATATCGCACCGCTTGGCAGTTCCGCGACATCGAGCCTCACATATGATTCGCCAATGCTTGTTGTTGATACAGATGGAAATGGTGCCAGTGATCTACATGTCGCAGCAAATACACCGACTGACCCAGTAGTCTTTTTGGAATCGATGAAAAAGGCAGTTTTGTATCTGTTGGATCCTGTTCAAAAAGGAAAGGATATAAGCAAATCAATTATACGTAAAATCGATCAACTGGAGGATGCGGCACGGTCAGGTAAGATATCTCGACTGCACGACACTGCAAGTAGGTTTTCAGTCCATCTCGCACATCGTTCTATCAAAGGGATGTCCGACGATGATCGTATGGCTATAGTGAATATGATCGATGAATTTTTGACGCATCTTGCCTCTTCGCAAATCTTGTGATATCTTGGCTGACAAGGCTTAAGACAGAAGGCATGTGTTCATGAAAGTGAACCTATAAGACTTTCCGAGGTTAACCTATTACATTTCCTCACGGTCAGGCCGAGGTCGATAGATAATCACAATGGAAAAAAGGAAGAATAAAAGATAGGGAAGATATTATTTCCCTTTTTCATTCTTTACATATTTTCCCTCTATAAAAAATGGCTCGTACAAAAGCACAAAAGAAAGAGATCATTGAAAAGCTCGAGACGATTATGAAGGACGCAAAGTCCCTCGTCTTCGTCAACGTGCACGGTCTCAAAGTCTCTGATTCAACAATGATGCGTCGCGCTCTCAAGAAAGAAGGCGTCGGATTCTTTGTTGCGAAGAAGACATTGACCGCTCACGCTCTCGATGCTCAGAAATATTCAGGCACCATGCCAGCATTGGTAGGGGAGTTCGGACTCGCATACAGTACCGATCTTGTCGCACCAGCTCGTGGCGTCTATGAGTTCCAGAAGAAGTTCAAAGATCAGGTTGCTATCCAGGGCGGCGTCTTTGAGTCAAAGTTCATGAGTAAGGAAGAGATGGTAGCAATCGCTGCAATCCCTCCATTCAAAACTCTTCAGGGCATGTTCGTCAACGTCATCAATTCTCCTATTCAGGGATTTGTTATGGCATTGTCAGAGATCTCAAAAAAGAAAACCGCTTAGAGGCAAATTAACCTAATTTCTAATCGGTTTAATTAACATAAAATTAGACATTAGAATAATGAGGTTAATTAGAAATTATTTAATCAATTATTTATAAATTATCATGGAAACAACTATTGAAATCCCATCAAAGTTCAAGGCTCTCGTTGAGAGCATCGAGACGATGTCAGTTCTCGATTTGAACGAGCTCGTCAAATTACTCGAAAAGAAATTCGGTGTATCAGCTGCTGCTGTTGCAGTCGCTGCTCCTGCTGCCGCTGGTGCTGCTGCAGATGAGAAGAGTACATTCGCTGTTCACCTCGCAGCCGCTGGTGATCAAAAGATTGCTGTTATCAAGGTTGTCAAAGAAGTCCTCGGCCTCGGTTTGAAGGAAGCAAAGGATCTCGTTGACAGTGCTCCTGCTCTCATCAAGGATGGCGTCAAGAAAGAAGATGCTGAAGCATTGAAGAAGCAGATCGAAACAGCAGGTGGAAAGGTTGAGTTGAAATAGTCCCTCATCTTTCACTGATAAAAAAGGGCCTCCTAGCGGAGGTTCTTTTTTATGCTAGAATACGCCTACTTACGTTAATACAGATCATATACCACCATGGAAACTCTCATCGCTTTATTCGGTAGTGCAGCAAAGATAAAATTGCTTCGCGTATTCTTATTCAATACTGGCCTGCCTTTTTCTCTGAAAGATCTCGCCACTCGCACTGCGAGCAAAGCGCCGCTCATTCTCCGGGAGCTCAACGTTCTCGTTAAGGCCGATATCGTGCGCAAGCGCAGCGGCGTAAAAGGGACTACCTATGTGCTCAATGAAAAATTTCCATATCTCGATCCGCTCAAGAATCTCCTCACGGTTGCAAGCATACAAGCAGACGAAACTCTCGCAAAGCGTTTTGGTGGCGCAGGCAGGGTCAAGCTTCTCATCGCGGCTGGCGTCTTTATACAAAATTGGGATTCTCGCGTAGACCTGCTCATTGTGGGGGAAGATCTCAATATCGCAAAAATAGAGCAGACGATAAAGACTATCGAAGCAGAGATAGGGAAGGAGATAGCATACTCAGCATTTGAGACTCAAGATTTCCAATACCGTATCGGCATACACGATAGGCTCGTTCGCGACATTCTCGATTATCCCCATGTAACTCTTTTAGATCGTCTCGGGGTGGTATAATACTAGGTATTACAAAGAAACGTATTAGTAATTAATTAAGTCATAATCATATGATGTTTATACAAAGTTGGGGTGATGTCTTTACTCATTCGCTCCAAGGTGTCTGGTACGGTGTAGCTAGTTTCGTACCTATGCTCATTGTCGCTCTTATTATTTTTGCTATCGGCTGGGTGCTCGCTGCTCTTATCGAAAAGGTCGTCGAAGGCCTCTTCAAAGCTCTCAAGGTTGACGCTGCTCTCAAGAGCGCTGGCCTCGAAGATGTCGTCAAGCGTTCTGGATACAATTTGAATTCAGGTCTCTTCGTCGGCGCTCTCGTCAAATGGTTCATCATCATCGTTTTCTTGATGGCATCATTCGGCATCCTCGGTCTCGATCAGGTCAACTCATTCCTCGGACAAGTCGTCAACTATATCCCACAAGTTATCGTTGCCGTTCTCATCCTTATGGTTGCAGTTGTCGTCGCTGGCGTGCTTCAAAAAATTGTCGTGGCAAGTGCAAAGGCTGGTCACGTCAAGTCAGCTGAACTCCTCGGTCGTGTGACCAAGTGGTCAATCTGGATTTTCGCTATCCTTACTGCGCTCATCACTCTTGGCATCGCGCCTGGTTTGATCCAGATGATCCTCACTGCTATCTTCGCTGGCGCAGCTCTCGCTATCGGTCTTGCATTCGGTCTCGGCGGCAAAGATGTCGCGGCTCGCATCATCGAGAAGACAGCTCACTCAGTGATGGAGAAGGAATAGAGTTTCCTATTTACAGGGGTAGGTTATTCAATTCTCAAAATAAAAAACGATCTCGAAAGAGGTCGTTTTTTATTTATTTGTTACCCACACGTTATCCCCAAAAGGGAATATGTGCCCAGACTATTGACTTTATTTTGGCTTCGTATATACTACTTCTCACTGCCGAATGAATATAAAAAACCTCAATTTACAGCGGCCATAGCCATACCCCAGCAATGGAGTGTAGCTCAACTGCTCGAAAAAGCAGTTTTTTATTTTCAGAATGAATGTTGTTTTACAATCTCATACCTCAAAGTAATGCAAGCAATAAAAACTCAATTTTCGAAAGAAAATTGTTTTAGGTGTAAGTAATAAGTAGCGGTTCTTAGATTTCCTGATGGGAAATTAAGAGCGTATGGTGGATGCCTTGGCTTCTTGAAGGCGATGAAGGACGCGGCGTGGCGGCGATATGGTTCGGGGAGGTGCCAAGCAACCTTTGATCCGAACATTTCCGAATGGGGAAACCCCGTAGAGTGAACCTCTATGATCTCTATAGTTACTCTATAGAGAAGCGTACCCTGGGAAGTAAAACATTTCAGTACCAGGAGGAATAAAAACAAACATGCATTCCGTTAGTAGCGGCGAGCGAAAGCGGAGAAGACTAAACTTATTCGTCGTAAGACGAGTGAGGGTTGCGCGGCAGAGACGTGTCATTTATGACAGAGGAGTTACAAAATCTTTTATTAGTCAAATGAACTGGAAAGTTCAGCCCTAGCAGGTGATAGCCCTTTAGACGAAAATAAAAGATCTTCTTTGTTTCTGTTCGCAAGTACCCCGGGAAACGAATAGCTCGGGGGAATCAGCCGGAACTAACCGGCAAGTCTAAATACTTCAGAAGACCGATAGTGAACTAGTACCGTGAGGGAAAGGTGAAAAGCAGCCCGGAAGGGCGGTGAAATAGATCTGAAACCATATGCTTACAAGGAGTCGGAGCGGGCAGCACAGAGGACATAAAAGAAAGGAAAAATGAAAATAGGGAATATTCCCTTTTTCCATTCTTCTGTTTTTTGTTGTGTTTTGTGTGCTGTCCGTCACGGCGTGCCTATTGAAGAATGAGCCAACGAGTTTTAGCAAGCTGCTCGACTAAGGTCGCGAGACTGGAGTCACAGGGAAACCGAGTCTGAACAGGGCGCTCGTAGTTTGCTAAAGACCCGAAGCCAGATGAGCTTGCCATGCGCAGGGTGAAGTTCCCCGAAAGGGGGATGGAGGCCCGAACCGGTGAGCCGTGCAAAACTCTCGGATGACGTGTGGTAAGGAGTGATAAGCTAATCGAATCTGGTAATAGCTGGTTCTCTCCGAAAGAACTTTTGGGTTTGCGTCGGATGTACCTCTATGGGGTAGAGCACTGGAAGGTCTCGAACGGGCGAAAGCTCACGAGACCTATCAAACTCCGAATACATAGAGTCAATTATCCGGCAGTTAGTCTGTGGGGGCTAAGCTCCATTGGACAAAAGGGAAACAGCCCGCATCTCAATTTAAGGTCCCTAAATCGACATTAAGTGTACTTAAGGTAGTGGAAATTCTTTGACAATGAGGATGTTGGCTTAGAAGCAGCCATCATTCAAAGAAAGCGTAACAGCTCACTCATCGAGAATTTCCGCGCCGCAGATAATCGGGGCTCAAATGTCGTACCGAAACTGAGGATTCGATATTTCCTTCGGGAAGTATTGAGTGGTAGGAGAGTATTCGCATCGCGTTGAAGGTGAAGGGGTGACCCACACTGGAGCGTTGCGAAGTAAGAATGTTGGTACAAGTAACCGCAATGCGGGTGAGAATCCCGCACGCCGAAAAACCAAGGTTTCCTTGGCAATGTATATCAGCCAAGGGTTAGTCGGACCTAAGGGGATGGTGAAAACCGCACCCGATGGACACAGGGTTAATATTCCCTGACTTGCGTGAAATGCGATGGAAGGACGAAGTGTAGTATATCCTGCGTATAATTGGATTTAACGTTCGTGCTATAAGGGTGTGTCCAGTAAATAGGACGCTCATTTAGATATGATCCCCAAGTAGAGCGAAAATGCCGCAAGGTAAAATAGGATAAAGCACGCTTTCAAGAAAATTTTCTAAGCATAATTTCACGTAAACCGTACCGTAAACCGACACAGGTGGTTAGGTCGAGTAGACCTAGGCGAACGAGTGAGAGGTCTCCAAGGAACTCGGCAAAAAAGCAGCCGTAACTTCGGAATAAGGCTTGCCCTTTTTTAACTAAAGGGGCCGCAGCTAAAGTATCTCTGGCAACTGTTTAACAAAAACACAGCTCCCTGCGAACTCGCAAGAGGATGTATAGGGGGTGACACTTGACCAATGCCAGAAGGTCAAATAACGGCGTTGTGTAGTCGCAAGATTACATGGTGACTGTTATAAGCCCTGGTGAATGTCGGTCGTAACTATAACGATCCTAAGGTAGCGCAATTCCTTGTCAGGTAAGTTCTGACGCGTTGAATAGTGTAATGACTGGAGAACTGTCTCGGAGACTTGCTCGGTGAAAATACAGTACCGGTGAAGATGCCGGTTACCTGCAGTTAGACGAAAAGACCCTAGAAGCTTTACTGTAATTTTGTATTGACCATACGTGATTCATGCGTAGCGTAGATGGGAGGATTTGATGTGTCGCTTTCGGGTGGCATTGATCCGTCGATGAAACACCATTCTTGAATTTTGTATGTTCTAACCTCAACGGCATAAACGTTGGGAGACAGTATATGATGGACAGTTTTAGTGGGGCGCTATCCTCCTAAAGAGTAACGGAGGAGCCTATTAAGGTCAGCTAGCCGCGAATGGAAACCGTGGCGATAGTGTATGGGCACAAGCTGGCCTGACTGCGAGACGTACGTGTCAAGCAGACGCGAAAGCGGAGCCAAGTGAACCGACCCTAGGCATTAGATGCTGGGGAAGATTATCGGACAAAAGCTACTCTAGGGATAACAGGCTAGTTCCGCCTAAGAGTTCATATCGACGGCGGAGTTCGGCACCTCGATGTCGGCTCACCACATCCTGGGGGTGGAGAAGCTCCCAAAGGTTTGGCTGTTCGCCAATTAAAGTGGTACGCGAGCTGGGTTCAGACCGTCAAGCATTCAAATGCTCGAATGGGATCTGACATATCGGAATGTTGTCTATATATACAAGTTTAAAGCACTTGTATAGGGAAAAACATGAAGTATTAAGCACTGTTCAAATTGAATATTTGACAGTCTGAATCACTTCGAGAATTTTTCGTTTAAAATGAGTAAAGGAACAAAGTCTTTTACAAAGTAAGATAAAAAATACGTTTCTGCTCTCAGAAAAGAGCTGAAATATATTGGAATTGATCAATCAACCACGGCGGTCGCATCTAGTAATAGATGATGACGAAGTCGATTAGTATCGGTGGAACCCCCTCAAAAGGGGCAGTACCGAGGGAAGAGTTCAGAGAAATCTGGATTTGCCCGTAGAGACTAAACATCGACGTCCCCAATTCAATCGAATGGGATAAGTTATAGTCCATTGCACTGAGTAATCAGTGGTAACAAGCGTGAGACAGGTTGGTCTCCTATCTACTGCAGGCGTTGATACTTGAGGGGATTTGACTCTAGTACGAGAGGACCGAGTTGAACGAACCTCTGGTCTACCTGCTGTCGTGCCAACGGCACCGCAGGGCAGCTAAGTTCGGATCGGATAACCGCTGAAGGCATATAAGCGGGAAGCCGGCCCCAAGATTAGGTATCGTTTAGACCCGTGAGAGATGATCACGTTGATAGGCGTTAGGTGTAAGCATCGCAAGGTGTTGAGCCGTGACGTACTAATCCGTCGATCTCATCAGGAAATTTAAGAATCGCACTTATTATTTGCATCTAACTATTGTTTGCATTACTTTGAGGTATGGGGCTATGTGATTGTGAATCCAAAAGAGATTTTGGATTCATGTATTGAATGTTATGTTCTGGTGATTTGGCGCTGTGGCACCACCCGTTCTCATTCCGAACACGGAAGTGAAACGCAGTAGCGGCGATGATAGTCCTTCGGGGCGAAAGTAGCTTGTCGCCAGAACAGAGTATTCAATATGATATAATTGCCACATGGACCATCAAGAGCAAAACGCAGTTATTGGGCCAATCGAACTGATCAAAAAATCATGGCTTTTTCTAAAAAAGCATGCCGTGATACTTGTTTCTATATCCGTAGTGCCGTTTATTTTTGTCGCAGTTATCGGTACATTGTTTTTCCTCGCATCGATCATACAATCGCCGATACTGATGACGATATGCGCTATCTTGTATCTTGCTGCAGTCGTTCTGGGTGCGACATTTTATCCTGCACTCACGCACACCATACACAAGCTCTCGACTGAGACTGATCCTCGCATTACTATCTATGGCCAGTACGCATTCGGATTCCGCGTATTTTGGCAGTTTATTTTACTTGTTATCATTTCATTTTTTGCGACATGGGGAGCAACGCTGCTTTTTATCATCCCAGGAATAGTGGTGATCATATATAGCCTCTTTTATTTCTTTACCTTTACAATCGATGAAAAGAGGGGATTTGCAGCGCTCACAGAAAGCTATGGCCTCATCAAAGGAAGATGGTGGACTGTATTCGGACGTCTCATCGCTCTCTTGTTGGTGTGTTTTGCAACAGCTCTAGTATACGGCATCATCATATCCACAGTAGGTACGGTGCTCTCATTCATACTTAACGGGGTAGTGTTATATGCGATCACTCTCGTGCTTAACGTCAGTTTACAGATCGCTATCATATCTTTTTCAGCGATATATATGTATTATTTGTATGTATCACTGAGATCAAGCCGTCAGCATATCATTCCATCTGTCGCTTACAAACGATGGCTGATGGCTTTCGTTGTTATCGGCGCCATAACATTTGTCAGCTACGTAGCATTTGTTGGGTCGTATATCTCAAAAAATTTGGACACGATCAAGTCTCAGTCATTTATCCAGCAGAATTCAGCGCTTTCTAATAAATAATACAACCGCATGTCATCTTGGTCACAACGCAGAAAATCAACGTACAGCAGCATCATCATAATCGTGCTTGTCATTGCTATAGGTATTCCTGCTTTCTTTATTTTTTATAAAGCACCGACCTGTTTTGATGGCGTACAAAATGGCAATGAACAAGGGGTTGATTGTGGCGGTGGCTGCCAGAGACTCTGCCCAAGCGCATTCTTCGCGCCTTCAGTCGCATGGACGCGCCTCCAGAATGTCGCTCCAGGATTGTATAATGTAGCAGCATATATCATAAATCCAAATCAAAATGCAGGAGCAACGTCAGCGCCATATCATGTCATCGTATATGATGACCAGGGTGTACAAATCACAGAATACAGCGGCACAGTGACGCTTCCGCCTCACCGCAACACGCTCGCTTTCAAGGCTGCGGTCAATATGGGCAAACGAATACCAGCGAAAGCATTATTCGAGTTCACCTCATATCCAGATTGGAAGATAAAAGCAGATCCTCTGACGGCAATCACAATTGGCGACAAAAAGTACGCCGAGGATGTCAACAGCTCGTCGCTCTCCGTGTCGATCAATAATACTGGCTTGAACGAGATAGGCACAACAGATGTATATGCAGTTTTGTATGACAAAGACGGCAATGCGCTCGGCTTCTCAAAAACTATCATCGATAGCATACCAGGGCAGGGATCAGCGATTGCACCATTCACGTGGCCGGTCTCATTCGACAATAAAGTCATTTCTATCGAGGTCTTACCTGTAGTTGAATAGCGAATACTATCATTCGCTTTGTTATGAAATACATCACTTCGCTATCTAAAAAAATCGACTGGATCCTCTTTTTGTCGACGTTGCCCATATTGGCAGCAGGCCTTTCGACGATGTACGCCTTTACCGGAGACAATGCATTTGCTTTTCGTCAGTTCCTGTGGATCATTGCCTCGATCGCTGTATTCTTTGCAGTAAGCACGGTTGATGTGAGATTTTTGCGGTTGCGTTCGACATCAGCCTTTTTGTTCATTGGTTCTATCATCATGCTCTCGACCGTCTTTGTCATTGGAAAAGTTTCTCACGGCGCAGCGAACTGGATCGACTTGGGACTTTTTTCATTCCAACCGTCTGATTTTGCAAAATTGGCTCTGATAGTCATCTTGGCAAAATATTTTTCACGTAGACATATTGAGATCGCAAATATCAGACATATCATCGTCTCAGGAGCATATGCTTTTATGTTCTTTGCGCTCATCTTACTCCATCCTGATCTGGGATCTTCGATCATTATTTTTTTGATATGGGTTGGTATGGTTATGGTCTCTGGCATATCAAAGAAGCACCTCTTTGCTCTCGTCGCACTTGTGGCGCTCGGCTTTACTCTGCTCTGGTTCTTTGCGTTCCGTGATTATCAAAAGCAGCGCATCATCAACTTCATCCACCCACTCACTGATGTGCGCGGCTCAGGGTATAACTCGTACCAGTCGACCGTCGCTGTCGGCTCAGGGGAGTGGCTCGGCAAAGGGGTGGGATATGGCACCCAATCACGCCTCAAGTTTCTCCCTGAATATCAAACCGACTTTATATTTGCAGCGTTCTCAGAAGAGTGGGGTTTTGTCGGCGTGATCATTTTCTTTACTTTATACGGCATACTCATCTGGCGCATCATCGTCAATGCGTCGCGGGGAGCAACGAACTTCGAGATCCTTTTCGGGGCAGGAGTCGCGGTATTTTTCATTGTGCATTTGATCATCAATGTTGGCATGAATATCCACTTGCTCCCAGTGACTGGTACGCCGTTGCCACTCATGAGCTATGGTGGAACCCACGTTATGACAGAGTTCATCGCCCTGGGGACGCTTATGGCCATGCGCAGGTACTCTCGGCCAGCTCATAAAGACTCAGTAAAGAATGAATTTCTCGGGCCGCAGTAGCGCCATATAGATATATAAAAATCCCCACACTATTTCATGTGAGGACAGATGGTTATGGATGCGCTGTCTCCATGGCCAAGACTTTTTCGACAGAAGGCTTCTTTTTTGAATTAGAAGAGACTGTGCGCAGTGCCGCTCCAAAATTTCCACGCTCTCGCCATCCAAAATAAAATTCCCAGCGGCCGTGTGGAGATTTGTAATCCCAAAAGGGCAGGAAGAGTATCCTTCGACGGGTGACGGCGAAGTTCCATCCATTGTTCGGGTTTCCGACAGAAGTCGGATATCGCCCGCTGCGGTGCGTATCTTTGTCTGCGACGCCGATCACATAATTTGCGAAATTGGAAAAGGGGTTTCTCATGTGCCATTTTAGATTTCGCATGCTGTTACTCGGCTCATACCATGACGGCGCGACTGGCTCGTCGATATTTCCAGCCCACCAGACCGGGTTGATTTTGTTATACCAGTGGATTGGCGGGTGATTGGTCTTTGCGGGCACAAACACGGTATGCCAGCGAGGCGTCGCATTGGTATCAGCGACAGATAGGTGTTTTGAAGCGGAGACGGTCGAACAGCCTGTAAAGCACAAGGCTGTTACAAGCAAAAACAACGAAATGATGATTTTCATGGAGCATCCTTTTTGTTTGGTGAACTAACTGGTCTTAGTCTCGTATACTTTCAGGGTTTCTGCAACCATTCGCTCAAGTGCGAATTTCTTTTTGACAGATTCATTGAGAGAACGCCCGTATTGTCGCGCTACATCTGGGTGTTCAGCATAGAATGCAATCGCATGAGCTATCTCAGCAGGTTTACGAGGTTGGATGAGGACACCGGACTTCATGTCTTCGATGATCTCAGGGATACCGCCTACGGTCGTTGTGATGACGGGAAGCCCAGCATATCCTGCTTCTAGGAGCGTGTAGGGAAGACCTTCTTTGACTGAAGGGAGTATAAAAATATTGAAAGCCTTCATGTATTCTGAAGCTGACTCCAGGTATCCGAGCAGATATACATGCTGTTCGAGGCCGTGCGCAGCGATAAAATCTCGCAGCTGGTCATGTTGTTCGCCGGCGCCGATGAGTAAGGTGATGACGTGGGGATGACTCTCTTTTATATCAAGCAGTGCTGAAAGGAGAAATGTCAGGCCCTTATTTGGATGCAATTCAGCAATCGTGCCCGCAACTGTTTTTTTGTTGAAATCAGGAAAGGCTATGCCGATTTTTTTTGCCATGAACTGGCGCGCCCCATCGACAGATATGAAAGTGGGCGAATCTATGCCGAGTGGTATCAATACGGTCTTTTTCTTTACAAAAGGGAATAGGAGTGTTTGCCCGAGTTCTTTTTCGGAAAGAAGGATGACCGTATGAGAGAGCAACGTGGTCAACCAAGAAAAAATGACGATTAGAGCTTTTTCGTGGAGTGGGCGATTTTCATTGAAGGCCCATCCATGAACGGTATATATGATTTTTTTGACTCTGAGGATGCGTGATGAGAGAGCTCCGAGGCCAGCTGCCTTTGGGCTGTGGAGGTGCACGACATCTGGCTTTTCTCTACGGATGATATTGAATATCTCCTTGAACGATCCAGCATCTTTGCCAACCGACACATCACGACCGAGCTCTGATATGGTACGGGTCGATATGCTATTTTCTTCGAGTCGGGCTCGCAAGGCGCCATTGCCACCGAGTGCGACGACCACCTCGAACCCTTGTTTTTTTGCATTGGTAGCTAGATCGAAGACATGTCTCTGTGCGCCACCCCAGTTGGACTTGGTAATGATGTAGAGAATCTTCATAGATACATTAAAACTAACACCAATTGAATATACCTTCAAGCCGTGATATCGTTTCACTTATGACCCATCTGACCAATTCAAAAGGCGCTCTCGTCCTCATTATTGGCGATAGTATCGTCTATATATTCTCACTCATACTCACACTGACTATCCGTTATCATGAGTTTCCAACGCAAAATCTCGTATGGGGACATCTCCAGTCTTTCAGCCTGCTTTTTCTGATGTTTTTTGTCGTCAGCTTCAGCGCTGGCCTCTATGACAAGCAGTCTATATTTATGCGCGGTAAGATTCCGAGCATCCTTCTCAAGGTTCAATCCATAAATGTATTGCTCGGCACTGCATTCTTTTATCTGGCTCCAGTTTCTATCACACCAAAGGCCAATTTGGCTATTTATTTTGTCGTATCGACTATTCTTCTTTTGTTGTGGCGTCTCATCATGTTCCCAGTGGTCAGCAATTCTCGTACACAGTCAGCGATATTGATCGGAGATAGTGCAGATATCAAGGATATCTATGACGAAGTGAATGGGAACAGTCGCTATGGTCTGGTCTTCAAAGAACAAGTGGTTCCTCAAAGCACGGTCGAAGAGACTGTCAATGCGATCAGCCAGGCTATACAAAAGACTGGTGCAACGGCGATAGTCATCGATCTGCGCCAGCCGACGCTCGAGGCAACTATCCCATTCTTGTATTCGCTTATATTTTCTGGCGTCGTGATCATCAATGCCGAAAAGCTCTATGAGACTATTTTTGACCGTATTCCGCTTTCGATGGTAGAAGACCGCTGGGTCGTTGAGAGCGCTAGCATCGCCTTGGGCAGCAGGCGTGTATATGACCTGCTCAAACGCCTCATGGATATCGGTATCGCATCAGTAGGGCTTGTTCTGACGTCAGTCTTCTATCCATTCGTTTACATCGCTCAGAAGATTGAAGATCGAGGGTCATTGTTTATAACTCAGGATAGAATCGGTCTCAACGGAAAACGTATCAAAATCTTAAAATTTAGAAGCATGACTGCCAATGATGGAGGCGTATATGGCGCTGACGGAAAGACGCAGTTAAAGATAACGAAAGTTGGCACGTTTATTCGCGCTACTCGCATCGATGAATTTCCTCAGTTTTGGAATGTGCTCAAAGGGGATATATCGCTCATTGGCCCACGTCCTGAGTTGCCATCGCTCGTGACTGTCTATGAAAAGGAGATACCATACTATAATGTTCGCCATCTCATAAAGCCTGGCTTGTCTGGTTGGGCGCAAATCTACCATCGTGCCCACCCGCACCACGCTGTAGCTGTCGATGATACGCGTGACAAGCTCTCGTATGATCTCTTTTACGTCAAAAATCGTTCGCTCAATCTCGATATCAGCATCGTTTTCCAAACTGTACGCGCCATATTGTCTCGTCAGGGTGTATAGCAACTGGTAGTGTATAATCTCAGTATGAATGTACCTACAGAGTCACTAAAAGGCGTAAAGATTGTAGTCACTGGCGGTGCTGGTTTCATCGGCTCGCATATCGTCGATGCTCTTGTCGGGGTAGGTGTTGCAGTAACTGTTATCGATAATCTTTCAACGGGCAAAAAAGATAATCTCACGTCGGTACAAGACAGAGTCGCTTTCATCCAAGGTGATATCACGGATATGGATATGCTCAAGAAAGCTTTCACAGGGGCATATGCCGTCATTCATCACGCCGCAGTCGCTTCAGTGCCACAAAGTATCGCTTTTCCAAAAGAGACATATGCAGTCAATGTGACGGGTACACAGAATGTATTTAATGCAGCAAAAGAAGCAGGGGTTGATCGTGTCGTATATGCCACATCGAGTGCAGTATATGGGGATGATCCAGCGATGCCAAAGATAGAGACGATGAAAACAGTGCCGATTTCTCCTTACGGCGAGCACAAGTTGGAAAACGAGGTTGATGCAAAGAAGATATTCGATGCATCAGGATTAAAAACGATAGGTCTCAGATATTTCAATGTATTTGGTCCGCGTCAAAATCCTTTTTCTGAATATTCGGC
>DATJGJ010000014.1:0-53958 GCA_035495115.1 Minisyncoccota bacterium | reverse complement strand
TGAAGGAAATTTGCGGCAACCAGAACCAGTGATGAGGCCGATCTGTATCGGCATATACGAAAAGTATTGGATGAATGATTCGAAATGCTGCGTCGCCAAGATTTCTGTTGGGCACATGTATGCTACCTGGAGGTTACCTTGGCCAGCTGTCGCAGATCCTTTGGCAAGTGGATTTGGGTTCGAACCAGCGAGACGAGGGACTTTCGGTGGACGCGAGGTGATGATGGCATATGCTGCAGAAGCTGCCACCGCTGTCTTGCCCGAGCCTACGTCGCCTTCGAGGAGACGCGACATGGCATATTCACGGCGCATATCACCAAGGATAGTCTCGACTGCCTTCGTTTGTGCTTCAGTGGCGGTGAAGGGAAAACGCTTAATGAATTCACGGACATGGACATCGTCCGCTTCTATGACGAAGGCCGGATGTTTCTCATATTCTCTGCGAGCTTGCTGTTTGCCGAGCTGAATGATAAATATCTCTTCAAATGAAAAGCGCTTGCGAGCAGAGAGCGCATCTTCGCGTTTGAGGGGAGTGTGCATCCAGATGAGCGCGGTCTTGAGGCTCGGCAGATGATATTTGACGAGAAGGTGTCCTGGGAGTACGTCGATCATGTTGTCGAGGAGACCGCTTTTGAAAAGCTTTTGGATGGCGTGGTACATCCAGCTCGACGTAATGCCTCGCGACTCGGGGTAAACGGGGTAAAGGGTATGAGCTTCGCCAGTATCGCCGAAGAGGGAGTCTCCAACGCCGATAGGGAGCTTGTCGACTACTTCGATTTTAGGGTTGGAGAAATAGAGACGGGCAGCACCCACAGAAACTTCTTTTTCATTCGCTGCGTAACTCGCTTCGCTACCGCTACGCTCAGAAAAAGAAGTTTCTGGGGGTACTTTGTTCGTCTCCTTTTTTCTTCTTTCCGAAACCTTTCCCTCTATGCGAACCATCGCACCTTCTGGTGTCATCTTTGCGAGATAGGGTTGATTGAACCAGACGCACTGGATCTTGCCAGTTTCATCTTCGACAGTAGCTGTCGCCATGGTCATCTTCGTCTTGAATCCTTTACTCGCTTTGAGATTGGTGATCTTGCCGAATATGACTGCAGTGTCGCCCTTACCGAGCGTCTCGATATTTTTTGCTTCAGCTGTGTCGCCATAGCGGACGGGGAAATGATATAGGAGGTCGCGGAGCGTGGTGATGCCTATTTTTTTCAAGGCGTCTTTTTGGATGGGCGTCAGGCGGAAATATTCAGAGACAGTGATTTCAGGAGTGATGACGGGCATGGGCTTAATTATAGGCTGATTTTATATTTTTTGCCTGTCTGAGCAATAAACCCCTCTTTCATAAGCCCTTCCACATTCTTTTTTATTTGTTCACCCGTGTACGCCGGTGCCCCTTTCTTCAACTGTTTCTCAATCATTTCACTCGTCAAAGATTGTTTCATGATGATCTTTAATATTTTCGAGCGCAGCTCGCGGTTGGAACCCTTGAAAGCCTTCTGCTTCACATGATGTACGCTATTACGAGAAGGGTTAGGAATATTCTTTTTCAGATATGACCCGTAGTCCATGAGCGCCCAGTACCATTCACGAGGATTGCGAGTGATATTTTTATTCTTTAGTGTTTTTTCAATTAAAGGCATGATTTGAGTATCACTGATCTTTTTACACGCTTTTTTGCCTTCAGCCTTTTCTATCTCAGCAAAGAAATGATGGATATAGACTGAACGGATATTGGTCTCAATGAAAGGGTGTGGAATGTTGAATGCAAAAGCAAGAATAGAGCCGGCCGTATTTGGTCCGATACCAGGGAGCTGTGTTAGTTCGTCGACAGTTTTCGGTAGGACACCTCCCGTTCTTCCATTATCGGTAATAGTCTCAGCGATCCTCTTCAAGAAAAGCGCGCGCCTATTGTACCCAAGCCCTGACCATTCTTGGAGAACATCTTTTGTCGAGGCTTTTGCCAGCGTTTGCCAGTCGGGGAAGCGCTTGATCCATGAATCGAATTTGCCGGTGACGCGGTGTACTTGCGTCTGTTGGAGCATAATCTCAGAGACCACGATGTAGTAGGGGTTTGTGTCGGTGCGCCATGGCATGTCGCGCTTATTCTTTTTGTAGAATATGCTGACGATTTTGATGAAAGCAGGGATTGTCATCTCAAGTTTTTTCTGCGGAGAGAGTGGGATTCGAACCCACGGTTCCCGTGAGGGAACGGCGGTTTAGTAAACCGCTGCCTTAAACCACTCAGCCATCTCTCCATGTGCGGTCCTCAATAATATATCTGAGAACTCACATACTATACGGAAAATGGCACCAATTTACAACAATCAGACAAAAAATGCGCAATGATATACAATTGAATCATGAATATAAAAACATCTCTCAAACTCGTATCTGCGATCGTATTGTCTGAGCTCGCAGGTATAGTCGGGTCATTCTTCACAGTTTCCTCGATCACGACGTGGTACGCAGATATCATCAGGCCGACGTTCTCTCCGCCAAACTGGATTTTCGGGCCAGTATGGACAACGCTCTTTGCTCTCATGGGCATCGCGCTCTTTCTTGTCTGGCAAAAAGGTCTCGCTCAAAGAGATGTAAAGATTGCCGTCGCTCTTTTTTTGGCGCAACTCATTCTTAACGTATGCTGGTCTATCATCTTCTTTGGCGCGCATAACCCTGGTGGGGCATTTGTAGAAATACTCTTTCTCTGGATCGCTATATTGGCGACGATTATCGCATTCTTCAAGATATCCAAGCTTGCAGGGTATCTGCTTGTTCCATATATCGCTTGGGTCACTTTCGCCGCATTTCTCAACTACGCTATTTGGACTTTGAATTAGTTGCATTTTATGCCAGAATAGCTCGACTGGAACCGTGGTGGAGTGGTCTAACATACCTCTTTGCTAAAGAGGCAGGCCTTAACGGGCCTCGAGGGTTCGAATCCCTCCGGTTCCGCAGCGAGCGAACGTAGTGAGTGAGCAAGGAAGCGAGTGACGTGCCTGCGCACGTCACGTGAGGGATGAGAAAAGGTTTTCTATTTTATTTCCCCTCAAATGCCTCCTGCAATGTCTTCAAATCAAACTTCTTCATTTTCAGAAATGCCTGCGTAACGCGGCCGATCTGTTCCTTGGTGCCAGTCGACATCATCTCGCTCATGGTGTCTGGCACAACTTGCCATGACAAACCGTACTTATCCTTGCACCATCCGCACATGCTCTCTTGACCGCCGTTGGCAGTGAGCTTGTCCCAGTAGTAGTCTATCTCCGCCTGATCTTTGCAGTTGATGACAAATGATACAGCTTCGTTGAACTTGAACATAGGACCAGCGGTCA
Source organism: Minisyncoccota bacterium (assembly GCA_035495115.1). Classification (GTDB taxonomy): domain Bacteria; phylum Patescibacteriota; class Minisyncoccia; order Phycocordibacterales; family PALSA-1337; genus C7867-002. The sequence continues at coordinate 50,632 of DATJGJ010000014.1, read as the reverse complement.
TCATACTCAGTTCCTGTCCGAATATCTCAAGCGTTGCCATCTCTACCTCGCCAGAAGGCGTATCAGAAAGCTCTCCCTTGCTCGTAACCTTTGCGCCAGGGAATATGGATATATAGTAGTCCGTGATCTCTTTCATTTTCTTATCGAACCAGAGGAATGGGGTGATTTTTTGCATATATTATTTCAGCGTTATGGATATTACCAAGCGCCGATGATAGCTCCCATAGCGATCATGACGATGAGCGAGCAGACGGTCTCAAAGAGCCAGAGCTTGACTGTGCGTCCCATCCAGATGACTTCGATTGACGATGAAGTGACGAGGAAGCCGAGCCAAACCCAGAGGCCAGTGATGATGCCGCCCCATGCACCGGTCACGCCCATGAAAGGGGATGTTGATGCGAAAAGATACACGATAGCGAGCACATATGCTGTGACGAGATTTGAAAGAAGGTTCCAGAGCATCTGAGGCACCATGTCAGCGAATTTTTCATTGCCTGTTGGATGAATATTGGCGAGCTTCATCCACAACTTTCCTGATATTGGTCCATGGAACAAGAAACCGAGTACAAAAGCAACGACTGCTGCGACGATCACTGCGAATAGGTTGATTGGAAGCATAATAGTATTGTTATAAATTACTGATTTTAAATACCCTATATATCAATTATAACCTGTAATTTGACTAAATAATATGTGGTAGAATAGGGACATATCAGCTAATCTCAATATTATTATGATGTATTCAACATTTGGTTACGGTCATATGTATGGCTCTCCGTGGGGCTACGGCTTTGGTCCAGGCATGATTTTGCTCGGCATTCTCGCCGCTGTCTTCTTTGCCCTAGTCATTGCCCTCAAGGGTTATGCGCTCTGGCATGCCGCAAAGCGCGATGAGAAGTGGTGGTTCATCGCTCTCCTTATCTTGAACACCGCCGGTATCCTCGAAGCAGTCTATATTATCTTCTTCGTCAAAGAGTGGCACAAGAAGCGCCACGGTCACACGAATCACGACGAGGATCATCATGGCAATCATCCGCACACGCCAGCTCAGTAAGATAATAAGCCTTAGCTAAATCAAAAAATCACCTTATGTGAGGTGGTTTTTTATAAGTAATTTTTTATATTGCATTGCAAATATTTTTCTGTAGAGAAAGTAGCTTTCGTAGGCGATCATACCGCTCACGATCACTTGGGATGCGATATATTCCAGTCGAATATATTCAACACAGATATACATAAGAAAAGTGTTGAGAATGAGATTTATTATAGCAACAATAAAGAATGAACTCGCATGTTTATATATTACTGCGTTATCCCTATTCCCAAACACCCAGTATTTTTGAAGCGTAAAACTAACTATAAATGCAGTGATGAACGCAAATATGGTAGAAGTTATATACCAGAATCCGATTTTAGATGTCAGTAAGTACAAAACACTTATATTTGTACCTGTGGCAATGATTCCGCTAGTGCCAAATTTACTCATTTTCAGAAATCCTGCTTGGAACGGGGTATGCATGTGGCAATTATATCATGTTGTGATATCCCCATAGTTCAGTATGATTATGTGAATTTATTGCATATAATAAAAAACAATATATTATTTATCTCTTAACTTTATTCTCATGAGTAACATTGAATTTGATGGAGACAATCAGGGAGCACAGGGGCATCTTTTGTATGCGCGCTTTCAAGCAAGTGCAAAGAAACCAAGCATCGTTAGTTTTTTAATTAATAAAAATATCGTAAAGAATGAGAATCAGGCAAATGTTTTTTTGTTGATACTTATTGGGGTTTTTATTGTGGGAGCAGTTATTTTGTACCACTCATTTAATTATCAAAATGGGTTGATAACGCCCGAAGAGTTCATACAGTCTAAAAGCATCCAGTAAACATATGAAACATACTCCATCACATATTCAACATCAAAAAGGCTTTACCCTCATCGAGTTGCTTGTTGTTATAGCCATCATATCACTGCTTTCTTCTGTTATCCTTACTTCTACCAATATAGCTCGTGCAAAGGGAAGAGACGCAAATCGTACTTCAGATATGGTTCAACTCAGAAATGCTCTTGCTCTGTATGATCTAGATCATAACGGTTACCCACCATGCCCAACAACAACTTGTACAGGCGCAAACTTTACTTCGGCACTCAATGCTCTTGTAACAGGTGGGTATATCAGCAAAGTACTTCAAGATCCTTTAAACCAAGGTCAGTACGTTTATTATTATCAAACTGACGTTACGTCAGGAAATGCTAAAGCGGGTATAGTCATGTACGTTTCGGAATCAAAGAGCAGTGCTTCAGTGCCCAATTACACTGAAGGTATTCTTATAGGATCAAATACATTTTCACCTTCAATAAGCGTTAATAACATTATCGGTGGCGGTACAGTGAGTAACCCTTAATATTTATGATCTCGATCGTGGTGCCAGTCTTCAATGAGAGTCGGCGTATTGGTCGCGCATTGGAAACAGTGACAGATTTTGTAGAAAGGTATCCTGAACTTATGCAGGAAGTTATCTTTGTCGACGACGGGTCATCTGATGATACCGCCTCACAAATACATGTCTATAATGAACTACATCCAGACTCTCGCATAGTACTTATTTCATACAAAGAAAATAAAGGTAAAGGCTTTGCGGTTAAAACTGGAATGAGTGCAAGTAAGGCGCCACATACAGTATTCACTGATGTTGATTTTTCTGCGAGTTTAGATGAGATCTTGTCTCTGTACACACATATTGAAACCAGCGATATCGTGATTGCATCTCGATATGTGTCAGGAAGCAATGTACCTGTGCCGTTTCCACTTATCCGACGATTCATGAGTAAAACATATAATTTTCTGCGTAAAATGCTGCTGAAGCAAACCATTAACGACAGCCAGTGTGGACTAAAGATGTTCAACAAAAGGGCGATTGAAGAGATTTTTCCTCTTATGACTATATCTGGGCTAGCTTTTGATACTGAAGTGCTCGCCATTGCTCAAGCAAAAAAACTGAGTATCGCCGAGATAGGTGTTACCTGGTCACACAATAATAATGGAAATCTCAAACCTTTTCGTTCATCACAAAAGATGTTCAAAGATTTGCTCAAGATACGAACCAATCTCTCTTCTGGCGTCTATCAAAATAGTATAAAATAACTGTTCCAATTAAGACTATAAAAGAAATATACCAGCCAATTTTCACATAAGTCGGTGTAGTGAAGTTTATCTCAAAGCTGCTCGTGGCATATGTAAGCATGAATGCTGACGAACCCAGGTATATGGGTTCATTATCAGCACGTTGCCATGCTGGGAAATAACTAGTTTTTACCAGTATCGGTAGCGGGACAGTTGAGGTGCCGCTTAACTCTACCTGTATTCGAGAGTCGCTTATATGTGTATCTTTGATGTGGATATCCGTAGTGTACGGATAGAGATCGTTATGTTCCATATTTGCGAATACTGTGCCAAGCTGATTTTCTAGAGGATCATCATCAATGATACCGTTACTCAAATGATCGACAAGTGTTATGTTGTATTTTTTAGTTGTACTGCTCGATAGATATATGTCTTTTATCTTGAAGAAAAGAGGGTCGCGCTCGGCAACAAGTATCAAGTGATTTGTTTTAGAATAAGATATTAGTTTTCTTGCGGCAGTAATTTCATCTATATAGTGATATGAAGTTATGACTGTTGTTGAAGCTAAATAAAGATCAGTACTCGTATCAAGCAGTTGATTCGAAGCATATGAGAGGATAATCTTTTTTTTATTCCAGAATAAAAGCTCTTCCTGTAAGCGATTCCAATCGTAGTCTGTATTCCATCTGTCTTTGAATGTCAGATTGCCATAAAATACGATAGGTTTATATGAAAATATTTCTGCGCGAACGGTTTTTGTCTTGAAAGCAAATAGTTGCCAGTTTCCAAATGTCGCTTTCAATGATATTCGTTGATCTGAATTGAGCAGATCTTTAGTGTACTTTGATCTGACAAAGAAAGATTGTATCCCTGCCTTTTCGGCACGATCGAGATCATCTGTGATATTTTGTTTCAAGAAATGATCATTGAAGACAAGAAAGCTCACAAGCCCCCAACTCTCATGGTCAAGCGAGATAGAGTTTCTGATAGGTGTCATAAAAAGAGAGTTTATCGATGATTCTCTCAATACAAACGTGGCCGCCCCATCGCCGTACTGACCAAATATCGAATCATATATGAACATTTTTGGCGTATCCGTAACTTCAACACTTTCTACTGCGGTGATGCCGAGATCTTTTTTATTTGACTGTATGTATGACACGATTTGATCAAAATGATCTTTATCGTAATTAAAATAAAAACCATTTGAATTCTCAATTCGATAGCTTCCGGTTCCTACAAATATTATGATGATTCCAAGTATAAATATGAGGATACGGTGCTTTATGAACCTATCGATTATAAGGAGGAAGTCATCATATATGAGGCCACATACGATCGGTAACATGAATATCACCACACCGAACCAACGGTTGATGTGTGTCGGTATAGCTAAATGATAAATATTTGGTAGATAGGTAAGTGCTACTACAAGGAGTATGGATGTCATGAGTATAAGAGCATCTCTGTTCTTTATTTTTTTGTGAACAAAAAAAACAATCATTGCTATGAAAGGCAGTAGCCAGACTGACATGAGCAGGCTTGAAACGCTGGGTCCACTAAACAATGACCCTGTTACGAAATATGTATAAGTGTATAAAAGAGGTACCGTCCAAAATGAGGTAGCGATAAGGGGGATGGCTCCGCACAGAAAATATAAAAGAAACAGTTTAAGTGCATGCAACCAGTGTTCCTTTTTGTACCACTCTTCTTTTTTTATCATCTTCACTATGAGAGGCACAAAAGAGTGTAAGAATATTGTGACAAATATGAGGAAGGTAACTATGTCGTTATGTGCATTGGCAAGAAAAGTAAGAAAAAGAAATAAGATACTGAGGTAACGGGCACGGATGTTCTGTTCGATTTGCAGAAAATAATGCAACCAGGCGATGAGAAATACAAAACCGAGTAATTGAGCGATCATTCCGGTGTGAAAAGTAGACATGGTATTCATGCCATACCCGCCAAAAATATCATAGTGAGAAGATGTGAGAAGCACAGAAAAGATTCCAGTAAACCATAGTGCTGAAACACTTTTTTTTCTGTGAGCTACGAAGAATGTGAGCGCAGCTGGAAGTGATAATTGTAAAATGATGACAAATGCTTTGAAGGTGGTGATATAAGATATAAATGGCAAAATATGATGGAATATTGCCATGACAAAATAAAATAACGGGGGGTAGAATTGTGGGAATGGCATACCTGCATACCACTGGCTGACCCAGCCCCAGGTGCTTGGAAAAATGTGATCAGAATAGTATTCACCAATAGATGCATGTCCCTGACCATCCCATCCCTGGATAAATGGCGAGCTCCAATACAAATAGAAATCTGACCAATTAATTAGGATAAGAGCGATGCCACTTAGGGCACTTATGGTCCATGGCGAACTGAATATGCGTTTTAAGCTCATGTTATTAATGAACATTTTGCACTGTCGTATCAGATATTACAATGTAGCCATAGTGCTATTGTAGTGTTTTGATTTTTTATAGATAGGCTTTACCGTAATCTCTCATCGCATCGATAACAGCACCGAGGTGCATGCCTTGTTTGGTGATTGAGTAGTAGTGGGACTCCTCTTCTTTCGATATTACTTTTTCTGTCATCAGCTTCTTGAGCTTGAGAGTGAGTGTGCGGGTGCTGACTCCTTCGAGTGATCGCTCGAGCTCGCAAAAGCGCATTGGCCCTTTGAGAAGATCACGGATGATGAGCATCGTCCATGTATCCGACAAAAGCTCTGCTACCTCTGCGATAGGGCAGGTTTTCGTTGAATGCATATCTCTCGTTCCTGCTTTATGTGTAGGGGATGGTGCCATAGACATAGGCTAGCATGCGTGGTTTACTATGTAAAGTACTTTACAATGTAAAGTTAGAAGCGTAAGATGAGTGAACTAGTTTTAAAAAATGGATCTAAATTAAAATAAAAAGATATATGAATACACTCATACAACAGCTCGAATGGCGTTATGCAACAAAGAGAATGAATGGGAAGGCGGTTCCACAAGAGAAGATCGACGCTATCTTGGAGGCGATCCGTCTCGCTCCTTCGTCGTATGGACTGACTCCTTATAAGGTGTTCGTCATCACTGATCCGGAAGTCCGAAAAAAGATCCAAGCAACAGCATGGATGCAGCCGCAGATAGTAGAGAGCTCGCATCTGCTCGTATTCGCCGCATGGGATACAATTACCGAAAAGAATGTCGATGACTATATGAAGCTTGTGGCTGATACGCGCGGCATGGATATCGCTGCTCTCGATGGTTTCAAGCAGTACATTATGGGCACTGTTAATAGTCTTGATGCTGCAGGGAAAGTGAACTGGGCAGCGCGACAAGCATACATTGCTCTCGGTACCGGCCTCACTGCAGCAGCAATTGAAGGCGTCGACTCTACTCCTATGGAAGGGTTTGAACCAGCAAAGCTCGACGAAGTCCTCGGTCTCAAAGAAAAAGGCTTGAAGAGCGTTGTCATCCTCGCTCTCGGTTATCGTGACACTGTAAATGATGCCTCTGCATCGTACAAAAAAGTCCGTCGCGCAAAGAAAGACCTCTTTATTACGGTGTAACACTACAATTGCACTCAGGTGAAGAGTAAAAATACCTCTCGAATCTATTGGCGGGAGGTATTTTTTGTTTGAGAAATTAATGCTAATATGGCTTTTATGAATAAGGTTGATCAAAAAAGAATAGATGAGCTCTTTGCTCGCGGTACTGTCACGGATGTATACCCGTCAAAAGAAGCTTTGGTAAAAAAAATGCTAGCTGGTGAGAGGATAAAGATATACTACGGCCTTGATCCAACTCATACCGCCATTCATCTTGGTCATGCAAAGAATTTCATTTTCCTAGAAGAACTGAGACAGTTAGGTCATGAAGTTATCGTGCTTTTCGGGGACTTCACAGCACAAATAGGTGACCCAAGTGATAAGAGCGCAACTCGCAAGCAATTGTCCAAAGAAGATGTCGTTCAAAATATGTCCAACTGGGTCAGACAGATCAGTCCTCTCATAGATTTCAAAGACAAGACCAATCCAGCCACTATCCGTCACAATTCAGAGTGGCTCGCCAAGCTTTCTTTTGCCGATATCCTCAGTCTCTCTTCGAACTTCACGGTCCAACAGATGATAGAGCGCGACATGTTCCAGAAGCGTCTCAAAGAGGGTTCGCCAATCCATCTCCACGAGTTTATGTATCCGCTCATGCAAGGATATGACAGTGTGGCTATGGATGTTGATGCTGAGTTGTGTGGCACGGATCAGATCTTCAATGCGCTCTCTGGTCGCACGCTCATGAAGAAGCTCAAGGATAAGGAAAAATTCGTCATCGCTCTCAACCTCATCGCCAACCCAGCGACTGGACAGCTCATGTCCAAGTCCAACGGCACAGGCGTTTTCATCGATCAGTCAGCAAATGATCTTTTCGGTTCTTTGATGTCTCTACCAGACCCAATGCTCGAACCATTGTTCGTGAATTGCACGCGCATCCCTATGAATGAAAAAGAAAGCATAATGAAGCAGGGTCCGCGCATGGCAAAAGCTATCATTGCAAAAGATATTGTAAAAAGGATCCACGGCGAGCTTGCGGCAGTTTCTGCAGAAGAGGCATTCATCGCTACTTTCGCGAAGGGAGGAGTGCCTGATGCTGATGAAATCATGAACATTCCTTGTTCACCAATGTTTGTTAATCTGCTTATCGAAAAAGAAATTATTCCATCAAAAGCTGAGTGGCGGAGATTGATTGAAAGCGGGGCAGTAAAATATGCCGACGGTACAAAGGTGTCAGATTTGAACTGGGCACCAAAATCAGGTGATACTATGAAAATTGGCAAGAGGAGATTTGTTAAGTTTGTCTGAGTCAGACTTCTCGCCAGATATAACTGAAGAACTTTCTTCGTCAGTCCATATTTTGAGCCACTGACGAAATTTTTCGTCACTCTCATTTTAGAAAACAGACAACTAGCTAACCGTGCCCATTTAATGTGCCACTGAAAGTCCGGACACATTCGTGAATCCGGATTTTTTCATGGTGTCGATAGCTTCTCGCATGGTGCTGCCGGTTGTAATAACATCGTCGATGATCACTACCTTACAGTTTTTAATCTTATCTGCGCCATATTTTTCTGTCAGTTTTTTCAGTGTACTTTCATCTACTCCAAATATCCCTTTGGCGCTCTCGACTCTGTCCGTGCGTCCTTTTAATGTATGCCGCCCATCATGATGCATACGAATGAGTAAGTTATTTTCAGAAATAAATTTAGCTTCTTTATCCAATCGTTCCACCTCATCGACCAACAATTCGCACTGATTATACCCACGTTCGCGTCGGCGTAGCTTTGTAATTGGAATGGGAATTATAAGTAGTCGAGTGGCACCTGCTTCGGAATTTGAAGGACGTTTCGGAAGGAGCGTAGGCGACTGAGAACCAGCCGCAAAGCCAGCAGGCTTTGACGGCGTGTCCTGAAAATCTGAAGCAGGTGCCACCATATTTATTTCACATAATTTTCCAAACAACTCATATCCACCAATCTCAACAGCCTGCCTGGACTTCTTGTACTTGATGTTCCAGATAAGCTGCTCAACTCTCGTGTCTTTATAGGCAAATAGCGACGTGCCTTCAGGTAATGGTACTGCAAGGCCCGAATAATTCGGTGATGGCGGTAAAATACTTGAAATATCACACGGCCGACATGAAAAAAGCTCCTTTTCAGTCTCAGATAAAGGAAAAAGCGCTTCGAGAATCGTTTCATACATAATCCTGAGTATGTTCATTAAAATAAAATGCCCCTAGGGCGCATAGATATTTTAGTGGATTATCCAGCGTTAACAACTTTTCAGTTTAGTATTTTCAATGTACACTAGGGACATGATATCTCTCAGTTCGCTTTTTGGTTCATTTCTCAAAAAAGAGACCAGTGTTCTCGGTATTGATATTGGTTCATCTGCAATCAAAGTTGTACAGATAAAGAAAAAGAGGGGTAGAGCCGTTCTTGAAACATACGGCGAACTGGCTCTTGGTCCATATGCAAGCACGGAAGTCGGTCGCGCAGTTTCGCTCCAGCCCGACAAAACAATCGAAGCGATCAAAGATATTTTGCGTGAAGCAAAAACAACGACGCTTTCTTGTGGTACGGCACTGCCTTTGTCATCCAGTCTCATCACATTCATTACGGTGCCTCCTGTGCCAGAAAAGCAGCTCGGTGAAGTTGTTGCTATCGAAGCGCGTAAGTATATCCCCGTGCCGCTCAATGAAGTGCTTCTCGATTGGTCAGTCATACCAAAAGAAGAGAACTATGTGACCGAAGAAGATAGCTCGAAGACTGAAAAACAAGGCAGCGATGTCCTCGTAGTCGCCATCCACAACGAATATCTCAATACCTATCAAACTATCATGACAGGGAGCGGCCTCACACCGAGCTTTTATGAGATAGAGATTTTTAGTGCTATCCGTGCCGTAGTTGATCAGGGGCTTGTTACAAATATGATCATCGACTTTGGTGCTCGCTCTACCAAGCTATATATAGTCGAAAGAGGTATCTTGCGTACAGCTCATATTATCAATAAAGGCAGTCAGGATATCACTCTTGCGCTATCAAAGGCGCTCAGCATCTCCGTCAGCGAGGCCGAGTCGATGAAGCGTCTTTTTGGGCTTAAGGGCGGGCCAGAATACAAAGAATTGACTGAGATTATCACAGTAAATCTCGACTATATATTTTATGAGGCCAATGCGACGCTCCTCAGCTATCAGAAGAAATATGCAAAGAATATCAGCAAAGTTATTTTGACGGGAGGTGGCGTGCTCCTCAAAGGTTTCACTGATCTAGCAAGGATAAGTTTTCAGACCGATGTTATATATGCTGATCCATTTGGAAAATTGGAAACGCCAGCTTTTCTTGCAGAAGAATTTGCGCAAGCCGGACCTGAATTCGCTGTTGCTATCGGCACTGCTCTACGTAGGCTTGCAGAACAGCAGTAGGGGAGACTTATTCACAGTACTTCTTTTCTAATTCCTGCTATAATTCAGAGGAATTATGGAGACTAAATTCCAAACCTCTTTTATCCCAAAGAAACCGATTGCCTCTGCTATCGGCGGCGTTTCTTCTGTGGCACCGAGAAAACATACGTCGAGCATCTTCATGACTATTGCGACGATCCTCTTCATTGCATCGCTCGTCGCTGCAGGTGGTACATATGCGTACAAACAGTATTTGATCAACGATCAGGTCACTCAAAAAGAGCAGCTCGCCGCACGTGAAAAAGAATTCAACACTGATCTCATCGAAAAGCTCAAGAACCAAGACGTGAAGATCGGTTATGCTCGCCAACTTCTCAACAATCACCTCGCTCTATCGCAGATATTCGATATCATCGGACGACTTACTATCGAGAATGTGCGTTTTTTGAGTATGGATCTCACCGCTCCAACGACTGGATCAGATGGTATCAAGATCTCTCTTCAGGGACTTGGTACCAGTTTGAGTGCGGTTGCTTTCCAGTCTGACGTATTGAGCAAGCTCGACGACTATGGTTTGCGCAAAGTCATCAAAAATCCCGTTTTGACGAACCCTGTCCTCAATGCTAACCGAAGCGTTTCGTTTGGTTTCTCTGCCGTTGTCGATCCAAGCACATTGTCATACGAAAAGTTGGTATCTCCAGCATCTGCCGCAAGCTCTGATGCGCCAGTAAATCAAGCTCCTCAGCAAAACACCAATACCAGTGCGCCAAATCCGTTCACCACTCAATAATTTTATGAATAGAAATATTACTGCAACAATTCTCATAATCATCGCTGGTGCAATTTATTTTAGCTATACCAGTAACCTGTGGGCAGAGGCAAAAGTCATCAAAGCAGTCAATGATCAGTATTCTTCTGCTATCAAAAATGCCGAAACGCTCATCTCGCTACGCAAAAAAGTCACTGACGATTACAACAGCATCTCCATACAGGATCGTGAAAAACTCGATAAGATGCTCCCTGATACCGTCGATAATATCCGTTTGGTGATTGATCTCAATAATGTTGGCCAGCAAAACGGTCTTTCATTAAAAAATATAACTGCGTCCACCAAGACATCAGCTCCAACCACGCCTACCGCTTCTTCTGCGAGTGCTACAGGTCCAAATGGCGCTCAAGGATTCGGTCAAAAGGACACTGGGGGCATTTCGATCGCAACACTCGACACGGTCAGTATTTCATTCAGCGTATCAGCGACCTACCAGCAGTTCATCGGTCTGATGCAGGCGTTGGAAGCAAATTTGCGCATCATGGATCTCACACATTTGACGGTAACTGCCAACGATACTGGTACGTATGATTTCTCGGTTCAGCTCAATACATACTATCTTCGCCAATAATATCTATGAATAACAACAAACCCTCAGCAAGTAAATCAACGATCTGGATGCTACTCATCATAGCGGCTGTTGTTCTTGGGTATTACTTTTTTGCATCAAACGCCACTCCCGCTGCAACCTCGCTTCAAAGCACGGATAATGCGACTGCTGCAGTAGGTGTACGCGTTCTCAATCTCCTCAATCAGATACAGTCTCTCAAGATCGATACAAAGCTTTTTCAAGATACAGGGTACAGCACTCTCGTAGATTACTCAGTCGTTATTCCTCCAGTAAATGTCGGCCGCCCAAATCCTTTTGCTCCGATACCTGGGCTTTCGGCGCAATCGTCAACAGGTAGTACTCGCTAAATAAATCAATATGAGTGTTATCGATATACTCCTCAACAAAAACCTGATCACCAAGGATGATATTCGCACCATCCGTACGGCTATAAGCGGCGGAGCGTCGCTCGATGAAATCCTGATAGGGCGAGGCGTAAAGCCCGAAGATATTTTGGCTGCACGTGGCGAGTTTTTGAATATGCCAGTTCGCTCAATCGCAGATGCATCGATTCCTTTTGAAGCACTCGACTATATCCCAGAAGAATCAGCTGCACACTACCGCTTCGCGCCGATCGGTCTCAAAGAAGGGGTGCTCGAAGTAGGTATCGTCGATCCTGACAACATGGAGGCGCGCGATGCTCTCAACTTCCTCGCGGCAAAAAAGAATATCCCATACAAGATGTTCCTCATCACTATCGATGATTTCAATAAAGTTATCGAGATGTACAAAGGCATTACCGGTGAAGTCACACAAGCCCTTTCAGAATTGGAGACCGAGCTCTCTATCACGCCTGAAGATACTATCAATAGAAAAGATACTGCTACAGCAGATGGTGCGAAGTCAAAAGACGGCAAAGGCCAGCAAGATGAGTCGCTGATCATCGAAGATGCTCCTATCGTCAAAATCGTCGCAACGGTTGTGCGCTATGCCGTAGAAGGTGAAGCGTCTGATGTGCACATCGAGCATATGCGCGACAAGGTCCGTGTGCGTTTTCGTGTCGACGGTGTTTTGAATACGAGTCTCGTACTGCCGCCACAAGTGCACTCAGCAGTGGTCGCACGCATCAAAGTTATCTCAAATATGCGCCTCGATGAAAAGAGAAAGCCTCAGGACGGCCGTTTTTCGGCACGCATCGATGGTCGTCGCGTCGACTTCCGTGTTTCTACATTTCCTTCATATTTTGGAGAGAAGGTGGTGATGCGTATCCTCGACCAGGCAAAGGGTGTTCGTACGATCGATCAGCTCGGTCTCTCAAAGAAAAATCTCGCTATGCTCAAAGACGCAATCAATCGTCCCTATGGACTGATTCTCATCACTGGACCGACAGGATCAGGAAAATCAACGACGCTCTATTCTGTCCTTTCAGAAGTAGATCGAGAGAGCTATAACGTGCTTTCCCTCGAAGATCCAGTGGAATACACCATTGAAGGTGTCAGTCAGTCTCAAGTTCGTCCTGAGATCGGATATACATTCGATACCGGTTTGCGCACCACGCTTCGTCAGGACCCAGATATCATCATGGTCGGTGAGATCCGCGACAAAGAGACAGCTCAGCTTGCTGTTCAGGCAGCTTTGACAGGTCACCTTGTGTTCTCTACGTTGCATACCAATGATGCTGCTGGCGTTATCCCTCGTTTGATCGATATGGGAGTCGATCCGTATCTGATCGCACCTACTCTCGTGCTCGCTATTGCACAGCGTCTCGTTAGTCTCTTGCCGCCTGGTCAGGGTGAGCCGGTACCAGTCGAGGGCAGCCTCAAAGCGATGGTCGACCATTCATTTTCTGATTTGCCTGAACAGTATAAAAAGGAAATACCATTTTCGCCTACCGTCATGAAAGCGAAACCAACTTCAGAATTTCCAAAGGGAACTCGTGGACGTATGGCGGTTTTTGAAATGTTTACCATGGACAAAGATATTGAAGAGGCTATTCTCAAAAATCCCAATGCTTCCGAAATCGGTCGCATAGCGCGCAGCAAGGGCATGTTGCGACTCAAAGAAGACGCTATGATCAAGGCATTCGAAAAGACAATTCCGATAGAAGAAGTAAAGAAGCTCGGCTACGATGAGCTCCTGTATGAAGATGAAACCGTCAAATAGCCCTTTACATGCGAATGAATTATAATAATGCATATGGATATTCCAACTACCTCACCAAATAAAAAAGTTCTGCTGGTAGATGACGATCAATTTTTGTTGGATATGTATGCTATCAAGTTCAGTAAAGCAGGGTATGAGGTCAAAACAGCAGACGGGACAGCAGTCGCGCTCAAGTTGGTCAAGGATGGATATGTGCCCGATGTATTGCTGTCAGATATCGTTATGCCGGGAATGGACGGTTTGGAATTTGTAGCTAGTCTTCGTCGAGATCAGCTCGCGCCTCATGCGGTTGTGATCATGCTGACAAACCAAGGTGCGTCTGACGACATTGCGCGAGCAAAAAAGCTCAATGTCGACGGATATATCGTCAAAGCGACGACTATTCCTTCCGAAGTGCTCGCTCAAGTCGAAAAAATAACTGCAAGCAAGAAAGTATAAAGCAATTAGCAATAGTAAATAGAAAATATTATGGAATACAAAAAAGAGATCGAAGAATTAGTCAATTTGATAATCAAAGAAAATGCATCTGACCTGCATCTTTCGGTTGGACGATCTCCTGTTATACGTTCATCAGGAGAGTTGATACCACTCGTCAAACGAGCTGCTCTTACCGAAAAAGACCTCGAAGGCTTCGTCAATGTTTTTTTGTCAGAGCCAAATAAAAAGATCTTGGAAGAAAAGAGGGATGTCGATTTTTCATATAACATGCCTCATGCGCGCTTCCGCGGCAACGTTTTCTACCGTCAGGGAAGCCTTGCGATCGCCCTCCGTCTCATTCCAAAGGGTATACGCACTTTGGCTGAGCTCAAGTTGCCTCCTATCCTCGAAACATTTACGCGCAAGCCACAAGGATTCTTTCTTGTAGTGGGTCCGATCGGTCAAGGCAAGACGACAACGCTCGCCGCTCTCGTCGAGATTATCAACCAGACGCGCACAGAGCACATACTCACCATCGAAGATCCGATCGAGTATCTTTTTGAATCAAAGAAATCCATCATCGATCAGCGCGAAGTTAGACTTGATACGCCTGATTTTCCTGATGCGCTCTCAGCTATGTTCCGTGAAGACATCGATGTGTGTATGGTCGGTGAGATGCGCAATACCGAGACTATCGCTACCGCGGTCACCGCAGCTGAGACTGGTCACCTCGTTTTTTCAACGCTTCATACGAACAATGCAGCACAAACGATCGATCGTATCATTGATTCATTCCCTGCAAACCAACAAGACCAGATTCGCGTCCAGCTCGCTGGCTCACTCACGGGCATCTTTTCGCAGCGTCTGATCCCTCGTATCTCTGGCGGCCTCATCCCTGCATATGAATTGCTCATAAACAACAATGCAGTTTCAAATCTTATCCGCGAACGACGCACTCATGAGATTAATACAGTCATCGAGACCAGTTCACAAGAGGGCATGATTGATCTCAACCGTTCATTGGCCGAGCTTGTTCGTACCGGTGAGATCAGTGTGGAGAGCGCATATCTCAACTCTCTCAATCCAAAGAACCTGGAGAGAATGATTTAGTCTTTATACTCTATACTTTCACACTTTATACCTTTATACTTATCTTATGTTATTTAACTACGAAGCAGTCGATCAAACAGGGGCCAAAAGAACTGGATCAATAGATGCAGTGAACACTGACATTGCGATTGCGTCTCTTCAGCGCCGCGGTCTCGTCCTCACCTCGATCCATGAGGAAGGTGCATCAAACTCTATCTTGTCGATGAATCTGAGCATCTTTGATCGTGTTTCGAACAAGGATGTGGTCATCCTGTCGCGTCAGCTGTCGACACTCTTTGAGGCTCAGGTTTCGGCCCTCCGCGTCTTCCGTCTGCTCGGCGGCGAGACTGAAAATCAGGTCCTTGCGAAAAAATTGACTGAGATTGCTGACGATCTGCAGTCAGGTAGCTCTATCTCAAATGCGCTTTCAAAGCACCCAAAGGTCTTCTCAGAATTTTATGTCAGTATGGTCAAGGCGGGCGAGGAGTCTGGTAAGCTCGATCAAACATTCCAGTATCTCGCGGACTATCTCGATCGTGCATACGAGCTTTCGTCAAAGGTCAAGGGGGCGCTCATATATCCAGCATTCATCGTCATTACCTTTATGACAGTCATGATCCTCATGTTCACCGTGGTTATCCCGAAAATCAGCGCGATCCTCACTGAAAATGGCGGCGATCTACCTTCGTATACAAAAGTGATCATGGGTATCAGTAACTTCTTGGTCCAGTATGGTTTTATCTTACTTGCTGTCGCTATTGTCGTCGGTTTCTTCCTTATCCGCTTTGTCCGTACACCTCAGGGGCATATTGCTTTTGATAGCTTCAAGCTCCACATACCATATGTGAGTTCACTCTATAAAAAGCTGTATCTTTCGCGTATATCAGACAACATGTCGACTATGCTCGCTTCAGGTATACCGATGGTCCGCGCGCTCGAGCTCACTTCAAATGTCGTCAACAATAGGATATACGAAGGCATCATCACATCTGCCGTTGAGTCAGTAAAAGGAGGTAAGACGCTCTCAGAGTCTCTATCGAACAATCCTAGTGAGATCCCAGGTATCATGGTCCAAATGATGAAAGTCGGCGAAGAGACAGGTGAGTCTGGTAGTATCTTGAAAACAGTAGCACATTTCTATGCTCGTGAAGTAGAAACTGCAGTCGAATCGCTTGTATCACTCATCGAACCACTCATGATCGTCATGCTCGGTGGAGGTGTGGCCGTTTTGTTGGCTTCTGTGCTCATTCCTATATATAACATCGCTAGTACGCAGTAGTATTTTTGGAAGGGAAGATATGTTATCCCCACGTTGATTTTACTTGCTTTTTCTGGCAGTGGTATAATAACCCCAACAACCCCTCAAAGGTCTGTTTATTAGAAAATTTATTAGTAAACTTTATTTACAATGAAGAAAATGAATAAGAAAGGAGGTTTCACCCTCATCGAATTGCTCGTCGTTATCGCTATTATCGGTATTTTGTCATCAGTCGTTCTCGTTTCTTTGAACTCAGCACGCCAAAAGGGTAGTGATGCACGTATACAAACTGAACTCAACCAAGTAAGAAACCAGCTCGAAGCTGATTTTGATGGTGCGGGTTATCCTGATATTCAGGTTAGTGGCACAGCTACAGTCGCAACAACGACAAATGCGGCTGCCGGTGCAGTAAATCTTACAACTGTTCTTGGGGATATCAATTCATTGAACGGTGGAACAAGTAAATTTACATCAGCTTCTATTCCAACATCTGGAACAACTTGGGGTGCGTTGATTCTCACAAGTACCAGTGGTGCCGGTACAAAGACTACTGATTATGCTATTTATGCAAGAACAAACGCAGGTTACCAGTGTGTTGATTCTTCAGGAAGAACTCTCACTAACACATCTGGAACATGGCCTACATATGGCACAGACAGTACAAGTAAAGTGCAGTGTAAATAGTTAAAAATTAACATTTTACCAAACCACCCGCTCGAGTGAGCGGGTGGTTTGCATATGGAAAGTCATGCTATATTCGCTGCGCTCATATATCGTCTGCATTCGGATTTCATGTAAGCATGCTTCCATAAATCCTCATTTGACGTTATAATTTACTCATGAAATTCAATATCTTTCGTACTTCGTTTTTTAACAATTCAGCGCGTCGTGGATTCACTCTCGTTGAGCTCCTCATCGTGATCTCGATCATTGCCATCCTCACAGGCATCATCGTTACCAGTCTCACTGCATCAAAGTCAAAATCTCGCGATTCGCAGCGCGTCTCTGATATCAATCAGATCCAACTCGCTCTCGAACAATATTTTGATCGTTGCGGACAGTATCCGACAAGCTTGGATACGAGCCAAGGCTGCGCAGCGGGCGTGACCTTTGGCTCATACATTTCAGTTGTTCCAAAAGATCCTTCGACAGGGAATGTGTATGATTATTTAATCAATACAAATCAGACTGACTACGTCCTGCACGCGCTTCTTGAAAATAAAAACATCGCACCTCAACAAAATAGTTATTCGAATGACGTACTCAGTACTTTCTTGAGCGTCAATAGTGTAAGTGCGCCAAGCTGGCATTGCTACGACTCAACGTCATATCAGTCTGACTACTGCATAAGCACAAAATAATCCATGGATACTCTCTCCCTCATACTTTCATTCATCTTCGGTACGGTCGTAGGAAGTTTCTTGAATGTGGTGGCGCTCCGATTCAATACTGGTATGGGGCTCGGGGGCAGATCAAAGTGTATGTCATGCGGCACATCGCTGACTTGGAAAGAGCTTGTGCCTCTCTTCAGCTTCGCGGTCCAAAAAGGCTCATGTCGCAAGTGCAAGAGCAAGATCTCATGGCAGTATCCACTCGTTGAGTTCATTGCAGGAGCTATCTTCGTCCTTATTTTCTTTGCGTATCCTCCAGTAGATCCGCTTGCGGGCATGGTGACGCTTTTCCAACTCGCTATCGCATGTCTGCTCGTCGTCATCTCGGTCTATGATATCAAGCACAAGATTATCCCTGACGGTTTCGTCTATTCATTTGGTATAATAGCTCTCCTTAGTTTGTGCATCGGCGGCAGCTCGTGGTGGCATATCCCTACAGTCGAGATGCTCATCGCTGGACCAGTCCTCGCGGTCCCTTTCGCTTTTCTCTGGCTCATCTCTCGCGGCGCATGGATGGGTCTCGGCGATGCAAAGCTCACGCTCGGCATTGGTTGGCTCTTGGGTGTGAGCGCGGGCATCAATGCTCTCGTTCTCGCATTCTGGCTTGCAGCAGCGGTCTCAGTCATCTGGCTCCTCGCTACACACAAAAAGTTCAAGCCGCGCATTGAGATACCATTTGGGCCATATCTCATCCTTGGTATGTATCTCGTGCTCCTATTCCATATCCAAGTCATCGATATTCACTTATTGAAAGATATTATCATGTCGTATGTCAGTAATCTCGCGCTATAATATGCACATGAAAGGATTTACTCTCATTGAACTCATCATCTCTATCGCGATTTTCGCCGCAATGACTGCTCTTGTCATCGCTCGCTATGGTAGCTTCAACCAAGGTACGCTCCTCACCAACATTGCATATGATATGGCTCTGACGATTCGCACAGCTCAGACATATGGTTTGAGCGTAAAGAGTGCAGATGCGAGCACAGATAACTTTAATGCTGCATACGGTATCGATTTTGCAGGCAATGATACGACACACTTCACTTTTTTTGCTGATATCAGTAACTCAGGATCAAATGCCAACAGATATGACGGCATTGGTAGTGGGGAAGCAATCACGACATATGCCATCACTCAAGGAGCAAAAATCACCCAGATATGCCTCGCTACAACCATCGATAATTGTACTGGTTCAAATGTTCTTGGGCCAAATGATATTCTCGATGTTACATACAAACGTCCAAACCCGAATGCGATATTCACCGTGACGTCGAACGGTACCCCTGGACTTAACACCCAGCCTATAGCTTTCATCACTCTGACCTCAGCTGATAACAGTCACAGTGAAGTCGTCTATATCAGAAAGAACGGACAAATATCAGTTGGTAACTAATACATGCCTATGATCCACTCAATGCCTATACATAAAAAAATAGTTGAAAAAAAACGAGGCTTCACTCTCATTGAGATCATCGTGTCTCTCGGTATCTTTTCTATCGTGGCAGTCATAGCGGTTGGTGCACTCGTCCGTGTCACCAGTGCCAACAAGCAAGCGCAAGCGATACAGTCAGGGGTGAACAATGTCAGTTTTATACTCGATGCTATCAGTCGTGAAATGCGCGTGGGTACGGCATTTAAGTGCGTCACAGGTCCTGATCTATATACCAATACGCCAAGCAACCTCAATGGCACATGTAGTTCAGGTACGGGAGGCGATGCTATCATTTCTTTCAATCCTTCAAATACTGATCCTTCAGGTGGTGAACTCGTCTACGCATATCTGTTTCATGTATCATCAGATGGGATAGTGACTATATTCAAAGCAGAGGAAACCTCTACAGGCCAAGGCATCAACATTGGCGGCAATAGTGCACCATTCTTTCCAGTCACTTCAAGTGGTGTGAAAATCCAGGATTATAAAGTGGGTGTGTACGGCGGTACTGGATCGACGCCGTATAGCTGGGTTTTCATCCGTCTCTATGGATATGTAGGCACAAAGGTCAAAGATCAGTCGGTCTTTGATGTCCAGACGAGCATATCTGAGCGCTCACAAGGATAATCATATGAATACACAACATACACAAAAAGGTTTTACTCTTGTCGAGACGCTCGTAGCCATCGCTATCCTCATGGTTGCTATCGCAGGACCGCTCACGGTCGCCAATAAAGCTCTCACTGCCGCGCTTGGGTCGCGCAATGCTATGATCGCAACGTATCTCGCACAGGATGGTATGGAGTCGATCAAAAATATCAAAGATAATAATGCTTCAGTTACGGGAACTCCATGGCTCAAAGGACTCAACTATAGCTCATGTACTTCAAAAAACAATCCGTGCACGACACCTGATGTGCCAAGTTACTACAGTAGTGGTTTAGAGAACGCAAATGTTATGCAGTGTGATATAACGTCGACATGCCAGCTGTCAGTCAATGCTGCAATAAACTACTACTATCCAATAGTTTCTGGTACGCCGAATGGTTCATACCATGCGAGTCCGTTTATGCGTTATTTTTACTTTACGCCAGTAGGCGACGGCAGTACAGAAACAATAGTGACAGTTATCGTACAGTGGACAGATGGATCAATCCCAAATGAGATTCGTTTACAAGAGCTCATGACTAATACTACTCGCTAATATGAAATCAGAAAAAGGATACACGCTTTTGTTTGCCGTCATTGTCTCAGTGCTTGTATTGAGCATCGCTGCTTTCATCTTGTCAGTGAGTCGTAAGCAGGCCATCCTCTCTTCGTCAGCACGCGATTCCGTCTACGCTTTTTATGCTGCTGACAGCGGTCTCGAGTGTGCTCTCGAAAATTTGTACAATACAACCAATGGTCTCGCTACTACATCTTTTGATGGCAGCAACAATCCGCACAACATATCATGCGGTAATGCACAGTTCCAGGCGAAACTCGTCTCAAATGGTTCGGGTAGTTACACTACAACATTCGTCATGTTTACGGGTACAGGCGGTCAAACTGATGGTGAAAAAAATCAGTCAGGTGCCGCGAGTTGCGCGACGGTCATAGTTAACCAGTATATCGATGCAACGCTGGGTTTGGTGACCAAGATAGATTCTCGTGGCAATAACATTGGGTGGCGCAAGGCTTCACAAGGTGGCTCTATACCAACAGGCGATTGCGGTATCACTGGTCCTCGCAAAGTAGAGCGCGCCCTCCGTTATACATTATTCCAGTAGTTTATTGGGGTCTACCCTCAAGGTCTACCCTTGGGGTGAGTATTCCTTTATACTGAAGACATGAAGAAACAGGTTCCACAATCGACCATAGAGCGTCTGGCCGCTCTCAAAACGGCTATAAACCGTCATCGGGAGCTGTATCATACCAAGGATGCTCCAGAGATCAGTGATGAAGCATATGACTCTCTGGTCAAAGAATTGGAAGCCATAGAAGCCCAGTACCCCGAGCTGGTGACTGATGATTCGCCGAGTCAGCGTGTCGGAGGGGAGCCGATAAAGGAGTTTACAAAAGTACGTCATGTACACCGCCAGTGGTCATTCGATGATGTCTTTGATCTAGCTGAGCTCAGAAAATGGGAGGAAAAAGTCCGTAACTTCATGAATAAGAGCGGTGTCGCGCATGAGCAGCTAGAGTATTGTTGTGAGCTCAAGATAGACGGGCTTAAAACTATTCTCACATACGGGGATGGTGTGCTAAAACAGGCTGCCACGCGTGGTGACGGTGAGGTCGGCGAAGACGTGACGCATAATATAAAGACGATAAAGAGCGTGCCGCTCAAGTTGCAAGTGACAAGTAATAAGGTGCACGAAACCCCAAAATCACTCATGGCCGTAGGGGAGATCTGGATCAGTGTCAAAGACTTGGAGCGCATCAACAAAGAGCGTGCGAAGAACGGTGAGCCTCTCTATGCCAATACGAGAAATCTAGCAGCTGGTTCATTGCGCCAGCTCGATCCAAAGGTTACCGCTTCAAGGAAGTTGGATTCTTTTATATATGATATCGATCAGTTACAAGGTGCAAGTAACAAGGTACAAGAAATGCCGGACACGCAGTCGGGGGAGTTGGAGTTGCTCAAAGAGCTCGGCTTCCAAGTGAATCCATATTACAAAGTGTGCAAGAGTGTCGATGAAGTCCAGGGATTTTATGAGGAATGGACCAAGAAGCGCCACGATCTCCCGTACCAGCTCGACGGCATCGTCATAAAGATCAATTCACGAAAGATTCAAGAGGCTCTCGGATATACGGGCAAATCACCGCGTTGGGGAGTGGCGTATAAGTTTCCGGCGGAACAAGTCACCACTATTCTCGAAGATATCGCATTCCAAGTCGGTCGTACCGGTGTCATCACTCCCGTTGCAATCCTCTCGCCTGTACTCGTTGCCGGTTCGACCGTGTCTCGCGCCACGCTCCATAATGAGGATGAGATCAAACGACTCGATCTTCGTCTCGGGGATACGGTAATCCTACAAAAAGCGGGCGACGTCATCCCTGATATAGTCTCAGTCGTAAAAGAATTGCGCCCAAAGAGTTCAACGCCGTTTGTGTGGCCAACGCATATATCTGCCTGTGGCGGCGATGGTCGCATCGAACGTGTGCCTGGCGAGGCGGCATGGAAGTGCGTCAGTACTGACTCGTTCGAGCAACAAAAGAGAAAGTTTTATTATTTCGTCTCAAAGAAATGCTTTGATATAGATGGTCTCGGCCCAAAGATCATCGATGTGCTGCTTGAGAATAACTTAGTCACTGACTTCGCAGATATCTTCAGGTTAAAGAAAGGCGACCTGCTGGCATTACCTCGTTTTGCTGAAAAATCTGTCGACAATTTGCTTGAAGCGATCGAGAAGGCAAAGAAGGTGACATTACCTCGATTCCTTACATCGCTTTCTATACCTCAGGTTGGCGAAGAGACTGCCTATGACGTGGCGCGTCATTTTGAACAAGGTACAAGGGGAAAGGTACAAGGGGAAAGTGTTCTCGATTCGATTATGGATGCGTCAATTGAAGATTTTCGTTCCATATATGGTGTCGGTGAAGTGGTGGCGCAATCATTCGTCGATTGGTTCGCGGACAAAGGAAATAAAAAATTGGTAAAAGATATAGTAAAGAATGTCACGATCATTCCTGAACAAATTAATGAGGCGCGTCCGCTTGAGGGGAAGTCATTCGTCTTCACTGGAAGCATGAAAAATCTCGATCGTGATACAGCGCAGTCGATGGTCCGTGCGAAAGGAGGGGATGTCTCAAGTTCAGTCTCAAAGAAGACATCATATGTCGTGGCTGGAGAAGAAGCCGGATCGAAGCTTGATAAAGCGAGAGAGCTGGGGGTCGCCATCCTTTCTGAGGAAGAGTTTGTGAAGATGGTGAAATAAAAAACCACGGAATTGCTTCCGTGGCGCGAACTGTTATGATTTGATGCAATAGAAACTTTGGCGCTGAGGTGCCGAGTCAGGCGTAGTTGACTCAAGCTCATCCTTGAATTTTTCTTTCAAAGCAGCGATGACTTCCTCGGCTGCAGAATGTGCGTCTTGGTCGGCTATGATGAGCGAACTTTTCGTTACGCTTTTAACAGCGACAGGGACACAGGGGGTGATATCAGCGAGTATCTCTTCGGGCTGATATTTGAGACGCCAAAGGAAAGTCTTTTTAGCGTCAGGCTCGAAGGATTTTTCGAAAATTTCATCATCAACGAGCAAATGCCGCATGACGTCTTTTGGTATGATTGGCATAATTCCTTTCAATATGAAGTTGTTGGCATGCTACGGTTATTTATCCCACAACATACCTGATAAACTCACCTCGCGTCAACCTGTTGAATGAAAGGTGAGAGCCTGTTACACTTCAATCCATGATAACTCCTGCAGAACTAGAAAAGCTCGCAACTCTCGCGCGTATCAAGCTCACTGATGCCGATAAGAGCTCGCTCGTCAAAGAATTCGATTCTATTTTGAATTATGTCGACCAGCTCAAGAAAGTAGATGTATCGCTCGATACGGAAGGCCGCGTCGGCGCAGTGAAGAACGTGACGCGACCAGATGAAGTCCATTCGACGAGCCCTGCTGATCGAGAAGGACTGCTCAACGAGGCGCCTGACCGAGAGGGGGACTTTATCGCAGTCAAGAAAATGATAGAACAATAAAACGTAATATGAATCTACGATAAGCGCACGAATGCTACAAATAATATGAACATAGACCTCAAAACACTCACCATACAGAAAGCGCATGAAGCCTTGAAGAAAGGGGAATATTCTTCAGTACAACTGACTCAGGCATATCTCGATGAGATCAAAAAGAGAAACCCGACTATCAATGCGTATCTTGAGGTTTTTGCAGATGTGCTCGATCAGGCAAAGAAGGCGGATCAAAAGATACAAGAAGCAAGAAACAATAACCAAGATTTTCCTCTCCTTTGCGGTATTCCATGCGGCGTTAAAGATAACATCCTTATCCAAGGACATATCGCTAGTGCTGCTTCAAAGATTCTTGAGAACTATCATGCTACATACGATGCAACTGTTATCGCCAAGCTCAAAGCCGAGGGGGCGGTATTTCTTGGTCGTTTGAACATGGACGAATTCGCTATGGGCGGATCCACTGAGAATTCGGCTTTCGGCCCGACAAAAAACCCTCACGATGAGAGCAGAGTAGCTGGCGGTTCATCGGGTGGTTCAGCCGCTGCAGTAGCCATGCAAGGAGCGCTTTTTACACTCGGTTCAGATACTGGCGGTTCCATCCGTCAGCCAGCGAGCTTTTGTGGTGTCGTCGGTCTCAAGCCTACCTATGGCGCTGTCTCGCGCTATGGTGTCATGGCTATGGGTTCATCACTCGATCAGATCGGTCCAGTCACCAATACTGTTGCCGATGCCGAAATTGTCTTCAATGCGATCAAGGGTAAAGATATAAAGGATGGAACAACAATTGATGAAAAGACGTATGACACCAATACACGAATACATACGAATGCCACAAATAAAAAGCCCGTTATCGGCGTGCCTCGAGACTTCCTCAAAGGAGACGGCATCGACCCTGCAGTGCTCGCTGCTTTCAATGAGTCTATCGAATCATTCAAAAAAATAGGATATGAGATAAAAGATATTTCATTGCCGAACATCTCATATTCATTGATGGTTTACTATGTCCTCATGCCTGCAGAAGTGTCTTCGAACATGGCTCGTTTCGATGGCGTGAAATATGGCCTCCACAAAGATGGCGCAAATGTCATTGAAGATTATTTTGAAACGCGTCGCGCTGGCTTCGGCAGAGAAGTCATCCGCCGCATCTTGCTCGGCACCTACGTTCTTTCTTCTGGCTACTATGATGCTTATTACAACCGTGCCAATGCGGTGCGCCAAATGATCACGAATGATTTCCTCAAAGCATTTGAATCTGTCGATCTCATCGCCACGCCGACGGCACCATCTCCCGCTTTCAAGATGGGGGAGAAGACTGCTGATCCAGTTGCTATGTATCTCGAAGATATCTTCACGGTTACCGCGAATCTCACTGGACTTCCTGCAATCTCTATCCCGTGCGGCGAAGTTGAAAAAGAAAGCAAAAAATTGCCTATCGGACTGCAGCTGACTGCCCGTCATGGTGATGAAAAAGCCCTTTTCAAAGCAGGTAAGGATTTTTTGAATGAGAAATAGGGTATAATATAGGTGTAATTCACCATGGCTGATAAAAAAGAAAAAAAGGAAATTGAGGTGGCGGGTCTTGAGATCGGAGCTTTGATCGGACTCATCGTTCTCATCGCTGCATGGCCTTCGATATCTGAATACCTTCAAGTGTTACTCAACGCTTTCGGCGTTCCTCATATTTTATCTGAAGCAAATAAATATACAGGTAGCTACGGTCCGCTCATATCTATGGTTGGGAAAAAAGCGCTCGATATCGTCATCTTGCTCGCTTTTCCAGTTTCACTATTCTTTTTGCTTGGGATTATATATTGTGTCGAACAACTCAAGCATATCCGCAATAAAGAAGAAGAGAAATATGATCTCAAAGTCGAGCCAGCATATGAGGCAGATGTAAAGCCGGATCACGTTCTCGCTGATCGCTGGGAGCGCGTGCAAACGCATATCAGTTCAGATAATGAAAGCGATTGGCGACAAGCTATCATGGAAGCAGATATCATGCTCGAGGATGTGCTCACTACACTCGGCTATCAAGGTGAGGGTATTGGCGAAAAGCTCAAGAGAGTCGTGAAAGGCGATATGGAAAATCTCCAAGCGGCATGGGATGCTCACCTGGTACGTAACAAGATTGCTCATGATGGCACAGCGTTTCAGTTGACAAAGTATGAAGCGCAACGCGTGATAAACCTATATAAGAAGGTTTTTGAGGAGTTTTATTATATTTAGCTTTTGACACTGATCTTGTTGCGGGGGACGGAATCGAACCGTCAATCTTCAGGTTATGAGCCTGACGAGCTACCGTTGCTCTACCCCGCGATAGAAGGCTATTGTGGCACAAAATAGGGCAGGGTGCAAATTGCAATTGCACATTAGCGATTTTTCAGCTATTCTGACTGTTACGTCGGCGTAGCTGTTTTGGCTAGAAAGCGCAGCTGCTCGATAATGTAGTTAATATCAGTGTGTCATGTCGGCGTAGCTCAGTCGGTTAGAGCGTGGGACTCATAAGCCCAAGGTCGGAGGTTCGATTCCTCCCGCCGACACACTTTTTTTCGTTTTCTTGTCTTTTCCTCATTTTTTGCTACACTACCTTTCACTGCGCCCGTAGCTCAGCTGGTTAGAGCGCTCCCCTGTCACGGGAGAGGTCATGGGTTCGAGTCCCACCGGGCGCGCAGAAAAAATCCCCTTAAGGGGATTTTTTGCGCCCGGAGCGAGCCAACTAGCATTTATTTGTTGTACAATACCCATATGAAACCACTACTTATTTTCTTTGTAATCTTGATCCTTGGTGTGCTTGTTTTTATTCCTATTATTCCCGTCGGTGTAGAGAATTTACCTGAACACACCCTATTTAATTTCCAGCGTACTGGGGGCATTGCCGGCTTCAATGACAATATTACCGTGGACTATGGTGGCACTGTTTTTAAGGCTGATAGAAACATTGGAATGCTCGATGATGCGGAGCTTGCTGCGCTTAATGCGTATATTTCAGATAAAAAATACACCGCGGATGTCACTTCATTTATCGGTCTGATAAAGTCAAAGATCCAGAAGCCACAGTCATATCCTGACATGATGACAGTGCTCGTGCGCATACAGAATGGCGCAAAGACAGTAAAGATAGTGCAAGATCAATTTATAAATGATTTTGTTGCGCAACTCACCGGGCTGATCAATACTGGTCCAACGATCACCATGGTCGCCCCATCGCCTGCGCATATCGGTGATGCTGTTGAGATCAGTGGTAATCATTTTACTGGTTTTGAAGGTGACAGATATGCATGGATAGAAAACCCGACAACAGGCATAAAAGGGATCATATACAATGATGCCGGTTCAACTGATAACTTGATCAAGTTCACGTTGAAGGATAAATATTGTACAGCGGATACGTCATATTCAGGAAAATCCTGCCCATCGTACCTGAGCATCGTTCCTGGAGAATATAATGTCTTTGTCTATCCATGGGGAAGAATGAGCAATAAGGTGAAGTTCATCGTTGAGTGATTGAAATAATC
This sequence comes from Minisyncoccota bacterium, assembly GCA_035495115.1. Taxonomy (GTDB): domain Bacteria; phylum Patescibacteriota; class Minisyncoccia; order Phycocordibacterales; family PALSA-1337; genus C7867-002. The sequence goes on along the minus strand of DATJGJ010000014.1, from coordinate 23,214 downwards.
CCTTAAATAGACTATTCTTAGCTGCACCCGTGTAGATAGAAAATTCGGTCAAAAATTTATTTCAGCTTCGCTAAAATAAATCTTTTGATCCGAATTCCCTTCGAAAGGTAATTCTGGTCTCGAAATTCTTGCAGCTTCGCTACAAGAATTCTCTCGATCCGAATTTTGAAATGCAAAATTCGCCAATGTAGCTCAGTTGGTAGAGCACGCCATTGGTAATGGCGAGGTCTCCGGTTCAATCCCGGACATTGGCTCCAGCGCCAAAGTAGCTCAGTTGGTAGAGCATCGCTTTCGTAAAGCGAGGGTCGCCGGTTCAATCCCGGCCTTTGGCTCAAGATGAATAGTGACAAAGAGAAAATCCAACAGAAGATAGCCGACCTCGAAGCCGCTATGGCAGGAGCGGATTTTTGGCAGGATAAGAACAAAGCTCAAGCTGCTATCAAAGAGCTGCAAAACCTCAAAGATAGCCTTGAGGGCATAGGAAAGTACGACAAGGGCAACGCTATCCTCTCCATCCTCTCTGGCGCGGGAGGCGACGATGCTGAGGATTTCTCGGCGATGCTCGTGCGCATGTATCGCCGCTACGCGGAAGGAAAAGGCTGGAGCTTCGGTGTGATTCATTCAAATGAAAATGATCATGGTGGCTACAGAAATATAACTATCGAGATTACTGGCAAAAACGTGTATGGCACGCTCAAAAATGAATCCGGTGTCCATCGTCTCGTTCGCATCTCTCCGTTCAACTCAGCTCAAAAGCGTCAGACATCTTTTTCACTCGTCGAAGTCATCCCTGAATTTGAAAAGACTTCTTCTGACGATGTGGTAGTCGAAGATAAAGATCTTGAGATATCGATCGCCAAGTCGGGCGGCCCCGGCGGTCAGAACGTGAATAAGCGTGAAACTGCAGTGCGCTTGCTTCATAAGCCAACAGGTATATCTATCCATGTAACTTCTGAGCGCTCTCAGGCTCAGAACAAAGAAAAGGCACTCGACATCCTCCGTGGCAAGCTCTGGAAACATATGGAAGAGGCGCGTAAAGCAAAAGAGAAGGGTATGCAGATATCTTCGACTACTGCTATCGAGTGGGGCAATCAGATCCGCTCATATGTCTTGCATCCGTACAAGATGATCAAGGATCATCGCACCGATGTAGAGACTTCTTCGGTTGATAAGGTGCTCGAGGGTGATATTGAAATGTTTATTGAAGCAGAGAGGGAGTTGTAGTAACCAGTAAACAGAAAACACGTCCCGGTCACCGTTTACTGATTACGGATTACTGGTATACTAGACTTATGATCTACTACGACAAAGTCTCAAAAATATACCCTGACAAATCAGTTGCCCTCGACAATGTCAGCTTTGGTGTTGAGCCAAAAGAGTTCGTCACTATCGTTGGTCATTCTGGGGCAGGCAAGACGACCCTCATGAAGCTTCTTATCGCTGAAGATTATCCTACTGCTGGCTCAGTGTTCCTCGAGTCGACCAATGTGCATAGTTTGAATAAAAAACAGATGAGCAAGCTACGTCGTCGTATCGGCACCGTCTTCCAAGATTATCGTTTGATACCGAACAAGACTATTTACGAAAATATCGCTTTTGCTATGGAAGCATCGGGCCATACGGATCATGAGATATCAGCAGATGTGCCGCATGTCCTCGAGCTTGTCGACCTCGCTCATAAGATCTGGAATTTTCCTCATGAGCTCTCGGGTGGCGAGCGTCAACGTGTGGCTATCGCTCGCGCCATCGTTACCCAGCCAGACATCATCATTGCTGATGAACCTACCGGAAACCTTGATCCGACCAATACTTTTGAGATCGTCCGTATTTTGAAGAAGATCAATGAGATGGGTACGACTGTTCTTCTCACGACTCACAATAAAGGCGTCGTCGATGCTGTTGGAGGACGTGTCATTACTATGGAAAACGGGAAAGTAATTCGTGATGATAAGTCGGGGAAGTACATTTTGTAAATTGACCTAATTTCCAATTAACCTAATTATTCTAATGATTTTTACCACTTTTAAACGCATAACACGCACGGGCTTCGTCAATTTTTGGCGCAATGGCTTTCTTTCATTTGCTGCTATTGTTGTCATTACACTTTCTCTCTCGGCTTTCGGTGGGCTCGTATTCGCCAGTGCATTCGGCCGATCACTTTTGACCGATGTCAAAAATAAAGTCGATATCAATGTGTACTTTACGCTGACAGCTCCTGAAGCAGATATTCTCTCGCTCAAAAAAGAGATCGAAGCATTGCCTGAAGTGGCTGATGTCGAGTATGTCTCTGCCGACCAGGCTCTCAGCGCTTTCAAAGACAAGTGGCAAAACAATGCGCTCATTATGCAAGGCCTCACAGAAGTCGGTGGCAATCCATTCCCAGCAGCGCTCAATATCAAAGCTAAAGATCCTGGTCAGTATGGCAATATCGCCAATTTCCTAACGAGCAAAAATACCGAAGATCAGGATGGTACACCTATCATCGATAAGGTTAACTATGAAGAAAACAAGATCATCATCGACCGCCTGAGTGCTATCATCCCAACGGTAGAGCAAGTAGGGGCAACGATTGCTCTCATACTGATCCTCGTGGCCATCATCATCGTCTGGAACACGATCCGTCTCATCATCTATACCGCGCGCGATGAGATCTCTGTTATGAAGCTCGTCGGTGCAAGCAATATCTACGTTCGTGGCCCATTCGTCGTGTCGGGTATCATGTATGGTGTCGTCTCAGCTATTTTGACGCTTGTCCTCATGGCAGGATTTGCTTATTGGAGTGACTCTATCGTCCTGCGTTTGGCGGGTGTCGATGTGGCAGCGAATTTCTCGCTTATCGTAAATGTGTTGTCGGCGTATTTTGTCCACAATTTTCCACAGATATTCATCCTCATCATGGGGTCAGGCATCCTTCTCGGCGGGGTATCGAGCTATGTTGCAGCTAGGAAGTATTTGAGGGTGTAGTATTTAGGTACTTGACATGGTACAATTATATTGATATAATGGTGTCCGAACAGCTTAAATCAATTCCAACCAATTAAGGAGTCCTTTATGATAAAAACCGGAGTAGTAGCAACTCGAGTCTGGAGCGTTTCAGACCTTGAAGTAAGGCAAAATTCCAACACCGATGGCCCTGCATCCTCACATGTCGTTGTGTGCATGTTTGGCCTCGAGAAAGATGTCTTCGTTGGCACCAAAAAAGAATGTGAAGATTTCGTCACTAGCGAACAGGAGGAATCTCTGCGCGCTCATGAAAAAATGTCGGCACAGGCCATTTTGTAACCCACCATCTCAACACGGGAACCCACCGTCGCAAGATGGTGGGATTTCTTTTTCGCGACTAATACAAGACACAAGTCCGTAAAAATAGGGTGACGAAGAAATTTCGTCACTGGCTTAAAATAAGGACTGACGGAAAAAGTTCGTCATCTCGATTTTGTTGGAGGCATACAGGCCCGAATGTTTTATGTTCCACCTTGACCAAAACCGCTGCACATATACGCACGCCACTGAGACTATTTGTATATTTAGTAATTTTAATTTGTAATATATTTTGTCATTGTCTCCCGGTTACTGAATATTATATACTTAGCTCCATGAACAAGAAGCCGGCCAAGGTCGCAGACAAGATTGCGAGCAAGATCCCCAAATCTCCCCACAAGTACATCTTCGTCATCGGCGGCGTGATGTCGGGAGTAGGCAAGGGCATCGCCACCTCTTCGATCGGCACCGTCCTCTCTGCCAAAGGCTTCCGCATCAATCTCGTCAAAGTCGATCCTTATCTCAACGTCGACGCAGGCACTATGAACCCCACCGAGCACGGTGAGGTTTTTGTTTTAAATAACGGGCTTGAGACTGATCAGGACATGGGAAACTACGAACGCTTCCTCAATCGGGACGCGAGCGAATATGATTATATGACATCAGGGATGATCTACAGGGAAGTTATTGAAAAAGAGCGCGCGCTCAAATATGGCGGGAAGTGCGTCGAGGCAATACCACATATCCGTGATGAGATCGTTCATCGTTTTGAGCATGCTGCGAAGCTCAATGAGTCAGATATATCTATCGTCGAGATCGGCGGCACGATCGGCGACTATCAGAACGTCATGTTCATCGAAGCAGCTCGTATGCTCAAGATGAAACGCCCTGCAGATGTGGTGTTTATCATGGTTTCATATTTGCCGACACCAGGTAAGCTCGGTGAGATGAAGTCGCGTCCAACGCAAAATGCTGCGCGTCAGCTGGCTTCATATGGCGTCAATGCAGATTTTATCATTGCTCGTGCTGAAACACCGCTCGATCATCGTCGCAAAGAGAAGATAGCAATCTCGTGTAATATACCAACTGAGCATGTCATATCAGCGCCAGACATAGAGAGCATATACGATGTGCCGGTCAACTTTGAGAAAGATCAGCTCGCCGAGATCCTCATGAACTCGCTCAGTCTGCCTGAAAGGAAGATGGGACCAACATTCGATGAGTGGAAGAGGTTCGCTAAAGGCATAAAGAATTTCAATGAACATACGCTCAATATCGCCATTGTAGGTAAATATTTTAATACAGGAGACTTTGTGCTGACTGACGCCTATATCTCTGTCTTGGAGGCGATAAAGTTCTCAGGATATGCCAATAAGGTTAAGCCGGTCATCCATACGGTCAATTCGCGCGATTTTGAAGGCAAGAAGCCTGACTATTCTGCGCTCGATCAGTTCGATGGTATCATCGTGCCAGGTGGTTTCGGCGAGAGCGGTATCGAAGGCAAGCTCAATGTTATCAGATATTGTCGTGAAAATAAGATTCCATACTTTGGCCTCTGCTACGGCATGCAGTTGTTGACGATAGAGTACGCTCGCAATGTCATCGGTCTCGCGGGGGCACATACTGCGGAGATCGATCCAAAAGCAAAGCATGTCATCATCGACATCATGCCTGACCAAAAGAAAAAAATTGCTGAAGGTGACTATGGAGGCTCGATGCGTCTCGGTAGGTATCCTGCAAAGCTCATGAAGGGTAGTGTGGCCCATGAAGCATATGGTACCGACAAGATCGAGGAGCGCCATCGTCACCGCTATGAGGTCAATCCAGAGTATATACAGCAGATAGAAGATGCTGGTCTGGTGTTCTCGGGCAAGTCGCCTGACGGTACTCTCATGGAGATCGCCGAGCTCCCTCGTTCGGTGCATCCGTTTTTCCTTGGCACACAGTTCCACCCTGAGTTCTTGGCACGACCGCTCGCACCGCATCCGCTCTTTACGGAGTTTATGAAAGCGGCCAAGAAGAGAAAGGGTAAATAAGTCGGCGCTCAAAGGACGTTGCGCCGACATAATTCCGCTGAATAAAAAACCGCGCTTCAGTGCTGAAGCGCGGTGTGTTTACACAAAAAGTATGTATGTTATTTGGGCAGATCGAGCTCCATCCAACCGTAGTAGTTTTTGATATCATTCACCACTACGAAATATTGCTCTGAGTAGAGTGACTCAGAGTGTATCGCACAAATTAGCACGCGCTGATTGTTGGTAAACGACAAGCCGGGATATTCAGGTGATGCCTGTGGTTCAAATGTCTCAATCCTGTCACGAGTGATACTGAATTTATCAAGTTTATCGAACCAGTTGATTTTCGGTTCGATTTCACTTAAGCACCGAAGCGCCGCTGTATATGATGTCTCTTGTCCGGTGATGTTACTAAACAAATAGGACGGATAAGTAGTTTGCTGTTCTCTGCCGTCGGGGTATTCTTCAGAGATTTTGCGCAATTCCCATATCCTGTCTCCGATACGATATCTCATCTTGAGAATCAAGGTATCAATTTCGAAAGTTTTCGATCCTAGTTCGTATTCCATACGGATATCGTGTCGAGCCATAGCCGTGATAAAGTCATCAAAGGAACGTGTTCCTGGGGTCTTGCCCCACATTTCAGTGTCGATTCCCATTTTTTGAAAATAGGGAGTAATTGCTGCGGCCAACTCTTCTTTTGCAATGTTTAGAGCCTTTTCTCGCCACTGGGCAAGAGTCATTTCCCCAGCGGTTGATTTCTCATTTTTTTGCATAATCGTTTCCTCCATTATTTGGTTTTGGTTTACTGCGAAGTCCGCTTGCTTTTATAGCGTTTTTTACGTGATTGCGCAAGGCTATATATCAAATAAAAAACCCTGTATTGCTACAGGGTGCGAGTTAAGTGTAAAGCTCGACTCGCTGGTGTCAGTTGGCCAGGACGATCTCATCCTCAGGGTATTCTTGGCATATCAACGGATCCCACTTGAAGGTTGTGATACGTCGCGATTTTTCGTCAACATGAACGTATTTTTTGCGATACAATTTGGGATGAATGAGGCATCGGAAGTGCTGGCGAACGAAATGTTCAGGTAGCCCTGGATAACAGTCGCAGGCAACCACTGTCTCGCGGTGACGAGGAACAAGCTCGTAGTGACCGGGGCGCTTGAAGCGCGGTTCAGTCTGTCCTAGTTCTTCACCGATCTCACGCTGGATTGCTGTGAGTAAACCCTGTGAGTTAAGGGGCTCAGATCGGAGTGGTTTTCCTGCGACACTGCCGTTGAACTGCTGCCGACTTTTCCATTCATTCGTTTTTGGCGAAAAAACGCTGTGCTCGTAGAGCTTGTGCCACGTGTCAGTGTTTTCTTTGAAGACTTGAATGTGCGCAACAACGACATTCACACGGAGAATTAAGCTCTTCGATCCATGGTTGTCATGCTCTTCGAGCTGGATCGCATCGGTCTCTAAGCTTTCCATCAACTGTTCGATCGTTTTGTAATTCCCGCCATCCCAGAGATGGGTGGGGATGCTGTGCCGTTTCAAAGCCTCGCGGGCCTCGATAGGGTTGGTAATGATTTTCATTGTTCTAAGGGTCTCCTTTGTTTGATTTATACTGTTTTTTAGGTTATTCTGCAAGGTACCCAAGTAAAGGGTATTTGAAATTGCCAGATCGTCTAATGGTAGGACCGCAGCCTCTGGAGCTGTGTATCTTGGTTCGAATCCAAGTCTGGCAGCACGTAACGAACGAAGTGAGTGAGTGATGACAGGCGCAGGATTCGAACGGCGGAGCACACGGAGCGTAGCGGAGTCCGTAGGCGAGCACGCCTACGGGTGCGAGCCGGTGACCAGCCCGAACGGAGCGGGTAGCGAAGTGAGAGGCGCGGTCGAATCCAAGTCTGGCCAGCCCAAAGTTAAAATAGAAGCATTTATAGATGCTTGAGTCGTGCCCAATGATAGATTAAAAGTCGCAAAGATCTGTCCCTATTTCCTTGAATGGGCCGCAAATCTAAAACTCGTATAGGATATGTAGAGGGCAACGATGGTGCCAATCCAACTGAGCCAGAAAGGGGCAGCCCAGTTTCCGATGTCTATGCTCACACCAAAGATGAGTCGGAACAGATGCGCCAAACCGACAATGCCCATAATAACGCCAACGACGATGAATAAAGTCCGTTGTCTCATCGATGGAGTGTGTACATCTGCATGCCAAGCATAATGGATGAGAATGGCGAGCAGAATAATGTCGAATGCCATACCGGCTTCAAGTATGGATGGAGTAAAAGTAACGCCCCAAAAGTTGAGGGGTCTGATAGTTGAATCTAAGAGCCAAAGCGCCACAATAAAATCCGCTGTGACCAGTCCGGTCGCGAATTTCGCGATCTCTTTGAGTATATGTCTGTGATTATTCATGTCCATATTATACAATGGATTGATATGACTACAAAATACCTGGGACTTACATCACAACAAGCATCCCTCATGCTCCAAAGGAACGGCCCAAACAGCCTTCCTGAGAAAAAGAAGAACCTATTCCTTGTTGTTGCAAAGAATTTGTTTTCCCTCATACCGCTCATGCTTCTCGCGGCTGCTTTTCTGTCTTTATACAGCGGCAATGACGTTAATTTTTGGATTATCTTATTCTTGTTTGTATCCAACTCTGCCATCGGTATGTGGCATGAAAGAAAGGCAGACAAATCGATCAAACAGCTCCAAGCGCATCTTGCCGTCAAGGTGCCGGTATTCCGTGATGGAGCGTGGACGCTCATCGACTCAGTCGGTCTAGTAGAAGGGGATGTGATCATGCTCAAGATTGGCGCAGTTGTGCCAGCCGATATTTCCATCCTCGAGTCAAAAAACCTTTCCATCAATGAGTCTGTTCTCACTGGCGAATCTTTGCCAAAGGAAAAAAAGGCTGGCGACATTTCATATTCAGGATCATATGTGACAACGGGCAATGGCATCGGTACAGTGACTGCGACTGGCGCCTCCACTTTTTTTGGTAAGACGATTGTCTCTGTTGACGTAAAGCCTCGTCAAAGCTCCCTTGAGAAAGACATACTGTCCGTTTCAAAATTCATCTCCATCATAAGCATATTCATTGTGATCGTTTTGACCGCAGTGCTTCTTTTCACCCACTCTGCATTGACTGACGTAGTTACACTCGATCTTTCTCTCCTCATCGCCGGTATTCCAGTAGCTTTGCCAACAGTTATGAGCCTTATCATCTCGATCGGCATTCTAAATCTCGCAAAAAAACAAGTGATTGTCAGGAGGCTGGCATCTCTCGAAGATCTGGCTAATGTTAACCTGCTACTTTCTGATAAGACAGGCACGCTCACTCAAAACACCATCAAAGTGGAGCGTATTATTTCCTTCGATAATTTTACGGAGCATGATGTTGCGCTGTATGCGGTTAGCGCTGTTTCAGAATCGCACGACAATCCGCTTGATGACGCTATCTTCAAAAAAGCACAGGCATTGTCTATTAAGCCGTACCCTCCTATCGATTACACTCCAGGAGATTCGGAGAGGAAACGAAGCACTGTTGTCGTCTCCATAGACGGCAAAGAGTCCGCTATCTCATCTGGTGCACCACAGATCATTGCGTCATTGTGCGCTTTGGATGTCGACAATCGAAAGAGATTTGATGAGGCTGTTCAAAAGGGGGCCGACGGGGGCTATCGGGCCATAGCCATAGCTATCAACCGAGAGGGCAGTGAAGAAAAGAACATGACGCTCGTCGGCATTCTCTTTCTGGCTGACAGCCTTCATGTTGATGCCAAGTCAACAGTAGAGTTTATGTCTCAGAATGGCATCGGAGTGAAAATGATCACGGGTGATAGTCTCGCTATCAGTGAGCGTATTGCTGGTGAACTCGGTATCAAGGGAGATGTTGTGGCTAGAGGCGTTTTGGACGGCGATGCAGTCGTTTTGAAAGAACGATTCGATTCAATCGGTGGTTTTGCTGAAGTGTTGCCAAAAGATAAGTACGAGATAGTCTCGCTCGCACGCGCCCATCATGTTGTGGCTATGACTGGCGACGGAGTCAACGACCTGCCAGCTGTGAAAAATGCTGATGTTGGTTTTGCTGTTTCTACGGCAGTCGATGCACTAAAAGGTGCGGCTGATATAGTGTTGTTGAAGAACGGTATCGCAGTCATAAAAGATGCTATCATCGAAGCCCGTGATATCTTTGCTCGTTTGTACAACTATTCGCTCTATCGTATATCCGAAAGCTTTCGACTCATCATCACTATCGCTGTCATCGGTCTTATCTTCAAAACCTATCCACTGACGCCGGTCCAGCTCATTATATTAGCGTTCCTGAATGATGTACCGATCATCTCACTCGCCTTTGATCGTGTCAAAGCCACGGAAAAACCTGCGCATATCGATGCAAAAAAGCGCTTCACTCTAAGTACGCTCTTTGGTCTCACAGGCGTCGCCAATAGTCTTATTCTGCTCTACATCATGGTTGCTTGGTTGCATTTGCCGTGGCCTTTGATCCAGACAATGTTCTTCCTTAAGCTCACTGTCTCCGGTCATATGCTTGTTTATGTCGCTCATACCAAAGATGCATGGTTCAAATATCTGCCGAGCAAGCAAGTCATCTTTGCCACAGTTACGACTCAATTGATTGCCACAGCCTTGGCATTTACCGGCTTCCTGACAGCGCCCATATCGTTGTCGCTCATCATCCTTGTCTGGGTCTGGTCATTCTTTTGGATGCAGGTCTCTGAGCTGGCCAAGCAGGCGTATGCGAGGTTGGCTTGACCGTGAAGCATTGTTTGCCCCTTCTTCTTTTTTCAATTAATATACATATATGAGAAAACTTATTATGTGGAATGTGGTGACTCTCGATGGTTGTTTTGAAGGAGAGAAGCCGTGGGATCTCTCGTTCCATCAGCTCGTATGGGGACCTGAGCTCGAAGCCCTGATTCTCACTCAGCTATCAGAGGCAAGTGTGCTTGTCTTCGGTGAAAATACATACAAAGGCATGGCCGAATACTGGTCGGGTGCTGATGCTACAGACCCGCAGGTAGCGCCGATCATGAACAGTATAGCGAAGATCGTTTGTTCGCGAACGCGAGAGAAGGCTGAATGGAACAATACAACCATCGTTCGTGATGCAGTCAGCGATATACAGCGCCTCAAACAAGAGGAGGGTGGTCCTCTGTACGTTTTCGGCAGTGGCACATTGTCTGTGTCATTGATGAATGCGGGGCTTTTCGATGAGATTCGCCTATGCGTTGCTCCAACTATTTTGGGAAAAGGACGACATTTGTTCACTGATGCAAACAAGCAGCGTAATTTAACATTACGTGAATCAAGACCTTTCCAGAATGGTGCTGTGATACTTCGCTATGATGTGGTACATCAGTAATACGTACCTTAGAGTGCTTTTTCCTCACTGTCCCACTTCGGTTTGATGCCGGTTTTCTCCATATACCTATACTCATGCCAGGTAAGCGCGATGACGATGATGTCGAGTACCGTGAGTGCGAGGAGCCAGAGCGATCCACGATGAAAGAATTCGAATATCTGGTAGATTCCGAAGAGTGTAAAGACAACAATAGCGAGCGGGTAGGCCCAGAGCTTTTCTTTGAACAAGTTGTAGACGAGAAAGCCTTTGACGATACCGTGGCTCAAGAGATAGAAAGCGATAAAGTGCTGAGATGAGATAGAAAACGATTGAGCGAGGTGAATGAGGTAGTTTGCGAAAGCATCAGTCGGATCGTCAGACAACTCTTCTTGTGTGATCGACAAAACCATTCTGGTGATGAAATCCTGACTGATGAAAAGCACGACAAAACCGCCGATGATCTCAATGATTGAATGGGCACCCTTGAGTATCAAGCTGATATCAAAGAGGCGATGTATGTATTTTTCGTTTCGCATCATGTCCATGATATATGTATGGTAGCATGACTTTCGTTGCGCGGTACTGGTATTTTTGCCTTTTTTCTGTTAGATTTCTGTGTACGCGCGCATAGCTCAGTTGGTAGAGCACACCACTGATACTGGTGGGGTCCTAGGTTCGAATCCTAGTGCGCGCACAATAATCACTACATAAAGCAACCTTGCGCGCACAATAATCACTACATAAGGCAACCTTGCGCGCACACGCAAAAATCCGCTTTGGCGGATTTTTGCGTGGTATAATCTAAGACATATTAATAAAAGTCGTAATTAGCTAGCTACTACCATGCTCATACTCTATTTGATACCAATCGTACTTCTCGGTCTGCCATTTGTCGCTTTTGTGATGATTTCGGGCCACTCCGCTCGGTTGAGCGCTCTTGAGAAGACGGTGGCAGAGCTCAAAGAAAAAATGAAGGCAGGAGCGCCTATCCCTGTTTCCTCGGTACAGCAGAATGTTCCTGCGGCACCCTCAGCTGCTGGGTATCCGGCTCAACCTGCAACAACATCTCCTCTTCAAAAACCTGAATCATCCAGTGCAAAAGGTACAGTTGATATCATATCTTCTGAAGACTCATCAGGGCGCATCCTTGGACGCATCGGTATAGCAGCTGTGTTGATCGGCGTCGCGTTCTTTTTGAAATATGCGTTTGATAACAACTGGATCGGTCCAGCGGGTCGAGTGATGATCGGTATTATTGCTGGTCTGGGCTTTCTCGGTGTCGGTCAGTATATACGTTCAAAATATCTCCAGTATTCTGATTTGATTATGGGTGGAGGTATCGCAATATTGTACCTCTCAGTATTTTCCGCTCATTCGTTCTACAACCTTATTGATTCAGGGACAACAGGTATCTTTATGTTCTTGGTAACATTGCTCGCTTTTGCGATCAGTATCACCAATGCAACTCAAACTCTCGCACTCGTCTCAGTGATAGGTGCATTTGCTACGCCAACACTGGTGGGCTCACACGACAATGCAATGATGACCCTATTCATGTACATGACACTCATCAACGTTGGCGTTCTCGGCATTTCTTTCTTCAAAAAGTGGCCTCGCCTCAATCTGGCTTCATTTGTCGGAACCGCGATTAATTTCATGATGTGGTTCGGCGCGTTCTACGTCTCGACTGACATGCCGCCCGTATTACTTTTCTGTATCGTGACATTCCTTATCTTCTTGGTCGCTCAGGTTGCTCGGGGTATCACTGCTGGCGTCAAAGCGGATGAAGCTGACTACCTGCTCATGGGTGTCAATGCATTTTCATTTGCAACGATAGTATACGTTTTACTCAATCCTCAGTATCACAATGTTCTCGGCTTCGCCTCTGTCCTCGTAGCTGCTATCTATATGATCGTCGTATTCATGGTCAATAAGGCAAATCCTCAAGATACAGCGCTCAATATATTTCTGCCTGGTTTAGCAGTCGTATTTTTATCAATCGCCGTACCACTTCAGTTCTCCGGCCCTTGGATAGCTGTTGCATGGTTCATCGAAGCCTGTGTGCTCTATGCTATAGCTTCAGTGATCAGTAACCGTGGTTTTCAGGTCATGGGACTTATTGTGTATTGTCTCGGTTTGTTCGACTATCTATATTGGTACTTGAATACAAACCATGGTTTGGAATTCACGCCATTCTTCAATGCACCATTCATCGTACTGGCTCTTGCAGTCGTAGCAGCATATCTCATCGCGCATATATACAATCGTTATGGCAGCATTACCGCTGAGATTCGCCAACGAGGCATCGTCGCATTCTTCATTATTGCGAATGTGTTGTCGCTCTGGGCACTTACGATGCAGATCACCTCATACTATGCGGCAGCGTCAAACAAGCTTACGCAGAATTATCAGGCGACAGTTGCCAATTCTCGACAATATTCAAATGGGTATGATACTCGTGCGCAAGTAGACCAAATTAACAAGACATATAATGAAACGATTACCAGTAATCGTAATGTATCAAATACGCTCGTCTCTATTCTTTGGACACTATATGCGGCAGTACTCACAGCGATTGGATTTGCCCGTAGAATGGCAAGTCTCCGCCGTTTTGGCCTTGTCCTCTTCTTTGTCACAGCGTTCAAGGTGCTCGTTGATGTGTGGAATCTCGGCGAGCTCTATCGCATTATCTCGTTCATAGCTTTCGGTGTTATCGCTCTTGCTGTTTCATTCGGTTACATAAAGTACAAAGACCGTTTGAAGCAGATTATATCGCTTGCATTATTTATCGGCATAGGCACAGCTGCTCTTGCTGGCATATCTCACGCCAACATCGCTGAAGCAGCATTCACGTTGAGTGATTGGCAATATGCACGTTCGCTCACTGTTCCGTCAGCCTCTGGTTTTGTGAAGGCGGTACTGCCAACAGATATTTCATGGACGTCGAGAACTGGTCAATTCGCTGATGTGCGTATTATCGACAAACAAGGCAATGAGGTTCCATATGTGCTCAGTCAAAATCAGACTTCGTCAGGCCCAACGCTCAACGCTCGTCTGATAGGGCTCACGTCTACATTGAGTGGGTCAACGGTTTTTGTGGCTGACATGGGTACGAAGGCGACAGTTTATTCTAGTCTGAATATTAGCGTTGCTCGCACTTCTACTGATTTCAGAAGCCAGGTGCACGTGTATTCTTCTGACTCGCAATTACCAACTGAGAGCAACGCATGGTCGCTTGTTACTTCGAACGGATTTATTTTTCGAGTAACTGATCCAACGACCGGTGCTACGTCTGGAAAGTATTCCGTATCTATCCCTGCTACTGCAGCGCGATATCTCAAAATAGTGATCAGTGAAGGTGATAAAGATCCTGTGACAGTTACTGGAATGACTGCGCAGCGCGATATAGAGACAATAGTCGGTAGAGATACAATGTCGCTCAACGCGACTGTGTTCAATGATCCAAAAAAGAAAACAACTGATGTTACCGTTGATCTCGGTTCAGTCGGACGCCTGAGTGATAGGGTAGACCTCAACGTAAATCCTGAGAGCGCAAATTATATCCGTCGTGTCGTGGTAGCTATTTCTGACGATGCAGTTAACTGGAGAAGTAATGGAGAAGGATCTATTTCTCGCATCTCGACGTCAATATTCAATGGTGCATCAAACTATGTATCTTATCAGCCCGTTCGAGCGCGTTATGTGCGACTGTCGATCGTCAACGATGATAATCCGCCTCTCTCAGTCACCAATCGAGTGAGTGTTTCTGTTCCACTATATGCAGTTATATTTCAAGTAGATCCTGGCCAGTCATACGTGCTTTATTATGGAAACCCAACCGCGCTTCAGCCCGAGTATGATACTGCGCAGTTAACCTCGTATATTGATGAAAATAATCTGCCAACAGCAACTGTTGGTGCCGAGACTGTAAATGTTGCATATGTTGCGCCAGCCGGTCCTGTCGTCCCATTTACCGAAAAATATAAATATCCGTTGAACATCGTGCTTGTTCTGCTTGTAGTCATCATTGGGGGTGGTGTCGGTTGGTATCTCCGTGTTTACCTAAGGACGCACGGGCACAGTTCAAACACTGACACTTCAGATACGGCACAAGGTGGTGGTTCTTGGGATCAAAAGTAATCTTCGTAATTGGGGCGTCGTGGAATGGCTTTGACTTTCAGAGCCATTTTCCGTATGATAGAACCTCGTTATTTATTATAAAAAACAACCCTAATCAACCCCTTTATCCTATGAACCTCGGAAAGAAAACAAAGATCGTATGTACTATCGGTCCCGCTACAGAGACAGTCGAAAAGCTCGAAGCGCTCGTCAATGCCGGCATGAACGTGATGCGTCTCAACTTCTCGCACGGAGATTTTGCTGAGCACCAAGGTCGCGTCGACAATCTTCGCACTGTTATGAAGAAGCTCGACAAGCCTGTCGCTATCCTCCAAGACCTCGGCGGCCCAAAGATCCGTATCGGTATGTTCAAGGATGAAAAGGGTATCGTCCTCAAAGAAGGTCAGACATTCACTCTCACTACCAACGAATCTGAGAAGACTTCTGGCGATGAGCACCGTGTTTATATCAACTACCCAAAGCTTCCAAGTGAAGTGAAGGTTGGTGGTACGATCATGGTCCACGATGGCAAGAAGCGCCTCGTTATCACCAAAGTGAAGGGCAACGATATCGTATGTAAGGTTATCGTCGGTGGTCCTCTCGGCAACAAGAAAGGCGTCAACCTTCCTGATGCTGAGCTCACTATCCATGCTCTCACCGCAAAAGATCGCAAGGACCTCGAGTTCGGTCTCAAGAACAAAGTCGACTTCTTCGCTCTCTCATTCGTTCGCCGTCCAGAAGACATCCATGAGCTTCGCGCTATATTGAAGAAAGCAAAGTCAGATGCGCGCATCATTGCAAAGATCGAGACTCCTCAGGCTCTTTCATGCCTCGACGCTATCGTCGAAGCAGCTGATGGTATCATGGTTGCCCGCGGCGACCTCGCCATCGAGATCCCAGCAGAAGAAGTACCTATCGCTCAAAAGCGCATGATCGACGCATGTATCGAAGCCGGCAAGCCAGTCATCGTCGCTACACAGATGCTCGAGTCTATGATCAAGAGTCCGATCCCTACTCGTGCTGAAGTTTCAGATGTCGCCAATGCTATCAAAGACGGCACAGACGCTATCATGCTCTCAGAGGAAACTACTCTCGGCGAGTACCCAGTTGAGGCTGTCAAAATGATGACCAAGATTGCTCTCCGTGTGGAGCAGGACTCATGCTCATGTGAGACTATGGTTGACCATGTCGAAGCTCACGGTGACACTGATGTCATCTCTCAGGCAGCAGTTCGTATCGCTCATGATAGCAATGCATCATTCATCGTCGCTATGACTCGTTCAGGTCGCACGGCGCGCATGATCGCTCGTTATCGTCCAGCGGAGCACGTTCTCGTCATGTCAGATACTGCAAAGCACTTGAATAAGCTCGCGCTTTCATTCGGTTGTCAGCCTATCGAGACTCCTACGTTCAAGACAGTAGAGGAGGCTATGGTCGTCGTCCGTGAAGTTGCTTTCAAGAACAAGCTCGCAAAGAAGGGGGAGAAAGTGGTCATCGTCTGGGGCTTCCCATTCGGTGGATCAAAGGATACGAACCTTATCTTGGTTGAGACACTTTAAGAAACAAGGAGAAAGGTCAAAAGGCAGAAAGGTTCAAGTAAACAAAAGGCACCGGCGAAAGTTGGTGCTTTTTGTTCACAATTGCCAAAATAAAATGGTGGATGGTAAAATATTCCCATGCAAAAAAGCAGCTACATCATCCCAGATACGACGATGATTCTCGACCGGTCTCCCTATGGAGGTGAGTATCCTCTCCTTCTTAGAGATCTGCCTCCGGAAGGGAAGCCACGCGAAAAACTTTTGGCACAAGGCCCAGAAGCTCTTTCTTCGCGTGAGCTCTTGGCGATCGTTTTGCATGTCGGTACCGTCAAAGAAGACGTTCTTGAAATGTCAGAGCGCCTCATCCGCGGCTATGGCGAAAACAGCGTTCTCACCGAACGCGACGCCCAAAAGCTCGCAGATGAAGCGAACATTCCTATAGGTAAAGCGATGCAAATCGTAGCTCTCGGGGAGCTCGGTCGCCGCACCTATGACAAAAAGGAGTCCGGTTTCAAGACTATTCGCAATGCCCGAGACGTCTATGAATATCTCGCTGATATGCGTGGCCTCCCAAAGGAGTATTTGCGCGCGCTTTTCCTCAACACACACAACCGCGTCATTCGCGACGAAGTCATCTCTATCGGCACCGTCAATTCCAATATCGTCCATCCGCGCGAAGTCTTCCGCTCAGGCATAGAGTCAAACGCCGTAGCGGTCATCATCGCGCACAATCATCCATCCGGAGAAGCTATCCCATCCCACGAAGACGAAGAGATTACCAAGCAGCTCATCCATGCTGGCAAGATCCTCGGTATCCGCGTCCTTGATCATGTCATCATCACTAGAGACGGCTTTGCGAGCGTCAAAGCCGAGTACTAACACGCAGCGCATACGTTAATATGCGCACTTACAATGTATCGAGACTATAGCATCACATCACCATCGCTTGATGGTATTTTGTATCACGAGAGCGTTACCTATGAAGGGGTACAACGCCCCACAGAGATTATGAGGGTATTCGATAAGCCGAGAAGCGAGCAGATTCACGATTTAGATAAGCCTGAAAACAGGAAAATAGTGAATGAATACTACAATGACCTCTACGGGCTGTTTATGAGAAAAATGGGCCAATTTATAGCTGAAAAATCATTCTCACCCGAAGAAGAGCTTAAATTACAGGCTATTTTGCAGGAGCTCATTAAGGTTAAAAAGATATTGACTTTAAGCTGATTTATGGTATAATACTGCCTAGCTGAATGTTCTTTAAAAACGTGAGAACGGACGGCTATAAACATCAAAACCGGAGCTTACTGGCTCCATGTAGAAAGGCTCGTTGTGAAAATAACACTGAATGAAAAGTCGGCTAAACTGATCGCGGGAATCAAGATGGTAGTGATGCATAAATCGCCTCATCTCGATGAAATCCTGGCGTATTATCTCCTGATGGTCTATGGCGGACTCAACGCCTATATCCGCTTCGTGGATAAGGACATCTCGGGATCCGAAGAAGAACATGACCGTAACGGCATCCTGCCGATCGGTTGCGGTGAAAATTGTCGTTTCAATGAGCATCGCTCGGGCATCGAACGAATCAAGGGACAATGTGCAACGACCCTCGTTGCTGCATTCCTCTGGCCTGACTGTGTGCCGAATGAAATCAAACAGCTCATCGCTGAAGTCCTCGAATGCGATACCAAGGCAGGGTGCTCGCCAACGCAATTGGCTGACCTAGTCAAGGTGTGCAATCGTTCGATGAAGGGTAATGATCAAGGGGTCATCAAATGGGCGATGCTTGCGATCCAAGCCATCATCTGGGACCAGCAGTATCATTTCGCCGGCGTTCCTGGCGAAAAGACGTTGATTGACCATCTCAAACTGATGGACGTTGACGAGCAATACCTGAAATCGCACTTTAGTGCAGACAAGCGGGTTCGCGAGCACATGTTCCGGATCATGCATGAGAGCATGAAGGCATCGGAAGGGCGCGTGACTGAGCTCGGCTACATCGTGAAAGCGCTCTATCACTTCTCTCGCTCTGGAAGCGACATTATGAGCTGGCTCGAAACGCCGCTCATTCAGATGTCAGGTGATCAGATCGAGTTCTGGAAACTCGTTGACCAGTTCAAGGGTAAAAAGATGGTGGAGGTGATCATGATCGACCAGCGCGGCAAAGATCGTTGGATCAAGCTCATGGTCGTCGAAAGCGACAACCTCCAGGCTCATCGTGCGGCTCGGTATGCCGGTGCTGACATCGTCGTTGTCCGTAATACGAAGGGTAATGTTATGGTCTGCGTTGATACGCGGATCCCAGGCCTCAACCTCTCGAATGCGGTTCGGATGATTCGTTGGCTCGAGTTGCCGGTCAAAGCGAAGGGTTCGGTCAGCTGGTTCGATCTTGGTGTTCCTGGTGCTCATGCTCACTCGAGCCTGGCGCACTGGTATTACTTCAAGAAGGGTGAACAGCTGTTCAACGGTAGTCAGACCATATCGGCTCCGCCGACACAGCTCCCGGTTGATGCGATCGTGAAGGCCATTAAATACAGCCTGCACCCGCGGTATGTCAAGATGTGGTGCAGTGAGCGTCACATCATCATCAATCCGGAAGGGTTCAAGAAGGCACAAGAAGAGGCTCAGGCCCAAAAGCCGGATGCGACTATGGGGCTAACTTTTGAACCTACGCCAGCAACGGCTCCGTCTCACGAAGCACAGGAAACTGTCGCGAAGTAATTCGCAGCATTTCTTTCACAAAGAGACCTCTTTACTGGGGTCTCTTTTTTATTGTTATAAAAGTTTGTCTTACTTGCCACCATATTCACTAAGTTCATATATCGTCGGCGCTCGCCTCTTATGCCAATAAATTGTCATAGAGGTTCGCTTGACGCTATAATACCCCCATGAACACCCGAACCTATTTCCAAGGAAAGCGCATCGCAGTCATAGGTCTCGGTCCTCACGGCGAGATGGTAGATGATGTGAAATTCCTCATAAAAGCCGATGCTCTCGTCTCAGTCTATGATCTTCGAAGCGAAGCGCGCCTCAAAAATCATATCGTATTCCTCCGTTCGGTAGGACTCGCCAACTATGTATGCAGCTCGATACCAGCTGATGATCTGCTCGACATGGATCTCATCATCCTTTCGCATGAATATCCTCGTGACTCATCCTTTCTCAAGGCGGCTCGGGAAAAGGGCATACAGATCGAGTATCCTGAGACGCTCTTTTTCAGGCTTGCACCACCAGTAACAGTCGTCGGTGTTATCGGCTCATGCGGCAAGACGACTGTCACTTCTCTCCTTGCTCCTCTTCTCGAGGCAGCGTGCGATGCAGATGGTACTCAGAGCATGTTCACGCTCGATCCTGAATCAGGCGACGGCATACTCGTCGCTCTCAAAAAGATAAAAAGCGGCGATATCGCTCTCATCCGCATCATCGAACAGATGATGCCTGAATTCTACGAGATGCGCGTCAGTCCTCACGTGGCCATCTTCACTACGGTGCCACCGAAAGGATCATACAGCACATCGCCATTCGAGATATTGACCTATCAGACGTACAATAACTTTATCATTGCGAGCGATGAAGTCATCGACGCTATCCATACATTTAAATTTCAACCGAAAGCAAAGATGTTGCGCACTAAACCATCTATCATCCCCGCATCATGGGTATTTGGCGCTGATTTGAACGGAGGCAGTCTATGGAATCATGACAAAGACAATGCTTCTCTTGCGCTCCAGGCAGCGCAGCTCTTCAAAGTACCTGATGAAGTATCAGAGACGATCATGGAAAAATGGAAGCCGCTCAAAGGTAGGCTGGAGCTCGTCAAAAAAATTAAAAACATTGAATTTTACAACGATACCGCTTCGATTTCGCCCGAATCGACGATCGTGGGCATGCGTTCGATAGCAAAGGATCGAAATATCGTGCTCATTCTCGGTGGTGCTGATCGTGATTGCGATTATACCGAGCTGTATCGATTATTGCCGGAATGCGCTCATACCGTTATTCTGCTGCCGGGGAGCGGTACTATGAAAGAGCGCAAATTACTCAATGCGCTCGATACGATAAAAATCATCTCCGCGCCTGATATCGCTGAAGCAGTGCGCCTTGCACGAGACAATGCGCGACAAGGAGATAAGATACTCTTTAGTCCTGGATTTGCCGCATGCGGGATTGAAGCGTCGAGAAAAGAGCGAGGTGAAGTATTTGTAAGAGCAGTGAGGGGATTGTAGCTACTCGCCGCAAATCAGACACACAACTGGTCCATCAAAATTGTGTCCCGCATAGGCAGCTTGCATTACACCGGCGACAGAAAGTGCGCTGTTGGCTGATATATCTACGCCAGTGTGTTTTTTTGTGAGCATGACTGCGGCTTCAATATTCTCATTGGTAGCGAACCAACCTGACCCACCCGTCTTTTGAATGAGAGGGATGAGGTCATTTTTTCTATAAGCGGTAATATCGGTGATTGCGTCGGCGACTGATACCTCGTCTGGCCCGTCATAACTGTTCAGTCCATCAGAGAGTGGGTGGCACGAAGATGTTTGCACTATATGTATCTGAGGGATTTTCGAGTCAGCATTATTTAGAAAATATGCGGCAAGTGCTTGAGCGGTCGTGCCTGATGAGGTGCCAATGAATACTGCTCCGAGGTTTTTGATCAGACTAAGTTCTTCGGCGAGCGATTCGTATCCTTTGAGAGCGAGATCATCGGTCGATTGGCGCAGGCTGCGCATACCTTCATTCATCGCTTGAGTAAGTGCTTGCAAAGGGCGCTCTTTTTTGAGGATGCGTATATTGTCATCGGCATATGCGAGGAGCTTTTTATATTTATGCTCAGAGATATGGTTTCCAACAAAAATATCCAATTGTAACAGCGAATTATCTATGATATCGCCCCCAGCTTCGCGCATCCCTTTTTCTACTTTATCTTGGTTGTGCTTCTGGATGTGTATAGCAGCAGCGAGAGCTGCATTTCCAGATGAAGAAATGGCGAAACGGCTTTCTCCTTGGTTGCGGTATACCTCGATCATAACCGGTATCGATCTGCCTTTGTGCGAGCCGTAGGGACTCAGATCTTCGCGCTTGAAATAGAGGTCGGTGACGCCGATAGCCTGCGCCAGGTCGCTGTATTGTTCGAGGGGAGTTTGCATGAAAGTATTGTCATACTATCGTATTTCAAGTACTATGGAAAGACAGCCTCGAATACATGAAGCTGTATTTATCATCTATGTTCCATCAAGATTTAAAAACTATGAATACGAAACTCGTGTGCCCAGAATGCAAAAATGACGTTGATTTGTCGCGCTATCCGAACCTTGCAGTAGGTATGGTCGTTGAGTGTAACCATTGCGGTATGACGCTTGCTATCAAAGAGATTGCTGATAATGGCGAAGTAAAGGCGGAAATTGTAGATGAGGGAAAATAAGCCTAGCTGAGCTTCTTTACTGTTTCCTCAATCATTCCTCTGAAACCATGTGACCCAAGAAAGACGATACAGTCGTCTTTTTTTGCTGTTGCAACGAGAAAATCGACGAGAGCAGAGTCGTCTTCCATGTAATTGATGTTTTTATGGGTCTTCTGAATAGTCTCCGATAACTCTTTTCCATCCATGGGTACTTCAACGGCATTTTCTGCGACTTTGAGTTTAGTTAGACGAGGAATGACAACCGTATCTGCATCTTTAAAGGCATTGTCGTATTTGTAAGCCGATTCACGTTCTCGTCCGCCAATATTTGGTTCAAATATTGCGATAATTTTTCCAGTATATATTTCGCGAAGGTTTTTTAAGACTGAAGAGGCCTTTTCTGGAGAGTGAGCGATGTCGTCGAAAACAGTGATATCACCGGACACTCTTTTTTCTAGACGGCGCTTGAGGCCGGCAAATGTTGCGATTGACGATATTATTTTTTCTGGTGTGATGCCAATGTTATGTGCCATAGCAAAACACCCAGTGATATTTTCTGCCTGGAATGAGCCAAGCATCGGCGAAGTGATTTTGTACGTTTTTTCCGCATGAGTGATCACAAAAGACAACCCATCTTTTGTTTGTGATATATCTGAATATGAATAATCGCTGCCGATTAAGCCATAGGAGACGATTTTCTTTGTAGAGCCACGGAGAGTCTTTTCAACCCCAGTATGTTGCATATTGGCAACGATCAGCCCAGTCTCAGGAATGTTAGAAGTTAGTTTTTTGAATGCGTCAAAATAGCTTTCTTCCGTTGGGTATAGATCGGCATGGTCCCAAGATATGGCACTGAGCAAAAGATGGGTTGGTTTATAGTAAAAGAATTTTGCGGTGGGATCTGTAGGCGAGCTCTTGTATTCATCTCCTTCAAAGACGCTCCATTCGCTATCGGTTATCTTTGCGGATGATTCGTGCGATAAGGATACGCCTCCGAACATGTAGCTTGGATCTAGGTGCGCTTGCTCTAATATGTGTGACAAGAGGGCGCTCGATGATGTTTTGCCCCAGGTGCCAGTGCATACGATTGATTTTTCTTTTATGAAATACTTGCCGAATACTTCGGTATATCCGAGAGATGGGATATTATTTTCTCTCGCGTATATTGTTTCGGGATTTTGCGTGCCTGAAGCAGTGGTAATGACTACGAGATCAGGGATACCATCTGCTACCATTTTCTCAGGGTGCCAACCGGCGTAGAAGGTAATCCCTTGTTTCTCAAGCTCAGTCGAAACCGGAGGAAAGAACCCTTTATCTGAGCCGGTCACTTTGACGCCAGCCTTATGAAAAGCGATAGCGAGCGCGCTGGTCGCTACGCCGCAGATGCCGATGACGTGGACGTGTTTAGGAAGATTCATAGGGTTATATTAGCAGATACCGCCTATTTCTTCACGAGTATTTTCTTCACTTCTTCGAGATCATCTGACCACTTTTTTCCATCGAACCATTCGA
>DATJGJ010000013.1:0-30465 GCA_035495115.1 Minisyncoccota bacterium | reverse complement strand
CCGGATCACTCGAGCGAAAGACGACTACGAGCGTCGCGTACGGCTTATCAGCGCATGATGGGTCTGGCGGATTGCGCATAACAGGACATGTCGGGCCAAGCATCACTGTACCGTGTACACCTGAATCATATGGACGTATCGAGGGTGGCGTCGTGTTCGGACTCGGACAAGCGGCAAACTCACACTGTGGGCCAGA
Organism: Minisyncoccota bacterium; assembly: GCA_035495115.1. Classification (GTDB taxonomy): domain Bacteria; phylum Patescibacteriota; class Minisyncoccia; order Phycocordibacterales; family PALSA-1337; genus C7867-002. The sequence continues at coordinate 30,269 of DATJGJ010000013.1, read as the reverse complement.
GCGTCCGACATAAGAACCATCAGGACACTGCTTTGCTTCCATGGTGCAAACAACAGGTTCAGGCTGAACAACTACAGGAACAGTAGACTGAGGCGGTGCCACAAAAACAAGACCATATATCACGGTGGCCACAATGCAGACAACAATCAATATGAGCGATAGTTTAGTGACTGTTTTCACCTCTCCAGTATACGCCTCCAAAAATAACTATGCTATCTGTGATTTATTGAGATATGCCACCAACTCCTCGATCTTCACCCTCTCTTGCTTGCCACTGTCACGGTCGCGAACTGTCACTCCTGTACCCTTTTCGATAGTATCAAAATCAACAGTGACGCAGTACGGCGTACCGATCTCATCCTGACGACGGTAACGCTTGCCGATATTACCATTGTCATCGAATGTGACTGCGCCGAGACCGCGTGCAGCAAATTCTTTTTTGAGCATCTTGTAAACTTCTTCCGCCTTTTCAACAAGGACCGGCTTATTCTTGAGCAATGGAAAGACCGCTACACGATATGGCGCAACAGATGGAGCAAGCTTCAAAAATACACGCTTCTCAGATGTGCCGTCCTCGCTCTTCATCTCATCTTCTTGATATGCATCGGCAAGTACGGCCAAAACTGTTCTATCCAAACCGAACGATGGCTCGATGCAATGAGGCACAAATCTCTCCTTTGACTCTTCGTCAAAATACGACAAATCTACTTTACTGAACTCAGCATGTTGCTTGAGGTCATAGTCTGTACGGTATGCGAGGCCATAAAGTTCTTTTTTACCGAAAGGAAAATCGAATTCGAAATCAATTGTCCGCTTTGAATAGAATGCGCGGTCGGCTTCAGCAACTTCAAGCTCATGAACCTTCTTGTCGGTAAGACCAATATCTTGAGTGAAAGCCAATACTTCAGTACGGAAATGCTCAAAGGTCTTTTCCCAGTCTTTTGGATTGACGAAATACTCAATCTCCATCTGTTCGAACTCGCGTGCACGGAAAAGGAAATCGCGCGGAGCAATCTCATTGCGAAACGCCTTGCCGATCTGAGCCATACCGAATGAAAGCTTTGGGTGGAAAGTGTCGAGGATATTCTTGAAGTTAACGAACATACCCTGCGCTGTCTCTGGACGAAGATATGAGATGGACGAACCATCTTCTGTTGCGCCAATGTTGGTCTTGAACATCATGTTGAACTGACGTACTGGACCGAGAGCATTGCCGTCAGGACTCTTGAGCCCCTTCTCTTTTATCTTGGCATCCATATCTGCAAGAGTCATGCCTTTTACGTCAACGCCTGCATCTTCGAGGAGATGATCGGCACGAAAGCGCCTTTTGGTCTTTATATCTTCAACGAGAGGATCTGCAAAACCAGCCACATGCCCGCTCGCCTCCCATGTACGCGGATTCATAAGGAGCGCCGCATCAACACCATACATATCGTCGCGATCTTCGACGAAGCGCTTCCACCAGATCTTTTTAATATTGTTCTTGAGCGCTACACCAAGAGGTCCGTAATCCCATGTTCCCGCGAGACCACCATAGATCTCTGAGCCCTGAAAGATAAAACCACGCCTCTTGCAAAGCGAGATAAGCGATTCCATAGTATTGTTCCCTTCCTCCCTTATTCCATTTGTATTCATTTTGCCATTCTATCTTATATGGAGCCTTTTTTCTACTGAATCACAGTCTCATCCCCTCCTTTGAATGCCGGGTCTGTACTGAAGCTTGATGACAGATAATCTTGCTGACTCGTCAGTTGTGCCTGAGTGAAATCATCGGTCGCGGTGAGTGTCGCTTGATTGATCAACGTTGGCGACATCGATACTTGCGTAATGCTTGGTGTAAAACCGATCTGGAAAGCTACTTCACGGCGCTTTGATGGATTGGTCGAGTATGCACTCACTGAACCGACATTCCACGTGATAGCGCCGGTATTTTGATCAAATGTAATATCTTCATTTGAAGGAGAGACGCTGCCCATCCACGTAACATACGGAGGAAGCGTAGCGGTCACCTGCGCATTGCTGACTGAGCTCGTTGTATTACCGATCGACCACAAAACCGTATATGTCGTCTTTTGTTCTGCCTTTGGCGGTATAGGACCAGTATTGGTGAATGGTCCGACGGTGCGCACTATCCTGCCAGAAAGAGCGACATTGGAAGCCACTTTGACCACTCGGCTCACTGCAGCAGAGATGGTTCCTGATACGCCTGACTCTTGCGTACGATCAGCTGACACATTCGCCGTGAGAGAAACGCTCGGGTCTATCGGCTGATTTCCTGAAGCATTGAGGATATTGGTCGGCGTGATCGAAAATGAAACTGAGCCGCTATCGCCCGCGCCCAACGAAGCAAGCTCAGGGTTCGTCTGTTGATTCCATACGATCTGATTGTGAGCAGAATCGAAATAGCCGAGATCAGGCTGGATCTTTGTTTTGTCATAAGCATTGCCCGCGAGATTGACGGTAATATTGGCATTGGTAACTGCCACTGAAAGATTGTTGAACCACGTGACAGTCACGCGCGTCGGCGAACCAAAATGGCCGACATAATCAGAGCTCGAGGTATCATTATCTATACCGATCTTGAGACTGATGAATGATTTTTCAATAGTAATGCTTTGAGAGACCAAACCATACTGAGTGGCGATGACCGCAGAATTTGATGCGCTACGTGCGCCGACTGAAAAATTGAATACGCGAGTATCATCATTTTCACCTTGAAGCTTGCCATGAACAACTACTGAGCGCTCCCCGCCTGGAGGTATATCCCCGATCTTCCAGGTAGCGTTATCGGATAGCGGCTGGATGTTAGCGGACAAAAATGTATATCCGAATGGATACTGCCCTTTCAAGATGACATTTTTGAGCACATCCTGAGAGTTGGACTTGAGCTTTACTGTCATATCGAATTCTTGGCCTGAAGTGATGCTAGTGAATGAATTGACTGAAAGCGAGATCGGTGATGAGTTTATCAAAACTTGATAGGTAGCAACTTTTGTAAAGAGTGCAGATGAACCTTTTACTTTATAGGTTAGGGTTGCCGTGATAGTTTTTTGTGTGTTTTCCTCACCAAAAATGATTGCCGAGACAGCTGTTGAGGTAGAGTACCCTGTCGGTATATCGCCGAGATACTGGTCGAGCGAATTGAGCGTCTGAGATGAATCGTTTGGATCAGTAGCTCCTGCAGGAAAGGCTACATTCATATCGACGAGCTGAAGATCGATGTTGTTGTTATTTGTCACCTTGATGCCAAACTTGACCGGCTCTCCACCAGGTATTGAGACTGGTCCGCTGATCGTAACGTTGATATTGTCACCTGATATGAGATTTGCTCCATTCAAAAAAAGATACAGTCCGATGCTCACAGCGATGACGCAAAAGATGCCTGAGCCGATGAGAAACTTGGTGAAAAATGACATAGAATGATCTTCGTATTCAGTATTAAGCCGAGCTGGTTCTTGTATCTTTTCTGCAGGTTCTGCCCACTCTGACTTTATGTCAGTATTCGTATCAGAAAAACGGAGCTTGCGGCGAGTGCGCACTTCGGGTGCGCTACGCGAATAAAGCGATTTCTTCAACTCCTCTATACGGTTTTGATCTTCTGAGGGAGGCATGTTTTATTATTTAACCTATTATACCACCGATTAGTATCTTTAAAGATGTGATTCTCGCAATGCCCTGTTGATATGCTGGTTCAGCGTAGTGCGAAAGTCTCGCAAGTCCGCAAGGCGCAAAGGGTCGATTGCATCTGATTCAATATCTTCTTTGAGCGACGGAATGCTCGCTACATAACCGAGACGATGGAGGATGCGGGTGACGATCAGTGATTCGAGAGTTTTGAATGATTCTGCGTCCAATCGAGCACCACCATCAGCGCTACTCGTATTCGCGGACAGAAAATCAAAGAGCGAATTGAGAGTGATAAATAATTCTGGGTGAGGATCTTCGCCTTGAAGCAAGCGATTAAGAAGAAGCGCGATGCGTGCTATCAATTCTTGGCTTTGGTCCAGCGATTCCGCTTGCGCCTTTTCACTTGTGCCTTGCAACTTAATTTCTTGCGCACTCGTTAGCCGCCAAAATTCTTTGCCTCTGACGAACGAAAAAATGCCACGGGAATAATCTTGGATGAACGGACGTAATTTCGATTTTTCAAAACGGATACCTTGCGCTGTAGCGCGAATGAGCCCGAGATCTTTGGTAAAGATGGACAGCAGCTTCCCCGCCTCACCTGAAGACTGTGAGCTTACAATGAAGCCTGGGGTTGTATGGATAGCGTACATGGGTAAATCAACCAATGATCAATAACGCAGTGTTCAATTCAATCCGAATATATCGCCGAAACTGATGCTGGTTACATTTGTGAGCTTTTTCAATTCATCACCATATTTCTCAACTATCGAACGCTCCGCTTCGGTCACGACCAAAGTAGCTTTATCACTGACAGACAAACCTTTTTCTTTTCTCATATCCTGCACTTTACGGAGAAGCTCACGATACTCTCCTTCTGCTTTGAGCTCGGGGGTGATAACTGTATCTAGTTCGACTGTAAAGGTTGGGTCGTTTTGATCTGTGGAATTTTCAAGAATAATTTCTTTGACGTTAAGCTCATCCATGAGCACCGCCTTGAGCTCATCCCAGCGAGGTATAGGATTATTTCTATGTTTAATAGAAAGTTTTTGGAGAGGCTGACGGACATTTACTTTACTCTCTGTTCTTTTCATCAATCCCATTGATGCAAATGCCTGAACAATCTTCATACCAGACAAAACATCCTCATCCGCTTTTCCGACCTTTGGCCAAGTTTCAAGATGCACACTTTCTAGTTCACCGCCAACTTCTTGATATATATATTCAGCAAAGAAAGGAGTAAATGGTGCCATAACTTTTGCCAATGTAATGAGCACGTATTTTGTCGTCGCTAAAGCCGCTTCCCTATCAGCGATATCATCTCCTTTGAAACGATCGCGTGAACGACGGAGATACCACTGTGAAAGATCTGCGATGAATTCACGGATCTCGCGCGTAGGCTCGAGGAAAACATACTTATCCAGATTGCTCGTCACATTTTCGACAAGCTGATTCAAGCGCGCCGATATCCACTGATCGATGATGTTCTGTGATTTTACTTGTACCTTGCCACTTGAAACTTGTGACTTATTTTCATATGTCTTATAGAATGTCGTCACATTCGCAACCAAGTTAAAGACCTTCTTTATCCCTTCATCAACAGTCTTCTCGTCAAAGTTCTTTGATTCCCCTGGCTGGTTGACTGAGTACATCCAAAAACGCAATGCATCTGCACCGTACTTATCCATCAATGCTATCGGGTCAACGCCATTACCAAGCGACTTTGACATCTTTTTTCCTTGGGCATCCAAAATGAGTCCGGCAACAACAACATTCTTATATGCTTTGCCCTTACCCATAAGCGCACCGATCGCATGCATCGTATAGAACCAGCCACGAGTTTGATCGATTCCTTCTGAGATAAAATCCGCTGGATATGCAAGCTTTTGTTTTGTACCAAATAATCCTTTCTTTCCATTGAACGGATAATGATCTTGGGCAAATGGCATGCCGCCAGAATCAAACCAAACATCCATCACCTCTTTTGCGCGAGTCATTTTGCCGCCGCATGAACAGGTGAATGTCACTTCATCGATAAATGGCTTATGGAGATCGAGCTCGTATTCGGCATTATGCGGAACAATGTTGAGATTCACCTCGCGAACGCCGGCCTTTTCGATATAATTATTCTTTTCATATTCAGCCGTCTGTTCCCTGTCCCAGCCTTGTGCAGCAGCGATGAGCATCATTGCTGGACTGCCATGAGTGACTATCAGTATCTTTTTACCGGCATATTTTGATTCGATATCATACAGAAAGTTTCCAACGCGTGTCTTTACATCCGCATGATTTTCTCCGCCTTTTGGATGAACGACGAAACGGCTCTCATTGAGAGGAAAAACCTTGAGCAAGTGTTCGAGCGTCATGCCGTCCCACTCGCCAAGATTGATCTCTCGGATGCGCTCATCCGTTATCAGCTGATCATCAGTGAGGCCCAATGCATTTTTGACCAATCGAGCAGTCTCCTGCGTGCGCATGAATGGCGAGGCTATGATCAAGTCAATCTTTAATTTCTTGATGCCTTCTATCGCCATAGCTACTTTTTTCTTTCCGTGTTCAGTGAGATGATTTTCGGTACTGATATCGCTATTCAAAATATCCTTGGCATTATAGTCTGCTTCTCCATGACGCATGACATGATACGTGTTCTTTGATGGCTGTGCGATATCCTCTATCGATCCGATAACTTTTCTCTTGCTACAAGTGCCGCAATTCCACACTGGCAATGGTGTGCCCCAGTAACGCTCACGTGATATAGCCCAATCCTTAACATCTTTGAGCCACTCGCCGAAGCGACCATCTTTAATGTACTCGGGTTCCCAGTGGATGCCTTCATTCTCCTTGAGCAATTTATCGCGCAGATCAGACATACGGATATACCACGAGTCGCGCGCGAAATAGACAAGCGGTGTCTTGCAGCGCCAACAATGAGGATAGGTATGCTTGATGTTTTCCTGCGCAAAAAAAGATCCGTTCTGCTTCAAATAATTCACAATATCAACATCGAGAGTCGGCTTGCCGTTCTCGTCTTTCTCTTTGACGAATCTACCTGCAAGGAAATCTGTTCCCTTTTTGAAGGTCCCGTCATCATTGACGAGGTGATATTTAGGCAGATTGTTCTTTGTGCCGAGCTCAAAGTCATCTTGACCATACATCGGTGCGATATGGACGATGCCCGTACCGTCGGCAGTTGTGACAAAATCGCCCGCATACACTTTGAAGGCATTCGCTAACTTATCTTTTTCTGTACCAGTGACTGCGTCTTTCAAATAAGGAAAGAGGGGTTCGTATGAGAGGCCGACGAGATCTGAACCGTTACGGTAAATAGTTTGTGCGAATTCGGTATTATCAATTGGAGCATTCATCTGCCTAAAGACTACCTGAGCTCTTTCTTTAGCGAGAATATAAGTATTACCTGAATGATCTCCTGATTTTATTTGCCAAATTTGATATTCAATATCCTTCCCCACCGCCAAAGCAACATTACCAGGTAAAGTCCAAGGGGTCGTCGTCCAAGCAACTATATAAGTTTGATCATCGGCAATAAAATCACTGCCAATTTTTTGTCCTTTGGTAACCTTAAACTTCACATACAACGACAAATCCTTCACCTCCTGATAACCTTGAGCAAGTTCATGAGACGAAAGACCAGTGCCACAGCGAGGACACCATGGAACAATCTTATAGTCCTTATACAACAAACCTTTCTCATCAACTGTCTTGATGATATTCCACACTGACTCTATGTACTGCGGCTTGTAGGTGATGTATGGATCCTTGAGATCAACCCAATATCCCATGCGGTTGGTGAAATCCTCCCATTCGTGTACATAGGTCCAGACGCTGTCTTTACATTTTTGATTGAAAGCAGCGATACCATAGGACTCGATCTCTTTTTTCGATTTGAGACCAAGCTCTTTCTCTACTTGGAGCTCAACAGGCAAACCGTGAGTATCCCATCCCCCCTTTCGACGGACATGGAAACCTTGCATCGTCTTGTAGCGAGGTATGGCATCCTTGAATGCTCGCGCTTCGAGGTGATGTATGCCCGGACGACCATTGGCAGTTGGCGGTCCTTCAAAGAACACAAACTCGCCTTTTGGCGACTCTTTATCGAGAGATTTCTGGAAGACTTCTTTCTCTTTCCAAAATGCCAAAATGTTCTCCTCGCGGAGGGCGTGGGGAGATTTTGACGATTGCTGGTTCTTTTGGTCAGTCGATTCAGCCATGTAATAAGGTTTAATAGGGATATTCTAGCATTCTTTCTATTTTTTGAAAGAAAATGCGCTATAAAATCTAACTTCAAAAACTACATCCTCTTTGGAATTTTGATACCAAGGATATGGAGACCTTCGCTCATTGTCTCGACGAAACTTTTTGTTAGAAGTACGCGGTATGGCGATAACGCTTCATCTGCATCGACGATAATGTTGCTTGCATAGAAGCTATTGAAAGCACCGGCGAGGTTTATGAGATAGTTCGCAATGAGCTGCGGTGCATATTCTGATGAAGCGCGCTCAACGATATCAGGAAATCTCACTATAAGCTTTTCGAGTAGGCCGACTTTCTCCGGCAGAACGACTTTCGACAGATGTATCAATGAGCGAATCTCCCCTTCTTTGCCCAGATCAAGCTCGGTCTTCGCTTTCTCGATGATAGAGTTTGCGCGTACGACTGAGTACTGGAGATATGGACCAGAGTCTCCTTCAAATGAGATAGACTTTGCTGAATCAAAGATGACATCGCTGCCAACCGCCTGACGAAGGATGGTGTACTTGATAGCAGCGATAGCAACCATATCTGAGACCTCTTCCGCTTCTTCGAGAGTGAACTTGCGATCAGCTATCCTCTCTATAACCATCTTTTTCATATCATCGATGAGCGTTTCAGCGGTGATGACATTGCCAGTACGTGATGACATCTTGCCTGAAGCGAAACGGAGCATGCCATGACCGATATGCTTTGTCTTCTTGCCTACATTTTCATCGATGAGCGTGAGCGCCTTGGTGATCACTTTGAAATATTCGTTTTGTTCACTCGCTGTCACCACTATCGAAGTGTCAGTCTCTGGATATTTTTTGAACTTGGTAACATTCAATCCCATCTCTTTTGCTTCATATGTCGGCAGACCGTGCGAGTTGATGAATACGCGTGTGTGCAAACCATGATCTTCTCCTTTGAACACGATGGCGCCATCGCTTTCAGCAAATACATCTTTTTTCAAAAAAACTTTAACTATATCGAGACCAACAGGGGCCATTTCGCTCTCATATATATATCCATCAAAATGTGTACCGAGACGCTTATATAGCAATTCAAAATGTTCCAAGCTCCAATTTCTCCCCTTTTCGTAGAGAGCATTGACGGCAGGACTCGACTTCTCATAGAGGATCTTGTTCAGTGCATCGATATCATCTTTTGCAGTGATACCTGCTCCACTCATCTCATCTGACTCATACATCTGTGTTCCCTCAACATACATTTTTCCAAGGAATGCGGTCTTTTCTTGGATTGAAGCCGAATCAGCCGGTATCTCGCTCTCATGGCGCTTCATCGCCCAGATAGACTTTGCTATATGAAGACCGATATCTGATGGATAGCATAGACGTGTGACCTTTGCGCCAGATGACTCAATCAAACGTGAAAGCGATTCGCCAATCGCATTGGACATGAGGTGTCCGATATGGAACGCTTTGAAAATATTCGGGTCGGTGTACTCGATAAGGATATTTTTACTTTCCTCTTTTTCTCTTTTGGTTTTTGTTTCTTGGTTATTGATTATTGATTCAGCGAAAACCGTATCTTTCACTTTAAAGTTGATGAACCCTGGGCCAGCCACACTGACTGACTCGATAATTGCCGGCATATCTTTTTTGAATTCTTCGACGATCTTTTCAGCAAGAGCTTTTGGTGCCATCTTGAGTACTTTGGCATATGCCATAGCGATATTTGTCGAATAATCGCCGTGTTCTGGGTTCTCCGGATACTCCAAAGCAAAAGAATCAGCCTCAATCCCGATGGTTTTGGCTGTTTTTATGAGGTGGACGACAAGCTCTGATTTCATAGAGATATTGTAGCAGAATATGGCCTGGATGCACGTATATTTGACAATAGCTTTAAAATGGATTACTATTTGAAGTGGCTAAAGGGGCACTTGTGAGATTTGTGTTCCTTTTACGTCCGGTAGCCACGTCAATGACCCTGGCACTGCCCGTAAGAATAAGAGTTAGCTCTTTAGATTCATACGATCGATCGGTTCCTCACCCACCAATTGATCCAGCTAAGGATAAGCGCAATCAAAGCCACGACACCGTATCCAACGGTAACTTCGTTCTTAGTTTGCCTGATCAAAACCTCAACCCGGTTCAGACACGCTGAACCGGGTATGTTATTTATACTGATGAGTACAGTGACCTATTTCTTATTCCCCGCCTTCCTCAACACCTCATCAATCTTCTTTGCAATCATTTTGAAATCCTTTTCTTTTCTTCCGCGAGTCGTCTCAGCTGCTGTGCCGATGCGAATACCTGACGGATCTGCCGGTGGACGCACATCAAATGGAATAGCATTTTTATTTACTATAATGCCTGCCTTTTCGAGAGCATCACTCGCATCTTTGCCTGACACGCCCCCTGCCCCCTTTTCATTCTTCTTTCCATCATTCCAGGTATCGATGAGGATGAGGTGCGAATCTGTGCCGCCCGAGATGAGCCTCCAGCCGCGTGCATGGAGTTCGGTTGCAAGAACTGAAGCATTCTTTACTACTTGATCAGCATACTTTTTGAAACTTGGACTTGTGGCCTCTTTGAGAGTGATAGCTACTGCAGCTATCTGGTTCTCATGTGGACCGCCTTGAAGACCTGGAAATACCGCGCGATCTATTTTTTTGTCGAGCTCGCGAGCATCTTTCTTTACAAAAATGAGGGCTGAACGCGGACCACGGAGCGTCTTGTGCGTAGTCGTTGTGACGATATCGGCATATGGAAATGGTGACGGATACGCCTCGCCTGCGACGAGCCCAGCGATATGTGACATATCTACCATGAGGAGCGCTTCTGCAGCATCTGCGATCTCACGCATCATCGCCCAATCGATACGGCGCGGATATGCGGTATACCCAGCGACGATGATAGCAGGCTTCTCTTTGATGGCTTGCTCGCGAATCTGATCATAGTTGATCATCTCTGTAGTAGCATCGAGACCATACGGAACTTGAGTCCAAAACTTGCCCGTTGCCGAGACCTTGTGGCCGTGAGTCAGATGTCCACCATGATCGAGGGACATGCCCATGATCTTTGATGGTACCAACACCTCTGCTTCACCTGCCCCAGGCAAAACTATCCTCTTTGGAGGAATGAGAGCGGTATATACCGCGAGATTGGCAGGTGAACCAGAGAGCGCCTGTACGTTCACATGCCACTCTGTCGGGTCGAGTTTAAAGAGTTTGAGAGCGCGCTCGATGCAGAGAGACTCGATCTTGTCGACAATCTCATTGCCACCATAATATCTCTTACCCGGATACCCTTCTGCATACTTATTGGTCAGCTCTGAGCCCAGTGCTTCGAGCACATCTTTTGAAACGTAGTTCTCTGAGGCGATGAGGTTGATGACTTTCTTCTGGCGCTTCTTCTCTGTATCTATAAGTTTTTTGATTTGAGTATCTTTCATGGATAGGATTATTTATGTCTGCTCATTATAGCGCGCGCATATATGAAAAAGAAAATGGCGACAAGTACGAAAAAATATGTTGAAAATCAAACATGCCTGCGTACACAGATAAAAAGAAAGACCCCGTTGCAGCTGCAAGATGCAAGGGGTCAGTTTCCATGTTCATCACGAGGAGGAACTTAATCGCGAAGAACGTAAGAAAGGGACGCTGGGGCGCAGTGCATTGAAATGCGAATGGCGCCAGCGTTTACTGAGGAACGGCTCAATCAAAGATTGGCCGAGTGCTGGAACCAGAGATGGTTCCCAGTTTACGGCGTCTTGTGGACGTCGTTTGTCAACGAAATATTAACAAACATTAACCAGGGTAGATGCTACGCCTCTTATCGAAACCTGTCAATAGGTTATCCACATGACTTTTTTCTGCTCTTTTTCCTACTTGATCCCTAACTGTTTCTTCATCTGAACGAGAAAATCCCTCTTTACTGTCTCGAGAGGACGATTGGCATCAACGACGATATATGGTGTGCCAGATTCTTTTATCTTTTCAAAGAATTTCAAATATCCTTTACGTACGTTCTGATGAAAAACAACTTCTCTGTCATCGAAATGATCGTACTGCTTGCCCATATCGAGCGACTGATTGCGCCCACGTGCCCTTTTCAAACCTTCCTCTGGATCAACATCGACAAAAACATAGAGATCAGGTGTGACCATGAGCTTGCCTCTCATGCTCCAAAAAAGATCTTCGAGTAGGCTTGACTGGCTCGAGATCTGATATGCATATGATGAACCGTCGAAACGATCAGCAATGACGGGTATTCCCTTTTTGAGGCTCGGGATGATGATGTTCGCCACATTATCGAAGCGCGCAGCGAACATGAGACAGAGCGTAGTCTCAGGAGGCGCATCTTTGGCGAGAGGATTCTTGATCGCAGCGGTGCGTATCAGCTCTGCATAGGGCGAACCGCCCGGCTCACGTGTTACAGTGACAGCATCACCGAGCGATTCCTTGAGTACACGAACGAGCGTCGATTTTCCTGATCCTTCACCCCCTTCTATGACGATAAATTGTGGTTTCATGTTGTCTTATTATAGCAAAAAGAGTATAAAGAATGGCAAAGAAAGGATATAATAGCTCTATGAAAACAAATCATCCCGATACTGAATATCTCAACCTTCTCAGGAACATCCTCGAGAACGGAGTAAAAAAGACCGATCGCACAGGCACTGGGACAACAAGTCTCTTCGGCACACAGATGCGATTCGATCTATCACAAGGGTTCCCGTTACTTACCACAAAAAAATTGCCATTCAAAGTGATACTTGGCGAATTGCTCTGGTTCGTCAACGGTGACACCAAGCTCCGCACTCTTCTCCTGCATAACATCAACATATGGAACGAGTGGCCATTCAAACACTATCTCATTGCAAACAAACTTCCGATGCCGCAGGTAAATAGCACTGAATGGACCGAACAGATGAAAACATTCACCGACAAAATAGTTTCCGATGACGCGTTCAATATGCAATGGGGAGACTTGGGTCCAGTATATGGAAAACAGTGGCGAGACTGGAAAACTAGCGACGGCAAATCTGTTGACCAGCTCAAAGACGCGATCAACATGATCCGTAAAAGCCCTGATTCAAGACGTATCATCGTCAGCGCATGGAATCCAGCTGAGATCGAAGAAATGGCAAAGGCTGGCCTTCCGCCATGTCATTGTCTATTCCAATTTTTCGTCGCTGACGGAAAATTATCTTGCCAGCTCTATCAGCGCAGTTGCGATACGTTCCTCGGTGTCCCCTTCAACATCGCTTCATATGCGCTCCTAACTATCATGATAGCGAGCGTCACCGGCCTCAAGCCAGGCGAATTCATCTGGACCGGAGGCGACACACACATTTACTCGAACCACATGGATCAGGTAAATGAACAGCTCGCACGCGAACCACGCATGAGTCCACACGTTAAGATAAAACGCCAAGTTGCTGAGATTTGGGATTTTACAATCGATGATTTTGAACTCATCAACTACGATCCTCATCCTGGAATCAAAGCACCGATTGCGGTCTAAACAGACCGAAACTCAACGCGCCAGAAATTCTGGCGCGTTTTTTATTTACCACTGCTACCAAATCCACCATTTCCTCTATCAGTTTCTGATAGGTCGTCGACTTCAACGAAGTTAACCCTCTCTATTTTCTGGATCAGCATTTGAGCTATCTTGTGACCCTTTTCGAAGCTAAAAAACTTATCCGACAAATTCATAATGCCTGCATGTATCTCACCACGGTAACCTGCATCAACTACACCACCAAAACTTTTGATACCATATTTATGAGAAAGGCCGCTCTTGTCCCAAATGAGACCAACGTGCCCTTGTGGGATCTCGATTGATATACCTAAAGGAACAGATTTTCTCTCACCTGGCTCAAGCTCAAAAGGCTCGACTGTAAATAGATCCATACCCGCATCAGCCTCATGTGCATAATGCGGTATCTTTGCATTTGGATGCAGCCTTTTTATTTTTATATCCATAGTATTATAAACTCACCTTAACACTTTTAGGCTTATCAGAATAATCTTCCACTTCGCTCGTCAGCAATTGAAACTTCACGCCACCTAAATTGAATATTTCTTTGCTCCGCTGTCCACGATGATAGTCTTTGAGAACAACTACCTTTTTTATGCCCGAATTGATCAATATCTTGGCGCAGGCGTAGCACGGCGTCATATGGCAATACAAAGTAGCGCCATCGACTGATATGCCAATTTTCGCCGCTTGAGCAATAGCATTTTGTTCTGCATGAGCAGTGCGGATGCAATGCTCTGATTCCGTACCATCTTCATTGATAACTTTATGCATCTCATGTCCAACTTCATCACAGTGTGACTGACCAACTGGAGAGCCGACGTAACCTGTCACTAAAATACGCTTGTCTTTGACGATGACGCAGCCTGATCTGCCACGCGAACACGTCGCACGACTGCCTACCAGCTCTGCAATACTCATAAAATACTCATCCCAAGAAGGTCGCTCTCTTTTCGTATCGTTAATCATAATACGTATAGTATAATACATAGCATGAAAACCTTCATCATCGCCGCAATGACCGCAGATGGATACATCGCAAAAGATGCCCAGCACTCTCCTTTCAATTGGACGAGCAAAGCTGATAAAAAACGCTTCATTGATATCACAAAGAAAGCTGGCGTCATTGTCGTCGGCTCGAGCACCTACAAGACGTTCCCTGGTGCACTCAAGGAACGCCTCAACATCGTCTACAGTCGCTCACAGAGCTTCGATGGAGCAGAGACGACTCAAGATGAGCCAGCGGAGCTCCTGAAGAAGCTCGAAGCCCGTGGCTTCAAAGAAGTCGCCATCTGCGGCGGTGAAGCTATCTATACCATGTTCATGAAAGCCAAAGTCGTCGATCGCCTCTATCTCACCGTTGAACCGATCATCTTCGGCAAGGGCGTAAAGCTTTTCAATGACGACATGTTGTTCCATCTCAAGCTGGTCAGCTCAGCTGAATCTAGTAGCGGCGCTCTCCTGCTCGAGTATGCGGTGGACTATTCAGGAAATCCAAAGATGAGTTAGCATAAGGGACTGATACAAGAAAAAAGCTACGCTTGAGAAAGCGTAGCTTTTGAACTGAAAGGAATTAAGATCTGGTCGACGGTCTTCCATGCCAATGTTGCCTGACCCAATCAGAGACCTCCCACACGATCTCATCGTCATTCGTATATTCGATCGGCGCAGGCATCGTATCGAGGCTAATACGATACAATTCCGAATGGGATATTGAGGAATCGGCATTCAATCGATGATATTCGATGCAGTCAGTAATCATCCGGCTCAATTTTTGCCCTTTAGGAAAGAATACCCTTAAAGGTCGGCGCATTTTACAACGAGTCTGCAGTTCCATGCCAACACCTCCAGAAAAAACATCAGTAACAGCGACAAACAAATGACAATTAGTTGCACGAACGATGTCATGCTGATAGATATTTTCGACGGTTTTATCGGTCCCCTGTCCATCAATCCAAGCAAATCGAAGGACTTCAACGTTCGGAATAGCTTCAATAGCATTCCTGAGTGCGATCATGCGTGCCCGATAGGCTTCGGAAGCATCCGTAAGCGCATGGGCGAGATATATTTGGATTTTCATAAGCGTATCTGAAAACACCTTACCACTTGATATTATTTACGCAACTATAAAAAACACCGACTTATCATCGGTGTTTTTTCTTGCGCTCTTTATCTCTTTTATACCTTACTTCACATCCACACCCATCTGTCTTGCTGTACCAGCAACTGTCTTCATAGCAGCTTCGATAGTATCTGCACTGAGGTCTGGAAGCTTTTTCTCTGCAATCTCTTTGAGCTGAGCCTTACTGAGCGTACCAACCTTTGATGTATTTGGCTTGCCTGAACCCTTGTCCTTCTTGAGAGCCTTCAGAATAAGGCTTGAAGTAGGAGGAGTCTTGAGAATGAAATCATAGGTACGATCTTCATAGACAGTGATGACGACTGGGATCATGTCGCCCATCATACCTTTGGTTGCATCGTTGAATTTCTTTGTGAAATCACCAATGTTAACACCGGCCTGACCGAGAGTAGGACCGAGTGGTGGAGCTGGGGTTGCTTTGCCAGCAGGAGCGATAACCTTTACTTTCTTAACAATTTTCTTTGCCATAATATTATATTAGTATAGGGATAGTATATTAAACCTTCTTAACTTGCAAGAAGTCGAGCTCGACAGGCGTCTCACGACCGAACATCGATACGAGCACTTTGATCTTGCCGCGCTGCGTATCAACCTCTGCTACCTTGCCTTCAAAGTCCTTGAATGGACCGTCTGAAACCTTGACCAAGTCGCCCATTGCGAGATCGATCGTGTGCTCAGTGTCAGCCGAAGTCATGCGACTAAAGAGTGAAGCTACTTCTTTTGGATCGAGAGGAACTGGGTTGACACCAGAGCCGACGAAGCCAGTCACACGAGGGGTATTGCGGACCACATACCATGAATCGTCGTTGACGATCATCTCAACAAGCACATATCCAGGATAGATCTTCTCTTCTTCTTCGACGCGCTTGTTCGCCTTAACCTTGATCTTCTTTTCCGTAGGAACAATAACATTGAAGATCTTGTCCTCCATGTTGAGGGACTCGATACGCTGCTTCAAGTTGCGAGCGACGGCGTTCTCATAGCCTGCGTACGTGTGTATCGCATACCATGCGCGCTCCCCTGTTGTAAGTTGTTTCGACATAGATAAGTAAAGTTAAAAATTAAAAATAAAAAGGCGAAAGGTATTAGAACAAGAGCGTGAGGAGTTTTGAGAAGACGAAATCACCGACACCGAGAATAACTGCAGTAATAACTGAAACTGCTATGACGAGAGAAGTGAATCTGATCGTCTGTGCGCGGCTTGGCCACGTAACATGGGTCAATTCGCTGCGAGTGCTCTTGATGTATTCGGTGATTTTCATGGCGTAATGTGATTAAAATCGTTTCTTCTACTAAAAAACCCCTCGGAGGGATTACGGACATATAATATACTTTTTAAACCCCTAAGTCAAGCAATCTTTTTAAGTTATTAATACAGCCATATCAGGCTCTATACCCATTGACAAATCTAGTCTGAGTGATATAATCTGGTTCGAACCATAGAAGTTCTCGTCGACTGTTTCGATGAGACAAAAACTTCAGAAATCTCGAAAGAGAAAGGCTCTTTGTGAAAAAAATATGTGTCACTCCCTTGAGTGATCTCCCTGATTGGGCTAAACCCAAAGAACAGGCGACGCAAAAGCCACAAGCTTTTACTGCGCCCCCTGTTGTCGAACCATCCCCTGTTCCTCAAGCACCGAAGCACGTTGTTGCTGAAAGCGTAAAACCGAAACCTGTGCGCGAGGTGCAAACCCCGCAACCAGCAACGGCACCTACAATAGCGCCTACGGTCGCTCAACCAGTTACCGCACATGCCAGCAATGGTAATGGTGGTAGCAATGGTAAAGCAGCTGAGCACAACGGAAATGGTAGCGCTCGCAGCCACCACCACAATGCAGATGTCCCAATCGAAACGATGATTTTTGATCATTTCGTCCGACGGAACAGTCTTCCTGTAGTGAAGCGAGATGAGATGCGTGCTCCTTGTGCTGTTGAAACCAGCGAATTCGTTTACGGATGTAACCGCATTGAACACTACATACCTGCGGACAAAGCTATTCCCCTACCAATTGTGGTCAAACCTGGATTATTTTCCGGTGATTGGCAATTCAAGAGGTTTTGTGAGGAGCTAGCAAGTCAGGGTTATGAGTGTTATGTGGTGAATCTCCGGGGACATGGCAGTGGCCCTGCAGTGGAAAACTTAGCAACGGTAAGTATCGATGACTATGCAAAAGATGTGGTCCAGTTCGCTGAATCATTGAAAACAAGAGTCATCTATCTTGGACACTCAGCGGGTGCAGTCATCTGCAACAAAGCTGCGGAACAAAATCCGGACATTGTCGCCGGTTTTGGTTCAATCATGAGTGCTCCTTATCGTTGGTCTCTTCCGAGCTTGTCCTGTTTGCACAGAGCAACTCGTTTGAGATATGTGTGGTCTCTGTTGAAAATCCCTGGACTAAAAGCACGCAAGCCTCTCAAACTCACCTTTGAGGATGCTCGCGAGCTCATGTTCAACACTCATGCCACTGACGAGGAAGCGTGCCGTGACTACGCAACGCTCGGACCAGAATCAAGCACGGCCATCCTCGAAATCCTCCAATGGAAATACCGTCTATACGCGCCCAACAAACCTACAATCGTATTCAAGGGAGGATACGATCATTTCACTCCACACCAAAGGAGTATCGTTCGTAATTTTTCTCGCTCACTAGCAGGAATCTATGATCCATACTACCGAGATATCCATCATTACGTGAAAGTTTTCACGTCGCACGCTTTCATGTATGACAAAAATTGGATGAAAGTGGTAGAAGAGCTGACATACTGGTTAAGGAAAAACTGCTCTTACTTCCAATAGCACAACAGCCGAAAGTAATTTCGGCTGTTTTTTATTATCTAAGAAACTTATACGACGAACCCGAACTGCTAACTACTGTATCTCGTACGTGATAGATACGGTACTCGTGACTTTTTGCTGACCTGTAGGAATCTCTGGTGCAGCTGACTTTGTACTCACAGCTACGTCACCGCCCATGCCGTATGCCATAGGACGATAATATGCACCATTGTCTTCTGAGAAACTGATGACACGGACGAGACGGACACCGAGCTGGCTTGCGAGCTGATCTGCTTTTGATTTTGCATCAGCGATAGCCTTTGCACGAGCTTCAGCCTGGATAGCATCTGGCTTGTCGACTGAGAAACTGAGACCATTGATGTTCTCGACTTGGAGCGAGCCGATAGAAGCAAAGAGTGCTCCTGCCTTATCGAGGTTGCGAACTTTCACAGTGATAGTCTGACTGACATCATAGCCAGTGAGCACCGACTTGCCTGGAGGACAGTACGCCACTGTGCCGTCAGTCTTTGCAGGACAGATGGCATTCTGATATTCGTAATGTGGATTGATAGAATAGTTAGTTGTCTGAATATCTTTGTCTTCTACTCCGCCATCGCGCACCGCTTTCAAAGCAGCATTGATCTTGTCAGTTGCCTTTGTCTGAGCATCTGAAACTGTCTTTGATGTTTGAGTGACACCAAATGAGAATGTTGCGACATCTGGAACGGCATAAGTATCACCTGTGCCCGTAACTGAGATGGTGTTTGTCGCTGGAACGCCAGAGCCGATATATGCGATCGACTTGAGCTGACCTATCGCAAGCGCGATCAAATATATACTGAGCACTGTCCCCGCAAATATTCCTACCTGCCACGCTCTTTTTTGTAGATTCATAATATGTGATTGATTAAGTGAATAAATAACCCTATTAAAAGTGTCTTTTAATATTACCATATCTTATGCACTTTCAAGATTCAATCTCGAGACACATCGAGCAGATTCTCAAAAAGACCAAGAACTGTCATAGGTCCCACGCCACCAGGCACGGGCGTGATAGCGCCCGATGGACCGATGATCTGCGAGACTGCCTCAAAGTCGACATCCCCCACAAGCTTTGCTTTATTGTCCAAACCGACTTCCCCTTCTCGAGTGATACCGACGTCGACGATTATCTGTCCGAGTCGAACATGCTGCGCGGATATCAAACGAGGTTTACCAATCGCAACGACGATGATATCAGCTGCGTTCGTCTCTTTTATGAGATCAATCGTTTTGCTATGAGCAACAGTGACTACTGCCCCATCACGGGCAAAGACCTGCGCTACCGGTGTCCCCACCAGCGCAGATCGTCCAACAACAGTGATTTTTTTACTTTTAATGTCGATATTGTAATACGACAATAATTCTCTAATGCCCCTAGCCGTTGCTGGGACGATAGCGTCTGGCCTTCCCTCGCTCAAACACTGCATACTAAAAGCCGTTTGACCATCGATATCCTTACGGGGGTCAATAGAATTTATGACTTCATCTCGATTGATATGTTCGGGTACTGGCAGCTGCACAATGATACCTTTGATCTGTTCGTTTTCATTGCATTTTTTTATTTCTCTTATCACCTCTTCTTGAGATGCGCTTTCAGACAAGTGAATATGATGGGCAATGACGCCGACTTTCTTTGCAAATGATATTTTTGCATTGATGTACGTAGTCGAATCTGGCCTATCACCCACTTGGATGATCACAAGCTCTGGTGCAGGCGTGATTTTCTCGAACTGTTTTATCAATTCAATGAGTCGCTCATCGCGAACTATATTTCCTGAGAGAATCTTTGCTGGCATACGGTCTACAGTAGCAGATATGGTGTGGATTTCAATGCTTTACTTTTTACTATATCGAGGAGTATGCTAGGTGCAGAACAAAGTGAACCCTTAACAAAAGAAAGGAGGATCGTATGAAACCTATGCGCGTTGCAGGCAATTACAGTCTTGTCCTTAAACCCGAACAACGTCCTTATGGGCACTTATTTGTCAGAAGCAACAATGCTGCAAAAAAAAATCCGACATATTGGGGTGAATTTAAATTCAAGACAAATCGGGCTTCAGTATCATTCTGTTATATAGTTTATAATTTGAACAAAGTAGACAGAACGTATGGCCTATCGCTATTTAGCGATCGCGAGTTTGAATGGTGCTTTCTTACGACAGATATTTCATTTTTTGATGGCAGCTCCCGGCTCATTGACAATGAAAATACTTACGTCATTGGTATGGGTCTGGGTGAATTTCCTGAAAAATTACTCAACATCACCCATTCAATGGTTTACCATAAAATGTTGATCGGCATACCCTTCACCCACCGAAATGAGCCTACTGCATTCTATCCGACGATACATCAACATGGTTATGTGTTCGGTATCGAAAAAAGGGATATAGAGGAGTTCGAAGACGAAAATAATGCTTCCTTATCTGAATTCATTACGCAAATGAACCTGCTCCTCGGCTGATCCGTGGAGCAGTTTTTATTTCGCTGACCAGCGCGCAAAGATACCACACGGCAACAGCCTTCCTTCGCTCATCGAACCTTTCGCTTCTTCGAGCGTCAGCTCCCCTACTTCTATATCGCCACCAAACTTTTCCTTGAGCGACAACAAATTGTTTTTATATGCGATTGCTGAATATCCTGCAGAGTACCCATTCACCAAAAAAAACAGTGGCTTATCAGCGAGAATTTCAGTACACAAATCTATCAGATTCATAAAGTCATCCTCGATCTTCCATACTTCATTTTCTGCGCCATGTCCAAAAGCAGGAGGATCCATGATAATGCCGTGATATTTTCTCCCTCTCTTTATCTCACGCTTCACAAAAGCGCGCACATCATCGAGTATCCAGCGAATCGGCTTGTCTTTGAGGCCTGAAAGCTCAGCATTTTCCCGCGCCCAGCCGATAGCCACCTTTGAGCCGTCGACATGGACGACTTTTGCGCCCACCTGAGCACAAGCGATAGTAGCTCCTCCAGTGTAAGCAAAAAGATTGAGAACTTCTATGTCCTCATTTCCTTCTCCCGCTTTCTTTATCTTCTCTCTCATCCAATCCCAGTTTGGCGCTTGCTCTGGAAATATACCCACGTGCTTGAAGGCGGTTGGTTTTATATAAAATTTCAGATCAGCAAAAGAGATGTTCCAACGCTCAGGGATAGTCTTTTTCAAATTCCAGTCGCCTCTTTCGTTTTTTTCTTTATTATTTGAATCTTTTCCGAATGACCCATCCGCCTTCTTCCAATCTGCAGAAGGTAATCTTTTTTTCCAGAGAGCTTGCGGATCTGGTCGCGATAAAACTATTGCACCAAAGCGCTCGAGCTTTTCCCCTTCTCCAGAATCGAGAAGCTCGTAGTCAGCAGATGGTTTGGTAGTGAGGATGGATGAATTATTCATATGTTCGAGCACGCGGGATTATTGTACGCGGTATTTCTTTAACACGTATGCAGCAGAGCCAAATAAGATCGTTGAGATAGTGGCTGATCCTAGACAATAGAGACAATATGAGTGGATCAAAAATGCTTGGGCATACACGAACCACATCGACATAACAAAGCCAACAACAGTGAATAATAGCACTGCACGGAGAGATGGCTCATGTTTACCTTCGATATGAGCGAACAAACCGATAGAAATAATCAGATAGTATATGGCCCCGAGCAATGCGACTGGTATACCGAACACGGTCGAATAGTCGCTGGTGAGCACAGTCTCGCACCCTGCCGTCGTGCATGGGGGTATGCGATTTTGATAATGCTCTATCGTCAAAAACGAAGCATCTGTGAAGCCCAGAAGTGCAACAATGAACAATGCGACGACTGCTTTATTTGGAACTGCCTGAAGCGGCCGCTTCAATAAGTGCTTTAAATGCTTCATAGCTTTGTGGGTTAGAGATTATTTTTCCGTTAACGAAGAACGTAGGGGTAGCATTGATGCCGATCTTGTCGCCTTCGGCCTGATCATCAGATACAGACTGTTTGACCGCATTGCTGTCGAGATCAGCTTTGAACTTGACCATATCGAGGCCGATTTTCTGTGCATACGAATACATGACTGCATGCGCATCAGGAAGATCGCTCCACTCTGACTGGTTGCCATAGATCATGTCATACATCTCCCAAAACTTTCCTTGGAGCGCAGCTGCTTCGGATGCCTGAGCAGTGATAGGCGCATTGGCATGCTGTGGCAATGGGAAATGACGGAAGACGAGACGGAGAGTCGTGGACGCTTCTTGAGTCAAACGCTTAACAAGTGGAAAATATGCACCACATGCTGGACACTGAAAATCTCCGTATTCGATCATAGTGACCGGTGCGTTCTTTGGCCCCAAAATATGATCTTCTGATGTCACCGGCGCAGGCGTACCGACGATAGAACCAGTGGTTGGTTTATTCATAGCCACAACGAGACCCCAGAAAATAAGACCGAGAATGATGATAAAACAAGCCCAAAATATAATGCGTTTTGTATTCATAGTGCAAGTATAAGGGAAAGAAGGAAAGAAGGAAAGAAGGAACTAGATGATAAGCATCGCATCCCCAAACGAGTAGAATCTGAATTTTTCCTTGATTGCGCGCTCATACAGATCCCGCCACGTCGCTTTTGCTCCTTTTGCCTGCAAAAAAGCATCGACAAGCATGATTAGGGATGTATTGGGCAAATGGAAATTCGTGATGATAGCATCAACAATCTTGAAATCAAATGGTGGCATAATCATGAGTGTCGTTTCTCCCGTATACCCTTCTCCCTTGAGAATGTAGTCGGAAGTGGCTTCAAGTGTACGAGTTGCAGTCGTACCAGATGATACGATGATCTTCCCTTCTTTCTTTGCCTCGAGAATGCGGTTAGCTGATTCGGCACTCACTTGTATAGGTTCGGAATGCAAAGATTTTGACTGAATACTCTCTGGTGTCAGTGAAGCGAATGTTCCGCGGCCGACATGGAGAGTCACCATCGTACGATCGATACCTTTCTCAGCCAGAGATGTGAGAACGCGATCTGTGAAATGAAGCGAAGCAGTTGGCGCGGCTACTGAGGAAGGCTTCGCCGCGAAGACTGTCTGATATTTGGTCCGAGCCTGCTCTTCATTGAGAGTCGTGTGGATATAGGGCGGCAACGGCGTGCGTCCGTGCAACGCACAAAGCTTTTCGAACTCTTCATCTGATATTCGCAATTTAAACGAGAACTCCTCATTATGCTGTCCAACAACTTCCATAATGGCATGATGGTTGAAATACAATTGATCGCCAACTGTCAGCTTGCGGTCTGGCAACCCTTTGATCAATTCATCCCGACCTCCGTCGGCTCGCACTCCTGTTCGCCATTCATTCACCAAAAAAAGGATGCGCACGGTACCACCAGTCAGTTTCATAAGCTCGAGCCGCGCCGGTACTACCTGAGTATCATTGAACACCATGAGCGCACGTGACGGGATGTATCGTGCGATATGGGCGAATGTATCGATGAATATCTCGTTGGTCTTTGTACTGTATATGAGCAACCGTGCCGAATCACGCGGCTCAGCTGGCGCATGGGCGATCAACTCTTCCGGCAAGCGATAGTTGTAGTCTGGTGATTTCATATTATTTTAATGATGATACTTCTCTCCGCGAATGATAGTAAAGGCTCTGTAGAGCTGCTCTGCGAGTATCAAGCGGACGAGCTGATGCGGAAACGTCATTTTTGATAATGCCAACGTCAACCGAGCTTTCGAACGAACCGCGTCATTCAAGCCATATGATCCGCCAATAACGATAAAGAGCGTTCGAACGCTTTCATTCATACGAGCCTGGATCACCTCAGCAAAAGCGACTGATGTATACTCCTTCCCTATCTCATCGAGCGCGATCGTGTACGAGCCCGCACCTTCCTTTTCGATGATTTCGACGAGCTTCGCATTGTCATCTTGCGCGGAGCTGCCGGGAATATATTTCCATTCGCATGAACAGTAATGCGAAATCCGGTCAGCATACTCTCGCACGAGCTCATGCCCAGCAAAATCTTTTTCTTTACCTATAGCGAGAATGATAATTTTCATGTATTACAGGACTGCGCCGAGCCAAACGATGATATATATGCCAAGGATATTTCCAATAAACGATATGGGGATGAGCGCCAATGTGCGTGTCTTTGCAAAACCGAGGAGCGTAATGCCGAACTCGTCTGGCAGCGGTGAAGCGATGATGAGCGCCCCGAGCACTGGCGATATCCATTTGAAAAAACCGACATGGAATGAGCGCAGGATATGCCTTATAAAAACTGAACCAAATGAATTCATCAAGTCTTCAGAAAAGCGGTCGCGTATAAAATAGAACAAGATAAGGTCTCCACATACTGCCCCAAGTGCTCCCCAAAGGGCTACGATATAGCTCGGCGCATGCGAGGCTATATTGCCAAGCGCGACTGAAGCAGGGGCAATTGTAAAGACCGATGTGAAAAACATGCCAGCGACAAATGATGCGACTTCCTCGCTGCCAAAAAGCGTGACGATGTGTCCGATCACTCCTAGATCTGAAAGCGCCAGAGCGATGACGGCGCCGATGACCACGAATATAAGATCTTTTGCGAGCTCTTGTCTAGCTGTTGCTCTGCGCATGGTTTTGAGGTGGAAGATTATTATTTGCCTGCTGTATGACCTGAACTCCTATTCGAGGCTCCAAAAAGGAGCGTATCTCCTCTGCCAACGTCGCGTCTATCGGATCAAAGACGGTATCCGCGCTCCTGTCTTTGCTCGCATCATCATGGACCGTCGTAATGAGGACTAGTCGACTTGTGCCGAATAGCTGATGAATGGCCGTGCGGAGAATGCTCACATCGTGTATCTGGTGATATGGCACCGATGTTTCAATCTGATTTATGATGCCACGATTGATCTTGATGCTGATATCATCGAGTTCGACCATATAATTCCGATATTCCAAGAGAGCAATGATGACTCCAGTCATCCCTACGATAATACTAAAAAGGAACAAGGACACATCAAAAGCCGAAATAAGACCAGCGACATGCGAGATGGTCGCACGATCTGGATTTCCACCCAAGGCCAATAAACCTGCTACGCCTACAGATAGCGACGGGCCGATGAACGCCAACACTCCAGACAAGATAAAAGCTATGAAACCGAGTGTTGTCCTTCTCGACATAAAAAGCAGAAGCGTTTTATTGCCGAGATGTTGTGGTTGTCCAGCTGCGATCATGATATCTGTATTATAACACTTATACTCTCCCCTCGATAAGCGACGCAGCTATCCTGCCTGATTCGACGATAGTCGGCAACCCGCTGCCTGGATGCGTACCGCCGCCAACTAGATAGATATTCTCATACCCCTCGAGCCTGTTATGTGGACGCAGATACAACATTTGATCGAGTGAGTGGGCGAGATTGAATACAGCGCCGTTGTGTACAGACATTTCGCTTTCCCATTCTGCAGGGGTGATAGCGCGTTCGACCACTATATGATCCTCGATATCTTTCATTTCTGTTCGCTCTTTTATAAGACCGATGATTTTGTCCCGCAGCTTCTGCTTTTCTATTTTCCAATCAACATATGCTCCCGAAAGGTTCGGTGCAGGAACGAGCACGTATATAGTCGACATGCCTTCTGGCGCAAGTGACGGGTCAGTGACCGAGGCATTTTGAATATAAAATGAAGGATCTTCAGGGATTATTTTCTCTTTGAATATTTGATCTACATTCTTTTTATAGTCGGCACTAAAGAAGATATTGTGATGCGGCATGTCATATTTTTTGTCCAATCCCAGATACAACATGAAAGTCGAGCACGAATATTTCTTCGATTTTAAGTTTTTTTCGTTATACTTGCCGCGCTCTTCAGCAGAAAAAAGATTGAGCATACCATGAGCGAAATCTGCATTCATAATGACATGGTCCGCTTCAACCATAGTTCTATCGCTCAATTCAATGCCTGTTGTTTTTTTGCCTTCAATAACAATCCTTTTGACCGGCGAATCAATAAATATTTTTGCCCCATTTTCTACCGCAACCTTTCCCATCGCTTCACAGATCTTATGCACCCCGCCCATCGGGTGATATATGCCGAACTCATGCTCTATATATGAAAGTATCGTGAATGCGCCTGGGCAATCCCATGGTGACATACCGAGGTATTTTGCCTGAAAACTCATGGCGATCTTGAGGTCTTCATTTTTGAAATATCTCGAAAGAACATCATGAACGCTCTTACCGAGATCCATAGTCGAAAGAGCCTTGAGAAGCTTGAGGCGGAAATAATTATAGGGCTTCATGTAAGGCACTGTGAGGCACTTGTATAGCCGATCGAACTTTATCTTTTGACTTGCCCTGAAACGAGCATACGACCCTGCATCATCAGGAAAAAGACGTACAATCTCCTGTTCGATCTTTTGCTTATCAAAGTAGACATGAAAATCACGGCCATTGGCGTAATGCAGTCGGTACATCTCTGGAAGCTCTTTGAAATCAAGACATTGCTTCATATCTCTGCCAGCGAGCATAAAAGCTTCTTCGAAGGCTTTCGGCAACATCACGAAAGTTGGTCCCAGCTCAAAACTAAAATCCCCTGCTTTCAATGCGGAGTTACGTCCACCAATATGCGACTTTGATTCATAAATCGAGACATCATACCCTTTATGGGCAAGAATCATAGCAGATGAGAGGCCGCCCGGGCCTGCGCCGATAATTACTACTTTTTTCATGAGACCCATAGTAGCACAATCCTGCTTCTTTTTACGACATCTTACTGGCGGACCAACGTCTTTCTCAAATGTTCAGGACTATTCTTGAAACAAATCCCGCAACACAAGATCTTTCTCGAAGGCCTAACTGAATCGTCTGAATAGTAGTCCTCTGTTTTTGATTCACAAAATGAGCATGTGCCGATGACGGTTTTTTTTGGCACAGGCACTACATCAGTCGTCATACGATTATCGAACACAAAAAGGGTGCCTTTGAAATTGCTCCCTGGATACTCCTTCATATAAGTATGTATCCCGTCTTTGAGCTGATAGATATCCGTGAAGCCTTCGCGTTTGAGCAAACACGTCGCCTTTTCACAACGTATACCTCCCGTGCAGA
Source organism: Minisyncoccota bacterium (assembly GCA_035495115.1). Lineage (GTDB taxonomy): Bacteria > Patescibacteriota > Minisyncoccia > Phycocordibacterales > PALSA-1337 > C7867-002. The sequence continues at coordinate 2,858 of DATJGJ010000013.1, read as the reverse complement.
CGGTGACGACTTTTTTATTTTTAAGCTTGGCGAGCTTTTTGAGCTTCTTTGGTAGATCGCGGAAATTCTTGAGGCCGGGATCAATCGTGCGCTCAAACTTGCCACTTGCAATCTCATAATCATTACGCAAGTCGAGGACAACAAAATCTTTGTTCTCTTTGTACCATTTCTCAAGTTCTTTGGCTGGGAGCTGCGTTGCCGTCTCTTTCTTTACATTGAACTTCCCTGCGCCAAGAGTGACGATCTCATCACGCACTTTGACTGCCAAGCGCGGAAAGGCCGAACCTATACCAGCACTTTCTTTGATGACGACTTTCTTGAACAATGGGTCGCGCTTGAGGAAACGCTTATACTTATCAGTGTTTTCGGTTGTCCCTTCAAAAGTTGCATTCACACCCTCTTCACCCACGATCATACGGCCTGTGAGGCCGAGAGCCTGACACTTGGCACGATGCAGCTCCGCGAACTTGTGCGGGTTGCGGATACGTGAAAACGTATAGAAAAGAAGGATGGTATATACGGGCTTGGTCATGAATGTAATATACATGAGAGTGCGCATTCTGACCACAATTGTAATGCTTTAAAAAGCCCTTCGGCATCTTGTATGCCACTACTTTATATGAACAACAATCTCAAAAAATGGCCTGATGGTTTTGGGGCTATATACTCGGCCAATTTTAAGCGTATCTTTTCATATTTCTTCTACCGGACCGGTCAAGACAAAGATGTTGCCGAAGACCTAACAGAAGAGACTTTTTTGCACGCGCTCGAGCACTACCCAAAATTCACTGAAAAGGGTTACAAAGATATAACGTACCTTATGGCTATAGCTCACAATCTGCTCGTGAATTACTATAAGAAATCAAAAAGTATCCGGTGGAGCACACTAGAAAAGGCGGAAACATCAAACGAAAACCTGCCACTTGAGCAGGTCATCACCACCAATGAGGATGAGCTCGGGGACGCTATCGCACGGGAAGATCTCGAACGGGCACTATCACGTCGTACCCTGTTTGAAAAATACGTGCTCAACATGAAATATGTACGAGGATTGTCTATAAAAAGCATAGCCAAGAACATCCATCGCACGGTCGCTGCGACGAAGCTACTCCTATACCGCATACGAAATAAGATTCGCAAGGAATGTAAAGACACTGAATGATATGAAACTTCTAGCCCTCTTGATTGTTAGTGTAGGTGGACAAATACGACTTCACCTTGCCTTTTGGCAGCGACCTCTCGGACCAGCTGTTCAGCAATGTGCAGTAAGTTTGTCCCGAGAGGTTGTGTAGGTGTTGTCGTACGACAAGCGGACCCTCTGGGCCTACCTGTCGCTATTTATTGAGACAGGCTGAAAGATACCTGCTACAACAACTGAAATGATTTTTATTATATTCTTTGACATGTGAGTCTAGGCCTAAAGTATATCAGGTTCAAGTAAAGAAAGTTCTGTACGCAGACACATTGCTTAGCCACCCACAAATGAAAAAGCCCGCATACGCGGGACTTTTTCTCGTGGGTCCTTTTCGGCCTCTTATTTCTCTTTTGGTTGATTGGGATTATATGGAGGAGGTAGAGGAGAAGGTTGGGTATATAGAAAATTATGAAAAGAAAATTATGAAAAAGTGCTTCCCTATAAACAATAAACCCCCGAACAAATGTCCGAGGGTTGAAGATTTTATCAGACGCCCTTCAAAGCGTTACAACACTTACTGCTTACCTTGCATGAGCAAACCGGCAGTTTTTTCGTCACAATGACAGTAGAATTCGAAACGGCCGATCTTTTCGCTGATCACGCGCATGCTCACATATTTGTCTCCGAAATGAATAGTGCAACCAGAAGAGCTGCCCTCATCAATAACCCGCTCGAAGTAACCATTCACTTCAACAAGCTGAAAATGGCTCAAGAGAGAGTTGGTCCCCAAACCGTCAGAGTTGAAGCGGACAAAGAACATTCTGCTTGGTTCAAGAAGACGAACACTGCTCCTACACTCAACTGGAAGTGTCGGATCGCATCCGAGTTTGGTCACAATTGTTGCAGAAGGTAGTCTTTGCGACTCGCGACTGCACATATTAATAAGTGGGAAACGATACATTTTTTCCTTTCAAACTCACCTGTACCTTCATGGCACAGGCTACTGTCGCTGTTTTTGACGCAGGTACAGTACAAAATGAAGTAGATCTCACTTTGTACTGTACCCGGTATCTATCTATATTATATCACAAAATATCTTACTGTCAAGTGGGGTGGCTAGAGAGAATCGGACTCTCGATACCGGTTCCACAAACCGGAGTTTTACCACTAAACTATAGCCACCATATGCGCTATACTCAAAGCGCTTCATCTTTATACCAGATTTATGGCTTCTCTGCCACAATCCTTTTTCAATCGCAAAGCCCAGAAAGTAGCCGAGGATCTTCTTGGCTGTTATCTGGTGCGGAAAACAGGAAAGAAAGAGGAGAAGTATATGATCGTAGAAACGGAAGCGTATGACGGTTTTGATGATCGAGCTTCGCATGCATGGAGAGGAAAAACGAAAAGAAATGAAATCATGTTCGGCCATCCGGGATTTTGGTATGTATATTTTGTATATGGAGTGCACTGGATGCTAAATGTCGTGACAGGAGAAAAGGACTACCCTTCCGCAGTGCTCATACGAGGAGTGGCGGAGGCAAAAGGTCCGGGAAAACTGACAAAACTCTTGAAAATAGATAGAGATTTTAATACAAAGAAACTCGGAGGAGATCTATGGATCGAAAAAAGAGATATGGAGATAAAGAAAAAAGATATTCAAAGAACTCCCCGCATCGGCGTGGCCTATGCAGGACCCATTTGGTCTCAAAAGAAATATAGATTT
>DATJGJ010000012.1:0-25300 GCA_035495115.1 Minisyncoccota bacterium | reverse complement strand
ATTCTAATGACAGTGCAGGTCTCTAGCAGTCACTAGATGAGACTCAAGGGAAAGACCGCCGTAATGGCGGTTTTTCTTTTTTTGTATATTTAAATAAAAAACCCGCCTACGATTAGAACGTAGTACGGGCTTGAGCGATGCGGACAAAGATTTGTCAGCGCATGTTCGCGACACCGGAAGTGGTCCGGTGGACAGATTCAGGAAGCTTCAAATTCGTCGGCGACGGGTTCTTCTTCTTGCTTTCGGCAAGTTGAGCTTCATTCAGCTGTTTGATCATCTTGCCTTCGCATTGGCGGAGGTCGAACTCAGCCTGTTTGATCGCAGATTTTGTCTTCGATAACGTGCCTTTTGGCTGGATGATGACGTGAAAGCATCCGTGAGTATAGCGAACGAATTCGAGCGCCATACCCGTAAAACCGCTTGCTTTGTCAGTCACTGTGGTGCCGAGGATCTCGAACGGGATCTCCACAGATTCATAACAATCATTTGGGACATTCAGGCGTTCTGGGCCGACGAACAGGCGTTCGACCGGTTGACCGTCTTCAGGGTTTGTTCCGCGAGGCTGGAAAAGATACTTCACTGATTTGTCCATCTTGATGATGGCGTGAGTTACCATTCCTTTGAGACCGGTAGCTTTTTCAGAGCATGGGGTCGTCAACCTGATCATGTTGAGTTTAATAGGCATATCAATGTTCTTTTGTTTCTCTGGATCAGCTATGTGTCATAGCTATTGAGGTGCGGATATCCGCTTGTTTTGGAATACAGAGAGGTTTTTCAATCCGAAAGCATATTTACATGATATATTGATTTTGTCAATATATATTGAAATGTACTCAAAATGAGCGTTAGTTAGATTGCCTTTTACCCAAAAATGTGATATCTTTGCGCCACTATGTCAGCCGCTCACCACTCCCATCCAGCTGCTCCGCGCAGAAATAAGCCCGTCCATGGCGAAGACCGTCTCATCGTCAAAGGAGCGCGCACGCACAACCTCAAGAACATCACGGTAGAGATGCCCCGCAACACCATGATTGCTATCACTGGTCTTTCTGGCTCAGGCAAGTCATCACTTGCATTCGACACTATCTTTGCTGAAGGCCAGCGCCGCTACGTCGAGTCTCTCTCAGCTTATGCACGCCAGTTCCTCCACAAGATGCAGAAGCCTGATGTCGACGAGATCATCGGCCTCTCGCCAGCTATCTCGATCGACCAGAAGTCTCGTTCAAACAACCCGCGCTCAACAGTTGCGACTATCACAGAAATCTATGACTACATGCGTATTCTTTTTGCGCGCGTCGGTAAGCCGCATTGTTTGACCTGTGGACGCCTCATTCATCGCATCTCAAAAGAGGAGATCCTTCAGACCATTCTCAAAAAGATCACCGAAAAGTCTCTCCGTGACAAAAAAGTATTTGGCGTCGAGTTTAGCGCTGCTAAAGTCGGCATCTATGCGCCAGTCGTCGTCGGTCGCAAAGGCGAGTACTATCAGCTCCTCTATGATCTCCTCGGCAAAGGCTATGAACGTGTCCGCATCGATGGCGTGCCTCACAAGCTTCGCGACCAGATCATCCTCGAAAAAAATAAGAAGCATGATATCGATGTGCTCGTCGATGAGCTGTTCCTGAGCGAATTCAAAGACAAAAAGAACGCTGACAATGCACGTGAACGCCTCTCGGAAGCACTCGAGCGCGCCATCCAAGAAGCTGACGGCCTGATCAAGATCCAATATCCCGGCGATGCAGAGGGTAGTGAGACGCTCATGTCAGTGAAGTTCATGTGTCCGTATGACGGTTTTTCATACCCTGAGATCGAACCAAGACTGTTCTCATTCAACTCACCATATGGTGCATGTTCAGCATGTAACGGCCTCGGTACAGAGACTATCTTCTCAGATGATCCATGTAAGGTCTGTATGGGCGCGCGCCTCCGCCCAGAAGCATTGTTCGTCAAGATAGGCGAGCATAATATCGTCGACGTGGTCAACATGTCTATCGAAAAAGCTGTGACGTATTTTGAAGAGATCAAACTGACAGACTCAGAAAAAGAGATCGCCAAGGTCGTCCTCAAAGAGATCGATGCTCGTCTTTCATTTATGATTAATGTGGGTATCGAATACCTCACGCTCAATCGTCGTGCGCATACCTTGTCAGGCGGTGAAGCACAGCGTATCCGTTTAGCTTCTCAATTAGGATCAGGCTTGGTAGGTGCCTTGTATGTTTTGGATGAACCAACAATCGGTCTCCACCAGCGCGATAATGATAAATTGATCAAAACCCTCCTTCATTTGAGAGATATTGGAAATACAATAATAGTCGTCGAGCATGATGAAGATACCATGTATGCTTCTGACTATATCGTCGACATCGGCCCTGGCGCTGGCGTGCATGGGGGCAATGTCGTAGTTTCAGGCTATCTCGATGAGCTCCTTACGGCAAAGAAAAATACATCAAACTCGCTCACTCTCGCATATCTCCGTGGGGAGGAAAAAATCGCCGTGCCTCATAATCGTCGTGAGCCAAAAGGAAAGATCATCATCCGTAATGGTCACGCTTTCAATATAAAAGACCTCAACGTAGATTTGCCTCTCGGCGTCATGAACGTTATCACCGGCGTCTCCGGTTCAGGTAAGTCTTCATTCATGTATGAGATTCTCCACAAGAACCTCGCGCGCAGACTTGAAGCACGCGTGCGCAGCAATGAAGTAGTCAATGCAAAAGAGTTCAAAGGATCAGAATACCTTGGTCGTGTTATCCTTATTGACCAGTCTCCAATCGGTCGTACGCCTCGTTCTAATCCTGCAACCTATACAGGTTCATGGACGCATATCCGCGACCTTTTCGCTTCAGAGCCAGAAGCTCGCGCGCGCGGTTGGACAGCCAGTCGTTTCTCATTCAACCGTGCCGGTGGGCGCTGTGAAGCCTGCGAAGGCAACGGCGAGATCGCAGTCGAAATGCACTTCCTTCCAACGGTTTATGTAACCTGTGAGGTCTGTGGCGGCAAGCGCTTTACCAAAGAGACGCTCGAGATCAAATTCCGCAAGAAAAATATCCATGAAGTCCTTGAGCTCACTATCGAAGAAGCCCTTGAATTCTTCAAAGATATCCCTGCAGTCGAAGATCGCTTGTCGACGCTCATGGAAGTGGGTCTCGGCTACGTGAAGCTTGGTCAGTCAGCGACAACGCTTTCCGGTGGTGAAGCACAGCGCGTCAAGATCTCTTCAGAGCTCTATCGTGCGCACATGCAAAAGACTATATATCTCCTCGATGAGCCAACGGTTGGTCTGCACTATGAAGATGTAAAAAAACTCATTGATATTCTCCAGAGACTTGTCGATAAGGGCAACACTGTTGTCGTTATTGAGCATAACCTCGACCTCATCAAATGTGCCGACTATGTCATTGATATTGGACCTGAAGGTGGTGAGCGCGGTGGCACTATCGTTGCAAAGGGAACTCCTGAAGATGTGGCAAAGAGTGAAAAATCATATACAGGTAAGTATTTGAAGAAGGTGTTAAAGAAATAAACGACACGAATTCACAAATGGTGCACGAATGCCACAAATAAAAAACCGGATGGAAGACCATCCGGTGTTGCGATTACTTTACTCAGAAGTCGCGTCTTCATTTTCGGGTCGGTAACGCAGGAGAAAGAAAGTGACGGCGCCGAGTATTTTCATGCAAAGCCAAAAAATATTAACGATTGCGAGGCAGGCAAAAACTAAGAGACCATATGCCACCCCGATGACAATGATGAAAAGTCCGATTACCCAGCGACTCTTCGCTATTTCTGCGATCACTGATCGTAGACGACTAGTGCTTTCTGTGAGGCATGTATCGTCGAATTCGCGGCCGATCGATGAGGCGATATTCATACATCACCTCCGATATTTTCACGGTGCTCCTTCGTCCAAGCGATTGCAATATGCTTCCGCTGGATGAACAAGAACATGATGGCGATGATCAAGATCACCGTTTGGGTCGGTTCAATAATCAGATCATGATACAAGAGGCCGATGGTAAAAACTGCCAGCACAATCATGATCCGTTTCTCGCCTACGGTTTCTAATCTTCTTTGCATGTGTTTCCTTTTGGTTGAGTTTTGTGAGTGAAAGTTAAAGTGCTGACGATCTGCTTGATTACTATTCGGTAATACCATACTCTTAGTATCATGATCAGTCAACAGCTGAAAAAACTCGATATTCCTGAGCTTCCTGGTGTTTATATCTTCAGGGATTATCAGAAGCGCCCGCTCTATATCGGGCGCGCTACTTCGCTCAAGGATCGCACCAAGAGCTATTTTGCCAATGACCTCATCGAGACTCGCGGACCGCGCATCGTCGATATGGTCACCAAGGCCAAGATGCTCACCTGGGAGACGACTGACTCCGTCCTTGAAGCCATCATTCTCGAAAGTGCGTTGATCAAAAAATATCAACCTCACTACAATGTCGATGAGCGCGATGATAAGAGTTCGTACTATGTCGTTATCACCAAAGAAGAATGGCCTCGTGTATTCCTTGCGCGCGCCCGTGATTTTGATGCGCAAAAAGCAAAAGGGGAATTACCTTACAAGGTAAAAGCGATTTTCGGCCCTTACGTTCATTCTGGCCTCATCAAAGAAGCTCTCAAGATACTCCGCAAGATGTTCCCGTTCAAAGATGCGAAATCATTCGATGCCCGCCACAACTCATTCTATGAAGCGCTCGGCCGCTCGCCCAAGGGAACAGATGACAACTCAAAGCGCCGCTATCAACGCACTATCGCCAACCTCATTCTTTTCTTCGAAGGAAAAAAGAAGCTTCTGCAGGCCAAGTTGCAAAGAGATATGAATGCATATGCCAAGAAACTTGAATTCGAAGAGGCGCAAAAAGCCAAGCGTCTCATATATGCACTCGATCATGTGAACGATATGGCGCTTATCAAGCAGGAAAAAGGAACAGGCTACAAGGGGCAAGATGGCCCTGCCGGCGGCGGACAAAACACGCGTCCATTTCGCATGGAAGCGTATGATATTGCGCACCTTTCTGGTACCAACGTCGTCGGCGCCTTTACGGTCATGGTTGACGGGGAATTTGTGCCGGCAGAATATCGTAAGTTTAAAATCTCACGACAGGAAAACAACGATGTTGCCGGTCTTATCGAAATACTTTCACGCCGCCTCAATCATACTGAATGGGTATATCCTGACCTCATCATCGTCGATGGTGGAGAAGCTCAGCTGAATGCGGCAGAAGGAGTATTGAAAGCTCGTCGCATCAGTATCCCCGTTGTCGGTGTAACTAAAGATGAGAGACATAAAGCAAATCAACTTATAGGCAATAAAGAGTTGGCTGAAAAGCACAAAGCAGAAATTATCCGTTTAAATGCCGAAGTCCACCGTTTTGTCATTGCTTTTCATAAGCAGAAGAGATCTGCACAGTTCCTCTAAGCTCGGTCAAGAATTAATTTGCTATAATGTATGCATGAATCACCTCATTAGAGTCGGCGTACTCCGCGGCGGACCAAGCAGCGAATATGATGTCTCGCTCCAGACGGGCGGCAATGTCCTCAAATCTCTCCGCGAGAGGCTTTCTGATAGATATCATGCGTACGATATACTTATCGACAAGCAAGGGAACTGGCATATCGATGGTATGCCGATCACTCATCGTGAGCTCGGTGCGCGGCTTGATGTCATTTTCAATGCTCTACACGGCTCATATGGCGAAGATGGCACAGTTCAGCACGTGCTCGAAGTTCACGGCATACCATTCACTGGTTCAAAATCGCTCCCATCTGCTGTAGGGATGAACAAGATGCTCGCACGAAAAGCATTTGAAGATCATGGATTGAAGATCGCGATCGGCAAGGAAGTCCTTTCACATGATATTTTTGCAAATACAGCTGATGTTGCTCGCGAGCTATTCTCCACATTTCCGATACCTGCAGTGATAAAACCGGTTTCAGCAGGTTCATCTGTCGGCGTATCTATCGTGCGCACCCAAGACGAGCTTGTTCAAGCATTGATCGAAGCCGCTAAGCATGGCTCATCCGTGCTTGTCGAAGAATACATATCCGGCACTGAAGCAACAGTTGGCGTCATCGAAGGTTTTAGAAATCAAGAGATGTATGCTCTGCCCGTTATAGAGATACGTCCGCATACGCGCTTCTTTGACTATCAAGCCAAGTATGAAGGCATGGCAGAGGAGATTGTACCTGCACGCTTCCCGCATAAGATAAAAGAAGAGTTGTCGCGTTTGGCAGAAAAAGCCCATCGCGCGCTCGGTTTGCGCCATTATTCGCGTTCAGACTTCATTATTCATCCTCGTCGAGGCATCTATATACTCGAAACCAATACATTGCCAGGTTTGACATCAGAGTCGTTGGTACCAAAGGCGCTGCGCGCAGTTGGCAGCGATACGCATGAGCTCGTCGACCATTTGATCAGGCAAGCGCTCGAAAATTCGTTACGATAGCATATACAAATAAACCGCCAAAGTGGCGGTTTATTTTGCGATGCGTCGTCTATTTTTCAGTACAGCCGCAATCGCAGGTGCCGTCAGGTTTCTTGTGTTCGTGTCCACATGCAGAACAAACTTTTGGTTCAGACATAATTATTATAAATAAATTAATGCTGATAAAACCGACCAGATATCTATTATACCACTTTTAGGCTATGGTCAATGGAGGGCATTTTGTAATTTTTTATGAGTATGTTAGAGTATCTGAGCTGCTAAAAAGGGTGGCAAGTTCTGGTCGAGGTTCTGGTCAAAAATTTCTTTAGGCTTCGCCAAAAGAAATCTTTTGATCCGAATTTCGCAAAACCGAAATTCGGGCCCGTAGCTGTCTTGGTAGACTGCAGCGGGCAATGAAATGGGCCCGTAGCTCAGTTGGTAGAGCAGTGCTTTTGCAAAGCAAAGGTCGGAGGTTCGATTCCTCTCGGGTCCACAAAATTAAACCGCATAGGCGGTTTTAATTTTGTGCGACACGAGCAAGGTGCCTGCGCACCTTGCGTAGAGGAATCGAAAAGGCTGAACATATTTTTGAAGAGCATGGCTCTGAAAAAATGTGAAGCCTGTACTGCTCCCGTAGGGAGAGATTCCTCTTGCATAGCTTCTGTCGATGCGATAAGATTTTCTTTCCATGTCATTTATCTTCTCAACAATATTCGAAGCATTCAAGGAGATCATGTCTACCTTTTTTGAATTTATCCCAAAAGTTATGCATGTCTGCCTGTGGGCAGTTACAGGTATTTTCATATTGCCGTGCGTATTTGTCGCCAATCATTTTTTTCCAAAGTGGGTCAAGTGGGGAGAGGATTTCTAAAATTAGCGAAATGGGGCTATATTCGCTGCGCTCATATATCGCCTGCGCTCGGATATCGTGTAAGCAAGCTTCCACATATCCTCGCTTGACGCTATAATACCCGCCATGAATGCTAAATCAGTCGAACTCGACGCTCTACCTCTCCAGCCAACCATATTTATCATTTTCGGCATCACGGGCGATCTCGCTTCACGCAAGCTCCTGCCAGCGCTCCTCGGTCTCTATACAAAGAAGATGCTACCAAAGCGCTTCGCCATCATCGGCATCACGCGCCGCACTTTTTCGCGTGAGGAGTTCCGCGAGTCGATTCGTTCGCATATGCATATCAAACAGGGGGTTTTCAAAGAAGAAGACATCAAGCATTTTCTTGACCATTTTTCATATGAGCAGGGCATGTTCGATGATCCATTGCTCTACAAGAATCTAGGCGCATCTATCAAAAACATCGATGATCGTTGGGGGCAGTGCAGCAACAAACTCTTCCATCTCTCTGTGCCACCAAATCTCTATGAAGGCATTCTGACGAATGTCGCTGACTCAGCGCTCAATAAGCCCTGTGACGATGGTACCGGCTGGACACGTATCCTCATCGAAAAACCTTTTGGTAATGATGCTCATACGGCCCAATCACTCGACAAGCTCCTTGGTAAGCTCTTTGATGAAGAACAGATATTCCGCATTGACCACTATCTCGCCAAAGAATCACTGCAGAACATCACTGCCTTTCGGTTCGCCAACGCTATGTTCGAGCCACTCTGGCATCGCCAATATATCGACAAAGTTCATATCAAGCTCTTTGAAAAAGTAAGCGTTGAAAGTCGTGGTCAGTTCTATGACAATGTCGGCGCCCTCAAGGATGTGGGTCAAAACCATTTACTCGCTATGCTGGCACTGATCGCTATGGATGAGCCAAAATCATTCGAAGTGGATGCTATCCGCAAGGAACGCGCGCGTGTATTGAACAGCCTCGTACCTATCACAGCCCGCAGTCTCGACAAGTTCGTTGTCCGTGGTCAGTATGAAGGATATACGACTGAACCTGGAGTTCTCGCTGATTCTACAACTGAGACGTATTTCCGCATTGAGTCGCGCATCAAGTCTCCTCGTTGGAAAGGTGTTCCATTCTATATGGAGTCAGGCAAAGCATTTGCTGATGCACGCACGGAGATTGATATCTATTTCAAGGCATCATCATGCAAAATGCAGAATGCACGCGCATTTCATGGTGAAGATCCAAAATGCATCGAAAAGCAAAATGTGCTCACATTCAGGATACAGCCCGATGAAGGCATCAAAGTACGTTTCTTCGTGAAGACGCCAGGGTACTCGATGGCTACTGAGCCAAAAATGCTCAAGTTCAGATATGCTGATACGCTCGCTCATCCTGACGCTCTTGGCGATTATGAGCGTTTGATCCATGATGCATTCGTTGGCGATCAGACACTGTTCGCTTCGACTGATGAGATCATGGCTTCTTGGAAGTATGTCATGCCGATATTGGATAAGTGGGGTGAGCTGCCACTCAAGATGTATAAGAAAGGGGTACAGGAGATAGAATAAAGTATAAGGTATATAGTATAAAAGTATAATCACAAAAACATATGAATTTTTTCATGAAAGCGTTGCTCAAGAAACAACTCAAAGGGGTACCTGAGGCAGAGATCGAAAAGTTCGTCGCTATGGTTGAGAAGAATCCTGATTTTTTCAAGCAAGTTGCCGAGGAGGCACAGGCCAAGATCAAGGCTGGTATGGGCCAGCAAGAGGCTGTCATGGCGGTGCTTGCAGATAAGCAGGAAGAGCTCGCGAAGGTTGTGGGGAAGTAAAGATGTGCTACACTCATTTTCACTATGTCTTTAAGTATTGGAATTGTGGGCTTACCGAATGTAGGCAAATCAACTCTCTTCAACGCTCTCACCAAAAAGAGCGTCCTTGTCGCTAACTATCCTTTTGCAACCATCGACCCTTCTGTGGGCGTTGTGGCGGTCCCTGATGAGCGTCTCTACAAGCTCGCTGAGTTCTCAAAGACCCAAAAGACCGTTCCTGCTATCGTCGAGTTCGTGGACATCGCCGGTCTCGTCAAAGGTGCATCAGCAGGTGAAGGTCTCGGCAACCAATTCCTCACCAACATCCGCGAGACAGACGCTATCGCTGAAGTAGTCCGCATCTTCGAAGATGACAACATCATCCACGTTGACGGCAAGATAAACCCGCTCAAAGATATCGAAGTCATCAATCTCGAGCTCATCCTCGCTGACATGCAAACAGTCTCAAAGCGTCTCGCTAACCTCAACAGGGAAGTGAAGTCAGGAAAAAAGGAAGCCATCATCGAAGCGGGTATCCTCGCCAAAGTTCAGGTCGCTCTCGAAGCGGGCAAGCTTGCGGGTACTGTGCCAGCTGATGAGTTTGAAGCGCCTTTCCTCAAAGGCATGCACCTCCTCACGGTCAAGAAGTTTTTGTATGTATTAAATAAAAAGACAGGTGGCACTAACCTTGATGAGATGAAAGACGCAAGTGGCAACCCTGATCCTCGTTGGACTGCGCTTTTGAATTTCTTCAAAGAAACTGGCGCGGGCTATGTCATCGTCGATGCGGGCACGGAGCATGATCTCAAAGATATGACTGACGCCGAGAAAGCAGAGATGCGCACTGGTCTTGGTGGTCTCGATAACGGCATCGATACGCTCATCAAAAAAGGATATGAATTGCTCGATCTCATCACCTATTTTACGACTGGCGAAAAAGAGACGCGTGCATGGACGATCGGCCGTGGTTGGACTGCACCTCTCGCTGGTACCGCTATACATACCGATTTCAAAGATAAGTTCATCCGCGCTGAAGTGATCGAATGGGACAAGCTCATTGAGGCAGGTTCATTTGGCGTCGCTCGCGAAAAGGGATTGCTTCGCACTGAAGGGAAGGAGTATGTGGTCAAGGATGGTGACGTGATGGAGTTTAAGATTTAGGTAAATAAAAAAGCGACCATGTAGCGGTCGCTTTTATGTTATGTGCTGTGCATGAGTCGCTCAAGCGAGCATCGCGTCTTTTTCAGCGAGGAGTTTGGTGTTCTTGCCGTTCAGACCAGGCACCTCTGTGCGCATGTCGGTATCGACGATTTTGCCATCAATGAAGCTTGTGTCGTGGATGTTTCCGGCAGGGGATTCAAGGATGACTTGTATTTCACCAGGGCGAGATGTCGGTCGCGTGTAAAGCGTGTGCCAACGATCAGTCTTGTTATCATCTTGAATGAGATCACCCTTTCTCAATCCGTGGTATTGGTTTTCCAAGAGCATATGAATAAGTTCCTTTCGAGCTAAAATATGCCATAAAGCGACTATATAGTCAAACTTTTGACAGAGCATATAATCTATTATCTAAATTGACATTGACCATAAATTGTGTTAGTATAAACGGTCGCAGTTGATCCTTTGAAATATCAGTCAAACAAAACAATTAACCCAAGGTTGCCTATGCTTGCCCAGATTATGACGAATGCAGAACCGATAATTCATCAAAGTGTCGGTGTTCTGTTCACCAGTAGCATTATTGCTGCCGGTTTCCGTAACCCTCCGCTTACAAGGTCGGAACATGAAAAGCGTGTTGCCCGATGCGGCTTGCTCCTGATCGGTCTCGGATTCATTGCTGCGTATATCCTCTATTGATTTTTAACGCCCATGAATATGAAATACCGACTATTTGATCATGCTGAAGTTCAGGAGCTTGTTGTCCATGAGACCAGAAAATTCAGTCTGGCTCACTGGATCTCGCTAATCTTTGTCTTTGGACCTATTGTTATCATCGGTTATTATATTTTGACTGGTCCAAAATAAGCGTCGTTCACAAAGCCGTTCTCACCGAGGATGGCTTTTTTCTTTTGTCAGAACGGGTCTTTTGAGCTATGATTATCCCCATGAATAAAGACGCGAAATACGATCCAGCCAAGATAGAAAAGAAATGGCAAAAAAAATGGACCAAAGATAAGCTCTACCAATCAAAGGAAGATCCAAAGAAGGAAAAGTTCTTTGTCCTCGATATGTTCCCGTATCCGTCCGGTGAAGGTCTCCATGTCGGCCATCCAAAGGGCTATATCGCTACTGATATCATCTCTCGTTTTCAGCGCATGCATGGCAAGTCGGTTCTGCACCCTATGGGCTTTGACGCTTTCGGTTTGCCTGCTGAGAACTACGCTATCAAGACAAAGACGAACCCAATAGATTCTGTCGCAAAAAATGTTGCGCGCTTCAAGGAACAGCTCGAGATCATTGGTCTGGACTATGATTGGTCGCGAGAGATCAATACCACTGACCCCGCTTATTACACATGGACGCAGTGGATCTTTTTGCAGTTATACAAAAAAGGTCTCGCATATGAATCATTCGAACCGATCAACTGGTGTCCTGTCGACAAGACCGGTTTGGCGAATGAAGACGTAGAAAATGGCCGTTGCGAACGCTGTGGAGCGCTCGTAGAGAAAAAGCCGATGCGCCAGTGGGTCCTCAAGATCACCGACTATGCTGATCGACTGCTCGCAGATTTGGATATCAAGAAACCAAACGGCGAAACGCTTCTCGACTGGCCGCATTCAATCAAAGAGGCTCAGAGAAACTGGATCGGCAAGAGCGAAGGTGCAGAAATAGAATTTACATTGAAGCTGGCGAACAATAAGCCTCGCTTCGTCCTGATTCATGGATATGCTGGCAGCCCAGAGCATGGTTTTTTCCCATGGCTCAAAAAAGAGCTCGAGAAGCGCGGACATGAAGTGCAAGTTCCTGAACTGCCACATCCCAACAATCCGAAAGAGTCTGAGCAGGTAGACTATGTCATCAATAACTGCACATTAGATGAGAATACTGTCATTGTTGCACATAGCCTTGGTGGCGTCGTAGCGCAAAAGGTCATCATGAAGCTCAACAAGAAGATTTCGGGTCTTGTCCTTGTGGGCACTGCTATCACACCTGGCTTTTCAAAAGAAGCCAAGTCTCGTCCATTCCACAAAAACTTCACATGGGATTTTGATTATGCGCGCATCAACAAACTCGCTCAAGGGAGAGTTGCTGTCCTCTCAGATACAAAGGAGATTCATCGCGTGGCTTTCTTGAAAGATCTTGCAAGCAAATTGTCAGGCGCTTTTATCGAGACTGTGGCAATGAAAGAACATTTCAATGGAGCAGAAGAGCCTGCTGTGCTCAAATGCGTCACGCCGTCAGTCAGCGTATTTACAACTCGCCCAGACACAATCTATGGCGTCACTTACATCGTTCTTGCACCTGAACATCCATGGGTTAGCGAGCTGTTGCCACAATTGGAAAATAAAAGTGAAATTGAAGCGTACATTGCCCAAGCTAAGCTCGCGACCGAGATCGAGCGTACGGATGCAAAGAAGGAGAAGACTGGCGTTGAGCTTAAGGGTATCAAGGCCACCAATCCTGCCAATGGCGAAGAGGTACCTGTATGGATCGCCGACTATGTCCTTGCCGACTATGGTACTGGCGTCGTCATGGCTGTGCCCGCGCATGATGAGCGCGACTTTGCTTTTGCGAAGAAGTTTGGGTTGCCGGTAAAAACGGTGATCGAGCCGCTCGTCATCCGTGATCAGGGTCTCGATGCTATCAAAAAGGATCTGCCATTCTCAGAACGCCGTGCTGTTGTTTGCATTATTAAGCACTGGTCAGAGGAAAAATATCTCATGTCTTTTTATAAAAAGAATGGGTGGAAAGGCTTTATAGTTGGCGGCTTAGAGGGAGATGAAACTGCTGCTCTTGCAGGTGCTCGTGAAATACAAGAAGAAACAGGATATAGTTCTGCGGTTTTCGTTAAAGACATTGGCAAGGTGCATTCGCAGTTTTATCATGAAGTAAAAAAGGTAAATCGTTTCGCGCATTTCGAAGTCGCATATTTTGAATTGAAGAATAGCGATTGCCAGGATACGTCAGAAGAAGAAAAACAGCTTCATGATGTCGTATGGCTTTCTCCTCGAGAAGTCGAAGAAGCTATCAATAGAGAAGACATACGTTTGGCGTGGGATTTCTTTAAAAAAGGACCATGTTTTAGCGGAGATGGTTTCTTAATTAATTCAGAAAAGTTCACTGGTAAACATTCCGACTCTATCCGCAAAGACATAACTCTCTCTGTCGGCGGCCAGTGGGTCAACAAATACAAGCTGCGTGACTGGGTATTCTCGCGCCAGCGTTATTGGGGCGAACCTATACCGCTCATTCATTGTAAAAAGTGCGGAGTAGTACCTGTGCCTGAAAAAGATCTACCGGTGAAGTTGCCGAAGGTTAAGTCATACGAGCCGACTGGTACCGGTGAATCTCCTCTCGCTGACATCCACAAATGGGTCAACGTAAAGTGTCCAAAGTGTAAGTCGCCTGCAAAGCGCGAGACAAATACGATGCCTCAGTGGGCAGGCTCGTCATGGTATTACCTTCGTTACATGGATCCAAAAAATAAGAATGCTCTCGTCGATCCAAAGAAAGAAAAATATTGGGCACCAGTCGATATGTATGTCGGCGGAGCAGAGCATGCCACACGTCACCTCATCTATGCGCGCTTCTGGCACAAGTTCCTCTATGATATCGGCACTGTTTCTACGACTGAGCCATTCATGAAGCTCCAGCACGTCGGTCTCATCATGGGTGAAGATGGTCGCAAGATGTCCAAGCGCTTCGGCAATGTCGTCAATCCTGATGACATAATCAAAGCCTATGGAGCAGATACGATGCGCCTCTATGAGATGTTCATGGGTCCATTCGATCAGCAGATAGCATGGAGCACATCAAGTATGGTTGGAGTGCGTAGATTTATTGAGAAGGTGTGGAGGTTGCAAGAAAAGGTTATAGATTTGAAAACGAAGAGTACAAAGCTTCCGAAAGACCGAGTAGTGTCTGAGCGTAGCGATAGCGGAGCGAGTTACGCAGGTCTTGAGGAAGATTCTGTGCTCGGAGCTTCGAATCGAATTCTTCATAAAACCATCAAGAAGGTTACTTCTGACATCAACACAATGTCTTTCAATACAGCAGTGAGTACGCTCATGATTGCCGTCAATGAATTGGAGAAAACTGAATCGATTTCACGCGCGCAATTCGAATTGCTTCTCAAATTGATCGCTCCATTTGCGCCGCACGTCGCAGAAGAACTGTGGTATTCAATGGGCAATAAAACCTCCGTCCATATCACGACATGGCCAGTGTACGATGAAAGTTTGATCGTTGAGACAGAAGCCAATATCATCGTTCAGGTCAATGGTAAAGTCCGCGCCTCATTCAAGGCTGATATCAACATGGGCGAAGGGGAACTGGAGATGCGTGCAAAAGAAATCCCTGAAATCAAAAAATGGATAGAGGGTAAAGAAGTAAAAAAAGTAATCGTTGTGAAAGGAAAGTTGGTTAGTATTGTGGTTGTATAAATTAGACCACGTCAAATCGCTCATTACACCACATTCCTTGACTTATTTGGCCAGAGGTGATAAAACTAATCCATTAAATAAACAATATTAATAGTCTAATATCATGGCTACGCCACACATATCATTCAAACCGAAAGTGATCGTCAAAAAGCTCCTCACGTCGCTTCCTGATCGCGCGCGTGAAGTCCTCATGTACCGCTACGGTCTCGGCAAGGATGAGAAGCGTTTGACTCTCGACGCTATCGGCAAGAAGTATGGCATCACTCGCGAACGCGTCCGCCAGATAGAGAACTACGGCATAGCCAATATCCGTAAGTCAGAAGAATACAAGCAAGAAAAAGCTGTATTCGTAGAAGTTGAAAATCTCCTCCATTCTCTCGGTGGCATCGTTGTAGAAGATGATTTCCTCGGTCATATCTCAAAGGACATCAGTCTCCAGAACCACATGTACTTCCTCCTTGTTGTCGGCGAGCCGTTCAAGAAGATAAAAGAAGACGATGATTTCCGTCATCGCTGGCATGTCAACGAAGAGCTCGCAAAGAAAGTCGAAGAAGCTCTCCGCAAGCTTTATAGCAACTTAGGTAACCAAGATCTCCTCCCAGAGTCTGAGATGGTCAACAAGTTCCTCCAGCATCTCGAAGATGTTTCAGAGAAATATAAGAACCAAGAAGTGGTCAAGCGCTGGTTGCAGCTCTCAAAGGCTATCGGCAAGAACGCTCTCGGCGATTGGGGTATATCTCAGTCAGCTAATATCAAGACAAAGGGCGTCCGCGACTACGCATTCCTCGTCATCCGCAAGCATGGATCTCCTATCCACTTCCGCGACGTCGCAAAGCAGATCACTGTCATGTTCAATAAGAAAGCTCATGTCGCTACGACTCATAACGAGCTCATCAAAGATAAGCGTTTCGTCCTCGTCGGTCGTGGTCTCTATGCTCTCGCAGAGTGGGGATATGTCCCTGGTGTCGTCCGCGACGTCATCAAGACTGTCCTTGCAAAGAATGGACCTATGACCAAAGAAGAGATCATCGACAGAGTCATGAAAGAGCGCTACGTCAAAGAGAACACCATCCTCGTCAACCTCCAGAATCCAAAGTATTTCAAGAGAGATAAGGACGGCAAATATACGCCAGCAAACTAATAACTGACACGAATCCACAAATAAGATAACAAATGCCACGAATCGATTCGTGGCATTTGTGTATATTCGTGAATTCGTGTCATCTGTTATGTTATAATATTCCCATGTTCCAGTCGCTCATCACGCAACTTCAAACCGGTATATTCCCACAAGTCATCCAGTACACGATATATCTTTCGCCGGTGCTCTTGGCTATTCTTCTCGGACATATTTTCTGGCCACTATGGATACGCTATATCCGCGCAAAATTTTCGTATGGTCTTAAATACACGTTACTCGAGCTTCGTTTGCCGAAAGACGTCTTCAAATCTCCGCTCGCTATGGAAGTGGTTTTGCAAGCAATCCACAACACTGCCAATGGAAGCACCTATGCCCAATATTGGAAAGGCGAGTATCGTCCTTTTTATTCTCTCGAACTCATTTCGGTTGAAGGCCAGATAAAATTCTTCATCTGGGCGGAAGATAGGCGTAAGACTGGTATCATGTCAGCGCTCTATTCTCAGTATCCTGGCATCGAGATCACCGAGGCTGTCGACTATGCGCAGGGCATACATTTTGATCCAAATAATATGAAAGTGTGGGCGGCTGACTTTAAGTTTACTAAAGACGAACCGTACCCGATCAAGACATATGTCGACTACGGTCTGCTCGATGATCCAAAAGAAGAACTGAAGGTTGATCCGCTTGTGCCAGTCCTCGAGTTCCTTGGCAATATCGGTCCGAATCAGCAGATCTGGTTCCAATATATTGTTCAGGCTCATATTAAAAATGATCGTAAGCCCGGTCATCTCTGGAAGAAGACTGACCTATGGAAAGAAGAGTCGGAGAAGCTCATCAACAAGATATTGATGCGCGATCCAAAGACAAAGATCGCCGGTAAAAAGGATAAAGACAGCGGTTTCACCGATGCACCAAGTCTTTCTAAGGGCGAACAACAGATCGCTGAAGCGATTGAGAGGCGTTTGAGTAAGCAGGCATTCGACGTCGGATTGCGCGCGATTTATTTTGCACAAAAGGATGTGTTCAATGCTCCTGCAAACGTTGGGGGTATCATTGCTGCATTCAAACATTTCACTACTGAACATATGAATGGTATCAAACAAGATGGCGATACCTGGCTCGCTCAGTTCGGCGGAGTGCCATGGGAAGACTATGGCAATATGCGCCGCAACTATTATTCTGGTGCCGTCTTCAAGGCATATCGTCGACGCTCATTCTTTTATCCTCCATATCAAGGTACGCCGATGATCATGAACACCGAAGAACTCGCGACATTGTTCCATCTCCCAGGCGCAGTTGCGGGCACCCCTACGCTTTCTCGTGTTCCATCAAAGAAGGGCGAGGCTCCTACGAATCTTCCTATTTAAATAATGCCGCCATTTCCTCCTGTCAGCCAACCTGTCTCAGAAATGAAGGTATATCAACCATTGGATACCAGGCAATTTTCGTCTTCCCGAAAAAAGAAATATTTCATCAAGTTCGGCCTTGCACTTTTTCTCGCACTGCTCGCGGCAGCCGTTTTTGTCATTCAATACTCCCGCGCACCAAGCCCGTTTCCTTCAAACATGATCGTAACTATCCCCGCAGGCTCGACGGTGTCGCAGGCGGGAGAGATTTTGGCGCAACAAGGGATCATACGATCGAGCTTTGCATACAAAGTCTATGCTGTGCTCATCCATGATGGCGCTGGCATTCAAGCTGGACAGTATCTCTTTGATCAGCCGCAATCAGTCGTCCGTGTGGCATATCGAACAGCATACGGCATCCAAGGCTTGACCAAGATCAAAGTCACTATACCTGAAGGTTCGAGCTCAAAAGACATCACCGCTATCATCGGGAAAGCGATCCCGCTCATTGATCAAAAATCACTATTGTTGATGGCAAAGGCTGAAGAGGGATATCTTTTTCCAGATACTTACTTTTTCTATCAGAACACCATTCCTGAGCAGGTTATAAGTGCCATGAAGCTTAATTTCAGTTCGCAAATGCCCAACATCCAATCTACGATGCAAGCGTTCATGAAAAAAAAACATGTGACTGTCGATGATGTAGTCACTATGGCGTCAATCGTAGAAAAGGAAGCGACGTCTACCATTGACCGTCAGATTATCGCCGGCATCCTTTGGAAAAGACTGGCTGACAAGTATCCATTGCAAGTTGATCCGCCGTTTTTCTATTTCTTGGGTAAAGATTCTTCTCAGATAACGACTGCAGATCTCGCAATCGATTCTCCGTATAATTTGTATAAAAATAAAGGCTTGCCGCCGACGCCGATAGACAATCCAGGCATCGATGCACTCTTTTCGACTGTTTCGCCGACTGTGACGAATTATTGGTATTATCTTTCAGATAAAAAAGGCAATATGCACTATGCGGTGACGTATGAGCAGCATTTGGCGAATAAAGAGAAATATGTAAATTAAAAAAGCCGCGAGATGAGTCGCGGCTGTGTTCTGGTGGCTGCATCAGATCATTTTTTCCTGATGAGCCTGAGCTCTTCGAGCCTTGAAATCAGGCTCTGCTCTGATTTGTAGATCACTCCTGCTGCGCCGAACTCCAACGCTTCTTCCACAATCGCAAGGGAAGGTTCTGAGCAGTGCAGAACGATCTTTGTGTCATCCAGAAGACCTTTATGCTCCAGGAAGGTGATCAAGTGGAGTCCATCGTTGGCACCAGGCATATTGAGATCGGTGATGACGAGATCGAAAGGGGTGCCGTTATTCATCGCTCTGTAACAGGTAAATTTGGCACCTTCCAGACTAACAGCTTCTTCGATTTCGAATTCGGGACAATATGCCCTCAGCAAACGATTGCTTGCTTTGCGAAACTCTGCATCGTCATCGACAATAAGAATTTTCATGGGTTTTCCTTTTGTTGTGGTCCACCCGTAAAAGGGTAATAGACCGCTATTTGTTTGAGGCCTTCTTTGGTGAGCGTTACTTCAAGCAATCCTGTAAAGATATCTGGGACGCTCGAATGGATATTTTGACCGGGGATATGCGCATGCCGAGGCAAGGTGACAGGGATCCAACGGCCATCGACTTCAGTTGCCGAAAGTGTGTGATGCACCCCGTCCTTGGCGGTGATATTCACTTGCATGACAACAGTCATGAGATCATCATGATATCCGTCGGCCGATCCGAATGACCAAACGTCGTAATACTGGTATATGCCGACAGGAAGGTCTTCGTAGCTATGGATGCGCTGGTGGGCAAAGAAGTTCGTATGCACGGGCGCAGCATTTTTGTTGTGCACGTTGAAGAGGATGCCAATGCATGCTACAAATCCGCAGCATCCCAAAATTGCCACAAGTGTTCTATTGTTCATAATTTTATTTCAAGGAGTGATGAGCAAATGCTGGTAAACAGCCGTAAATTTGCTCGAAGTTCAGTGATACAGTATAATCGAATTTATGAAAAGTCAAGTGCCACGTATAGCAAAAAAAGTCTTTGTCGGTATGTCAGGCGGAGTCGATAGCTCCGTCTCTGCCGCTCTGCTCAAACAGGCTGGATATGACGTTATCGGCGTCTTCATCAAGGTCTGGCAACCTGACTGGATAGAATGTACATGGCGCGACGAGCGACGCGAAGCGATGCGCGCAGCGGCTCATCTGGGCATACCTTTCATCACGCTCGACCTTGAGAAAGAGTACAAAGAAGGTGTTATCGACTATATGATTGCTGAATATTCTACTGGTCGTACGCCGAACCCTGATGTCATGTGCAACCGCGAAGTGAAGTTCGGGGCATTTTGGCGTTGGGCGAAGGAACAAGGAGCGAACTATGTTGCCACGGGTCATTATGCAAGGATAGTTACAAGTTCCAAGGAACAAGAGACAAGTAAGGCGCACCTTGTACCTTGTACCTTGCACCTTGAAACTGGCGTCGACTCCAACAAAGACCAGTCCTATTTCCTCTGGACACTCAATCAAGATGATTTGAAGCACATTCTTTTTCCAGTTGGTCATTTGGAGAAGCCTGCAGTACGTGCTTTGGCCAAGAAGTTCAAATTGCCTAATGCGGAAAAGAAAGATAGTCAGGGATTGTGTTTCATCGGTAAGATCGATGTGAAGGATTTTCTGGCGCACTACATCAAGACTGAAAAGGGGAATGTGCTCAATGAAAAAGGCGAAGTCATCGGCTCTCACAATGGCGCCTTGCTCATCACGATTGGCGAGCGACACGGCTTTACTATTGATGCGAAACACAAGACGCCTCATGATGAGAGATACTACGTAGTTAGCAAAGACGTAGAGTCAAATACCATCACTGTTAGCGATAAAGCGATCTCGCATGACCAAGTAACAATAACCAATGATCAAGTAAAACAGCAGGTCCAAATCATGCGAGTTAATTGGACAAGTTCAGTTCCTGCGAGAGGTTCTCTTCTACAAGCGCGTACCCGTTATCGTCAGCAATTACAAGATATTGAGATTATTTCAATCGATGTGAAAAATAATTCTGCAATAGTTGAATTTAAAACATATCAGGATACGATCACTCCAGGGCAGTCGCTGGTTGTGTATAACTCAGCGGAATGTATGGGGGGTGGACTTATATCTGGTGTGGTATAATTAGACCATGAAAAATAGTTCGTGTACTCCCAACAAAGGGTTTACGCTTATCGAATTACTCGTGGTTATTTCTATAATAACGCTTTTGTCATCAATTCTTCTTGTTGCACTACAGACTGCTCGATTGAAAGCGTATGACGGACGCAAAATGGCAGATTTCCGAAGTATATCCACGGCACTCATTCTTTTTCATGAACAGTTTGGAAGGTATCCGTATAATTATCTCAAGTGGGATCATATAAGCGGTCATTATGGTGTTTTTGATTCGACTATAAACAATCCCAATAGTGATTCGGGCGCATGTGATGCGCCAGCAGCGGGTGCACCTGGTGCAGATCCGTCACAAGGTGAATTCAATAACCTTGAAGTGAACAATGCTTCACAGGCATATAATGCCAGCATGAAAGAGCTTGTGGATGCAGGATTTCTCGGATCTATTCCACACAGCATTTCTGGTTCGTCAGGATATTGTTATTACAATTGGTCCGCAGAATATCCTGCTCAAACCCAGGGTGCAGTATTGATGACGACGCTTCAAACTGGTTCGCCGACAGTCACTGGTCCATATAACTCATGTCGTTTTCCTGGGGTAGGATGGTGCGATTCAAACTCAGCATCGCGCGCGTACTGCTTATGTCATTCGCCGCAGTAGCTCCAATTTTTATCTCAAATGGTATACTGGAGTCATGAACCACCTGATCTCCATCACCAAATCCGACGGTACACGACAACTCTTTGAAGAAGAAAAGCTACGTAGCTCGCTCAAGC
Source organism: Minisyncoccota bacterium (assembly GCA_035495115.1). Lineage (GTDB taxonomy): Bacteria > Patescibacteriota > Minisyncoccia > Phycocordibacterales > PALSA-1337 > C7867-002. Next base: position 4,109 of record DATJGJ010000012.1, on the reverse strand, counting down.
GTGTCGGTGCGCCCGATGAAGCGGTCGAAGAGATTCTCGAAGAAGTAGAAAAGACGATGCGTGACGGCATGACTACTGATGAGATATATCGTCGTGCATTTGTATTGCTCAAAAAGCATTCGCATCATGTGGCAGTCAAATATTCCATCCGTCGCGCGCTTATAGAGCTCGGTCCTGACGGCTTTCCTTTTGAAAAATTTGTCTCGCGCGTCTTCCAGTCATGGGGTTATCAGACGATCACTGATCAGACGGTCCTTGGCAAATGCATCTCCCACGAAGTCGATGTTGTCGGCTGGAACAAAGACAAGTTGATTATGGCAGAGGCAAAATTCCACAATGAGTTCGGCCTGCGGTCTGATTCAAAAGTCGCCCTGTATATCAATGCGCGCCGCGAAGACCTTGCTGAAACATTTTTTGACTATGGCGGCATCAAGAGAAAGATCAGCGAGTTCTGGCTGGTCACCAATACCAAGTTCACCGATCAAGCTATCATCTACGGCGAATGCAATCATCTCCACATGCTCGGCTGGAACTATCCGAAAGCAGGCGGTCTCCATGAGATCATTGAAAAGAATTCTCTGCATCCAGTGACCTGCATTACCACACTCAATCATCAGCAAAAGAAAGATCTTGTCGGCAGAAATATCGTGACCTGCACTGACCTTATCCGCCAGCCAGTTATCCTCGAGTCTATCGGCGTCAAAGCAGTTGATGCTGAAAAGATAATCAATGAAGCGAAATTGATTATCAAGGTGGCGAAGTAGGAGCCGGCATCGATATAATAGCGCTATGACCAAAGCCGACATGATGAAAGCGATCCGAGACGAAGCCCTTGTCCTCAAGGAATCACCACTCTATAAATACCGCATGAGCAAAGGGTATCTTCCTGTCATTGGCGAGGGAAGTCATGATGCAGTAATCATGTTTGTCGGCGAAGCGCCCGGGCAAAATGAAGCCAAGACCGGAAGACCTTTTTGTGGCGCTGCGGGTAAAGTGCTCGATCAACTGCTTGAGCATGTCGATATTCCGCGTGATTCAGTTTACATAACAAATATAGTTAAAGATCGTCCGCCGGAGAATCGCGATCCGGCGCCGCAAGAGATCGAAGTGTACGGGCCATTTCTTGATAGGCAAATTGATATCATCAAACCGCGCGTCATCGTCGCTCTCGGTCGCTATGCTATGGGATATATCATGAAGAAGTTCGATCTTGATCTACAGCTCGAACCGATCGGCAAGGCTCATGGCAAAGCGTATCCTGCCAAAGCTTCGTATGGCGACATCGACATCGTCGCCCTGTACCATCCGTGCGTCGCCGTGTATAATCCCAACAATCTTCCCAATTTAAAAAAAGACATGGAGATACTGAAAAAATATGAAAAATAAAGTTAAAACTCAAAAAGCAAAAAACAAGTCTGCGCAGGCAGGCAAGAATGAAGGGTATCAGTGGAATTTGAGCCTACTCTATGCTTCTGCGAATGATCCACAGATAGAGAAGGATGTGGTGAGCTTTGAGGGCATGGTTGATTCTTTTTCAAAAAAATACGACACGGAAGCGAAGGACTTTTTGACTGATAATGCGATTCTATTTGAAGCCCTGAAGATGTACGAAGATATAAGCGCAAATACTGCTTTAAAGGCTTTGTTATACTTTTTTTATTCTAAAGAGATGAACGCTAGTAATACTGATGCTGTGGCCAGATTAGCGTTACTCGAAAATCGTCTGACTGTCGCCTTAAATAAGACAACTTTTTTCATAGTTGATTTAAGTAAAATACCACTCAAGCGACAGACCGAAGTGCTTTCTGACAATAGATTTTCTCACTTTAGAGTCTTTCTCCAAAGGATTTTCGATGATGCTAAACATATTCTTACGACTTCAGAAGAAAAGATACTTGGATTAAAGTCGCTGCCAAGCTATAGCATGTGGGTATCGGCAAATGAAAAGATATTGAATATGAAGACTGTTGCGTGGAAAGGCAACAAAATTTCAGTACAGACTGCATTGCAGACTATTCAAACTCTATCAACACAGGCTGAGCGGGCAAAATTAGCTAAAGCAACTTATGAAACCCTCAGATCTTCCGCACCATTCGCTGAAGCTGAGTTAAATGCTATTTATACGGATAAAAAAATCAATGATGAGCTGCGTGGATTCAAAACGCCTTACGAGGCTACGGTCCTTGAATATCGCAATAACCCCAAAGTAATTGACGCTCTTAGAAAGGTCGTTATGGATAATGTACAGATTGCCCATGATTTTTATCGTTTAAAAGCGCGTCTGCTCGGTCACAAAAAGCTCTTATTCTCTGATAATAGGACATCAATAGGTAAAGTTAAAACAGTCTATACTTTTGATGATACTATAGAAAAATTAAAACAGACTTTTGGTGCCTTAAATCCCAAATTTAAAGCAATTATCGAGACATATGTTAAAAACGGACAGTTAGATGTGTATCCAAGAGTAGGAAAAGCCGGAGGCGCATATTGTTCAAGTTCCTATGCTAATCCGACATATATTCTACTCAATCATACAAATGATCTGCGTTCATTTAGTACTTGTGCGCACGAGCTCGGCCACGGTTTTCATGGAGAATTCTCAGAAGCACAAGGACCGATTTATTCTAATTATTCTATTGCATTGGCTGAGACAGCCAGCACTCTTTTTGAAGGCATTGCTTTTCAAGCTATATTTGACTCTTTGCCTGATAGTGAAAAAGTGGTCGCTTTGCATGATCGTATAAGTGAGGATATTTATGGAATATTTCGTCAAGTCGCATGCTTTAATTTTGAGCTTGATTTGCATACGGCTGTTCGTACAAAAGGTTATATTTCAAAGGAGGAAATTGCGGGTATACATAATAAAAATATTTTTGCATACCTTGGGCCCGTTTTTGATTTAAAAGAAGATGATGGATATATGTTTGTCATGTGGACGCACATCCGCCGTTTCTTCTATGTTTATACCTATGCTTATGGCATGCTCGTATCAAAAGCATTGCTTCGTCGGTATAAAAAAGATCCATCGTTCTGGAAAAAAATTGAACAATTACTTGCAGCCGGCGGAAATGATTCGCCAGAAAATATTTTAAAGGCAATTGGTATTGATGTGTCATCGCCTGATTTTTGGAAAGAAGGCCTATTGGAGATCGCTGATGATATCAAAGAGCTCGAGAGACTGACGAAAAAAGCTAAATAAAAAATGACAGCCTTATAAACTAAGGACTGTCACTGCGTCAGCTGAAGGCGCCTGGTTTCTTTTCGGTAGATGATGAAGAGGGTGTTTTTTAGGTCTCGGAGCTTGAGACTGGGGTAAGCCACGACCACATGAACATCTTTGCCATTTTCTACGATGAATTGCTCGGCAGATTTCGGCGAGCTTTTGACTTGGATAGGAATGGAAAATTCAGCGATTGACCAATCATTGTTCCTCACCGTGGCCCGTATCCGGAAGTCGATTTTCTTGAGGAGATCGTCTGCTGCGGTCGCTCGCGAGATGCCATGTGCCCACTTGAGCATATGATGTTCGATGAGATATCTCGTCTTCGCCTCGAAAATAACTTCGGATTGGTCGCCCAGCTCATCCTTCTGATCCTGCCCATTGCCAATGAACCACTTTCTAACTTCTTCTATTCGCCGTTGCTTTAACTCAGCGGGGTGCATAGAATCCTTTCTTTTGTTTAAACTAAAAATAGATTACTTTTAGTAATTTGTCAAATTTGATTTGCTTGTGCATGTTCCAAGAGATTTACCTTTGAAAAAGCGCCATATTTTGCTACACTTGCTCACATGCAAAAGAGTTTAACCTCATCTGAAATCCGCTCGCGATTCCTCGCTTTTTTTGAGAAGCGCGGACATACGATCATCCCATCCGCATCTTTGGTGACGAGCGATGAAAAAGGCGTGACCAACCCAACTCTCTTCAACACTGCGGGCATGCAGCCGCTCATCCCATATCTCTTGGGCAAGCCATATATGAAAAATGGTGCAACCATCACTCGTCTCGCTGATGCACAAAAGTGCGTTCGTACAGTAGATATCGATGATATTGGCGACAAGACTCACGCTACATTTTTCGAAATGCTCGGCAACTGGTCACTTGGCGATTA
>DATJGJ010000011.1:0-22766 GCA_035495115.1 Minisyncoccota bacterium | reverse complement strand
CCTTCTTCGGTCAGAAATGCGGTTGCAAAGCTTTGATTGCCTCCACCTCCATTGCCCTTAAATGGATTGAAGCGAACGGTGTGGACTGACTGCACGCTTTTCTTGAGGCGCTTTTCAACTGTAGCGAGATATCCTTCCAATTCTGTTTTGAATGATTTAAGTTCGCCGAGATCAGCAGAGACTGAAGTGAGCGAATCGCCGATATGATTTGAATCGACGCCCACGAGGAATTTTTTGAGCTTGAGGTACATCATGACGACGAGCACCAAGAGGACGATAGTGATAAAGGAAAGGATGATAATGGCGATCCAGGCAGGGTTTGAAAGGATTGATTGCATGAGGGGATTATAACATGCTAGTTTATTTCTAGAAGTTCAATAGATATTACACAATATGAATACAACCACATGTCATGTTTGTCAGATAATCTTTCTTGGCGCTATTGTCGGCATACGCTTTGAAAGACATATTCACAATTCGCCAAATGGTTGGCATGGAGTCGTGCAGCATCCAGCGAATAGACACAAAGCACCAGTTCGTTTTTCAAAACGTAGTCAGTATGTCCGCAAATTCGGTCAAAAGTAATTCGTGCACAGTCCATCATTCGGTCGCCATTCTTTATATGGCGACTTTTTTTTATGTTGATAATGAGCTATATTACAACACACACAAACCATCATGTTCAAATCCCGCATCTACCTCGACTACGCCTCACTGACTCCTATTGATCCTCGTGTCACTCGCGAGATGAAGTCGTATTCGTCATTTGCATATACCAACCCCTCTTCACTCTATAAGGAGGGTGTGAATGCAAAAAAAGCTTTAGCTGAAGGCCGTCAAAAAGTCGCACGCTACTTAAATGCGCACGCTGATGAAATCATTTTCACTAGCGGTGGCACGGAAGCAAACGCGCTTGCTCTAGAAGGTGTCGGTCGTGCAGCAGTGCATGCAGGCTTTGTTGATCCAATGAAAGGGGGTAAGCCACATATCATCATCTCATCTATCGAGCATTCCTCTATCATTGAAACCGCCACTATGCTCGAGAAGCACGGATGCGAAGTTACGCGACTCTCAATTGATACAAATGGCATCATCTCTCTCGACGAGCTCAAAAAATCAATAAAAGAAAACACCGTCCTCATATCTATCATGATGGTGAATAATGAGATTGGTTCGATACAGCCGATAAAAGAGATTGCAAAGATCGTACGACAGAAAAGAAAAGACGGAAATATAGAAAAAGACAATAGTACAAGCATCTATCCGCTCCTCCATACTGATGCTGCTCAAGCACTGTATGAAGAAATCAATATGCAAAATATCGGAGTTGATCTCCTTACGCTTGATGGAAGTAAAGTATATGGCCCACGCGGTATCGGTGCGCTGTATGTGCGTAGAAATACACCCATCGAAGCAATCATCCTCGGCGGTGGACAGGAAAGCGGGTTGAGATCAGGTACAGAGAATCTTCCAAGTATTATGGGCTTTGCGAAGGCATTGGAAATAATACAGATTGAAAAAAGGGAAAAAGGGAAAAAGGAAAATGAACGAGTTGCAAAACTACGTGCCTATTTTATTGATGAAATAAAGAATATTCGCCCGGACATCAAAGTTAACGGCGATTCGAGCAATTCAGCGCCTCATATCGTAAATATCTCAATTCCTGGTATTGATAATGAATTCCTTCTGTTCAAACTTGATGCAAAGGGTGTGGCGTGCTCGACAAAAAGCTCATGTTTGCGCGATGAAGAAGAGTCATATGTATTGAAATCAATCGGTGCGAATAGCGCTACTTCACTCCGCTTTTCATTTGGCCGTTGGACGACATTGGGTGACATAAAGAGGGCTATCAAGATAATCAGGCTTGCACTATAAGTCATATTCTGATACTATCCCTTTCTACACATATGCTTATCATCAGATTACAGAGAACAGGCCGCAAGCACGAACCAACTTTCCGTGTTGTTTTGACTGATTCAAAGAATGGTCCAAAGAGCGGTAAATATTTGAAGAACCTCGGTTGGTACGATAGTCGCCTCAAGAACAAGGCTGACCAGCTCGATACAGAGGCTATCAAGCACTGGGTCGCGAACGGCGCAAAGCTCTCAGACACTCTCCATAACTTCCTCGTTTCTCAAAAGGTTATCACAGGCAAGAAGGTCAACGTCCTCCCAAAGAAGACTCCTATCAAGAAAGATGTTCCGCCAGAAGCCGCAAAGCCTGCAGAAGCAGCACCGGCCCCAGCTCCAGAGCCAACGCCAGCTGCATAGTTTAAAAAAGTCCTTAAAAGCCCGATCCTCGTGAATCAGGGCTTTTTTGTTATCCCATATTGACCACCTTCACTGATTTGTTACACTATCTCTAGTACAGCGAACTGTACACCTTACAAGTATAAGATAAGAAAGAATATATGAACGCAGACCAGCAGTTCCTCGAATACGTCATCAAAGCATTAGTAGACAATCCAGAGCAGGTAAAGATAGTGCGTACAGTCGATGAGATGGGAGTGCTCCTCACGCTCGAAGTAGGCGCAGCGGATATGGGCAAGATCATCGGCCGTCAGGGCAATACCGCAAAGTCTATCCGCACGCTCCTCCGCGTCGTTGGTATGAAGAACAACAGCCGCGTCAATCTCAAGATTAACGAGCCTGTCGGCGGCCTCAAGTCAGCAGAGCGCATGGCAGCAGCAGCGCCAACATTGTCACCTACGCCTACGTCAAAGACTCTCGATGAGGCTATGGCGGATCTCAAGTTGGAATAAATTGTAAATTAAATCTTCAATAATATGTCAATGGACAAAAAAGTGTAGTTAAGCAAAAAAAGTCGGCTTCAAGCCGATTTTTTGTTTGATGTTACATGTGATAAAATGTCTCTCCGCTGTTCTTTCGATCGTAGGAATAAAATTACTCTGGTGCCATCAAAAAGGAGGACTATGATACACAAAAAAGCGCTTCGTCTGTCGTATAGGTTATTTTGGACAACGCTCAGTAGCACGCATTACGTTGTCCCGCCAATAGTGAGATTTATCTCAAAATTGGTGCAATGACATATCCCTGATCAGAATCGCGCCCGCATACATTTTGTGTGCGGGTTTTCCTTTATTGCATCTCCATTATTCTGTAAATAAAAATTGCATGAAATGAATCATGCAATTGGATTTGTGTGTCAGCTTACTTTTCGGTTGAACGATGTTCAGCTTCGTTTTGAGTTTCAACGACAGGTATTTTTGACATACGCTGCATGAGATTGCCAGCAGGCGTAAGCGCCACTAAAACATCGCCACGTCCGTCGTCCCCACTAGTTGCAGTGATGCCAAAGGATTGGGTAGTTGTTTCTGGCATGATCAACTGGTCAGAGCTGTAATAATACGGCATCTTGATGTGACCGAGCTCAGCGTGTTCGAATCTGCTCTTGAAATAGCACTCGATTTCGTCGAGCGCTTGTTCGATCAAGAGACGCTCATCAACGCTTGGACTAAAATCGATGAGCGGTCCTTTTTCGAGGAACATAGCAATGCGCCTCAATTCGGCGATGATGCACAAGCGTTCCTCGTTGAGATCAAGGATTTGTTCATGCGGATCATGTAAACGATCGTTGATGATATGATAAAGCGTTGCTAAACCACGTTCGCTTAATTCATCGTTTTTTGATATGAGTGCCGTTCGGACAAACTCTTTACGAATCGAGTCTTCCGGAGTGACTGAGTCATTCCAGTGACGGACGAATACAGCCGTGCCGAAAATACCAAGTGGTGTTGTGAGTGTAAGTTTTGGTGTCATGGTTCTCTGCCTTTCTGTATCGAAGCGTAGGTGATACGAGGCAGAGCGTCAACCTTGTCTAATGACTAAAAGTGTAGTATACATGAATATACAATTACCTTTATGTCAAAGTCTGTTTTAATCAAAAAAATCACGCCCGTAACCTTCCATATCATCTCTCTATTTCCAGAGGTCGTTGAGCCATATGTGAACTCATCTATCCTCAAACGCGCGCAAGAGAAGGGAATGATCGCACTTAAATATTACAATCCACGAAACTTTGTCGTTGGTAAAGATGGAAAAATTCCCAAAGATCTTGAAGTGCTTACCTATTCAGAAAAACGTGTCGATAATCGCCCATACGGTGGCGGTCCAGGCATGGTTATTGAAGCATTGCCTATGATTCGTGCAATCGATGAGGCTATCGGCAAGAAAATCAAAAGCATCAAGACGAGATCAAAGGTTAAAATCGTTTTCTTTAGTCCAGCAGGCGAACAGTTCACTAATGAGATTGCCGAGACATTTAAAAAATATACCGATATCGTATTTGTCTGTGGCCGCTATGAAGGCATAGATGCTCGTGTCAAAAAAGCATTTCCAATGGTGGATATTTCAGTTGGTCCGTATGTGCTCACTGGTGGTGAGCTTCCTGCCATGATCATGATCGACACGATAGCGCGTCGCATTCCAGGCGTTCTCGGTGACCATGCTTCAGTTGAAGAGAATCGCATAGCTAGCCCTGATGTCTATACCCGTCCTGAGGTTATTGAATATAAAAAGAAGAAATATAGGGTCCCTAAGGTACTTTTGAGCGGTAATCATGCCAAAATGGATGAGTGGCGAACAGCAGTTCGAGCTGGTGGGGTACAGAAAAAGCCAAAATAACTTGACATCCGAGACTCAACCTGATAGTCTCTTCACTAACTTCGCAGATTGAGTTCTGCCTACACGCGGAGGATTACAAGGCTTAAAATTGATCCTACCCAGTGCATATCAACACTCCTAGAGTGCGTATGTCATAACCGTCCTCAAAAAACGGGATTTTTGCATGCATGAATGCATTGGTAAGGTTCGATTTTAAGAAGTGTGTAGCTCGAGAAAAACAAATAGTTGCAAAAGGAAAATAGGGAAAGATCACCGTTGATGTTTTTCCTTATTTCCGTTCTGCTGTTATTTATTTTGTCGTTTTAATATGAGTGTAATTTATTAAGTTCCTAATTTTATTAACTATGCCCAACTCATCTTTGCAACATACGACAGGTCCACGTCCAAAGAAGTATTTTTCACGATATCAGTCTCCCCTCACAGAGATGCCAAACTTGGTAGAGTCACAGCTCACCTCTTTTGCTGCGCTTCTCGAGCATGGCTTCGGAAATCTCCTCAAAGAGTTCTCTCCGATCAAAGACTATGCAGAAAAGAAATTCGAGCTTTCAATGGGAGGTATCGAGCTCGTGCAGCCAAAGTTCGATGAGCACTATGCCAAGGTCAACAAGCTCAACTATGAAGGCCAGATCAAGGTCAAGGTCCACCTCAAGAATAAGACGCTCAATGTAGAGAAAGAACAGGAAATGTTCTTGGCTGATATTCCGCTCATGACCGATCACGGCACATTCATCATCAACGGTGTCGAACGCGTCATTGCTCCTCAGCTCGCTCGTTCATTCGGCATCTTCTTTACTTCAAATGAAGTAAAAGGCAAGAACTATTTTGGCGCGAAGGTCATCCCAGCTCGCGGCGTATGGATGGAAATAGAAATGGATACAGACGGCACCATCCTCTGTCGTATCGATCGCAAGCGCAAGTTCCCGATCACGTCGCTTATGCGCGTTTTGGGCGCGACTTCAAACGAGTCAATCTCTGACCTCTTCAACGGCAATCCAGAAGTAAAGAAGGTTATCGATCTCACTCTCGCCAAGGATCACGCAAGGACAGTCGATGAGGCATATATGGAAATCCACAAGCGTCTCCGCGACGGTGATCTCGCTACCGCTGAGAATGCTCGTTCATTCATCCAGTCTATTTTGAAGGCAGATCGCTATGATATCTCTCGTGTTGGTCGTTTCCGTTTCAACAAGCGTTTCGGCAAGTCTATGGAAGAAAAAGAGCTCGAGCGCCGCACGATCTCTCTCGATGACGTCGTCACGACAGTCAGTCATATCGTCACTCTCGCGACTACGCCAGATATGCAGCCAGATGACATCGATCACCTCGGTTCACGTCGCGTCCGTTACGTCGGCGAGCTCCTCGAACAGCGCATCCGTCTCGGTTTGACCCAGATGAAGCGCAACATTCAGGACAAGATGTCGACTGTCGAACCAGATGTCACATTGCCTGTTTCATTTATATATCCACGTCCGCTCCAGGCTCGTATCAAAGAGTTCTTCACTACGAACCAGTTGTCTCAGTTCATGCAGCAGGAAAACGTTCTTGCTGAAATCGAGCATCTCCGTACTCTCACCGCTCTCGGTCCCGGTGGTCTCTCACGCGAGCGTGCTGGCTTCGAGGTCCGTGACGTGCATCCGTCTCACTACGGCCGTCTCTGTCCTATCCATACACCAGAAGGTCCGAACATTGGTCTCGTTCTCCGTCTCACCGCATACGCGCGTATCAACGAGTTCGGTATGATCGAGACTCCATATGCGAAAGTAAAGGGAGGTATCGTTTCGAAAGAGATCATATATATGAACGCTCTCGAAGAAGAGAACTTCCGTATCGCTCATGCCGCAACTCCGTATGATGAGAATGGCAAGATTGCAGGAAATGAAGTCGAAGTGCGCATCAACGGTCGTCCTGCTCTCGCAGCTGCAAAAGATGTTGACTATATCGACATCGCTACGAACCAGGCCTTTTCAATCGCTACATCGCTCATCCCATTCTTGAACCATGACGATGCGAACCGTGCATTGATGGGATCGAACATGCAAAAGCAGGCGACTCCTTGTCTCGTCCCAGAAGCTCCTGTTGTCGCAACGGGCATGGAAGCAAAGGCTGTCATCGATACCGGCCGCGTCATCGTCGCAAAAGAAGACGGCGAGATCACTGCGGTCGATGCAAAGAAGGTTACATTCAAATCAAAGAAGACAGGCAAGAGTCACGATTACAATCTCGTGCTCTTCTCACGTACGAACGGCTTTACCGCTTTCCACCAGCGTCCTATCGTTTCAGTTGGTGACAAGGTAAAGAAGGGTGATATCCTCGTCGACACGTCGACTTCAGACAAGGGTGAGATTGCTCTCGGTCACAATGCTCTCGTAGCCTTCATGTCATGGTCTGGTTCGAACTACGAAGATGCGATCATTCTCTCAGAGCGTGTCGTCAAGAATGCAAAGTGGAGCTCTATCCATATCGAAGAATTCGTCGTTAACGTTCGTGATACCAAGCTCGGTCCAGAAGTCACTACCTGTGATATTCCAAACGTTGGCGAAGTGAAGCTCAAAAACCTCACCGAAGAAGGTATCGTCCGCATCGGTGCAGAAGTTCGTCCTGGTGATATCCTCGTCGGTAAGATTAGTCCAAAGGGTGAGACGCAGCTTACGCCAGAAGAGAGACTTCTCCGTTCGATTTTCGGAGAAAAGGCTCGTGACGTCAAAGATACTTCAAAGCGCATGGAAAACGGCAAGCGTGGTCGTGTCATCTCGGTCAAAGTATTTTCACGCGAAAAAGGCGACAAACTCGAGTCAGGTATCATCAAGAAGATCTATATCGAAGTCGCTCAAGTTCGTAATGTTTCAGTTGGTGACAAGATGGCTGGACGTCACGGTAACAAAGGTGTTATCTCAAAGATCCTTCCAGAGGAAGATATGCCATACATGGCAGACGGTACTCCTGTCGATGTCATCCTCACACCGCTCGGTGTCCCATCACGTATGAACCTCGGTCAGATTTTGGAACTCCACCTGGGATTGGCCGCTCACACTCTCGGCTATCAGGCTATCGTCCCTCCTTTCATGGGAGCGACAGATGCAGAGATCAAAGCAGAGCTCGTCAAGGCTGGATATGATGCATCAGGAAAGATGCAACTCCGCGACGGTCGCACAGGTGAATATTTCCAGCAGCCAGTCGCTGTCGGTTATATGTATATCCTCAAGCTGCACCACATGGTTGAAGACAAGATACATATGCGTTCTATCGGTCCTTACTCTCTCATCACGCAGCAGCCTCTCGGCGGTAAAGCTCAGGGTGGAGGTCAGCGTTTTGGAGAAATGGAAGTTTGGGCACTCTTGGGTCATGGTGCCGCACATACACTCCGTGAAGTTCTCACTGTTAAGTCTGATGACATCATGGGCCGCTCACAAGCATTCGACGCTATCGTCAAGGGTGAGCGCATGAAGCTTCCGAACCTGCCAGCATCATTCAACGTTTTGTTGAAGACGCTCCGTGGTTTGGCATTGAACGTCGAATTAGCAAAGAAGCCTGTCGTTGCTCTCGAATAATCTATTTGAAATATGAAAAATCTCTCAAATAATAAAATCGTCTTGTCTATCGCTGTTGTCGTTATCATTGTTGTAATTCTGGTTATTTACGCTTTTGCGCACAAGGCTACAACAGAAGAAATGAACGCAGATGCGGTTGCAACGACGACCGATTCATCTCTCGCATCTTCGACCCCAGAGATATCTGTGTCATCACGCCCTGGCCAGCTGCTCGCGTATTACCTGAATATCGCGACAACGACTTTTAGTCAGAGTGAGAATATACCTATGACTCTCTTCGTCTACAATCTCACCAATGCGCCTCAAGAATTGAAATTCAAGGATGGTTGCCAAGCGACATATGCGATCGGCACGTTCGACATGATCAAGCACATCGATTGTTTGCCTGGAGCTACTTCATTCACGATCGAACCTCACGCTGTCCGTCAGATCGGCCTTACTCACTACGCAAGTGTCTACAAGATTCCTGTTGGAAAACATGATCTCATGACAAGTCTTGTCGGATACGGCGGTATCACAACATCAGTAACTATTACTAACTAGCCACATTAATCACTAATTTTATAAATCATGACTACTATCACAACAAAAAAGAATACTGATGCTATCGATTTCGATATCGTCCGTTTGACGCTCGCTTCGCCTGACAAGATCCTCGAATGGTCATACGGCGAGATCACCAAGCCGGAGACGATCAACTATCGTACGCAGCGCTCAGAAAAGAGCGGTCTGTTCGACGAGCGCATCTTTGGTCCAGACCGTGATTTTGAATGTTATTGTGGCAAATACCGCGGTATCCGCTATAAGGGTATCGTCTGTGAAAAATGTGGTGTTGAGATCACTCGCTCAATAGTTCGTCGCGATCGCATGGGTCATATCGAGCTCGCATCTCCAGTCTCGCATATCTGGTTCCTCCGTTCAGTTCCATCTCGCATCGGCCTCATCCTCGGCATGACCAGTGCTGATCTCGAAAAGGTTGTGTACTTCGCTGGCTACATGATCACCAAGATCCACGAATCAGAGAAGGATCAATTCTTGAAAGACCTCGATGCTGAATATAAGAACAAGGTAAAGACAGCTCAAGATGACAAAACAAAAGAAGCATTGAAAGAACTCGTCGTCACTGCTCGCAAAGAGATTGAGACTCTCACTGCAGGTTTTGTGATGGATGAGATGACATATCACAAATATGCTATGAAGTATGGTTCGCTTTTCGAAGCTACCATCGGTGCAGAAGCTATCTACGATATGCTCAAAAAGATCGATCTCGCTAAGCTCAAGACTGATCTCGAAAAAGCGTATGAGACAGCAGGTGCAGCTGACAGTGAAAAGCTCTCAAAGCGTCTCACGCTCGTCAAACAGATGATCAAGGCCAATGTTCGCCCAGAGTGGATGTTCCTTATCCGTATCCCTGTTATCCCACCAGGCCTCCGTCCTATGGTCGCTCTCGAAGGTGGTCGTTATGCGACATCAGATGTCAACGATCTCTATCGCCGCGTTATCAACCGCAACAACCGTCTTTTGAAATTGAAAGCTATCAATGCGCCTGAGGTCATTCTCCGCAACGAAAAGCGCATCCTCCAAGAAGCGGTCGACGCCCTCATCGATAACTCTATCCGTCATTCATCTTCAGCTGGCGCTGCAGCTCTCGCAGCTCAGAAGCGTGCCCTCAAATCTCTTTCAGATGGTTTGAAGTCAAAGCACGGTCTCTTCCGCCAGAACCTCCTCGGTAAGCGCGTCGACTATTCAGGTCGTTCGGTTATTGTCGTCGGTCCTGAGCTCAAGCTCGACCAGTGTGGTTTGCCAAAGCATATGGCACTCGAACTCTTCCGTCCTTTTGTCATCTCAGGCCTTTTGAAGAAAGAGCTTGCTTATAACATCCGTGGCGCAAATCGCCTCATCGATGATGGTACAAAGGAAGTTTGGGAAATCCTCGAAGAAGTCATCAAGGGCAAGTACGTTCTCTTGAACCGTGCTCCTACGTTGCACCGTCTCGGTATCCAGGCATTCCGCCCAACTTTGATCGAAGGTAACGCTATCCATGTTCACCCATTGATCTGTACAGCTTTCAACGCTGACTTCGACGGTGACCAGATGGCTGTCCACGTTCCGCTTTCAGAAGAAGCTCAAATGGAAGCACGTGAGATCATGGCATCAGACAAGAACATCCTCAAGCCAGGTTCCGGTGATCCAACAGTTGTCGCAAAGATGCTCGACATTGTGCTCGGTTGTTTCTGGGTAACAAAGATCGTTGATGGCTCATTCGGCGAAGGTAAGATCTTCGAATCTCCAGATGCTGCTGTTCAGGCAGAGGTGTACGGTCAGGTCAGTCTTCGTGCAAAGATCAAGGTTATGGCAGGTGAAGGTAAGAAATATGATGCTATGAAGGGTCAGATCTTCGAGACAACTGTCGGTCGTATTCTTTTCAACAACGTGTTGCCAGTAGATCATGCATTCATCAACAAGGAGATCGATAACCGTATCCTCGGCTCAACGATCGATACGTTGATGGTCAACTACGGTATCAGCTCGATCCCAGAGACTCTCGACAAGATCAAGAACTTCGGTTTCAAGTACGCGACTCACTCTGGTACCACATGGGGCATCGATGACGTTGTCATTCCAAAGGAGAAGCCAGTTATCGTCGGTAAAGCAAAAGAGCTCGCTGATACAGTTAGTGATCAGTTCAATGAAGGTCTCCTTACCGAAGAAGAGCGTATCCGCAAGCATATCGAGATCTGGCAGAAGGCGAAGAGTGATCTTGAAAAGGTTATCCCAGCGTCGCTTGATAAGAACGGCTCAGTCTATGACATGGTTACTTCTGGTGCCCGTGGTTCTCTCAAGCAGATCACTATTATGGCAGGTATGAAGGGTCTCATCGCATCAGTTTCTGGAGAGACTATCGAATTCCCGATCCTCTCATGTTCAAAAGAAGGTTTGACTCCGATCGAATACTTCATCACCACCCACGGTTCACGTAAGGGTCTCTCAGACACCGCTCTCAACACAGCAAAGGCTGGTTACCTCACACGTAAGCTCTTCGTGGTCGCTCAGGATGTTGTGGTCTCAGAACAAGATTGTGGCACAAAGGATTTCATCGTCATTCGTGCACAGAGTGCATCTGGCATGAGCATTCCGCTCTCAAAGAACATTCGTGGCCGCGTTCTCGCTGATGATGTCGCTGATGCAAAGGGAGCTGTGATCTTCAAGAAGGGTCACCTCATCTCAAAGGCAGATGCTACGACCATTGAAAATGCGGGCATCCAAGCTGTTCATGTCCGTTCGCCGCTCTCATGTAAGACAATGCGCGGTGTATGTGGTCAGTGTTACGGTATGGATCTCGGAAAGAATGAGCTCGTCGCTCTCGGTGAAGCTGTCGGTACAGTCGCTGCCCAAGCTATCGGTGAGCCTGGTACACAGCTCACGATGCGTACCTTCCACGCTGGTGGAGCCGCTTCAGCTGGTGGTGACATCACACAAGGTTTGCCACGCGTCGAAGAAATCTTTGAAAAGCGTCGTCCAAAGATCCCGGCTGTTGTCGCAACAGTCAGCGGTGTAGTCACTGAGGTCAAGGATATGGGCAAAGAAAAGATGATCAAAGTTCTCCCAGAAATCGAGGATGTCTCAAAGTCGAAGAAAGCCGGTTCAACAGAGGCAGTAGAGTATGTATTCCCATTCCGTCGTACTGTTATCATCCGTGTCGGCGACAAGGTAAAGAAGGGCGATCTCCTCACTGATGGTTCAGCATCTATCGATGAAGTCTTTGAATATGGCGGTGAAGAGCGCGCAAAGGATTATGTTATCAGCGAAGTCGGTAAGATCTATGAGCTCCAGGGTGAAACCGTGTCGCGTAAGCACATCGAGATCATCGTCAAGCAGATGTTCTCACGCCGTCGCGTCGTCGAAGGAGGCGATACGTCTCTCACAGAGGGTATGATCGTCGATGACATCCATCTTTCAGAAGAGAATGCAAATGCGAAGGTGGCTGGCGGTTCAGCAGCGAAGGTCGAGAAGATTGTTATGGGTATCACAGAAACATCTCTCTCGCGCAAGAGCTTCTTGTCTGCAGCTTCATTCCAGCATACGACTCGTGTTCTTATCTCGAACGCCGTCCGTGGTGCAGAAGACGATCTCTCAGGTCTCATGGAAAACGTCATCATCGGTCACTTGGTACCAGCTGGCTCAGGCTTCGTTGGCTCACCAAAGAAGGCTATGATCGATGCTATTGCAGAAAAGTACAAAGATACTGAGTACGCTGGCTAGTTATCAAATTGTTTACGGTGCGCGCTTGGGTTACAATTGAAGTTACGTTTACCCGCTCTAATCATTCTTCTTTCTCCTCATGAAGAAAACAAAAAAAACGGCTACCAAAGGTAGCGCAAAATCAAGTCGTCCTGCAAAGAAAGCCGCCGCACGCCCAAAATCAAAGTCTGCGAAGGCAGGAAAACCTGCCAAGCCAGTGAAGCTCACTGGTGCGAACAAGGCGAAAGATTTTGAAACTCGCGCAAATAAACTCATCGCCAAAGGCAAGAGCCGTGGTTTCGTGACATACGATGAGATTCTCAAAGAATTTCCTCAGATCGAAAATGACATCATGTTCCTAGATGAGCTGTACACCAAGTTCAGTACAGCAAATGTCGACGTGCTCGAAGGAGGAGGCTTGCTCGAGGTAGATGACCTCAAGGAGAAAGACAAGAAGCATCCGCACTATTCTCGTACTGGCGGCGATTCAGGCTATGACTCTATCCAGATGTATCTCAAGGAGATCGGCCAGTATCCGCTCATCAATGCGAGTATGGAAAAGGAGCTCGCCAAGCGCATCCAAAATGGCGATGAAGAGGCAAAGAACCTCCTCGCAAAGGCAAACCTCCGTCTGGTGGTCTCTATTGCAAAAAAATACGTTGGACGCTCTCCTGATCTCACTTTGCTCGATCTTATCCAAGAGGGAAACCTCGGTTTGTTCCGCGCTGTCGACAAGTTCGATTGGACAAAAGGATATAAGTTCTCAACGTATGCCACCTGGTGGATTCGTCAGGCTATCACTCGCGCCCTCGCTGACCAGTCGCGCACTATCCGCGTGCCTGTGCACATGGTGGAAACGATCGCCAAGTACAAGCAAGTTGTCCGTCGCTTGACTCATGACCTCGGCCGCGAACCTCTCCCAGATGAGATTGCTACTGAGATGGGTATGGATACCGACAAGATCTATCAGATCGAAAAGATTGAGCAGGACGTCGTCTCTCTCGAAAACCCAGTTGGTGACGATGATGATGGCAAATCTACGCTCGGCGACTTCATCGCTGATGACAAGATTCTTTCACCAGAGCAGGAGTCTTCACGCCGTATCCTTCGCGATCAGGTCAACACTATCTTGAATGATCTTTCAGAGAAGGAGCGCAAGATCCTCGAGATGCGCCACGGCCTCAATGACGGCATCACTCATACTCTCGAAGAAGTGGGCAGGGAGTTCGGTGTCACACGCGAGCGTATCCGTCAGATCGAAGCCAAGGCTCATGAGAAGATTCGTCAGCATGATCAGTCGAATAGACTCAAGAATTACTAAATTTTATACATTTGTAATATAACCCATCTTGTGTTATATTATTTGAAGCAAAAATGCGTGCGTAAGCATGCATTTTCGTTCTTTGGAAAGGGAATATAGGGAGCCAAAGCAAACCAAAAACCACAACAAGCAGAATCAGTTAGATAGCATATGAAAATCAAACATCTGTTCACAATGGCCACGGGCATTTGCGCCGGGGTTTTACTCGCACTGTCTTCGGCGTCTGCTGCGACAGTTAACTCAACCTTTGGATCTTTGTCGCAGGCAACCTTCGGTGGTAGCGGCATTCCGAATGGTTCAGTTCAGATCACCACGATTACCAATATCGGCGCCACGCTTGACGGTATTACGTTGGGACTTACGGCCACACCACGCTATGTTGCAGGTGAGTTGGCCAATAACGGCTCAGACACCTTCTACGCAGTTGCTGGCTCACAGTGGAACTTCGATTTCTATGCAAGCATTGCAGGCGGAGGAACACTGGCAAACTATAGCTTCAAGCTGCTCTACGGCTACGCAGGGACTGCGATGGCTGATCTTGGTGTTTGGAATTTGAATGCAGGTCAACCGACAACGGGAACACTTCTTCAAGACTCCGAATATCCCGGGTTTAGTTTTCTTTCAACCGGCGTTGCTGGAGCAGTTACCCCGCCAACCGGTGGTTTTACATTCAACCCGAACAACACTCAAAACTATGTGTTTTACCTGCAATCATTTGATGCAGGGAATACCATGCTCGGACAGTCGGCTATCAATGTGAATGTCGCCCCCGTTCCCGAACCGAGCAGTCTTGCACTGGTAGGCCTCGGCGGAGGATTTGCGACGTTACTCGGTTTCCGGAATCGCCGCAAGCATTGATCCTCCTTATTTCCTTTAAGTTAACAGTTACTTCTTCAAGCGCGTACAGATTTTGTCTGTGCGCGTCTTTTTTTGTAAAATTATCGCATTGCTCTTATTTCGCGCTGTATTATAATGATACATATTCTATGTCTGTAGCAATGAACCTCAAAAGGCATATTCTGTACACGTTTTTCGCTTTCGTTAGTATAATCTGCGTTTTTCCCGCTGCCTCATTTGCTGCGGGCGTGGTCGTACAGCATAAAAATTGTTATGCCTCTACATGTACTTTCAATTCTCCAGTGACAGCAGGAAATACGATTGTTGTTACAAGTTCAAATAATGCACCTAACCCAAATGCACCGACTGATACGCTTTCAAATACGTATACACTCGCAGATTCAGTATCCGGGGGCGCATCACCAGATTATCTGTATGTTTTTTACGCTGAAAATGTTGCCGGAGGATCAAATACGGTAACGCTCACAAGCGCTGCGGATACAGGTATGGCTATCACTGAAGTCTCTGGATTGGCGACAAGTAATTCTGTCGATGTTACAAAAACATATTTTAATGCGAGCAACAACACATTCACGCCCGCCACTGATCCTTTTACTACCACTCAAACTGACTTTATATTCGTTGCAATAAGTAATGAGTGCTGTGCTACGACCGGTACTGCTGGTTCAGGATACACTTTACTTGGTGAGAATGGTGGCCATTATGATGCTGAGGAATATGCTACAAGTCAAGTTGCTGGGACATATACTGCATCATTCAGTGCTGGTGCTCAGACGCCAGATTGGAATATGATCGCCGTGGCCTTCAAAGAATTTATCGCCACAGCGCCGACGGTGACAACTCAGTCTGCAACCAGTATCTCTACTTCGAGCGCAACGTTAAATGGAAACATTACGGCGACAGGCGGGGCTGACGCTACACAGCACGGCTTTGCTTACGGCACAGTTTCTGATCTCTCGACGGTGATCGCTACGACCACTCTCGGTAGTCAGGTTGGCACCGGTGCATTCAGCTACAGTACGACAACATTGGTTTGTGGTACAACGTATTATTTCCGTCCGTATGCCACCAACAGCGCAGGGACTGGTTATGGAAGCGTCACGTCTTTTACTGCATCAGCATGTCCAGCTGCACCGGTGGTCACGCCGACGACTGTTACACAGACTCCCGTTACCTCATCGAGCCATTCAGGCGGCACAGTATCGAGTCAGATATCGAACCTTCGCGCCATGGGCTTCATTGCACAAGCCGACGCGCTCGAGCGTCAATATGCTTTTCTATTTCAAGGCACATCTCAACATCTACCCACTACTGCATCAGTACAAGATATCATTCCGAGAAAAACATTTGCTCGTACACTTAAAAAGGGTTCGTATGGTGCGGATGTGAAAGTGCTCCAGATATACTTAAATGCGCACGGTTTTCTAGTTTCATCAAAAGGCGCAGGTTCGATCGGCAATGAGACGTCATACTATGGTCCAGCAACTGCGCGCGCAGTTTCGCTTTTCCAAGAAGCTCATGCTGTAGCGATTCTGAGTCCAAATGGTTTGAGCAAAGGAACAGGTGTGTTCGGACCTTCCACGCGTGCTGTGGTTGAGGCAAATAAATAGGTATGTAAATGGGGCAAGAAAAAACCGCCAACCAGTGATGGTCGGCGGTTTGCGTGACTGTGCGATCAAGAATCAGAACCTTCTTGATGCGAGCTCGGAGTGCGGTCCGGCGTGAGGTCGTGGATTAGATTCTCGATCTGAGAATAGAGGATTATGACCGTGCCATAGAGTTCTGACTGGATACGGGCACGGTCAGGATGAGTTGATTTTTCCAGCCATCCGACGATGATCCGTTCGTCGCCTTGCACAACTTGAACTTTGATTGTGCGCCTTTCAACATAAAGTTGAAGTCGATCAAGTTCTGCAGCGATGCTATCTTGACCAAAGAAGTTGAGGCATTTATTGGTATCGAAGTGCTTCATAGTTAGTTATTTCATTTTAAAGGTCGAATCGTTTCGTTTTCCGTCCACGCCATTATATCACTTTTTATGGAAAAGTCAATATTATGGTATTAACATAAATGTCCTTATTTTACCTGCTATAATAAGCCTCATGTCCGTCACCAAAGTACTCACATCCCCTGAATTCGACCTTCAATATAAGCGCCTCAACAAGGCTCAAAAGGACGCCGTGGACACTATAGAAGGCCCTGTCATGGTCATAGCGGGCCCCGGCACTGGTAAGACGACTATCCTTACGCTCCGTATCGCTAACATCCTCAAACAGACGGATACACCGCCACACGGCATATTGGCGATCACCTATACCGATGCCGGCGTCAAAGCAATGCGCTCGAAGCTTCACAAAGTCATCGGCAACCGCGCGCATGAAGTGGCTATCCATACTTTTCACAGTTTTGCCGCAGCAATGATAGCCGAATATCCAGATCATTTCCTGCATCTCGATGGTCTCAAGCATATGGCAGATGTAGAGCAAGAGTCCATCATTCGATCAATTATCGAAGCTCCTGAATTTGCCGATATACACCCGCTCGGCAAACCGGATGCATATGTACCAGCTATCCTTCACTCTATCGATACTTCAAAGCGTGAAGCGCTCACGCCAGCTATGGTTCGCGAGCATGCCCAAAAGCAGATTCAGTTCATCAAGAATGATGAGTCTTCCATCTCGACCCGGGGTGCTACAAAAGGCCAGTTGAAGGCGGACGCCCTTGAGCAGATTGCTAAATGCGAAAAGACAATGCTTTTTGCTGAAGTGTATCGCCTGTATGAATTAAAAAAGAAAGAATTGAAAAGGATGGATTTTAACGATCTACTCATCGAGCTTCTCCGTGCGCTACAAAATACCGAAGACAATTTATTTCTGCGTCTCATCCAAGAGCGATTCCTCTATATCATGGTCGATGAACATCAAGACACCAATGATTCGCAAAACCAAATCATCGCGCTTATCGCTGATTTCTTTGAGACGCCGAACATCTTCATTGTGGGCGATGAAAAGCAGGCCATATATCGTTTCCAAGGAGCTTCCGTAGAGAATTTCTTGCTCCTGCAAAAGCGTTGGCCGACCATGAAGCTCATCTCACTCGATACGAACTATCGTTCGCATCAAAACATCCTTGATGCGGGATTTTCTATGATTGAGAATAACTATGAAGGTGATGAGCACAAGGAGCTACGTGTTGAGCTTAAGTCGGGGGTGACTGAGGAAAAAAATGAAGAAGGGAAAAAAAGAAAGCAGATACTGCGTCCCCTTGATGTCATTACTGGGGAGAATGTCGCTGCTATTGAGGTGCAACTGGTCAAATCACTAAAAGAGATTTCTGAAAAGGAACCCGAAGCCACGGTCGCTATCATCACGCGCCGCAACCGCGACCTTGAGCGCGTCATCCGCTTGCTCGAATCTGCACATGTGCCCGTATCGTCTGAGCGCAGTGTCGATATATTCCATCATCCGATAGGTGCCACATTTTTCGACATTCTCGAATATTTGAATGACCCGTCGCACGTCGATGCTCTCGGTAGAACGCTTGTCGCTGGTCTCTGGGGCATTTCATTTGAGCAGGTTGCAGTGCTCATCAAAGAGCTTCGTAGTGGGCATGTGGAAGGTTTAGAAAAAAAGATACCAGCCTTGCTCCATCTCCAGAGAAAAATACTCAATGACGGCGCTTTGGCATATATCATCGAAGCGGCAGAGATGTCTGGTTTCACTGAGCTAGTAGCGTATGATCCTGCTTACGTGCATGTCTGGAGGGGTATTGTGACGCTGGCTGAGTCACTTGCTCGTGAAGGCAATATTCAGAATCCGCGTGAGCTCATCGCTTCTCTGCTGGCTTACAGGCTTTCAGCTGAATCCAAAACAGTGAAGGTGTCAGTAGGTGCGCCTGACCTGCCTATACAAGCTATGACTGCTCACGGATCGAAGGGACTTGAATTTGATTATGTATTCATCCCATATGCCACAGAAGAGTCATGGATTGGCCGAGCTCGCGGTGCCTCATTTATCCTGCCTCAAAAGAAGGTTGTAGACCACGATGTCCGTGATACGCGCCGTCTGTTCTATGTCGCCATCACGCGCGCTCGCAAGCATGCCACCATCCTGACTGCCCTTGAGGAGTCTGATGGCAAAGGTTTGACGCCGCTAAGATTTATCAATGAGCTTTCGGAGAAGACGGTGAAGCAGACAACTTTAGCAAGGTTAGGAGCCGGGGACACAGGATTTTCTTCGAGGTCTGCAGAACTCGCTTCACGAAATCCTGAAGGGATTTCTGTTCGCTCAGACAGGCTTCGACCTCTCACAAAACCTGTGTACCCGGCTCAAAATGACTATGCTACTAAGATTGTGAGTCATACCAAGAAAGTCCTCCTCGACACCGGCCTTTCTGTGACTGCGCTAAACCATTTCCTCGATTGTCCGAGTAAGTTCATCTATGAGAGCATTTTAAAGCTCCCGCAAGCTCCTTCATCTGCTTCTGAAAAAGGAACGGCTATGCATGAGGCAATGGATCATGTTTGGAAGATGGATGGTGCGCACGGCAGGTCCGCATCCGCTATTGAAGAAGTCATCAAAAAATCAGTTGAAGAGTATTTCAAGACATCGTTCTTGACAACAAATGAGAAAAATATTGTCATAAAAGAGCTCTTTGAAGACGCACCGGTCGTCGCCAAAGCGCTCGAAAGTCATTTTGCAGTCAACGCATCAGTGGTTACTGAACGCTGGGTCAAGACGACGTTTATGGGCGAATATATGGGGGCTCAGATAACTACCCCAATCCATGGAAAACTCGATGCTATAGTCGAAGCCGGCAATGAAGTGAACGTTTTTGACTATAAGACGAAACAGGGTATGTCAGAGGCTGAGATCAAAGGCGAGACGAAGAATTCGAATGGCGACTATTTCCGTCAGCTGACATTCTATAAGCTCCTCCTGCAAAATGACCCACGTTGGAAGCTCAAGAAGATAGTTCCTGCACTTGTCTTTATTTCGCCTGATAAAAAAGGCAGATGTCCGATTGTCACCCTTCCGGTTACTGAGACTGATATTGAAAAAGTGAAAAAAGACATTCAAGGATTACTCGATTCGGTGTGGAGCGGTGATATCATCGAGGCACAGTGCGGTGACAATGCGTGCTATTGGTGTGGACTGAAACAGGTGAGAGTGGGCAAATAAAAAAACGAGATGAACTCTCGTTTTTTTATTTCAATAAACGGGATTGGCAACTCTTATATCTCGGAGAGAACTGTATCGAGTATTTTGGTGATCAATTCCTTTGGCATCGCACCGCTCATCATGATGATCTTTCTGTCATTGCTAAGATACAAGAAGCTTGGTGAAAGCTTGTAGCTGATGAGTAGCTCAGACATCAAATTGACTGTTCTTGGTCCAGCAGCTTTTGAAAGAAGGAAGAAGCTCGTAGGTGTGCCTGATACTCCAGCATTCATACCGCTCAAGCGCTGATCGTCGATTTTGCTCTTGAACTGGCCACTCGAAAGACAGTCATTGAAAGATACTGCGTCAAGGCCGATGGTCTTTGCGACATTCACCAACTGTGCATTATCTTCGGTTACGCTGCGATTGGTAGCGCCTTGTAGTGGGAAAACGCTGTACCATTCTTTCTCAAATGCCCAGAATTTATCATTGCCGCCGAGAGATGCTGCACATTCGAATGCTTGAGATTGTGTGCTTGCATTTGGGTGAAGGACGCTGCCATCAGTGTTTGGTTCATCGAGAGGGAAGTTACGATAGACCCATGCGACTTTACCGGTATTACCGTATGTTTTGATGATATCGTTCATGGTCGGACTGAACATTTTACAAAATGGACATGAAGGATCAGAATACTCAACTACTTTTATAGGCGCATTTGGATTGCCTAATATGTGGTCAGCTGAAGTCACTGGTGCAACATTGATCGCCGGTACTTGAGCGACTGCTGTATCCGCAGGCGCGGATTGTCTTTGGGTGACGAAATAACCGATGGCGAGAATAGTACAGCCGATGATGATTGCACCGGGGATGCTGATGATTTGTGAGCGCGAATTTTGTTCCATGTGTGTAAAATTAGAAATAAATAACCAGGGTAATTATAGCATTAAAAAGGAAGCGTATAGGTCATCGAAACCGGTTCGAGCTCGCCCCACTTGCTTGTATCGAGCTTTATCTCTTTGAGGGCACCTGCATCGCGATATTTGAGGTGCTTATGCTGCAGCGCATAGTCATATATTTGCCGAGTGATCTTCACATCGTCGATACAATACTTGATAATCTTCTCGATCTCGCCAGTCTTCCACCACTCGACGGCTTCGAGGCCGTGACCCGATTTTTTGACGCCAAGGGTGGCTTCGGCAACTGTGTCGAGCTTGAGTCGGCGACCGAGCTTGAGCTGCACTTCGCGCATAAGGTCGAGGCTCTTTATCTTGGTGAGATCGCCCGGATAATATTTGTTCAAGAGAGGTATATCGAAATGGTCACCATTCCATGTGACGAGCGCGTCAGCATGCTCAATGATAGGCCAGAGCTTGCTCAAGTCACCTTCGAGGAAGCTTTTATAGCTGTCGTCGAGCGAATCGTGGATGCAGACAACTGATATGTCGAGGTCTACTGGATCATTGGAGCCGACGTCTTGGAATATGTTCTTTGTTTCAATGTCGAAAGTGATGATGCGCATGGATATAGGTCAAAAGTTAAAAGTAAAAAGGCAAAAGTGAAAGAGAATTATAACTTTAATTTGCTGACATTTCTACTTCCTCGCCAGTTTTCAGATCTTTAACCTTTAATTTTCCTGTCTTTACTTCTTCTTCGCCGATAACGATAACCTTTGGAATGTGACGTCTATCAGCATTCTTGATCTGATCGCCGAGCTTTTTACCTGAAAGGTCGACTGCGACGCGGGTGCCTTTGCTGCGGAGCTTTTGTGCGAGATCGAGGGCGAATGGGGCATTCATCTCTCCCATGATGCAAAGAGCAATATCAGCTGATGCGGGGGCTTGTGGGAGCGTGCCATATGTCTCCATGAGATCTTGAGCGACAACATCGCCAGCACCAAATCCGACGGCAGGAACTTTTTCATTACCAAAGAGGGCGAGGAGTTCATCATAGCGTCCGCCACCAAAGACTGAGCGACGGTTAGCGGGATTGAGGTCGAAAACCTCAAAGACGATACCAGTGTAATAGTCAAAGCCGCGCATGAGAGTCTGATCGAAACGTGCATTGGTGATGCCGAGCTTTTCGAGGCCTGCGATGACCTGGCGAATCTCAGCTACGCCTTCATGTTCACCTGCAGAAGCGGGGAGGTTCGCTGCAAATTCTTCAAAGTTCTTTGAATTGAGGAGGGTAAGGAATTGGGCGGTCTTTGATTCATTTTTAAATATATCGCTTATACCGACCTTAAATGTTTCCGGCTTTATCTTTTCTTTTTTGTCGATAAGTTTTGAAACTTTACGTGCAGATTCCTCATTAAGGCTAAATACTTCTTTGGTAACATAGTTCATCACCTTTCTGTTGTTGATACGTATCTCAAAGTCTGTATCTTTCAAACCATAGGCACGAGTAATGTCGTAGGCCATATTTATAACTTCGATCTCAGCAGTAATAGACTCGACACCAAAAAGGTCGACGTTCAACTGCCAGTGCTCACGAACGCGGCCGCGCTGAGGTTGCTCATAACGGAACAGGTTTGGTATCGAATACCAGCGGAGAGGAAAGATGAGCTCACGCTTTTTAGCTGCTACCATGCGAGCCAGCGTAGGAGTCATCTCAGGGCGAAGTGTCACTTCGCGGTCTCCGCGATCAGTGAAGGTATATGTCTGCTCGTTGATGAGTTCTTCACCAGACTTGGCACGGTAGAGGTCTGCTGGTTCGAGTACCGATGAGCCATACTCCTCATAACCGTATTTTTCCGACACTGCGCGCCAGATGCTGAAAATGTGCTTTTCAACTGTCATATCAGCAGGAAAGAAGTCGCGTACGCCCTTGTACGATTCTGTCGAAAGTTTGCGCTCTTTTGTATCAGCAGGTGGTTGTGAGACAGCCTTTTTTAAGAAATTGAACATGGATGAATTGTAGCAGAAAGGCCGCGAAAATTCGAGTAATAAAAACCCCTCACCAGCCGAAGCGGGTGAGGGGTGATTTTTGAGTGGTTAGG
>DATJGJ010000010.1:0-66917 GCA_035495115.1 Minisyncoccota bacterium | reverse complement strand
TCATAGAAGCGGACGATGTCCATGTCCGTGAATTCATTAAGCGTTTTCCCTTCACCGCCACTGAAGCACAAACGAAGGCAGTCGAGACTATCCTTGGTGATATGCGCCGTGAATATGCCATGTCGCGACTTCTCGAGGGAGATGTGGGCTCAGGCAAAACAGCAGTGGCCGCTTCTGCAGCATATGCCATCATCACGTCGCGTCCGCCCAAAGTTCCACGGTTAGCTGGAGCGACTTCAAATCCTCTAGCGAAAGGCTTGGCGCCGAAAGGCCAAGGCAATCTCCAAGTCGCATACATGTGCCCAACGGAAATCTTGGCGACGCAGCATTTCGAATCATTCATCCAATACTTTTCGTATATGCCGATACAGATCGGCCTCATCACTGGTTCTGGTTGCCGCAAATTCCCTTCAAAGATCAATCCAAAAGGCTGGACTGATATATCCCGCGCCCAGCTCCTCAAGTGGGTAGAAAGTGGTGATATACATGTCCTCATCGGCACTCATGCCCTCATCCAAAAGTCGGTGAAGTTCAAGAGCCTCGGCTTAGCTATCATCGATGAGCAGCACCGTTTTGGCACCGCTCAGCGTGCCAAGCTCATCCGTAAAGACACCATCGCTCCGCACCTCCTCTCTATGACCGCAACGCCGATACCGCGCACGCTCGCTCTCACTATGTACGGCGACCTCGACCTCACTCTTCTCGATCAGTCACCTGTCGGACGTATGCCAATCATTACTGAGCTCGTCCTGCCGAACGGCCGTGAAGCAGTATATGAAAAAATGCGCGCCGAGCTCCAATCAGGTAGACAAGCCTATGTCATCTGTCCGCGTATTGACGAACCAGATCCAGACAAGGAGCAAGCACTCAACGCTAAGTCAGTCAAAGAAGAAGCGAAGCGCCTCAAAGCAAAAATCTTTCCTGAATATGAGATTGGCATTATGCATAGCAAAATGTCACCTCAAGAAAAAGACCGCGTCATGGGCCAGTTCAAGCGCGGCGAGATCACCATCCTCTGCGCCACCTCAGTCGTCGAAGTCGGCGTCAATGTGCCGAACGCTACTGTCATCCTCATCGAAGGCGCAGAACGATTTGGTCTCTCTCAGCTTCATCAGCTCCGCGGCCGCGTCATGCGCAGCAGCCATCAAGCGTACTGTTATGTATTTACCGAAACGACTAGCGAAAAATCCATTACTCGCCTCAAGGCGCTCCAGAATGCAAAGAATGGATTTGAGCTGGCCGAACTCGACCTCATGGCTCGCGGTGCCGGCGAGCTTTCTGGCATGCGCCAGTGGGGCGTCTCTGACATAGCAATGGAAGCTCTCAAAAATCTCAAGATGGTTGAAGCTGCTCGCGAAGAAGCGGGACGGCTCATCATCGAAGATATCACTCTATCGAAATATCCTGAGCTTAAAAAAGAGGTTGCTTCAAAGAAGATCGAGACGCATTTTGAGTAACTATTTCTTGTCCGCCCTCTTGGATTCGAACCAAGGACCCCAGAGGTATAAGCTCTGTGCTCTAACCAACTGAGCTAAGGGCGGTTTATCGATTCAATCATCATAATGTAAACTCACCAGAGAAACAACTGTCAGAAGAACTAAAAAAGAGCCTAGGAAAACCTAGAACTCTTTATTGAAATAATTATACTGAAATGACCGGTGCGCGTAAAGAATTAGGTGGTGGTTCGAAAAGCTTCCGCGGCCTCAAACACTCCACCAATTCTTCTCTAACAGCAAGCGTTTTACCTGATAAATTATCACTTCTTAACGAGGCAACATATACAAGTGTTGCAAATTCATTCGGTAACCCAAGTAATTGGGCCGCCTTCAGAAAATCTTTTTCTTTATTTGGATGAAAACCGACCACGTCTCTTGCCACAGAAAATAGTGGCTGGGAAAACTCTGGTATATCTTCATCTATAAGCTCAGTTCTCAAGAGAACATGCAGTTCACCCGATGGTGACAAAAGGCACATCCAGCGCAACCTTACCATCTCTTTACAACAAGCGAAGAAATATGGAATTCTCACAAAGATCCTTTCTGTTAATTGTTTAGTAAAATCCTACTCTATCAGTCAAAAGAGTCAAGGTAAGAAAAACCGCCACTATGGTGGCGGTTTTCTGTCAAAGCCTACACAACCTTCGCCTCTCTTTTCAATGGAATACCATTGGCGATGATTATCTTTTCATACTCTTCGCGTTCGATGGTCTCAGCTTCTACGAGGCGCTTCGAGACTGCTTCAAATGCCTTCTTGTGCTCAGCAAGAGTAGCAATCGCGCGCTCACGAGCTTCGGTCATAATCTTTGATACTTCAGCATCAATGAGAGCGGCTACTGTTTCTGAGTACTCACGATCTGAGACGCCCATGCCAAAGAGTGTTCTGCCCTGAGCGCTTTCAAGAGCGATAGGGCCGATCTTATCAGACATACCGTAGCGAGTGACCATATCGCGCGCGAGGGCCGTCGAGACTTGAAGGTCATTCGATGCGCCTGTGGTGATATCACCAAAGACCATTTTCTCAGCCACGTATCCACCGAGAGACATAGCGATATCATCGAGGAATTCATTGCGCGACTGGAGCTTGCGCTCTTCGAACGGTAATTTCAATGTATATCCTGCAGCACGGCCACGAGAGATAATAGAGATCTTGTGGACTGGATCAGCGTGCGGGAGAACAGATGCGACGATAGCGTGACCTGCTTCATGATAGGCCGTGATCTCTTTTTCTTTTGGCGAGAGGACGTGGCTCTTGCGCTCTGGGCCGAGCATAACCTTTTCAATAGAGCGGATGAGATCAAACTGACCAATCGTCTTTCGGTCTTCGCGTGCAGCGAGGATAGCTGCTTCGTTCATGAGACTTGCAAGATCTGCGCCGGAGAAACCAGGTGTACGTTCAGCGACCACTTTGAGGTTGACGTCTTCTGCGAACTGCTTTTTCTTTGAGTGAACAGTGAGGATAGCCTCGCGATCGCTGCGATCAGGAAGGTCGATAGTGACGCGACGGTCAAAACGGCCAGGACGGAGGAGCGCTGGATCGAGCACATCAGGACGGTTGGTCGCAGCCATAACGATGACTTTTTGATTTTGCTCGAAACCATCCATCTCTACGAGGATCTGGTTCAATGTCTGTTCGCGCTCATCATTGCCGCCACCAGTGCCTGAACCACGAGCACGACCGACAGCATCAATCTCATCGACGAATACGATAGCAGGAGCAGCTTGCTTTGCCATGTGAAAGAGATCGCGTACGCGTGATGCACCGACACCAACGAACATTTCGACGAACTCTGAGCCAGAGATAGAAAAGAATGCAACGCCTGCTTCACCCGCTACTGCGCGAGCGAGCAAGGTCTTTCCGGTACCTGGCGCACCCATGAGGAGCACTCCCTTCGGTATCTCAGCGCCAATGTCGATGAATTTCTTTGGATTCTTGAGGAAGTCGACAATCTCAGAGAGCTCTTGTTTTGCTTCTTTTGCACCTGCAACATCCTTGAATGTGACCTTCTGCTTCGTATCATCAGGCAAAGTGATGCGCGCCTTTGACTGACCGAACGACATGGCTTGCATGCCCGCACCGCGCATCTGACGCGAGAGCATCCAGATGAAAAGTGCAAGGAAAAGCAGAGGAACGATGAACGGAGCAAGTTGTCCCACCCAATACCAGAAGCCGGATGGAGAAATAACACTGATCGTCGTAGAACCAAGATCAGCCGATGTCACACCAAAGCGACTCAAACTATCCGTAAGCGAAGCGTCCGTTTCGCGTTGAGTTGTTTTGACAGTCTTATCTTTGTACTGTGCGACAACCTCAGTGTCTTGGATAGTGAGTGAAGTTACCAGACCTTTCTTGATATCCTTTGCCAAGGTTGAAAGCGGTACCGCTGTGCCTGAAGTCGATTTGCCTGAAAACTCCGCGTAGAAAGTCGTAATGATCAAAAAGATGATAATGACCGTAGCGATCGAATTCAAGAAATTCATCTTTGGGAACCCTTTTCCCTTCTTATTTTGAGGTGTATTCTGGCCGTTTTGGGGCGTATTATTTTGGGGATTCATAGGAATTGATTATAGCGTCAAGTGAAGACTTATTACAACTTGTTTACATGTTGTAATAATGTCTGAGCGCAGACGATATATGAGCTTTTGCGAATATAGCCTCAAGTGAGGATTTATGGAAGCTTGCTTACATAATTTCACTAAATCAAAAAGCCACCCCAATAAAGGAGTGGC
This sequence comes from Minisyncoccota bacterium, assembly GCA_035495115.1. Classification (GTDB taxonomy): domain Bacteria; phylum Patescibacteriota; class Minisyncoccia; order Phycocordibacterales; family PALSA-1337; genus C7867-002. Next base: position 62,691 of record DATJGJ010000010.1, on the reverse strand, counting down.
TGGTGAGAATAACACGATTACTTCCGACTATGGTGCGATGCAATGACAGGTATCCGAGGGGTTGCATTCGGGCTGCTGAATTGATCAACCATGAAATCAGTTCCCGGATTTTTTATTCCTGCCTTGGTGCACAGGCGCTCGACAACTTCTGACGTCCAGTCGAACTCAGCTTCCGGTTTCAAACAAATCTGACTGTTCGAGAACATTTTGGTTTTCATGGACACCGAGACATGGCCTCGGCTACATGAACGAAATTTGTAAACCGCATATACTTTGTAACCGCTCTTAGTCATGGGGACATTGTGCAGATGAAGCAACCGATAATAGGTCACCGTTCCGCATCCGCACCCATCTGTCTTGCACTTATGACGAAGCCTGTTGCCAACGAGATAAACAGCAGCACCCAAAACAATGGGAGTTGCGCACCCGACAGCAAACGATGTCGTATCAATGATCATTTTTTCCTCCAGGTAATATGTTATTTGTTTTTTATTGAAACTGTTTCCAACGATTCAGAATAAAAATTACCATACTATTCTTATACCGTCAACAACACTTCTCTTCGGATAAAAATGCTATCCTATATCAAATGACTACCGGCTTTATCCTCCTCATCGTAATCGCAGTCGCCTACTTTAGTAACTGGCTCAACTGGAAGTTTCTCAACTCAAATATTACGCGCTATTTGTACTATATAGGAGCGCTTATCCACGAAAGCTCGCATGCATTGGTTGCTGTCGTGCTCGGTTCGCACATACATGAATTTAAAGTATTCTCTGAGCAGCCTCGCGTCGTTTACGGCAAACCAAAAATCCCTCTTGTCGGCAACATGCTCATATCATTGGCGCCACTTTTTGGTGGCCTAATATTTTTATATCTTGTAAATTCATATGTTTTACATAGTCAGTTCGCAATACATTCGGTCGTATTGGAAAATATATATAATAGCCTACTCAGTCTGATTTTCCAGATCAATCTCCTTCACTGGCAGACATGGGTCCTCATTCTTTTATTCATCAATGTTGGTGCTATGCTCAGTCCTTCCTGGCAAGACATCAAAAACATGTGGCCGGCACTTATCATATTTTTATTTATCGATATCGCTCCCCTGTCGAACCTTCTTACCATTGCTTTGCAACTGATACTTGTAGGAATAGTCATACAGGTTGGAGCGATTATTTTAGTCAAAATTATCGAGCTTGTGAGAAAATAGTTTATACAAAAAGCCCGCTGGTTTTACCACGGGCTTATGATTGTTCAATGATACAGAACAATTAACTCTATGGGATCCTCAGCGCTCGTCCCAAATCGTGATCACTTTGTATTTTTTTAATTTAATACCAAGCGCTTTTTCAATCATCTGTCGGGTCTTGGTGTTGTCAATAAATTTTGGGAAAAGAACCAAGAACCCTTCTCCATCGTCATCGTCTCGGATGGCGTGACCTTGAGTAAAAGGTAAAACCCAGCTGCCACGACTATCCGGTAGATTCGAATTCAGGTCTTTCAAGATCGCTTTGAATACGTCCGTATGGACATTTTTAACTTGAAGTCCACCAATAGCATTCTTTTGGATTTTCATAAGTTCTCAAATGAGGCCTCACACCTCTCGTCCTGTGGTTAGGCAGGAATACCTCAAAAACTGCTATTGCACATAATAGCATATTATTTTGTAAAAGTCAATATGGTGGAGATGGGCGGAATCGAAGCTTACAGCTTCAGTACAGGCTTCCCATTTTCTCCCCTTCTGCGCTAAAGCTTCGAAGGATCGAAAATATGGGAGAGCCTTTTCGATTCCGCCACGCAAAGTGCGTAGGCACTTTGCTCACTCCCCCTCAAACAAAAAACCGCACAAGGCGGTTTCTGTTTTCGGTGGAGATGGGCGGAATCGAACCGCCGTGCAATCGAAGTTCATCGAGCGACTCTACGGTGGTAGAATCCTTTAAAGTTTAATGATCATGCTTGAAAGAAAACAAAACACATGATCACGATCTCATTGTTTCAGGAGATAGAGTGAGAAGCTCTACCTGCCCTACATCCAGGTTATTACGCCCAGCCTACCGTCAGGATCCCAGTAGGTAGACGGCCTCGTTAAACGAGAGCGAATTGAAAGTCCTTTGCTCCAAAATATGGAGAGACAGAAGATTTTGCAATTGGATTTCCAGCAGATTTACGAGTTACTGGTGCTCGCACCGCACGAACGAAAACTGTCGATTGTCGATGCCAAATTCATCCCCGATTTCCCTGTAAGGAAATCGTGTCGAAATATTTTTGTTGCGTGAGCAACAAAAAATTTCGACCTGACCTCCTACAGAAGTAGTGTACTTAATTTTCAACGATCCCTCATAACCCTTCCCATCTCCCTATCTGCCTCGCGTTTCTTTGTCGTCTCTCTCTTATCATACTTCTTTTTTCCTTTGACGATAGCGACGGTGACCTTGATAAGGTTGTTTTTAGTGTACATTGAAATTGGCACTACTGTCAATCCTTTGGCAACATCAGCTATTTGCGCAATCTCCTTCTTTTTCATGATCAACCGACGATGGCGACGCGGCTCATAGTCTTTGGGCGTATTCTTCTCCTGATACGGAGGGATAAGCATGTTTTGGATCCACGCCTCGCCTCCCTTCACGAGCACATATGCCCCATCGAGAGAGCCATGCTTGCCTTTGAGCGACTTCACCTCGAAACCGAGCAGCTCGATGCCAGCCTCGTATTTCTCGAGGATCTCATATTCGAAGTGAGCTTTGCGGTAATCGATCAAAACAACCATAGAGGAAGTATAGTATACTTTTACCCATGAATCACGAAACAACCTGGAATCTCTACTCATCGAACGAAGAAGCCTGGGCAGCAATGCTCGCTGACTGCGCCCAAGCGAAAGAGAGTATTGTACTCGAACAATACATCTTTGTTGCAGATGATTTTGGCAAAAAGCTCATGGACGTCTGCGCCGAACGTGCGGCACAAGGAGTAAAAGTGCGCTTTCTCTGGGATGCAGCTGGTAGCTTCACTCTATGGGGTTCGAACATCGCCGAGGATCTCAAAAAGAAAGGTATCGAGCTTATTTTTTGGAAAACGCTCATACCTGACTATTCGAAAATCCCAAATTTCCGTGCATGGTTCTTCCGCAACCATCGTCGCACGCTCGTTATCGATGACCGTATAGGCTATACCGGTAGCATGTGCGTCTATGAACCCATGAAAAGCTGGCGCGATACAAATCTACGCCTCGAAGGGTCAGTGGTTCAAGAAATGAAGAATGCTTTTGATCGTATGTGGGCACGTGCCAAACATTCTCAGGTTATGCCCGAACGCATCCATGTTCGCAATCACGAATTCCGCTATATCACCAACTACCCCGCTCCCCGTCGCCGCCACATCTACACCGAGCTCATCGAAGCAGTGCGTTCAGCGCGTAAATACATATATATCACCAATCCTTATTTTGTTCCGACTCGTCGTCTGGTGCGCATCTTCCGTCTCGCAGCCCGGCGTGGCGTCGATGTGCGCATTATCATTCCAGAGAACTCAAACTACTATGCCGTAGACCTTGGCGCGCGATCATACTTCAATACTCTCCTCTCATCGGGAGTGCGCATATTCCTCTACTCAGGGAATATGATCCACGCCAAAACCGCTGTCATCGACGGTGAATGGGCAACCGTCGGCACCATGAACCTTGATCGTGTCAGCTTGCTCTACAACTTTGAAGCGAACATCATCAGTAGAAATGGGCGCTTTGCCGAAGAGCTCGTCGCGCTATTCGTACGCGATATACAAGACAGCAAAGAAGTGCTCTACCCTGAATGGAAAAACCGGTTCTTCGTGGAGAAGATACCGGAGAAACTTATCACGCTCGTGAGAAAGTTTTTGTAATATATAAAAACCACCTCATAAGGATGGTTTTTATTACTTACTTGATTTATTTTGCGCTGATTTAGTTTCCCACATAACCGACCAGTTGCAACGTGCGACTTCCGCCTCTATAAAACTGTGCATACTGAAATGTCTTATCTGAATTTATTGGCCCAAAGCCCATTCCTTTTACTGTACAAGTATCTGAACTGCCGTTTGGTTCGCAGTCAATAAGTGGATATGATTGTGCTGATGAATTTTGTCTTACGTCGATCTCATTTTGTCCCTGACCAATCTGAGCGTAATATTGAAGTATAACAGCGCTTACATTAGTCGACGGTATGTACGGAGATGCGTTAAAAGTTGACCAGGTGCCACTAGGAGTTGCGAGTGTGATAGAAACCGGGGTTATAAAATGTATCGACTGCCCTCCGCCAGCATTACCCCATCCAACTGTGCCGAAATCATCTATAGCAGTGAGAACCTTTCCAGTTGTACCTGTAGCAGGCATTCCAGGTGGAACAAATTGAAAATTTCCAAGACCCAAAAGGCCTGTTTTTGTCTGCGAGTAGTTTCTTGAATCACCGGCAGGATAATCACCACCACCAACATTGACTGGCGCAGCTGCATTGTTTGAAGGAGGATTTGCTGGTGCATTTGTCCAGCCAGCGAGCGCTACGAGCGCTGATGCCCCCATGAATCCTCCGATGAGGAGACTTGAAGCAGCGAGTACTGATGTGCGAGTAAGTTTCATAAAATTATTATTAATATATAGTAAACGAACACATATACCCATTGTAGCGCATTTACATAGACCCGAAACATCCAACTGTTGATAAATAATGCGCTATATGCTATAAATATAACCTGTAATCTATTGATGAAAGCACGTATAAATCACCAAATAAAAGCGCCAGAACTGCGCGTTATCACAGCCGAAGGTGAAAACCTGGGTGTAATATCGACAGATAAGGCATTGGCAGAGGCCAAAGCTCGCGGACTCGATCTCATTGAGATCTCCCCTACAGCAGTTCCTCCTGTTGCCAAGATTATGGATTATGGCAAGTATCAGTACGATGAAAAGAAGAAAGAGAAGGTCGCCAAAGCTCGTACCCAGATCAGTGAACTCAAGAGTGTTCAGGTCAAAATTGGTACTGGCGAGCACGATCTCGAACTCAAAGCAAAAAAGGCTTCTGAGTGGTTGTCAGAAGGCAATCGCGTCAAAGTTGACCTCTACCTCGTCGGACGATCGAAGTTCATGGATCTCAACTTCCTCAAGGAGCGCCTCGAACGCATCTTGAAGCTCATCACTGTCGAATACAAGATTGCCCAAGAGCCAGTCAAAGGTCCAAAAGGACTCACTGTCTATCTTGAAAAGAAATAATCGCTTAAACTTTTAAATTAACTTTAAATATATGTCTACAACAAAAACAAATAAATCATACTTAAAGCGCATGAAGGTCACCAAAAATGGCAAACTCATCGCTCGCAAGCCTGGTCAGAACCACTACAATGCAAAGGAGCGCAGTGCAACCAGTATGAGCAAACGTCGCACACAGGTCATCACTATGGGCAACAAGGCTCGCAGTCGTTTCCTTTCAACAAGTTTTTAACAGTTCCAAGTTGCAAGTAACAAGGTACAAGTAATTACAACTTGCCACTTGTCACTTGCAACTAGAATATTCAATTAATTAATAGCTATTAACATTTACTTATATGGTACGCGTCAAAAAAGGAGTCAATGCATTAAAAACCCGTCGCAATATCCTCAAGCAGGCTAAAGGTTTTCGTTTCCGCCGTTCAACAAATGAAAAGGCTGCAATCGAAGCTCTCGCACATGCTGGTGCATATGCGTTCGCACACCGTCGCGACAAGAAGGGCGACATGCGCCGCCTCTGGAACGTCAAGATCAATGCTGGTCTTCGTGCTATAGATGCAAAGCTCTCATACAGCAAGTGGATGGGCTCAGCAAAGAAAGCTGGTATCCTCCTCGACCGCAAAGCTCTCGCTCATCTCGCTGAGTTCAAGCCTGAAGCTTTCAAGAGAGTTGTCACTTCAGTAAAATAAGCTTTTCTTACTCAAAAAAATCCCCGCTTGGGGATTTTTTGTATTTAAACCTCATACCCCTTCATCCTCTCCGGCACGACAGCCTTCACATTGAGCTCATCATTGAGACGCTGGGCGAGGTGCATAGACGCTCCTGGCTCGCCCATGACTACGAATACCTCCTTGAGCCTATCAGTGCCTGTAGAAACAAATTCAACCAGATGATCGCCATCCTTATGAGCTGAATAGCCATAGAGGGTTTCAATATGCGCTTTCACTTCTATCTTCTGACCGTGGATGACTACCTTCTTGCCTCCATCGGCGAGCTCGCGACCGAGAGAGCCGGACGCTTGATACCCGACAAGGAGGATCGTGCTCTGTGGATCACCGAGAAAATGCTGTTCATGTCCTATGACGCGTCCGCCGACTGACATGCCTGAACCAGCAAGAATAATCTTTGCACCTTTCAATCGATCTACGCCCTGAGACTCGCGCTGAGACTCAACAAAAGTCAGATGTGGGAAAGAGAAAACATCATCCCCATTTCTGATTTGCTGTTGAGCAGTGGGGTTGAAAAACTCTGTGCTTGCACGATATATAGCAGTTGCCTTCTCCCCCATCGGTGAGTCAAGGAATACGGGCACTGAAGGGATCTTTTTGTCTTTGACCAAGTTGTTCAATTCATATAAAAGAACTTGTGTGCGATCAATTGAGAAGGCAGGAATGACAAGCGTACCTCCACGAGCTAACGTATCGTTGATGACTTTTGTGAATTCTTCGAGACGCGTTTCGCGGGTTTCATGATTGCGATCACCATAGACACTTTCCATGATGAGATAATCAACGTCGCCTACTGGCTCCGTATCGCGGAGAAGGGGTGCGGGCGAATTACCTAGATCACCTGTAAAAAGAACTTTTTTGTTTCCAATAGAAAACTCGAACATACTTGATCCCAAGATATGTCCCGCATCTTTGAGAAACACTGAAACACCCGGTGTCACTTCGAACTTTTCATGATAGGCAATGGTTTTCCATAGCGGAAAGACTTGAGCGACATCGTCGACGTTATAGAGTGGTTCGAGACCATGTTGCTCTGCTTCCATGGTGAGGATATTGACTGCATCATTCAAGACGAGCTCAGCGAGCTCACGAGTCTCAGATGTCGAGTAAATAACTCCTCTGAAGCCTTCTTTGACCAGCTTTGGGATGCGACCGACGTGGTCGAGGTGAGCGTGGGTGATAAAAAGAAAATCGATCGACGCAACATCATAGCCAAAAGGCTCGTAGTTTTGCTGCTGCGCCACCCTCTCCCCTTGGACCATACCGCAATCAACGAGGATTTTTTTACCTACAGCTTCAAAAAGAAAGTTTGCTCCCGTCACTGTCCCTACGCCTGTGCAGAATGTGATTTTGTTTTGATTCATAGAGACATTGTAATCCGTAAACAGTAATCGGTAAACAGAGCCGTAAAGTAAAACACCTGATATCAGCAGATACCAGATGTTTTACTAAGGATTGCGAGAGTCAGACCTAGATATTCTAGGTGGTTTGTCTATCTCTAACGTGCAAAAGCACAAGTGAATGTGAACTTCAGGAGTTCGTCGACTTACCGTTGAAAAGTTTAGGGTTTAACTCTCGCAACCTGAATTCATTGTATTCCTCCTACAGAGTAATGCAAGTGTGAATATTGAGTTTTACCACTTTCTTTGACAAGCAACAAAATTAATACTGCACTCAAGCTTTATTTGTCTCACCAAAATAACTTACCCCAAAATCCCGTCGATATTTTTTCCGTAGAGCATCGCTTCAACCATCAAATTGTATTGAAAGAGCTCGTTTTCTTTGAACCAGTATGCGATTTCATCATTCGCTTCTTTGACTGATCCTGAAGCATGTATCAAATTACGGATAGTACGATCATCGCTGTCGCTCATACGATACGAATCAAGGACGAAATCGCCGCGAATCGTACCCACATCAGAAGTAAGCGGTTCGGTACTGCCCGTTAATTTACGTACGATCTCAACTGCATGTGCCCCCTGCCAAACCATGGCGATAACAGGACCAGTTGTCATATATGCCACCAGACGCCTAAGGAGGCGCGCGGTAATCTTGAGAGGATCTTGTTCTGGAGATACGAGGCCCTTATCTGTATACCCTTTCAGCGTCTTCAACCCCGTCTTCATCATCCACTCTGGATCAAGAGTATAATGCTTCTCTATCATTTCCGCCGTAGGCGTAAGCATTTTGATGCCGACCAGTTTGAGGCCGATGCGCTCATAGCGTCCGATAATCTCTCCGATAAGAGCTCGCTGGATACCGTCTGGTTTGATGATAACGAGGGTGCGTTCGTGTTTGGGATGTGGGTGTGATGTCATTCGAATATTGTACAGTATTGTAGATACAATTTCTAATTGACCTAATTAATCTAATTCCTAAATCACAACTTTAGATTAATTAGAATAATTAGAAATTAGGTAATTTTTTACGCAGTGAGTACCTCCGCGTCCCCTTTGGTGATGAGCACCGTATGCTCGAAATGTGCGCTTGGGCTACCGTCAACAGTCTTGTATGTATATCCATCAACATCGAGATCGACATGCCTGTCACCGAGATTAAAAATAGGCTCAATAGCGATGACCATGCCTGGTTTCAAGAGCGGACCCTTCCCCGCTTCGCCATAGTTCGGTATGAAAGGATCTTCGTGGACATGATACCCGACGCCGTGGCCAGCAAGCTCTTCGACGATACCAAACTTCGCTGAGATGCCGATGCGTTCGATGGCACTACTGATATCACCAACCTTCTTTCCCCCTTTGGCAGCCTTTATACCGGCCTGGAGAGCCTCTTTTGTCTTTGAGAGGAGCAATGCTCGCTCAGGAGTGACGGCGCCCACTGCGACCGTTACTGCGGCATCAGTGATGAGGCCTTTGTGAACGAGTCCGAGGTCGAGAGTGACGATATCGCCTTCCATGAGTACTTTATCTTCTTCATTGGGAATACCATGGACCACTTCATCATTTATAGAGAGACAAAGGGCTGCCGGGAACGGCCTGTCCGCACCGACAGGAGTGTAATTGAGAAAAGCCGGCGTATCGCCACCTTCCGCTATGAGCTCGCGGGTGCGATTTTCGAGATCACGCGCATGCACGCCAGGAGCGACCATCTTTGCCAATTCACGCAAAATAGCCCCATGACGGCGGCCGCCTTCACGGAGAATGGCTATATCTTCCTTGGTCTTTATCTTGATCATAGAGACAAAATAACACGAATCTACGAATTATACGAATGCCACGAAACTATTTATCGAGACCGAGCTTTTTCACAATATCGGCGTGAATGTCTTCTATCTTACCTATGCCGTTTATGTCCAAAAAATCATATCTCTTATTGTTTCTAAAAAATTCGATTGACGGCTTCATGTCCTGCTCAAAACCACTGAGACGGTTCTTGATACCCTCATGCGTATCATCTGCACGACCGCGGGCAAGGAGACGGTTGGTCGCTTCTTCATCATGAATGTCGAGGTATACGACCCAACATTTTGAGATGCCATAAAAATCAAAAACTGAATCAAGAGCGATTGCTTCAGGGAGCCTGCGCGACGTGCCGTCGAGGACCATGTGCATACCCTCTTCATAAGTATCAATGAAAACCTTTGCCCAGTTGTAGATAGCGAGAAATGAAGGCTGGAATCCGCCAGACGTCTGGATCTTGTGAGCGAGCTTTTGGGTGAATGTGTCTCCCTCGATGAATTTACGGAGCTCTTTGCCTGTTTCAACAGTGAAAATCTTATGAGTCGGATCCTTTTGCTTGAGCACCTCTAAAAGAAGAGCTACTTGAGTACCTTTTCCGCTTCCAGATCTGCCGACGAAAATGAATGCTTGTGGTGACATGTGAATATTAAATTAATTAGCCACAGTATAGCAGATGAGCTTCATTTACCTAAATCAAAACCCCGACGTCATCCGCCGGGGTTCTTTCTTATCTGAATTTTTACTTTTTCGCTTTTTAATATTCACGCATCGATACCTGAGCATCAATCTTCTTCAAAAGGTCGAGAACGACTGAGACCACGATCAAGAGAGATGTACCACCTATAGCGAGCGTCTGAACGCCAGTGAGATGCTGCATCATGAGCGGCAAGATGGCTACAACACCAAGGAAGACTGCGCCGACGAGAGTGATACGGGTAACGATAGCCGCGAGATAATCACGAGTGTGATCACCAGGACGTACGCCTGGGATGAATGCGCCTCCCTGCTGGAGGTTCTGCGAGATCATCGTAGGATCGAAGGTAACTGCAGTATAGAAGTACGTGAAGAGAACAACGAGTATAAAGTAGAAACTGCCATATACCCATGCGCTATTGAAGAATGTTGCAAATGATGACGCATACGCTGCAATAGCTGCATTTGATGCATGAGAGAGGAAGTTGGCGATGATCTGAGGGAACAAAAGAATAGAGAGAGCGAAGATGATAGGAATAACGCCTGCTTGGTTGAGACGGAGCGGGAGATACGTGGAAACGCCTCCATAGACTTTGTTGCCACGGACCTGCTTTGCATAAGTCACGGGAACTGAACGTTCAGCCTCAGTGACAAAGACCACGCCAGCAATAACGATGATTGCAACTGCAAGGACTGCGAGATAGACCGTGATCTGACTTGAGTCGAATGTTGAGAGGAACTGAACAGCATCCTTTGGCAAACGAGAAACGATACCTGCGAAGATAACGAGAGAAACACCATTACCGATACCGAACTCCGATACGAGCTCACCGATCCACATAAGGAGGATAGAGCCTGCAGAGACGACGAGCACGTTGATAGCGAGCTGCATACCACCGATATGAGCGATAACGTTCTGATTTTCGAGAAGGATGATGAAGCCGATAGCTTGAACGATAGCAAGTGGCACAGAAAGAATACGTGAATAGTTCGAGAGCTTCATGCGGCCAGCTTGACCTTCATCATGCATGAGAGCCTTCCACTTTGGGAACATCATGGTCATGAGCTGGATAATGATCGATGCGGTGATAAAAGGACCGACACCAAGCATGACGATAGAAAGATTCGAGAGGCCTCCGCCCGAAAAGATGTTGAGGAAACCGAAGAACTGGCTTGAAGCGAGGAGTTTAGAAAGATTTGCTACATCGACGCCTGGTATTGGAATAGTCGCCAAAAGACGAAAGACGAGGAGCGCGCCGATAGTAAAGCCTATTCTCTTGCGGAGAACTGGATCCTTGAGAGCTGTGGTGAATTTTTGCCAGAAGTTTTGCATGATATTTCGATTACTTACTTCTTAATGGGAACTCAACTAGTATAGCTTACTTACTCGGCTTTTGCTTTCTTTGCTGGAGCCTTTTTTGCAGCTGCCTTAATAGGCTTCTTTTCTGCGATTTCTTTTGCTGGAGCTGCTTCTGATGCAACCTTTTCTTTTTTAACTTTAGGAGCCTTTACTGGCTTTGAAATAACCTTTGGAGTGATGAGTGTGACTGTACCGCCTGCCTTCTCGATCTTTTCTTTTGCACTGCCCGAGAGAGCACATCCTGAGACTTTGACAGCCTTGGTGATCTCACCGTCGCCAAGAATCTTGATAGGAGGAATGTTTCCTGAAAATGTAGCAACTGCACCCTTTTCAACGAGAGAAGTAGGAGTAACCATATCTCCTGCATTGAAGATAGCTTCGATCAAACTGACATTGATAGCCTTGAATGCATCTGAAACTGGCTTGTGCTGGTTGACGCCACGACCACGCAACTTTGGGAGGCGCTTGATGATGTCACGCCATTCTGGACGGCGCTTGTTACCTGCACGAGCAGACTGACCCTTGCCACCACGGCCAGATGTCTTTCCACGCTTGCCACCACGGGCAACCGTCATGCGCTTCTTGTTCTTGTGGACTCGTTTAAGTTGATGGAATTGCATAGTATTAAAAGTTATTTAGCAGCTACTTTAGGCGCCTTGTTCTGGAGAGTGCGGCGATTGATCCTGCTCAAGTTATCGAAAGCGAGGATGATAGCACGAGCGATGTTCACCTTGTTCTTTGAACCTGACATGATCTTTGCACAGACATCTTTGATACCTGCGAGCTCGATAACTGTACGTGCTGAACTACCTGCAACGATACCGCTACCACGAGCTGGGAATACCATGATGCGAGCACTGCCAAACTTCGCTGAAGTTGCGTGAGGGATAGTCATCTGAGCAGAAAGCGGAACTTTGACAAGGTGCTTCTTTGCTTCACGGGTAGCCTTTTCGATAGCGAGTGATGTATCACCTGCCTTACCGAGACCAACACCAACACGACCCTTGCGATCACCTGCGACGACAGCGACACTGAAGCTATAGCGACGTCCGCCTGATGACACACGAGTAACACGACGAATATCGATCATCTTTGCATCGAATTCTGGCTTAACACGCTCACGTGGCTCACTGCCACGTCCTCCGCCAGTACGTCCGCCGCGTCCGCGTGTATCGCTGCTGCTACGAGCACCTGGTGTGCCTGCACGCGCTGAATCACGCATCTTGCGTCCTGGAGTGACCTTGTTTGCGACTGCTGGAACAACTGTCGCTGGTGCTACTGGAGCTTGTGTATTAACCTGTGTGTCTTTGTCTTGCATAATAGTTATTAAAATTAGAATTGAAGTCCTCCCTCGCGAGCACCATCAGCCACGATCTTGATCTTACCGGCATACAAATAGCCTCCTCGATCAAAGACTACCTTGGTGATCTTTGCTGCAAGAGCTTTCTTTGCGATGCCTGTGCCAACCTCCTTTGCGCGATCAGCTGGGCTCTTTGCCTTTACCTCTTTTGATGAGAAAGCAGCGAGAGTGTTGCCCTTTGTATCGTCAATGATCTGAGCATAGATATAGCGATGCGACTTGAAAACAGAGAGGCGTGGGCGCTCTGCTGTACCACTGATCTTTGCGCGTGTGCGAGCATGACGGCGAGCAAATTTCTTGTTTTGAGTTTTGATAATTGATTTCATATAAGTAAATTATGTTTATGCCGCCTTCTTACCCTGCTTTCTGCGGATAACTTCATCAGAATAACGGATACCCTTTCCGAGATAAGGCTCAGGCTTCTTTGTTGCGCGAGTGACTGCTGCGAACTGACCGACTACTTCACAATCGATGCCCGAGACGATGATATTTGCCTTTTCAGTCGTTACTTTGAGACCTGCAGGGATAGGAAGAGTAACTGGGTGCGAGAAACCAACGTTGAGAACGAGATTTGTACCTTTTACATCAGCTTTGAAACCGATACCTTCGATGACGAGCTTTTTTTCGTATGCTTTGTGGACACCAGCGATCATGTTACGGATATGTGAAGCATATGTGCCGATCATAGCGGCTGCCTGGAGGGTGTTGCGGTTCTTGGCGAGAACGATCTCGTTGTTTGCGATAGTGATCGAAACATCGTCACGGAGATTCTTTTTGAGCTCGCCGAGAGGTCCCTTTACAGTCAAAACACCGTTAACAAAAGTAACTTCTGTCTTGGCTGGGATAACTATAGGTTTTTTGGCAATTCTTGACATAGTAGTATTGAAATATTTATTACCAAATCTTAAAGAGGATCTCTCCACCAAGTTTGAGCTTCTTTGCATCAGCATCAATCATAATGCCCTTTGAAGTGGTAAAGATTGTGTTACCAAAACCACTGCGGAATGAGCGGATATCTGCTGCTTTCTGATAAAGACGGCGAGAAGGCTTTGAAACGCGCTCAACGCCATTGATACGAGGAACACCATCAAAGTAGACGAGACCGAGCTCGAGCTCGCGCTTTGTCTTGCTCTTTTCTACAGAAGAGATGTAGCCTGCTTTCTTGAGAACGTGAGCGATATTCTCTGTGAGCTTTGATGCGATAACAGTGACTGATGCTTTCTTTGCATCACTGCTGTTCTTGATACGTGTTATGAGGTCTGAAATAGGGTCTGTTACCATGATGATTTCTTTATGCCTGGGATAATGCCTTCATTGGCGAATTCACGGAAACAAATACGGCAGAGGTCAAAATCACGCATATAACCGTGCTTACGACCACAACGGAAACAACGACGAACAACACGCGAAGCAAACTTCGGTGTTCTCTTTGAGCGTGCAATGACTGCTTTAGTTGCCATAATGTGTTTATTTAAACAAAATTTCGATTGGTTAGCTAAAGCCCTTAATTTAGGCGTTTGCTTCCAATCACTTCCTCAGAACGAGCTTTTATTGAGGTAGGTATGATACTAGCAGATGATGCATAAAGGGTCAATAGTCTCTCTTTGTAACCTACATAAACGTAAAGCTTCCCGCTATAGTCTCAGCATCTTTTAGTAAATCCAACCCTTTATCCAAATCTGATTTGAAAACAACACTATATAAAATACCCTCATGCACCGCACTATACTGTAACATCGCTTTGGTCTTTAATTGTTCGACTCCATCAGTTGTGCTTGTTGCTGTCAAAGTAAAAGCCACAATAACCGCCTTCTCTCCCCCGAGCATACCGGCACTTACCTTGCCGAAAGCAACAGTCATGCCAGGGAACTCTGATTTGATGATTGCCTTTGTTGTATCAGACGTCATTATCTGATCAATCGAACTGATAGCGCCTGCGCTTTTAGGGATTTGAGTGATAGCTGTCGATACTACAAATCCCGTTGTTGGATTTGAAGCTTGGACGCCTTGACCATCATTTGATGAGGCTGATGCCTGCCAACCATCAGGTAATACGAAACTGTATGATGCATTATTAACCATAGCAGGAGTTCTCTTTATCGGCTTTTGGACTGAAGGACTTGGGGCTGTGGTAGACTCACTCTTTCCAGCAATACTCTTTATGAGCGATTGTACAGTATCGAATCGATACAAATACATATATGCGCCCGCACCTCCAAGAATGGCGACAATGAGAAGGATAATGATAATACGCGCCCCGGAATGTGTGGAAGTCTGGCGCTGATTTACTGGAGCTACAAATACATGCGATGCAGATGTTTGCGGGAGCGGTGGCGTTGGAACTGATGGACGTGGAAATGATGATGCGGGAGATTTTTCACGAGGCGGCATTTCCCATGCTTGAGATACCGGAGCGGTTTCCGGAAGAGGTGTAGGTTTTGGTATTGGCTGAACCTCCGGTTTTGGTACGATCGGCATTGGCGCTGGTGGAGGAGTCAGAGGTTCTCGAACTGGCACAGAAAGTGTGGCTGGTGGTTTTGGTGCAATTGTTGCTGAAATTGGAGGTACAATTGGAGGTACAATAAATTGGGGCTTTTTGTTTTCTGGAACACTTCGGCCGAGCGCAGCGAACGCCTCGTTGATATCCGCAGTTGTCCAACTACCTTCTGCTAAGATTTTTTGAACTATAGCCTCATCGCTTGAGCCATGAGCAAGTTTGTATGAGATGTAATCAAGCAGTTGTTTATTGATCATAAGTATACACAAAGTATAACCTAGCTCAGTCAGAATAACAGCAATGACCTGTTAATTACAGAAATAATCTCACGAGCCTGATCTCCTCAAAAGTGAAACCATTGCCCAATATGTTTTTAACTGGTGAAAGTGCTCTACCTCCCCCCTCTTGCATACCCACCGTATGAAACGCCATTGAGATTTTCTTGAAACGAGTGACCGGGAGCGCGTCACGGAGATGCGAGATATTCCACGTCGGATCTTCTCTTTTTTCATGTTCTATGTGATTGAGGATAGTATCAAATGAAAGACCGCGCTCCTTGGCGACTTCACGGACGGATTTTCCCATATCGATGAGACTGCGTGTAACTTCAGCCGTAGGTATCTTTGGTTTTTTGCCTTTTCTAGTGCGTTTTACGGCTTTTGATCTCTCCGCAAAATCTTCATCTGACTCACCATCTTCTTTTGTCACTGGATCAGGGCCGAGGAATTTCTTTTGTCGCGCCTTGAGATCATCTGCTGACAACGACATAAAATGCGCCTCGGCTTTTTTGGATTGTTCACGAAAATGCTTATCAAACTCATACGCTTCCGGATGAATATGTAAGGCTACATCGTTGAGACCTGCCAAGGTAAGCCCGAGGAGCGATCGTACACGAGAGAGCGCTACATAGCCCATACCCTTCTCAAATGAACGTGATAGGTCGATGTGTGCAGCGTCGAGCGACATGCCCTGACTCTTATGTATAGTGATAGCCCATGCGAGTCGCAATGGATACTGCTCGATCTCGGCGAGCGTCCTATCGCCCTCATCGACACGCCAACTTTCGAGTGGAACATCGATCTCTCTCCCATCGAGTGTTTTGACGACAATGCTGTCATACGTACATTCAGCGACGACGCCTCGTGTACCATTGGCATATCCTACTTCCCAATTATTCTTGACGAACATGACTTGAGCGCCTACTTTGAGGCGGAGAACTTCCGGTGCCAAACATGATTTCTTCAATCCTTCGACCAGCTTTTTATTGCCGTGAGATATCATCTTGTACTCCAAGAAGTTCCCCGGAACAGCGGCAAGCTCACGGTCATTTTCAGCGTCAACGTCACTATTGTGAGAATAAAGTCGCGTGGCTTTTATATTCTCTGTCAAAATCGTAGGGATCTCGACAGGAATATCTGTTTCGACTTTCTTTTTAACTTCATCTTCATCGCCAATAAAAACAACGTCTTCTTCAGCACCCATATGCTCATCAGTCAGAAACTCAATGCCGTCGTCTTCTCTCTTATTGCGAGAAATGATGCGCCCGTGCAACAAATCCATCATTGCCGTTGAAAGCGACTGGGCACGTATACCATTCAAGATACCTACGTATTCTTTGTCTATCTGACGATGTTGTTCTTCGAGGTAGCAGACGACGAAATTAGCTTCCTTCCATGCCTTTGAATGGTAGGCAAAATAGGCATCGGGCTCTCCCCCACGAGAGATCGGCGGCAATTGGAAAAAGTCGCCGCACACGACTACTTGCAGTCCACCGAACGGCTGATCTGATTTACGGATTTTTTTAACTATTTCATTTATCAAATCCAAACGGAAATGATGAAGCATAGATATCTCATCGATGATGAGTACTTTCGCCGCTTCGATCTTTGTCTTTACATAGCTCTTTTCTGAAATCTCCTCGAGATCTTGCTCTGAGAGAGTATCGCGTACGCCGACGCCAGACCACGAGTGTATAGTGACACCGCCCATATGAGTTGCAGCAATACCCGTCGAGGCCGTGATGCCGACGGGTATCTCTCGTTCACGCAGGCACTGGAGGTATTCTCTGAGGACGTAGGTTTTGCCGCTGCCCGCTGGTCCGGTCAGAAAAACGTTTGCACCCGTTTTGAGAATATTTAATGCTTCGGCTTGGGTCATGGCTGGTAGTATAGCAGAAAACAAAAAACCACCTCATCGGTGGTTTTTTAGATATTATTTCTTTCCCTTCTTGTCATCCTCTTTCTTGAGTGGGAGACCGAGGTATTCGAGGAAGCCAATGGTCTTTGCCTTGTCATCTGAAGTAGTGACGAGAGTGATAGCGAGACCAAAAACGTCCTTGAGGTCTTCATCTGATGTCTCTGGGAAGATAGTGTGTTCCTTGATACCGATCGTATAGTTGCCCATTGCGTCGACAGAGTTGCGTGAGAGACCGCGGAAGTCCTTTGTGCGAGGGAGAGCGATGTTGATCAAACGATCCATAAAATCGAACATACGTGGGCCGCGGAGAGTGATCTGGTAGCCGAGAGGATCGCCGACGCGAGTCTTGAATGTAGCGATAGCTTTCTTTGCTGCACGTGGGGCTGGCTTTTGGCCAGTGATGCGAGCGAGACGATCAGCGATAATCTCAATCTTTTTCTTGTCCTTCACTGAACCGAAACTGCTACTGACAACCACTTTCTTGAGCTGTGGAGCCTGCATAGCATTTTTGATGTTCAAAGAGTCCTTGAGAGCTTTGAATGATTCCTTATTTAAATCGAGAACAGTTTTCTTGTGAGTAGTAGTCATGGTAGTGGATATTATTCAGCCTTTGCAACCTTTGAAGCATGCATCGGCATAGCACGGTCGACGATCTGACCCTTTGTTCCCTGCTTACGAGATTTCTCGTGACGCTTCATCATGTTCATGCCTTCAATGAGCACCTTTCCTGTAGCAGGAAAAGCCTTGATGACCTTGCCGGTCTTGCCCTTGTCATCTCCTGAGAGAATTTTAACTGTGTCACCTTTTTTGATATGCATGGTAGTAAAAGTTATACGATTTCTGAAGCTTTTGAAGCGATAGTCTTGAAACCTGCTTCTGCGATCTCGCGTGGGATTGGACCGAAGATGCGTCCAGCGATAGGCTCTTTCTTGTCTTTCTCGATGATAACAACCGCGTTCTCATCAAAACGAATATATGAACCGTCCTTTCTGCGAGTAGCTTTGCGCTGACGAACGACGACGGCATGGAGAACGTCTTTCTTCTTGACTGCCTTGCGAGGCTCTGCCTTTTGGACTGAGAGCACAACGACTTCACCGATCTCAGCATAGCGTTTGTGAGATGCACCGAGAACTTTGAAGATACGTCCGATCTTTGCACCAGAGTTATCAGCGATATTGACGATTGAGCGTGGTTGAATCATGGTAGTGTATTAAAATTTAGGCGATAACCTTGAATGATTTGTTCTTTGAGATTGGACGGCAAGCCTCGACAGTAGCTTTGTCTCCTATCTTCTTTGTATTGCCGATATCTGAAGCCATGATCTTTGTTCTCTTGTTGATGAACTTCTGATACTTTGGATGCTTCATGAAACGATTGACCACAACAACAACGGTGTCTTTCATCTTGTCAGAACTAACAACACCAGTGAATGTTTGGCGTGTGATCTTCTTTTCTACTGTTGTTTTAGTTGCTTTCATAAGAGTTGTGATATTACTTGAAATTAGATGATTTGTCTAGTTTTTATTTCCCTGCTTCCATGTTTTCGTGCTTCCCTTTATTCATAGCAGTCAAAATGCGTGCGATGTCCTTTCTGATAGATTTACCCTCTTTGACATTCTTTGCTTTTGCACCAGCAGCACCAAAACGGAAGAGGCGGAGAGCTTCGCGCTTGTCAGACACCATCTTTGCGAGGTCTGCTTGTGTCTTGTGGGCGATGTCTTTATTGAGAGTAGATTTCATAATAGTAGATATATAAAGTATTAGATGCGTGTGACAACCTTGGTCTTCATAGGAAGTTTTGTACCTGCCTTGCGGAGAGCTTCGCGTGCAACCTCAGCGTCAACACCATCAATCTCGAACATAACGCGACCTGGCTTGACCTCACATACGAAGCCGACCGGTTCACCCTTTCCCTTTCCCATTTTCACTTCGGCAGGCTTCTGAGTATATGGACGATCAGGAAAAACACGGACCCAAACTTTGCCAGACTTGGTAGCATAGCGAGCCATAACTTTACGTGCTGACTCGATTTGGTTTGAAGTGATACGAGCATACTTCATAGCTTTGAGGCCGTATGAGCCAAAAGAGACCTCGACGCCACGAGTTTCATTTTTTGCAGCTTCCTTAACGCTGTTCTTGCGTTTGGTGAACCACTTGCGGTGTTTTACTTTCTTAGGGAATAACATAGTAGTAAATTAAATGATTTATTTCTTTGCAGCGACGTCTTTTGCGAAGATCTCGCCCTTGTATATCCAAACTTTGATACCGATATCGCCGTAAGTCATATGAGCTTTTTCACGAGCGAAGTCGATGTCTGCGCGGAGTGTCTGGAGAGGAACCTGTCCTTTCTTGAGCTCTTCTGAGCGAGCGATCTCAGCACCACCGAGACGACCACCGAGGCGGATACGGATACCCTTTACCTCTTTGTTTGCCATAACCTTTTCGATAGTCTGTTTGAGAACACGGCGGAATGGGAGACGCTTTTCGAGAGCTTCAGCGATCATCATGCCTGTAATAGCGGCGTTTGACTCAGGAGTACGAACCTCTTCGATGTCGAGTTTGAGCTCTTGGTTCTTGAGATCGATCTTCGCCTTACGGAGAAGAGTCATGATCTTTGCACGGAGTTTGACGATACCGTCGCCTGATTTGCCGATGAGCATGCCTGGACGTGAAGTCTTGATGACAACACGGAGCACTTTTTGTGATCGTTCAATCTCAACGCCACCTACGTAAAACGTACGGAGCTCTTTTTGGAGGAATTCGCGGATGATAACGTCAGTCTTGAGGGCTGTGCGGTATCCTTGATCTGTGCCGAACCAACGACCTTTCCAATCGCGGATGATGCCAAGTCTATGAGAATAAGGGTGTACGGTGTGTGACATATGATTATTTTTTAGCAGTAGCCTTCTTTGCGGTCTTTTTCGACTTCTTTGCAACTCCTGGAGCAAGAACAACGAGGATATGGCTCGTACGGAGAGCGATAGGGTGAGCAGAACCACGTGATACAGGCATCGAGCGCTTCATAACAAAGCCTTGATCGACACGAATCTCTTTGACGATGAGGCCTTCTGGACCGATCTTGAAATTGTGTGAAGCATTGGCAACAGCTGAGTCGATGAGGACTGAGATAGGATGGCGAGCTTTCTTTGCAGCAAAACCGAGGATGGTCTGTGCATCTGCAACACTCTTGCCACGAATCATGTCAGCGACAACACGAACTTTACGAGGAGCGATGCGAGTATTTTTGAGTGAGGCAGTAATCATAAAAATGTATTATTTCTTTGTAGCGGTAGTAGCTGCTTCCTTTGCTGACTTTGCAGCTGCGACCTCAGCCTCCTTTGCCTTGAGCTCGATTTCCTTTTGCATCTTACCACCGTGACGTACGAACTTACGTGTAGGCGAGAATTCACCGAGGCGGTGTCCAACCATGTCCTCGGTGACTAGAACTTCTATATGAGCACGACCGTTGTGTACGCCAAAAGTAAAGCCGAGCATCTCAGGAGAGATCTGACTGCGACGTGACCATGTCTTGATGACGCCAGAAGTAGCAGGCTTTTTGCCAGCTATTTTCTTGAGGAGTCTTTCCTCGACATATGGACCTTTCTTAAGTGATCGTGCCATGGAATGAGTGAATGTAGAATTAAAAAAGCTCAAATGAGCGTGAGAGGTATAGTAGCAGAGCCAGATTTCGAAGTCAAGCATTTAAGGCTTATTTTCATGGATATTGAAAAGAATGGTGAACTTTCGTAGAAACCGAATAATAAAAAACCGGACTTCCCTGTGGGGAGATCCGGTGTGAAGTTAGAGTTAATTGGTCAAACCTTGATAACGTGTTCTTCACCCTCGAGGTCGCGATGACGAACTTCGAGGTCATCATCGGTTTCAGCGCGACAGATGCGACGAACGTAGCCCATTATGTAATTGAGCAGCTCTTGGATGCGGGTCCTGCCATTATAATTGAAACACATCGCCGTGCCATGTGCCCCGGTGGTATGCGTAACAATCAGGTCGCCTTCGTGCGGTTCCGGCAACCAAATGTCGCGCGCGAGAACATCACAATTTTCGCATATTGATCCCGCAACGGTGACTTGAACCAGAGGACGGCTCCCCTCAATGATCGGCGACCCGTCAGAGTTGAGAAGAGTGCAATGATGATACACTTCATACATACCAGGTCGCATAAGTGCCGGCATCGCCACTTCAACACCCACGAACTTCTTGTATTTGTCGTAAGTATTGATCACGCGGTTAACCAGAACGCCATGCTGACCAGTCACCCAACGCCCGCTTTCCATAAAGATTCGCGGGACGTAATCGTGCTTCGACTCGAATTCATCTGCAAGAGCCGAACAGTCCTTGGCGAATGCTTCGATGTCGAATTCCGTGTCGTCAGGACGATATGGAATACCCACTCCCCCACCGACATTGACGAATTCGAGCACGATACCCAACTCTTTCTCAAGTTGCTCCGCGACTTCAAGCAACAGTTTGAAAGTGGCAACCATGTGCTTGTAGTCCCGATCATTGCTGCACACCATCGTGTGCAGTCCGAAGGATTTTGCGCCGGCCTCCTTTGCCAACCTGTAAGCTGTGACGATATTTTCAATCGGCACACCATACTTTGATTCCTTCGGCTTCCCAATGATCGAGTTTACTTCATTGTCGGTCTTACGGTCACCGGGATTGAGCCGGAAACAGATAAGCTCCGGAAATGCACCGAGCGATTTGACCTTCTCGATGTATTCGATACCGTCGAGATTGAGGATGCAACCACCATGATCAAGAGCTTCCCGGAATTCTTTCAAAGACGTGTTGTTCGAAGTGAACATGATGTCCCCTGGTCGTGCGCCGGCGTTGCGGGCCAAGCGGAGCTCGGGAATCGAACTGCAGTCGAAACCGCAACCTTCCCGCTTGATGATTTCCATAATGGCAGGTTTCGGCAAAGCCTTCACTGCGTAGAATTCTTTGAACGGCAACTCGTGCGATGCAAAAGCACCGTTCAAGCGACGAAGGCCTTCGCATATCCCCTGCTCATCATAGATGTGAAATGGTGTCCCAAATTTTTCAATGACTTGTGGCAGAATGGCCAACAAACGTTTTTCGAAGTCTTTCGACATTGGCATAACTAATTTTCTCCATATTACGTTGTTATAGCGGTAGTTTTTAACACAGACCGCCGATACTGTGTCTGTCGCAAGACTACTGATTATCTCGGGCAATGTCAAGAAATGTGTTTGACACACCGATACAAAAAAGGTAGAAATACGCCAGATCCATTGCATGACGCGATGGCAACAACAAAGGCTTGAACATGTCAAAATCAAAGTTCGTTACCGCGGAAATGATTGAGGAAATATTCCAAGAGCAGTGCGCTGATTTAACCAAAAGATACATCACCAATGTCCCTGGTCGGACCGCGGCGGTCATCATCGTATTGGACCCGGTCATAACAGTTGATAGTGGTCTTGATCCGCAGGTATTGTGGCGCGGCACGCTCGGTGAGCAGGAAGAAACAAAATGGCCACATAAATACAGCGAGTTCGCATTTGCGAAGGCTCGGGCAGCTTGGCGAACCAAGATGTCGAACATTGATATGTTCAAAAAACCGGCACTCATTTGTGAGGGCGACTTCAGGTTTCCTGGCGGCGTTTACTTCAACAATCTGGTTACTGCAATCAGTGGCTTCAAAACTGGAGACGATGACCATATTGCCGCCGAAACTTTTGCCATCCAAATCAATGCAAAGGCTGGCGCACTGTTCAAGGCATTCTTGGAAAATAGCCCTCCTCTCTTTTTCTAAAGCCTTCCTTCATTCTCACCGTTTCCTTCCCTGGGAACGGTTTTTATATTAAAAATCGCCACCCAGTAAAAACCGGATGGCGAGGTGAGGGAGAAACAATCAATTATAATAGACAACCTCGGCAACCATAAAGCCTGCCTCGATTTCGTTGATGACTGCCTCAACATCAGTGGCACAGATGGCATAACGAATCCATTTGCCGAATGGGACACCGGCGATCCCTGTCTTCTGGATCATCAATGCGTTGAATTCAGCAGCATTGGCGCATTCTTGACCGAACGCCAAGGACGGACTATCGAAGAGTAGGAAGAAACCTGCCTCCGGTTCAACTGAGAGACGCATGCCGTTCCCAGTCAGCGTATCCGCTACGAGCCTGAGACGTTTCTTGTAAAGCCCCCGCAGCTGAACAATGTCGGAACCATGTTTTTCAAACTGATCCAAGACACCGGCAGCAGCAAAGGCAACAAAGCCACTATCAGATTCGCCTTTGATCCGTTTGATATCGTTCACGAACTCCGGCGAACCAACGATCGCACCGATGCGCCATCCAGTGAAGTTACCTGCCTTTGAAGCAGAGAAGGCTTCAGCCCAGTTGAGATTGGGAAAATCAATCGCAACATCAGCCAGAGTCACTGAATCATCATTGTGAGCCAAGATATGATATGCGCCATCGTTGAACAAACGAATGCCACGAGACTCGCAAAAGGCGCACAAGCAACGAAGCCATTCTTCACGAGCAATGATGCCCGTTGGATTGTGCGGGAAGTTCAACATAATCATGTCGCCTTCCCCAAGAACGATGCCTTCCTTGAGCCTAATCAGTTCTGGATCGAACAGAAAGCAATCCTTCTGATCCATGGGCAAAGGATACTGCTCGATGCCCTTGATCGCTTTGCAAGCATAGGCGGAGGTGCCATAGCCCGGATTGGTCATAGTGAAGACTCGGGCAGGCTTGGCATCCGAACGATCCCATGTGCCCAAAGATTTAATGACCATATCGAGCGTCGGCTTGATGCCAACGATCGGCAAGTATTCAACTGCGGCGCCTTCAAGATCACGGAACACGTGGCACGCGACAAAACGTGAGGCAAAGTCCGGACACGGATGACAAGCGTTGTCCTGATACTCGTGCATGTTCTCCGCCCCTGACATGACCGCCTCAGCAGCCGCCTTTCTGGCTGCTTCAAAGGCAGGTCCAGCAGGTTGTCCAATCGTAAGGTTGATGATCTTGATGCCAGCTCTTTCAGCTTCGGCTCGTTGAGCTTTGACTGCCTGGAAGATATTACCTCCGGCAGGTTGTAGTAATGATTTTCTCATTGTAATGTTCTTTCCTTATGTAGCCTTGTAGTTTTGGAATATGAGGCGGCTACCCCTCAAGTTCTGCTGTAAAACTACTTGAAATTCCTAATTTGTCAATGATTATTGGCGGAAACAAAAAACACCCTTTCGGGTGTTTTGTTCTCTTTAGAGAATCTCTTTTGTGATAGTGAACATCACCATCTTGTGAAGTGTCGCTTTTACGACTTTCACAAAGATCTTGTGCAAACCGTGAGCGACATTTCTCATGATTAGAGAGTTGTCTTCTTCTTGCCAACCTGACGGCGAGAAACGATAAAGACGTTCGAGTATTTCTTTGGTGTGCGTGTCTTCTGGCCCTTACCTGCTGGCTTACCCCAACGTGTCTTGAGACGACGGAGACCACGACCCTGACGCTGTTCACCACCACCGTATGGGTGATCCACTGGGTTCTGAGCAGTACCACGAACTGTAGGACGGATACCCATCCAACGTGAGCGACCTGCTTTACCGACATTAACGAGGCGGTTTTCTTCGTTTGAAACTGCACCGATTGATGCCCATGCGTCTTCGTGAATCTTGCGGACTTCTGTCGAAGGCATCTTGATGTGAGTATAACCTGCATCATTAGCGATAACCTGAGCGAATGAACCAGCTGAGCGAACAAGCTTTGATCCTGAGCCTGGCTTAACTTCGATATTAAAAACGAAAGCGCCGACAGGAATCTTTTTGAGTGGAAGACGGTTACCAGTAGTAACAGGCGCATTCTCAGAAACGATGAATGAGTTGCCGACCTTCATGGTCTTTGGGAGGAGAACGTAGCGCTTCTCACCATCCTTGTATGCAACAAGACCGATATAACCAGTACGGAATGGATCGTATTCAATGGTCTTCACCGTTGCAATAACATCCTTTTTGTCATACATGAAATCAATCTCGCGATAGAGCTTCTTGTGACCTCCACCCTGATGACGAACAGTGATGCGACCGTGCGCATTGCGTCCTACATCACGCTTGAAACCGTGGGTAAGAGGCTTATATGGCTCGCTGACTGTGAGATACTCCTTGAATGGGAGAACAGTCATGTGACGACGTGATTTTGAGGTTGGGCGGAATGATTTCATGTTTTTATAATTTAAATTGAATTTGTTCTAATTCGTGTGGCGTATTCGTGGTGCGGCCTACACAAAGTCGATCTTGTCTCCTTCTTTCAAAGTGACAACTGCTTTACGTATGCCAGATACGACGCCTTTCTTGCCACGAACAAAGACATTCTTTGAAGGAAGATTGACGACGGTTACTTTGATTGGGCTTACTTTGTAGAGAGCTTTGATTGCCTGAGCGATAGAAGGCTTGTTGGCTCCTTTCGTGACAACGAACGTATATACGCCGCCTTGACTGAGGATGCCTGACTTCTCTGTAATGTGTGGACGAAGGATGATAGATGCAGCTGACATAGGTGCAACATGAGCAACGACTGGAGCAACTGCGGTTGATTTCTTTTCAGAAACTTTCTTTGTTGCCTTCTTAACAGCTGGTGCAGCAGCCTTCTCCACTACTTCTGTCTTTGTCTTTTTTGATCCAAATAATGCCATAGTAGTAAATTAAGCTTGTGTAACCTTAGCTGATAATGTCTTGAGTGAATTCTCAGGATTGACGACAATAAGATATGAGTGATTCATCAAAGAAACCGGGTTGATATTGCGGAATTCTTCGATAGAAATATTGCCGAAGTTCTTGAAACTCTTGTCGACAGCCTCTGTTCTCTTGTCGAAAGCGATGAGAGCTGCATTCTTTTTCTTTGTTGCAACCTTCTCAAAGCCTTTGATAGAACCAAAAGCGGTAAGTATAGCGCGTGCATCCTTTGACTTTGGCTTTGCAAGAGAAATAGCATCGACAAAGAGGATCTCGCCGTCCTTCCACTTACGTGAAAGAACTGTAAGAAGAGCTTTATCCTTGACCTTCTTGTTGATCTTACGATTGAAATTCTGATCATTGCGTGGGCCATGGGTAACACCACCACCAACCCAGATAGGTGAGCGTGATGAACCGTGACGCGCGCGACCTGTACCCTTTTGCTTCCATGGCTTCTTGCCACCACCACGAACTTCGCCACGAGTCTTCGTGTGAGCGACGTTTGTGCGTGAATTTGAGTTCATGAGACGGACCACTTCGTGGACGAGGTCAGCATTCCATGGCAAGTCAAAGATACCGACAGGGAGTTTGAACTTTCCTGCTTCTTTGCCTGTTTGATTGTAGATTTTTGTTTCCATGATGGTATAAATGATTAACCTACGATCTCCACTAATGTACCTCTCTTTCCTGGGATTGCTCCAGCAACATACATGACATTTTCGTCTGCGTCAATATGAGCGACCTTGAGGTTCTTGACAGTAATACGATCACTACCCATACGACCTGCCATGCGCATGCCGACTGGAACACGGGTACGGAGACCGCCACCGATAGAACCAGGCTCGCGCTCTGAGTGCTTCTGGCCGTGTGAACGTGGTCCACCGCCGAATCCATGGCGCTTAACGACACCTTGGAAACCTTTACCTTTTGAGATAGCTGAAACAGTGACTACGTCGCCTACTGCAAACTGTGAGAGCTCTACTTTGTCCCCTGTCTTTACCGCTGGGGCATCGACACGGAACTCAGCAACTGCCGCAAAATTGCCCAAATCCTTGAATTGGCCTTTTTGTGCCTTGTTGATGCGTCCTGGATTGCGTGATCCCTCACCAATCTGGACAGCTTCATAGCCATCAACATCCTTTGTACGTACTTGAGTGACGACATTGCCACGTACTGTGACAAGAGTCACTGGTATAACAGCGCCAGAAGCGTCATATATCTGGGCCATATTCAGTTTTCTTCCTAGAATGAATTTCATGTCAGTATTTTAAGTGTAGGGAAAAGATGAAATAAGGGAAGAATGAAATTTTCATCTTTCCTTACTTCTCTTATTCCCTTTTCAAGCTACATCATCTTTACGTCTATGTTGACTCCAGATGGTAGACTCAAGTTCGTTAGGGCTTCGATAACCTTTGGATTTGGGTTGATAATATCTATGAGGCGCTTGTGGACACGCATTTCGAACTGTTCACGGCTGTTCTTGTCGATGAATGATGAACGGTTGACGGTGTACTTCTTGATCTCTGTTGGGAGCGGTACTGGGCCGTTGACGGTTACATCGTATCTCGAAGCAATATCCATGATCTGACGAAGTGAAGCGTCAAGGATCTTGTGCTCATAGGCGCGAACACGAATGCGGAGATGAGAGACTTCCCCTTCTGCCTTGATTTTCTTGGCACGAGGAGCTTTCTTTGTTGTTTCTTTAGCAGTAGTCATGATAATCAGTCTCTATAAAGAGGATTTAGGCAACGATCTTTGTTACGACACCTGCACCGACGGTCTTGCCACCTTCACGGACAGCGAAACGCATCTTTTCTTCGAGAGCTACTGGTGCTACGAGCTTAACCTTGAATGTGACTGTGTCACCTGGCATAACCATTTCAACGTTTGCAGCGAGTGTAACTTCACCAGTAACGTCTGTCGTACGGATGTAGAACTGAGGCTTATAACCAGTAAAGAATGGGGTGTGGCGACCACCTTCTTCCTTCTTCAAAACGTATACTTCAGACTCAAATTCTGTGTGAGGCTTGACTGAACCTGGCTTTGCAAGGACCTGACCACGAGAAACGTCATCCTTTGCTGTACCACGGAGGAGGAGACCAGCGTTGTCGCCAGCGATTCCTTCTTTGAGCTGCTTGTTGAACATTTCGATACCAGTGATAGTTGTCTTTGTTGTATCACGGAAACCGATGATCTCAACTTCTTCACCAACCTTGATCATACCGCGCTCGATACGGCCTGTAACCACGGTTCCACGACCTTCAATCGAGAAGATGTCTTCGATAGGCATGAGGAATGGCTTGTCTGTCTCACGAACTGGCATAGGAATATAGTTGTCCAACGCATCCATGAGCTCGCCGATCTTCGCTTCCCATGTAGCATCTCCTTCGAGAGCCTTGAGAGCTGAACCACGAACGACTGGGGCACCCTTTCCGTCGAAACCTTGCTTTGTGAGGAGTTCACGCACTTCTTCCTCAACGAGATCGATAAGATCAGCTTCTGGAACTGCATCACACTTGTTCAAAAAGACGACAATACGAGGCACACCAACTTGTTTTGCAAGAAGAACGTGCTCACGTGTCTGTGGCATAACACCATCAAGCGCTGATACGACGAGAACTGCACCGTCCATTTGAGCGGCACCAGTAATCATGTTCTTGATATAGTCGGCGTGACCTGGAGCGTCGATGTGCGCATAGTGACGAGTAGGAGACTCGTATTCAACGTGCGCGAGAGAGATAGTAACGATCTTTGAAGCGTCACGAACTGTTCCACCCTTTGCAATATCAGCATATGCCTTGTTTTGAGCAAGACCTTTCTTCGCCTGAACGGCGAGGATAGCTGTAGTAAGAGTTGTCTTTCCGTGGTCAACGTGACCGATTGTGCCTACGTTAACGTGAGGCTTGGTACGATTAAATTCTGCTGCTGCCATAGTATTATTTGTTTAGTGCTTTACCTTTTTACGTTTAGGCGTGATGCCAAACATCAAAAGATAAAGATAAAGTTATTAATAGTTTATAAATTATCAGTCGGATGACTAATAAAACGCCAGGTAGGCGAATTCAGCCATATTAGCAATAGAGGGTGAAGTTGTCAAATATAACCCCACTCGAGCACAAAAAAACCGCTAAAATTGTGCTTTAGCGGTTTTTTGCATTAGAGTTTTATGTCTAAAAAGTGACTAAAACCTTAAGACCGTCAACTGGATACAGAGGAGAACCGTATTTTGAGGTTGGATCTGTCCTGTAATCAATTTCCGTAACTTGAGCGACATTTAATCCTGTTTGATAAGGAGCATCTGACTTTTTTAACATAGTAGAAAGCGAGAATGAACGTGACGTACCTGCAGGGATAACGTAATAAGTTGCACTATCACCTGCCAATGAGCTCGGTTGAGCATCGAGTGATGCGATGGTTGGCAACATATCGTTATCTGCTAACGTTGTAGCGAACTTAATTGAATTTATTTGACCTGTAGTTGTTGATGTTGTTGTGAGTAGATAAATCGACGCATTGGCAGCTGTAAGCGTGAAATTAAACTTTGCAGGGTACAAAATAATACCACTCGAATCACCAACCGCGGCACCGAGACTTGCTGACATATTTGAGAGTGCTGGAGAAGTAGCGGCTGGACCTATTATAGTGATAGTACTACCGCTTGCTCCACCAGTAGGACTAATTGTTGAACCACTTGAATCTGTCGCCATCACTGCTACAGGGTTTACGCTAGCACTCAACGTTATACCACTTGAACCAGGAACAGCGTCGATTTTTACAACAAATGGAACATGTACATCAGCAGGCAACTGCATATTTTGAGTATCGAACTTAGCAATACTTCCGGTTTCAGGACTGCTTGTGACAACAGTTGTGCCCACGAGAACAGAACCTCGATACAAATATGCCTTAGTTAAGCTACCTGAACTACCATTTGCACCAGAAACTGACAATGATACGGTGACACCAGACAGATTCACTATACCGCCATGCGCAGTTAGATCAAAAACCAGTAAAGGTACACTACTTGTACTTGCTACTGTTGTTGCAATTGGACTTGAGGGATCGAGTGAAACATCGATCGAAGCAACTGAAACAGGTGTAATAATCTCCAATCCAACACCATTACTCATACCATCAGCATTACTAACTGTGAGGATATGCCATCCTGTAGCAAGAGTTGATGGAATATTGAACCACATAGCTGTACCATCAAGAGCACTGCCAACGAAGACTCCAGACATGACCGCGCCATCTATATATACTGTTCCCGCATTTAGGCGCTGGCCGTATATTGTAACCTTATCTCCCGCATTTGCTTGATATGGAGATATACTAGAAATATAAGGAGAAGTTTCGCCGATGATTGTCTTTGAATTTGTTTGGTTCTGACTTACTGGAATCTTGAATCCAGAGGGACTGGTGAGCGAGTTCTCACCTATCAACACATCAAGAGATGCGGTGTATGAACCAGAAAGAAGGGACTTTGGATTTACGCTTCCCAATGCGATAAATTTCGCTTGACGATTTGGCGCTACCCAATAAACCACCTGACCGTAGCTATCGGTTTTCATTTCCATCTTTGTAACAGGGAGAAGTGGCAAATTGCGTTGTGTATTTACATATGAATTATTGCCTGATGCATCGTGAAAGCTGATATATGGATATTGATATACGTATACTCCATTTTTTCCTCCATCAACAGTCACATTAAATTTTGCAGTGAGCAGTGCTTCTTTATTGTTTGAATCATAGGTCAACACTAACTTTGGATCCCCTGTTACTTTCGCAGTAACATCTGAAAATGGTACTGGATTTGGGATACAGGTATAGCCTGCGGGACATTTTATCGACTTGTTGTTTGTCACAGAAAGCGAAGTGACTGCTGCTGCCGCATTGATCGACGCGTCAGAAGCACCTACACCCATGACAGCTCCGCTGAATGAAGGAAGCATAAATGCCATCCCCATCAAGAGTGCGAGCGTAGCCGTATATCTCATAGCATCATTCCCTGTTTGTTGTACGTTCATAAAGAACAATAACCTATATTAATTGATTAAGTTTCTATTCACTTGTTTCGAATAAGTAAAATAGAAAAAGACCTGCCAGTGATGACACGTCTTAGGTAGTGAGATAATTATATCTCTATTCTCAGAAATGCCAAGCGAAGTTATCCACAAACAAATACCCTGTGATATAGTGTGGCTAATCAACACATGAAACGAGCATTCTCTGTCATCATCTATATATTTGCCATTATCGGCTTTCTCCTTGTTACCGTATATGGTGCAGTTGAGCTCGGCCTAACCAAAACATCCGGTATCATCGATAGACAACATGATTATTTCAAAAATGCTACGAGCACTCTTGATGCTTGGCAGAATGAAGAGGAGTGGAACGTATTGAAGGAAGCTATTCTCAAAGATGTTCCTACCATCAATCGGGCGGCAGCTGTCGTTGGTATACCTCCCCGGTTTATCGTTTCCACTCTCATCGTAGAACAGCTGCGTCTTTTTCATTCTGACCGTGAAATATTCAAATCTGTCTTTGCTCCACTCAAAATCCTTGGCACACAATCTCAATTCTCATGGGGTGTAATGGGTATCAAACAAGATACAGCTATACAGATTGAGAACAACCTCACTGACACTGCTTCGCCTTGGTATATTGGAAATGTTTCAGCGCACACCCTCGACTACCCTGCTACTACGACAGACAAAGATGCCGAGCGATTTGCCCGATTGACTGATGAACATGACCGATACTATTCATATCTGTATGGCGCATGTGCGCTCAAAGAACTGATATCGCAATGGGATAAAGCTGGCGTCGATATATCTGACAGACCAGAGATACTTGCAACGCTCTTTAATATCGGTTTCCAAAATTCGCATCCACATCAGAATCCGGAAAGCGGTGGCGCAGCCATCACTCTCGGTTCAACTACATATAGCTTTGGAGATTTGGCTGGCAGGTTTTACTATTCGAATGAGCTCATCAATGAATTTCCGAGACAATAAAACTCCGCACGTATTCGGAGTTTTATTGTTGCGTTATATATTGTTATAACGGAATAGTTGTTGACCCTTCAGGTGGTAATGGTGGTGGAGGCGGCATCATGCGCGTACTCGTACCTATTTTATCTTCGACTTCTTCGCGAATCACCATACCCATTGTGGTGGAGCTCATGTGTGCCCCATTGATAATCCTTCGTGCTTGATCAAGTTTATTTTGTGGAATGATCCCCGCTTTAAAAAGAATAGTGATGACTTGTTCAGGAGTCAGGCGGCGATCCTGCTCTTTTCCTTCTGGCTTGTCGCCTAGAGGACGCGTCGATGTGGCATACATCATCGGTCGTGTCGTGCTCGCAAAGCCTCTCATCATCAATGAACTAGATACTCTGCTGTCTCGAACCTCTACCCTGAATAAATCTCTAAAACTAAATCCTGGACGAGCGTGTCCGAAGATATCTCCGACAGCAGCTTGTTCTTGTGT
Organism: Minisyncoccota bacterium; assembly: GCA_035495115.1. Classification (GTDB taxonomy): domain Bacteria; phylum Patescibacteriota; class Minisyncoccia; order Phycocordibacterales; family PALSA-1337; genus C7867-002. Next base: position 30,204 of record DATJGJ010000010.1, on the reverse strand, counting down.
ATATGCCATGCCACTTGATATAGCATCGAGCACTGCGCGGTTCGTGAAAGTGAGGATCGCCAGAGCCGCAAGAATGAGAATGTATTTTAAGTTTTTGCCGAACATGGTCATGATAATTTGCTTTAATTAATTAATAACGAGACAAGCACGTGTCTTTCGACACGTGCTTGGGTAGTTGGGAACAGTATAGCGCGATTATAGCTTCACGCAAACTAAGTTATCCACAAATAAAAAACCGGCCATGAGACCGGTTTTCTATTTCAATTATTTTTTCTTCTCGATGATCTCGGTCTCAACGTTCTTTGGAACCACATCATAGTGATCGAATTCCATCTGAGCACTTCCTTGACCTGAAGTCATAGAACGAAGATCAGTGGTATAACCGAACATTTCTGACAATGGAACTTTGGCATGGATAGCGAGGTTCTGACCCTTTGGCTCTGAACCTTCGATAAGACCACGCTTCGATGAGATAGAGCCGATGACGTCACCCATATATTTTTCTGGACAGACGACTTCGAGCTTCATAATAGGTTCGAGGATAACTGGCTTTGCGCGCTTACATGCATCCTGGAATGCTTGTGAAGCAGCGATCTTGTAGGCGATTTCTGACGAGTCGACGTCGTGGTATGAACCGTAGGTCAATTCACACTCGATGTTAACGAGCTTGAAACCAGCAAGGATACCGCGATCCATAGCTTCATGAACACCCTTTTCTACTGCAGGGATGAATTCGCCTGGGATAGCACCGCCAGTGATAGAGTTGATGAAACGGAAGTCATCATAGTTACTGACGTTCTTTGGAACTTTCTCGCCTTCTGGCCATGGCTGCATAGGCTTGATGTTGAGTTTGACGTGACCATACTGACCCTTACCACCGGTCTGCTTGACGTACTTATGTTCAGCTTCAGCAGAACCAAGGATTGTTTCGCGATATGCCACTTGTGGCTTACCAACATTGGCCTCGACAGTGAACTCGCGCTTCATACGATCAACCATGATTTCAAGGTGGAGTTCTCCCATACCTGAGATGATCGTCTCACCTGTCTCTTGGTTACTAGAAACACGGAATGTTGGATCTTCATTACCGAGCTTGCGGAGCGCAAGACCCATTTTCTCTTGATCGGCCTTTGTCTTTGGTTCGATACGGAGAGAGATAACCGGTTCCATGAATTTGATCTTTTCGAGGATGATAGGCTTGTCTTCATCACAGAACGTGTGTGAGGTAAGCGCATCCTTGAGACCGACAGCGGCTGCGATTTCGCCAGCAAAAACTTTCTTTACTTCTTCGCGCTTGTCAGCTTGAAGACGAACGATGCGGCCGAGGCGCTCTTTCTTGCCAGTTGATGCATTGTAGATATATGTGCCCGCTTCGATAGTACCTGAGTACACACGGAAGAAGGTCAGAGCACCGACGAATGGATCGTTCTGGAGTTTGAATGCGAGAGCTGAGAAAGGCTCAGCGTCTGATGCATGACGCTCGATCTCTGCACCTGTGTTTGGATCGATGCCTTTGATAGCTGGCATATCAAGTGGTGATGGGAGATAGTCGACGACTGCGTCAAGCACAAGCTGGACACCGACGTTCTTGAGAGCTGAACCCGTGAAGACTGGGAAGATCTTGTTGGCGATGACAGCCTTGCGACAGACTTTCTTGAATTCATCGATTGAAATTTCCTTTCCATCGAGGAAGTTCTGCATAGCAACATCATCTGTTTCGACGACCTTTTCTATCATCTCAGCACGATACTTCTTTGCCTCTTCGAGCATATCAGCTGGAACTTCGCTTTCGATGATATCGATACCCTTTTCACCTGAGAAGGTGTATGCCTTCATTCGGAGGAGGTCGACAACGCCATGGTGATCTGCCTCTGTTCCGATCGGAAGCTGGAAGCGAACGGCGTTTTTATTCAATCGATCGAGAATCGACTTGAATGACTTTTCAAATGATGCGCCCATACGGTCCATTTTGTTGATGAAACAGAGGCGTGGAACATTAGCTTCATCGGCATAGCGCCAGTTTGTCTCAGACTGTGGCTCAACACCTGCCACACCGTCGAAAACTACGACTGCGCCGTCGAGCACACGAAGAGAACGCTTCACTTCTACCGTAAAGTCGATGTGTCCTGGTGTATCGATGATGTTGAAACGAACTTTCTTTGAAACATCATCTTTGCCATCTGCGCCTTTGAGTCCGCGCATATAGGTTGGGTTCCAGAAACACGTGATGGCAGCAGCTGTGATAGTGATGCCGCGTTCACGCTCCTGTTCCATCCAGTCAGTGGTTGTTTCACCTTCGTGAACTTCACCGATCTTGTGGATCATACCGGTGTAATAGAGGATACGCTCTGATGTCGTCGTCTTGCCGGCATCGATGTGAGCGATGATTCCAAAGTTTCGCATTCTCTCAAGTGGGTAATCGCGTTGCATGGTGTTGTTTTCTTAAAATTTGATGCCGTTTATGATAAATGTGGCTCAAAAATTGATGATAAATTAAAAAAGCGAGTCGCCTTTAGTAAGGGATAATGTACAGGAAATGATGGAAATTGGCAAATTAAATTAATGAAACCTACCCGTAACCCAAACAGTTGAATCAGCTCCGCAGTTTCCACCAAGAGTACACTTGCTGAGCATTTGTAGCTTAATAACTGGATAATAAGTACTGTCTGAGTCAGATACGCCTATCTTAAATTTCTGACTTGAAGCACCTATTCCGTATACACTTACTAATGCACCCTTCTTGAGAGCTGTTATATTATCCCAATCTGTTTGATCATCAACTTCAACAATCATCTTTTCAGGGATAACAGAATCACTCGTTGCATCAGAAATCAGCAAGTAGTTATGCTGTTCTAAATTGCCAGCAGCAATAAAATCAACAATGTTCACTGTTATAACATCAACACCCCAACCCATCCATTTTAGCGGACTTTTAACATAATCCTTGATGTTAATTTCTGGATAATTTTTGTAATCATAAGGTTTGTTCAGTTGAACGATGTTTGAATCTGTAGAAACTGCCACTGGAACAGCTTTGTTTATTGAGCCATTTTTCATTATCTGATTCGAACATATATTATATTTGACTTGCAAATCATTTAATTTATTTTCTAGTAATGAAACTTCTGCTTTTAAAGATGTCATCTTACTATTTTCACTAATAGTAGTTGTACTTGTATTATTACTATTCTTAACTTCCATTGAAACATTTGGGGTAACATCGGCTTTATCAGACAGTTTCTTTTCGAGATCAGCCACTCTCTGCAGGAGTTCATTGTTGTCAGGATTACTATTAGAAAACCATGTTGCAGGATTATACCAAACTGCATAAGTTGTAGTTGGTATAAGAAATGCTAAAAATATTATAAATGGATATTTTTTCACGTTGTTTAACTAGCCCAATATCTCAAAAGTAACACTACTATTGTAAACTGGCAATTTACTAAAAGTTAATAACTTTAAGCCACAAACCCAACCACACTTGTCAGCTTATCTTTCTACTTTAAAAGCTTGCTCACAGCAATATAGATAGCCTCAATATCCTTCCCCTGCTCTTTTTGTTCCCTCTCAAGAGTATGAACCTATGCGTTCGTAAATAGACACTCATTGATTTTTATGTTTTAATATGATATACTCATTTCAAAGTAGCACACCATCAACCAAACTCAAGAAAGGAGCCTAATATATGAGTGCGACTAATAGTCAAACAGCGACCGAGGTGCCGAAGATGACCTACGAAGATATAATGACGGTCGCTCGAATCCTGCAATTCCTCAAGAATGAAGGCCGGATACCAGAGTGTATCTACGCATCGGGCATACAGCAAGTCACGGAAATCTCCGAGATCATGTGCACCGAGAACGACATTGTCCTCATCGGGGGAGAGCAGTTCAAGACCATATCGCGAGATACGCCCCTCGGCGAAAAATCACTCTGGGCACTCCAGAGCCTCTGTCACTGGCTTCAGGAACAACACCCCGCTTTCAAGCCATACTTTGTCGCCGCTTAGTGAAGCACAGCACCAAAAAACCGAGACATCGCAGGATGCCTCGGTTTCTTTTTTTCCTAAAACAGATTTAAATCGTTCGAACTTACCACGCAAAGTGAGCAAAAGCCTTGTTAGCTTCAGCCATCTTGTGGACGTTCTCACGCTTCTTGACTGCTTCACCTTCATTCTTTGAAGCGGCGATAATCTCATCAGCGAGCTTGAGGTGCATAGGCTTTCCCTTCTTGCCGCGAGCTGCTTCGACGATCCATTTCATAGAGAGAGCGTTCTTACGCTCTGGACGGACTTCGCGAGGAACCTGATAGTTGGCACCACCGACACGGCGTGAACGAACTTCCATAGCTGGAGTCGTATTTTTGAGAGCCAATTCGAAGACTTCGATAGGGTTCTCTACTTTAGCCTGATCCTTGATAGCATTCATACAATCGTAAACGATAGTACGTGCTGTGTTTTTCTTACCTTCTTGCATGACGTAGTTGATGAGCTTTGAAACCTTGAGAGAATCAAACTGCGCATCAGGTCTAAGGTCGCGCTTTATATTTTTCTTTCTTCGCATAGTAGTAGATTAATTAAATAGTAGATGGAACTAAGCCTTTGCTGCCTTTGGCTTCTTGTTACCATATTGGCTGCGACCTTTACGACGCTTTTCTACGCCTGCTGCATCGAGCACGCCACGAACGACTGAGTAACGGAGACCGACGTCTTTGACGCGACCGCCACGGAGGAGAACCACTGAGTGTTCCTGGAGGTTATGACCTTCGCCTGGAACGTATGCAGTGACTTCGATACCATTTGAAAGACGAACACGAGCGATCTTGCGGATAGCTGAGTTAGGCTTCTTTGGTGTCTTTGTAGTTACTTTGACACATACACCGCGTTTGAATGGTGCTGGATAAAATGATGGGCGGTTTTCAATACTATTGAAGGTACGAGTGAGTGCAATAGACTTACTCTTACGCTTGAATTGAACACGACCTCTCTTGGTGAGCTGGTTAATTGTAGGCATTAATATGCTTATTAAATTGTGGCAATCCTGAATTCTTCACCGCTGAAGCCTTGAGTTTCCTCACGAAAGCGAGGATTGGCTTGGGCGATTACTCATTCTTGCCTGAATAATGTACCGATCTTCGAGGTTTTGAGGCCCCGAAAGACAGTGGAGGGACTATAACATAGCGCTAAAGGCCTGTAAACACTCTGAAGACATACGGCACTATAGGCGAGATAAACTGCCAAACAAATATAACGACGATGAGCACCCAGATAGGCGCATAAGCTTCAAGGATATTCCTGACACGGAAAAGGCTGTTCGGCAAAAGTGAAAAAAGGAGCTTCGATCCGTCGAGCGGCGGGAGCGGTATGAGATTGAAAATAGCCAAGACGATATTGATGACTACTATATATGACGTTACCTCGATAAATGAGTTCAGCCCCGGCGTGACTGCAAAATGCCCAACGGCATAACGGATGACCAGGCTGAATATGAGCGCAATTGAAATATTCGATGCGGGCCCTGCCATAGCAATCAGGAGCTCTCCGATTCGTCGATTTTTGAGGTTATATGGATTGTATGGAACAGGCTTTGCCCATCCAAAGGTGAAACCGGATATAGAAGTAATAAGTGGGACTACAATAGAACCGATAGGATCAATATGTTTAAGTGGATTTAATGTAAGTCTTCCCTGCAAACGGGCTGTCGGGTCGCCGAGATAGTTGGCCATATAACCGTGAGAGACCTCATGGATAATGACTGAGAATATAAGAATGACGATTGAAATAAATGTGATCATGTGAGGCTCTATTGTATCAGCACTTGCAGAATATAGGAATAATGCTATGATGTCCGGACATTAACTTATATGGCAAGAATCTGTGCAATAACTAAAGTAGGATCAGTCGTCGGGGGACGATACTCAAACCGCACTCGTGCGACTCAGTTCAACCCTTGTGGCAACATCCGCCGTTACCCAAATCTTCAGAAAAAGAAGATTTATGTTCCTGAACTCAAGAGATCATTCCCTCTCGTTGTTTCAGCTCGCGGTCTCCGCACCATCCAAAAGAAAGGTCCATTCAAAGCTCTCCGCGACGCAGGTATCATCAAATAATCTCCACGGACTCTCCGTCAGAAAGCACCTTAACGGTGTTTTTTTGTTGCACATTGAAACGACGGTCATCAAGTATCATATAAAGAGGATCTGTCTTTTTTGATTTTGAAGAAGCACTAGATTGTGAATAGATAATAAATTCTGGCCGAACTGCATTTATAAAGTCCAATGAAAGTGAACTTGCTGATGCACTATGAGGAACAACTAAAACATTCGCTTGGATATTTATCGACCGATTTTGAGCGAGGAATTTTTGAATCTTTGTACTACTATCCCCTGCCAACAAAAAAGAAGTTACGCCGTGGGATATTTTCAAAACCAATTCGGGCGGCGATGTTTTTGAATAAGTAAAATCTTTTGAACTTGTTGAGTGGTTGGCTTGATTTGGATTTGTCGGAAAAAGCATGTTCGCGGTAAATCCAGTGAAATGTAATTCATCTCCTCCACTAACTTCTTTGACTGGGATGCCAAGCGCATGTGCCGTATCCATAAATGTCGCATAAATCTGATCAGTTGAACTAGCCAACTCCAACTTCGTCGTCGGTAGGGTTGAAATAATAACTGATCTGACTGTGTATCTATTTATGATATCGATGAGTCCCGTAACATGATTGCCATCGTCTTTTGTAAGGATAACTGCATCTATCCGTCTCGAATAGAAAGGAATGGTTTTGGTCAGATAGCGGACTACATCGCCATTGGCGCCCCCGTTGATGAGAATCCTTTCATCCTCGGGCGTACGGATAAAGATCGAGGGTTTCCCTTTGGTATTGAAAACATACAGCTCAAACGTCGACGGCGCCTTGCTGATCGACCATACATAGGTGCAAACGATAATAATGATCGCTATGCTGACAAAAATATATGTAGGCCGTACTTTTGAAAACAAAATCACCTAGCTATCATATACGTTCAAGATAAAGAACCAATCAAAAAGTTCTCAAGTACATATGAAAAGTGGTAAACTAATATAAGTATAGGGCTAAATTTGAAACCAAATTATTAATAAACAATACTCATATGAAACAATTCACCGCAAAAAAATTTGAAATACCTACGCTCAAGGGTATATCTGCAAAAACAATCGGCGAGCACATAAATCTCTATCTTGGCTATGTAAAAAACCTGAACTTGATTGAGGAGAAACGTCTTGAATACAAAAAGGATCGTGAGGCAAATTCATATGTATTGGGCGAGCTCAGACGCAGACTTAGTTTTGAATACAATGGTATGCGAAATCATGAAGTCTATTTTTCTTCTCTCGAAGGGGGACCGAAAGATATCGATCAAAATGGCGAATTGAAAAAAGCTATCGAATCTGACTGTGGACCATTTGAAGAATTTCTCAATGGATTCAAATCAGTTGCATCTACAACCCGTGGCATAGGTTGGATGGTACTCTGGTATGACAAGAAAGCTGACCGTCTACTTACATCATGGATAGACGAGCAACATTTGGGTCAACTAAACGGATGTGAAATGATCCTCGCAATCGATATGTGGGAACACTCATATGTCGCAGACTACCAGCCATCAGGAAAGAAGCAGTACGTGGAAGATTATTTCGCAAACCTTAACTGGTCAGTGATCGAAGAAAACTTTAAGAGGGCGAAGAAATAAGGTTTGACAAATAGCGCACATAAAAAACGCAGTCTCAAGTTGAGGCTGCGTTTTGTGTTTAAGATTATTCAAAAAAGTGGAGCTCGGCAACCGAGACAAATCCTGAAACCTCCACCTGCTTCATCTTCGACACCAGGAGTCTTAATTCCACAATTCCAGCAAATTTTATTAATAATCCTGCTTTTATTCTGTTCCCCTTGTGAACGACGGGACATAAGAATAATAAGCTTGAATGGAAACAATAAAATAGACAACGGCGTTTTATGTTCGTTGGCCACAGCACAAAGTGCAGCCATTTGATTTGCCTCACGTTCTGGATCATGAACAGCAATGTTGTATTTTTTCTTGATAACACCAATCTCAAGGACGAGTTGGTGCCGCACGCAAATACGTTGAGCCATGATTGCATCGCCATCATCAATCAGCTTGCGCTTCTCGGCAATGAGAGCCATAGCGGCTTCCTCTTCTGTAGAAGGAGTAGTCATAAGTTTTAAAAGAGTTGCTTGTTGTTACCTATTTGAAAACTTACTCCAAAACGATAAATGGGTCAATGGTTTATTCATTTTGAACCTAACCAAAAAGAAAACAATGTAAAACCCCACCACCCACCATCCAGAAAATTGTGGAAATGTAATGGATGCATATGGCACTCGCGCAAATGTCTCGACGATGAATAACTCATAAGTGAGCAGTAGGTGCGCGCCCCAGCCACAGATCTGTGAAACGAATGTGGAGATGAGACCAATCGAACCAGTGAGGAACACTGCAAGCATAGTGATCGGTATCAAGGGGAGGACCAAGATGTTGGCGACAACACCGATGATAGATATCTGTCCCATCATATAGAGGATAAAAGGTGAAACGAATATCTGCGTGGCAAATGTCGCTGCAAAGATCCCACGCATACCAAACTTTTCGGGTATAAAATAAAAGAATCTCTCCAAAGGCGTGGCAAGCAGTATGAGACCAAGCGTCGCCAAAAATGAAAGTTGGAATGAAGGATCGTGCAACAAGATGAGCGGGTTTTGTATGAGCATGAGACAGCCAGCAAAGAGCAGCGCCCGAGCGACATGATAATCGCGGCGGATGATACTTGCGCCGAGTGCAATGCTCGCCATGAAGCACGAGCGCACGACGGTCGCACCGCCGCCGACAAGCACCCCGAATAAAATCATGCCGATGCCACCAATGACTATCCCCCATACGCGGGGTAGACGAGTGAGCAGTCGACGCAATGCATCAGCGACGATAGTGATATTGAATCCAGAGAGGACGACGATATGGATGAGTCCGACCGTTCGAAAATCGTTGAGCAGATCTTTTCCAAGCGCGCTTTTCTCGCCGACAACTAGTCCAGCAGCAAGAGCAGAGTGTGGCTCGCCGAGAGTCTGGTTCAAATTATCTACGAAACCTCTTTTTATTTTATACAGAATAGAAGTGATCCACTGCGATATATTTGTGACATTCGTGTCCCTATTCATACTATTTATATCAGCTTTGACCTGTGCACTTTTTATCTCATAGAAAATATCGTCCTTTGCCAGATATCCTGTATAGTCAAATGCTCTACCAGTATCACTTTTAAAATTGAATGGCGCTGATAATTTTCCCGAAAAAATAATCTCATCTCCATAATGGAAATGCGGATATAGTTTTGTCTTCATGCGGATTGTGATACCAGATGGGCATTCATTTTCCACTGACCCTTTTTGTGAAATGTGTTTTACATCTACGACGAGCACCTGGCCGCTCTCAGCAAATGAAGGATCCGCAGCGATGACTCCTTCTCCTTGCACTTCTTGTTTCGAACAATTTCCAATCTCTGGAACAGGCACGTTCAAAGAGACAATGACGCGAAATGCCGCGCCACCGATGATGATCATCCAAAACAAAATGACTCTTCGATTCATCGAGAGTCATCGTATCAGCGCGAGATAAATTTTCACTTAAAAAGTTCTCAAAAAGCGCTGAAGTTTTTGATGATGTTTTCTTCATCTTCTCTGCTGATGGATTTTTTGTAACGCGTCCCCTTTACGCCCTTCACCCGCTTTTCGCACTCTGCCCACGTCTTGTGTGTCTCGATGATGCCGCCGACCATGCTCACATACGAGTATGCTTTTGCGCTCGACTTGGATGAGCTAGACTTTTTCTTCTTCAGATCTGCTTCATTATGTGAAACGTTGAGAATGTCAGGAAGGTCATATTGAGAGAGTGCGCCTTTATAGAGCTTGATGTGTCGGCCGTCGGCAAAAGCCGTGGCGATGTGATCGCAGCGCTCATTGCCAAGGATGCCGATGTGACCGCCGACGTACTTCCATTCCACTTTTCGATCTGCTGCACATGCATCGAGCTTGATCCAGAGATCTTTGTTGAGCACATCTTCTTTTGCTTTGGTGATCCAATTATTTTTCTTCCAACCATGGATCCATTTAGTGATGCCGTTGATGACGTATGACGAGTCAGTGTGGAGTAAGATGCGCGAGCCTTTTGGCGTATGTGATATACCTTCAACTGCAGCTGTAAGCTCCATTCTGTTGTTTGTCGTATGTTTGTCACCACCTCCGAGCTCAGTAACATAGGTTTCTTCCTTCTTTGTTTCTTTCCCTTTTTCTATTACGACGATGATGCTTCCCCATCCACCAGGACCAGGATTACCTCTCGACGAGCCATCGGTGAAGATGATTATGTTTGTTTCAGTGTTATTCATAATATTGCTTATACGTATCATTTTAGCATATCGATAATCCTTAACCTCAGCTCAGTCCTGCCTGCGAACAACGACTTCTCAATAGACGCCACAAGATCAATTGGTTTACCCGGCACAAACTCTTTTACCCATTGTTCGTTCGCCCCAAAAAAAGAAATCGCAGGGATCTTTTGTCCATTCGATTTTGCGAAGCTGACTTCGACATGCTCCTTAGTCTTGCCGAATATCTTGAGCGCAACAGGCGCAACTTTTTTGAAAAGAAAAACCGGCTTTGGATTGTCCATGCCGAACGGCGCGAGCTTGGCAATATCATTGTACAAAGCCCAATCAAGATCATCGATCGAGAGCTCCATGTCGACCATCTCATGGTCATCACCCTCGTTTACCTGAACTTCCTCTTTTTTACTTTCACTTTTTCCTTTTGCTTTTTGATTTTTGATTTTACTCTGCGCTTCGTTTAAATGCGCATCCAAAAAATGCACCTGCTCTTTACTCACCTCAAAACCACCAGAATGTTTGTGTCCTCCATACTTTATGAAGACTCCTTCAGGTACGCCGCGCATGATCTCGACAACGCTCGACACCCCCTCTGAGCGACACGACCCTTTGATGCCGCCGTCACCATCTCGACCCCAGAGAAAAACAGGGCGCTTCAATTGCTCCGCACATGTATTTGCCACAAGTCCGAGGAGCGATGGGCGCCACTCAGGATTGCCCAGAACTATAGCGTGCGGGAGCGACGACTCATCGGCACCATAGCGGTCATGTAATATTTTCTTTATCTCTTTTGAAAGTGCGGCTACGACACCTTTACGTTCATTATTGATTGCGTCCAAATGATCAGCATACGTTCGCGCATCTTCATCTGTCTGTGCTGAAAGCAAACTAAATGCATCCATCGGCAAACCCATGCGCGATGCCGCATTGATGCGCGGCGTGATCATGAAACCGATATCGTCTTCGGTAAGATGCTTTTGGGGGATCTTCAATTTTTCGAGCAGCCTCACCAAACCTTTGCGTGGGCTCTGGCGCAGCACATTCAAACCATAGTAAGCGAAGACTCTATTCTCTCCTTTGAGTGAGACCATATCTGAAAGTGTGGCGATACCGACCATGTCGAGCAGCCACTTTTCGTGACCGTCCTTCCAGCCATTTTTCAAAATTGAGGAATCATTTTGGGCGCCTTCTTTTTTCTTCTTTCTATCTTCTTCCTGTTCTCTATCCTTCTTTATCACCGCTTGTATCAACTTGTATGCCACTCCAGACCCACATAGATTTTTGTCAGGATAGAGACAGTCGCTTTGCTTGTGATCGATGATAGCGAAAGCGGGTGGCAATACAGCTGGCGGTTCATGATGATCAGTGATGATCACATCCATCCCCTTCTCTACGGCAAGCGCGACTGGTTTCACATCAGTGATGCCACAATCGAGGGTGATGAGCAGTTTCACACCTTCGTCTGCAAGCTGCTCGATCGCATCGAGATTGAGACCGAAGCCTTCGTTGTGACGATGTGGAATATATATAGAAAAATTCTTGAACCCTATGCGCGTAAAAAAATCATTCCAAATAACTGCACCTGGAATGCCGTCAGCATCATAGTCTGAGTAAATCGTGATGCGCTCATTGTTCTGTATTGCTTTGATGATTCTCAGAGCTGCCTTTTCCGCATCTTTCAATACGTATGGGTTGTGAGTGTGCAGATCATAATCTGGCAAAATGAAAGCATTGGCATCGACGACATCAGTAAAACCGCGATGGAAGAGCAGATGCGAAAGCACTGGAGAAAAAGCTGCGAGCTTTGATTGTTCATCAGCGGAAATAGTTCGTCGGATAGCGTACGGCATAGGAAAAAGTATAGCATGTAGGCATAGACCCCTATCGTTGACTAGAACGGCAAAATGAGGTAGAACTGGATTAGAATAAGAAACAATTTACAACAAATGAATGTTATGCAAAAAATTGATGTAACCTATTACGGTGGAGCAGATGTCTCACAAATAGTCTCTGCGGCGATCGAGCTTATACCAGATACTTGGAAATCGTTCCTACAAAGACCCCTCAAGATATTCATCGTCTCACCGAGCAGATTGCCTCCCACATGGGAAAACATCTGGGGCGGTCGAGATAATTTCAAACGGACATGGTCAATTCGAAAAGGCACCCCTGAACTTGGGCTTGTAACTGAAATATTTGTATGCGTGCCCGAGCTCGAACTTGTAAACGAAACAATGATGCCTATTTTTTGGAAGGACGTCATTATGTCAATAATTTTGGAAGTTTTCAGGAATAACTTCGCCTCAGAGATCATCAGAAGTAATTTGCGGACATGGACTATGAACCGACATACGCTTGGGAATGATATAGCGCAAATCATTTCCGCATTTATAGCGAATCGGGAAAAAGCGGAGCTGCTCTACCCCGAGATGAGACTCTTTATCAAACGCCTTGAAATCGAATTTGCAAGCGTATATGCCAGTTAATTTTGCACATTGCAATCACAGTCTCCACCATTTTGGCGGAGACTTTTTTATTGCACCTATTTTAATATGTTAAAATGACCTCATGAATAAAACCGATCCTACCTGCATATTCTGCAAGATAGTAGCGAAGCAAATCCCTGCACACATTGTCTATGAAGATGACTCCTATCTCGCTTTTCTCGACATCCGCCCAATCTCCCCTGGGCACACACTCATCATCCCGAAAGACCATTACCGCTGGGTATGGGATGCACCTAAGCTCGGCTCATATTTTGAGGTCGCCGGCAAGATCGCAAAAGCTCAGCAAAAAGCATTTGGTCAGGAGATGATCCAAAGTAAGATCATCGGCGAAGAAGTTCCTCATGCCCATATATGGATCTACCCCGCTGAAGGAACGGGCGGAGATAAAAAAGATTTTGAAGGAAATGCGCAAAAAATAAAAAGCTTACTATAAAAACTGCTCACATATGAGCAGTTTTTAATCTTATTTATCGCTGTTTTTCAACGCTTCAATACCAGGCAATGTCCCTTGTGCCAGAAAATCGAGCATCGCCCCACCGCCTGTCGAAACAAAGCTAAACTTATCTTCTATGCCGAGCTTCGAAATCGCCGACAGCGTATCTCCCCCGCCCACCATAGATGTTGCGCCCGCCTGAGTTCTCTCCGCAATCATTTGTGCGAGTTTGACCGTACCGTCGATAAATCCTTTTTCAAAAAGTCCGAGCGGTCCATTCCATAAGATAAATCGTGCTTCGTTTATCTTCACTTTGAGCTCCGCCAAACTATCAGTGCCAATATCATATATCGCATCCATATTGCTTACGTTGCCAACCTTTTTGTTTGAATGGTCCTGAATAACTACGTCAATTGGCATCATGATCTGATGTTGAGAGATGATAGGCGTGATGTCCATCTTCCCATTTGAGGTCTTGGACATGCCTATATTGAACCCCTTTGCCTTGAGAGCATCATTCGCCAAAGCCCCTCCGATGAATATCTTATCAGCGCTCGCCAAGAATTTGTGTATGAGCGGGAGCTTGGTATCGAACTTCGCGCCGCCAAGAACAAAAAGAAACGGGTGAGCAGGATTGAATGCTGAACTTAGATTCTCGACTTCTTTTTGGAGTTGGATGCCGGCATAGCTCGGTAAAAACTGTGCGATGGCGCACACTGACGCATGTTCGCGATGTGAAACTGAAAAAGCATCGTTTACATATATATCAGCGAGAGTGGCCAGCTGTTTGGCGAACTTCTTGTCATTTGTTTTTTCCCCTTCATTTTCGCGGATATTCTCAACGAGAATCATCTCTCCATCGCTGAGCTGCTCGCTCGCATCGAAAGCCGCAGAAATGTTCTTGACGAATGTTACCGGCATATCTTTCCTTTTCAAATACTCGGCCACTGGAGCAAGTGTTGGCTTTTTGATCAGACTCGGCTCTTCGCTTTGGTCTGTCACGAGACCTTCAGCAGTTTCGATATGGCTGATAAGGACCAATCGCGCGCCTTTTGACTTTAAAAAATCAATAGTAGGGATGGCCTTGCGTATACGATAGTCATCAGTGATAACGCCATTTTTAATAGGTACATTAAAATCGACGCGCACAAGCACTTTGACGCCAGAGAGATGCGGGATATCGTTTAATGTTTTCATATTACTTTACGAGATCAACTGCTTTGAGTAATTCGACGAAGCCAGGAGCATTGACGCTTTCGCGCCCAACGAGAAGACCATCGACTTTGCCGATAGCGATGATATCTGGTGCATTGCGGTAGTTCACTGAACCTCCATAAAGAACCTTCGCCTTCACCCCAGCTTCTGGTCCAAATATGTCAGAGAAGATTTTTTTTACAAAAAGCGATGACTCGTATATATCTTCGTTTTTCATGGCCTCCTGAGCGCCGATAGCCCAAACAGGCTCATATGCAAGGATAATGTTGCTCGCAAATTTTGGAGGTATATCAGCCAAACTCTGTTTGATCTGATTTTTCAATGTTTCCAAATATGTCCCAGCTTCGTCACGAGACGTCTCCCCTACGCAAATGATCGGTGAGAGACCTGCCTCGAGCACTGCTTTTGCTTTTTTGGAGACTATACTATCGCTTTCACCTCGCGCACGTTGTTCAGAATGACCGACAATGACATATGAAACACCTATTTCTTTGAGCATCGTAGCGCTCACCTCACCCGTAAATGGACCTCGATCGATCTCTACTGATGCTGATTGAGCGCCGATATGGAAAAGCGCGCTCTCCCCTTTGCTCGTACAAGGATAGATGAATGGAAACGGAGGACAAATGACTGTCTCAACTGAAACAAGGCCAGCTGAAGCCCTTTTAATTTTTCGAGCTATTTTTTTTGCTTCGTCGAGCGTGACTGGATTCATTTTCCAATTGCCGACAATGAGTTTTTTATTCATGGGAATAATTGTACCACAGCCATAGAACAGGGTGTGCTACAATTATCGCCATGCAACGCCCATCTACTACCGCAGGCTTCACTCTCATCGAGATACTCCTTGTCATCGCTATTGCGGGCATACTTTTGTCTATTGGTACATATTGGTATAACACCGCCAGAAGCAATGCTATAGTTTCGACAACTACTGATTCGATTGTCTCTGCTTTGGAACAAGCGCGCTCAAACGCTATATCCGGCAAGAATGGCGCGAGTTTCGGGGTCAAATTTAATAGCGATTCATATGTTACTTTTATGGGAAGCGCGTATAGCACAAGTAGCGCAAGCAACTCTACGACTACCATTGATTCAGGTGCAACTCTGACAAATACGATTACTGACCCAAATGATGCGATCGTCTTTACTCGACTTACCGGAGCGACGAACTCAACTGCTACAGTGACAGTCATGGAAATAGCGAATCCTGCTCGCAAAAAAAATATCGTTGTTGAGAGTTTGGGCAATATAGGTGTGGTACAATAAGCTCATATGAGTTCGCATCGTTATATACGAGGCTTAAGTGTTGTTGAGATCATTGTTTCCGCTGCAATCATTGCAACGGCAGTGACAGGCATAGCTGGTGCATGGCAACTCTATCTCAAAGTGGCAAACTCGAGCAGCCGTTATGCTGAAGCGGCATTGCTCACCGAAGAAGCCGACGAAGCCCTCACTATCATGCGTGATACAGGATGGTCCACAAAGATCTCTCCTCTTTCACTCAATACTACCTACTATCTTTATTGGGATGGGAGCACGTACAGCGGAACCACGACAGTTCAAACTATCCAAAATACCTATGTACGTACAATCGTTTTTTCTGCAGTAAAACGTGATAGCAGCGATAACATCTCTACGTCTGGCACCACTGATGCGAATACGCGGGATGTCATCATCACCGTATTTCCATCTGGGAATGCGTCCACAACATTAGCTCGGACTGAAATGCTCATACACAATGTCTACAATAACTAAACAACGCGGTTTTACTTTGCTTGAAACACTTGTCTATGCGGGCGGACTTGTACTTTTGCTCGTTGCCATGTTGACGCTTCTCGCGGCAACCTATGATTGGTACCGCACGGCCACAGTCGGGTCTCATGTCGACAGCGTCGGCATCACCGTAAGCGACCATATAGTTAAAAGCATCCGCAGTGGCCAGAGCGTGAATGCTGCAGGCACTGCATTTGGTACGACTCTAGGATCATTATCACTCAGTGCACAGGCAAATTCAGTTCAACTTACGAAACAATATACTATCAGCAACGGACGACTCACCTACCAAGAGAACTCGGGTACAATTCAATATCTCACGCCTTCAGATGTTACGATCAGCCGATTTTATTTGACCAATATCTCTACGCCTATATCGACAGCCATTCATTTTGATATAGATATTACTTTCAACCTTAAAGGAGTGAACCAAACGCGTACATACAGCGGAGCAGCTATCATGAGAAATTCATATTAATATATGCGGAAAAAAATACTCTACAATCGCGGTCAAGTCATCATTCTGAATACAATCCTCTTTCTCGCTATCTCACTTTTGATCATCAACGGTATCGGCTACCCTGTCATATCGCACTACGCCAATACCCAAGCCTCGATTAGCTCAAAGCAGGCCTTCCTATTGGCAGATAGTGCAGTGAACGAGGCGCTGTACAGATTGAAAAACAGCAAACAAATCGCACCATCATTCAATCTCACGCTCGGTTCGAGCACAGCAACCATAGCTGTGACGAATACTTCCACCGGAAAGAGAGTCACTATCACCTCTCCAACTGATTTGTACCAGAGAAATATCCAGATGGACCTAACGCTTGGCACTGGTGTCTCATTTCATTACGGCATCCAGTCTGGCGAAGGAGGATTCGTGTTGAATAACAGCTCAAGCGTGACAGGAAATGTGTTTTCAAATGGAACAGTAACTGGCGCAGGAAACACCATCAATGGCGACGTCATCTCCGCTGGTCCAACCGGTCTCATCAGCGGTATCAATGCAACGGGCACACTCTACGCCCACACACTACAGAACTCTTCTTCAGGCAAGGACGCTTACTACTATAGTGCTGCGACCATCGATAGTTACACATCCTCGCATGTTCCTGGTACCAAATATCCAAATAGCCCCGACCAAGGAAGCATAGACTTGCCAATCACCGATGCTCAAATCGCACAATGGGAAAGCGATGCGGCTGCTGGAGGAACCAATAACTGCACAGGCATATATACAATCAAAAATACCAGCGTCACTTTAACTGCACAAAAAATTACCTGCGATCTAGATATAAAAGGCTCAACAGTGACAGTTTCTGGTCCGATTTGGGTGACGGGCAATATAACAGTCGAGACTGGCTCTACTATTCAAATGGCATCCACCCTTGGCAGCCAAAATGTAGCAATTGTCGCTGATGACCCGTCGAACCGCACAACAGGCAGTGTCATCTCGCTCAATAGCGGAACTGCGTTTCAAGGATCAGGATCTCCAAACTCATTCGTGTTTATGATTTCACAAAATAATAGCGCAGAAAATGGAGGTTCTAATGATGCAATAAGCATCAGTCAAAGCTCATCAGCACTGGTAGGTTATGCTATACATGGACAAATCTCTATCAACCAAAGTGCCGGTGTCAAAGAAGCAACTGGCTACAAGATCGTTCTTTCAAACACAGCGAATGTCACGTATGACCGCGGTCTACCGAGTACCCTTTTCCAAGCGGGCCCAGGTGGCGGATACAATATAGTCGATTGGACCGAGATATAAAAAATCGCTCACAATATTGTGAGCGATTTTTTATATCCTTTATATCGCATTCACCAAAGAGTACATCGGCGAGATCATGGCGACAGCAAAGAATCCGACGCCTGCAGCGATAACGATCATGATGACTGGTTCGATAACTGTCGACATATCTTTTGTCTTTTGATCGACATCGTCTTCGTAGTAACGCGCGACACCTGTGAGCATCTCCCCTATCTTTCCCGTTTCTTCGCCCACACTCATCATCTCTGAAAGAAAAATCGGATAGAGCTTGTTATTTTGAGCGAATATCTGCGACATGAGACCACCTTTCTTGATGGACTCGCCGGCTTGATCTAGAACCGCACGAAAATGAACATTTTGGATGACCTGAGCAGTGATAGAAACTGACTCTACAAAATCTACGCCTGCCCCGAGCAACGAAGAGAGCGTGCGGGCTGTGCGGGCTGTATTCACCTCCTTAACGAGTGGGCCGAGAATAGGCATATAAAGCATGACTCTATGATCGATATTTTTGCCCGTAGGAGTTCGTGACCAACGCATAAATACAACACCTACAATAACAAGACCGACAAGTAGAAATAGGCCGTAATGTTGCAAGATATTACTGATCGAGAGAATGATCTGTGTGGTAAATGGGAGCTGCACATTGAGATCGACGAATGTCTTCATCAGTGTCGGTATAACGAAAGTGAACATCAATATTGCCACGATAATCATCGCGCAAATAATAACCGATGGATACATGAGCGCTCCACGAACGCGTCTTTCGAGGTTATGAGCGCTTTCCAATTGGAGAGCAATGACTTTGAGAGAATCTGACAGCGTTCCTGACTGTTCGCCCGCATGAACCATGGAAATAAAAAGCGATGAAAATACTTTTGGATATTTTGCGAGCGCATCAGCAAAGCTCAATCCTTTATCGATGCCATTGCGCACTTCAACTATGACTTCTTTGAAATTTTTATTGTGTGCTTGACGCTCGAGCACTGACAAAGCACGGGACAGTGGCAAACCCGCCTCAATCATTGATCCTAAATTTCGAGCGAAATTGATCTTATCGATCGCCTTTACTCGTTTCATGAAGCCGAATGAGATATTTATCTGCAGGCCTTTGCCGCTTCCCTTCTTTTTTTCTTTCAAAGAAATGAACTCATCGCCGCTCTCGCGAATAATGCGGTAAAGCTCATAACGGTCAGCGACATCTTTTTCGCCTTCATATACTTCGCCTCCCGGTTTTCGTGCTTTAAAAATAAAATGGCTCATATAATTTGATTTATTCTGAAATGACACGCAATACTTCTTCGATAGTCGTCATGCCTGCAGCGCATTTGTATATACCGTCTTCCAACATCGTCAACATGCCTTCTTTTTTTGCCTGATCCTCAATAACCGAAGTTGTTTCGCCTTTGATGATCAGATCCTTTATTGTCGGCGACATTCTGAGTATCTCATGGATGCCTACGCGCCCCTTGAAACCATCATCCTCGCCGCCTGGCGCTGGCTTATAGAATGGAATATCACCCCACTTTGCATCGGCTTTGACGACTTTATCGGCTTTGAGGGCCGCGAGCACACGATCCATGTCTACGCGCTTTTCAAGCTGCGCGAACTCTGCTTTTGAAAGGTCGTAAGAGACTTTTGAATCAGTCAGACGGCGCACGAGACGCTGACCGATGACAATATCAAGAGTAGAAACAAGGAGAAATGCTTCTACTTTCATATCGAGAAGACGTGGAATAGCGCCAGCGGCTGAGTTGGTGTGCAACGTTGAAAGCACGAGGTGACCAGTGAGCGCGGCGTTGACCGCGAGCGCAGCAGTCTCATTATCACGAATCTCACCCACCATAATGATATCTGGATCCTGACGAACGAGGGTACGTATGCCTTGCGAGAAAGAGAAACCGATCTCAGGGCGCACTTGTGTCTGATTGATGCGCGCCATCTGATATTCGATAGGATCTTCGATAGTAGATATGTTCACATCAGGTGTATTGAGCAGATCGAGCATCGTATAAAGCGTAGTGGTTTTACCGGAACCGGTCGGACCTGTCGTAAGGATCATGCCTGTCGTTTGCTTGAGGGCATCATGGATACGCTCAAGGCCTTCTCCATGGAATTGGAGATACTCGAGAGTAAAACCTGAGATGTTTTCACGCAACAAACGCATAACGATCTTTTCGCCATAGTATGTCGGCAAGATAGAAACGCGGAATGAAACTTTTTCATTGGTAAGATCAACTTTGAAACGGCCATCTTGAGGAAGACGCTTTTCGTCGAGCTTGAGATTTGAGAGCACTTTGATACGAGCGGAGACTGATGGTCCTGCTTGGCGCGGAAGCACCATGGCATCATGAAGGAGGCCATCGATACGGTAACGGACGAGTACTTGCTCCTCCATTGGCTCTATATGTATATCAGATGCATTTTGCAAAATAGCGTGCTTGATGAGCGTATCCACAATACGGACGACGGGAAGATCTTCTGCAATCTTCTTCAAATCTTCTTCAGTAGCTGCCTCACCTTTTTCTTCGGAGATCATTTTGATCGTATCTGTCTCCTTCTGGATGATATCGCCGAATTCCGCTTTGAGGCTCTTTTGATACTGAACGAGCGCTTCTTTGATGGAATCACTGTCAGTGAGACGCGGGAGTATCTTGAGATGAACTTTCTTTTTGATGAAATCGATAGCAGAAAGATCATTCACGTCGAGCATGGCAACTTCGAGCGAAGTATCGGTCTTCTTGAAAGCAACGATATTGTGGCCGCGAGCGATCGGCTCAGGGATGAGAGAGAGTGTATCAGTCGGCAGCTTTCTATTTTTGAGATCGACGAAAGGTATACCGAGGACATAGGCCTGCATACGACGGAGATTGTCGGCAGTGATCTTGCCTTGAGTAACGAGAATATCCCCCAGACGCTTGCTGGTATCGTCTGCCTCCTTTTTGGCATTTTCCAAATCCTCTTTGGATACGAGTCCAGAGTCGAGGATGAATTTATAGAGCTGGGTATCTTCGATGAGCATCGATTATATTATACCAGATATATGTAGGCATGCTGTGTGGGTAATTAGTTAATTTGGTAATAAAAAACCCGCAAGCGGTGAAGCGTGCGGGTTTGCGATGAGTTGGATCAGTCAAGACCGAGAACGGAACGAATATCCTGAGTCGCTGCGAGGATTTCAGCAGGAATGCCCCCGTCCATCAAGATATCCCCTTTGCCTGAATAAAGGATTATGCGCCCAATTTCTTCGACCATCCGTTTTTGGGTTTCGAGGTCGGCAGGATCGAATGTTTCATTTCCAGGACAGTTGATGTAACGAACCTGTTTGTGCTGTCTCGCAAACGTGAGGAATGCTCGCCGCTGATGAACTGGCCGTGAGACAAGGATCATTTTTTTGAGATCAATGCCCTTCTGTGCAATAAAAGGAATCGCGGCGATCGCTTCAGCAAGAGTATTAGTTGTCAATCCTTCCGAAAGAATCGCTTCTGGAAGAATGCCGGCAGCAAGTATTTCTTGACGATACTTCTGGTGCTCCGGCATACCCCACACTTTTTCGCCACCAAACGTTCCGCCGATAGAAATAAAGGCGATACGAGGAGCGAAGCCAGCCCTGAAGAGTTCAATCGCTTTTTCCACAGGAGCAAGCGATGATCCCCCCAAGATAAATATGACATCTGCCTTTTCGGGTTCATTCGTGAGGTTCAAGAACTTCCAGAGTGCTTGAGCCTGTTTTTCAAGTTTCATGTAAATACCTTTCGTAGAATTTGATTGTTTTACTAGCCAAATATTGGCATAAATCTCAACAAATGTCAATTATTATTGTTTGCCATGGACTTTTACCATTTAAACGCCCTTATTTACTTCCTGACTCAAATATGCTATATTGGTCGGGTAAGTAACTGTTCGCCTACCGGCGGACATTTTCGTTAAATAGGGCCTAATCTATCGAGAAAAAGCCCTTAAATAAGGCCAAAAGCCTCATTACAACTTAATAATAGAACGTAACAATTACATATATGTTTGATCTCAAAGTCATAAACTCAGTCGTCGCACAACTCGAAGAAGAGCGTGGAATTCCAAAAGAAAAGACCTTGGAAGCTATCGCCATGTCTCTTGCGACCGCTTATAAGAAAGAATACGGCAAGAAAGGCCAGATCGTCCGCGCATCATTCGATGAAAAAACTGGTGGCGTTGAATTTTGGCAGGTAAAAGTCGTTGTTGATCGCGACCAAGTCATCATGGAAGGTGACGAGGAACAGGATATCGACCTCAAAGACACAAACGTCGATGATATCAAGATCCGCTTCAATGCGGAGCAGCATATGCTCATCGAAGACGCTCGCCGCATCAAGCGCGACGCAGTTGTTGGTGATGAACTCGTCTTCCCTCTCGAAGTCAAAGCTGATTTCGGTCGCATTGCTGCACAAACAGCAAAGCAGATCATCATCCAGAAGATCCGTGAGGCAGAAAAAGTCTCCGTCATGGGTGAATACGGCGCAAAAGAAGGAGAAATCGTCGCTGGAACCGTCGAACGCGTCGAACGTGGCACCGTCTTCGTCAACATGGGACGTGCTCTCGGCGTCATCTCATATGAGGAACAGATTCCAAGCGAGCGCTGGAAGACTGGCGATCGTATCCGCGCCTATCTCTACGCGGTAGAGGAGAGTCCACGCGGCATCGTCCTCAAGCTCTCTCGTTCGCACCCTCGCTTCCTTGCAAAGCTTTTTGAAACAGAAGCTCCTGAGATCGCTCAGGGCATAGTCGAGATCAAAGGTATCGCACGTGAAGCTGGTTCACGCTCAAAAGTTGCCGTTGTCTCACATGACAGTCACATCGACCCGATCGGTTCTATGGTTGGTCAGCGTGGCGTCCGCGTTTCAACAGTTACGAGCGAGCTTTCGGGTGAAAAGATAGATATCGTCGAATGGAATGAGGATCCTGCTCTCTTTATCGAAGAGTCACTCTCTCCTGCTGAAGTCATCAGCCTCGAGCTCGATGAGAAAGAACATCGCGCAATCGTCACTGTCACCGAAGATGAGCAGTCTCTCGCCATCGGTAAAGGCGGTCAGAACGTCCGTCTTGCCGCAAAACTCACCGGCTGGAAGATCGACATCAAGTCACAAGGCGCAGAGAAGCCAGCCGCATCAGAAAGTGCGGATGCTGAGTCGAGTGAGGAGTAAACATTGGATAACTTATTTATTAAATTTGATACAATATCACTATGCACTTAGTACATGATATAAAACCAGGAACAGCGAGCGAGATGAATGTCATCATTGAGATCGCAAAAGGTTCAGGCAACAAATACGAGGTCAACAAGGAATCAGGCATTATCGCCCTTGACCGTGTTCTACATACCAGTCAAGAGTTTCCATTCGACTATGGTTTTGTTCCTCAGACATTGTGGCATGATGGCGATCCACTCGATGTGATCGTATTCACCACATACCCTCTCATGCCAGGCATCCTCATTAAGGTTCGCCCTGTCGCTATCGCCAATATCAACGATTCTGGCGAAGAAGACAGCAAGATCATCGCAGTACCAGTCAAAGATCCTCGCTGGAGCGATATCAACGATCTCGCTGACCTCAACAAACATACGCTCCGCGAAGTCGCTCATTTCTATGCAACCTACAAAAACTTGCAGGACAAAGAAGTGATCGTCAAAGGCTTCAGTGGTTCAAAAGAAGCAAAAGAAGCCTTCGAGGAAGGTGTAAAATTGTACGCTAACAAGAAATAATACTTCTATGATGTTCTTCAACATTCCTGATATATTCAATTTTGGAGAAAATCTCCGCCAAGGATATGAGGCTCACTATGAGCGTAAAATCGGGCGTGATTTTCGCAATAGCATACTCCTTGCTCCACTTGAACAATCGCTCGCTAACTTGCAGAACATTCAAGAGCGCATTGGCGCTCGCATAGACAAAGAAGTCGCTTCAGGCACCGATATGACTATCCCTCTCGCTTCGTACAGCAATGCAGATCGTATATTGAATTTTGCAGTCATAGCTGTCGGCAATGCCACGTCTACTGTTACTGATACCAACCCTCGTCCAGCATATCGCGAATCTCAAGCGGCATATGTAGCCCTCAGTCAGGCTCGGGAAGCGCTCAATGGCGTACTCAATGACATCACCGCCGCAATCGAACAGGCATCTTCAACACCACACAAAACAACGTATGCAAAAAAAAGAGAGTAAAAATGTCGGACCTATCATAGGGACACTTGTTGTCATTATCGTAGTGATCACCGCTGCTCTCTATGTATTTGCTTCACATATCAATCGTCAAGCCTTGCTTCAATCCGACTCGGCAACATCTACTACTATTACCATCCGAACAAACAAAGCGCCTGACGATATCCAAACATTAAAGAACGATTTAAATAGTGCGATTAAATAAAAATAAGATAAGAGAACTACCATGACTACAAAAGACACCCAGAAGATTGAAAAATCGTATGATTCAATCGTTATCAAACCCCTCGAAAAATCTCGCATTGAGATCACTGGCTCGATCCCGACTGCAATCTGGGAAAAATATCGCCCCGAGGCTATCAAGTATATAAATAATTCTGTCAGTATCGATGGTTTCCGTAAGGGTATGGTTCCAGAGAATGTCCTTATCACAAAAGTCGGCGAATCGGCTATCTTGGAAGAGATGGCGGAGATGGCTCTATCAAAAGCGTATGTAAACATCATGATAGGTGAGAAGATCGACGCTATCGGCAAGCCTGAGATACTCGTCACCAAGCTCGCCCCAGCCAATCCTCTTGAATTCAAGATCACCACAGCGATTGTTCCTCAGTTCAAGCTTCCTGATTATAAAAAAATATCAAAGGCCGAGGTCGCAAAGAGCACTCCTGATGAATTAAAAGTTGTTGATTCAGATATTGAAGAAGCGATCTTGAAGATTCGCAAGTCTCGTGCATCACACGAAGGCCATGACCATGAGAAGATGACTCCTGAGGAGCATGACAAGGCTATTGAAGCAGCGATGCCTGAGCTTACAGATGATTTTGTAAAATCATTGGGAGATTTTACTGATGTACCTGATTTCAAGAACAAACTTTCAACTATGATCGCTGAGCAGAAAGCTGACAGTGCCAAGGAAAAATCTCGCATCCGTATTGCAGATGCTCTCGCTGATGCAACGACGATGGAAATCCCTGAGATCTTCATTGAAGGTGAGCTCAACCGCACGCAGGCTCAGTTCGAAGCAGATATCGAACGCATGGGCGTGAAGATGGAAGACTACCTCAAGCATGCAAAGAAGACTCCTGAAGAGATTCGTGCTGAATGGAGACCTCATGCTGAAAAGAAAGCGAAGCTTCAGCTCATTTTGAATGAGATTGCTAAAGCTGAGTCTATCTCCCCTGCTCCAGAGGAGGTTGAGGAAGAGGTAAACCATATTGTTGAACATTACACTGATGCAGACCGTGAACGTGCACAGGAATATGCGACGACTGTCCTCACCAATGAGAAGGTATTCCAGTTTTTGGAGAAGGCGGGAAAATAAAAGATTTAATTATGAAACAAAAATACCGGCTATCCGGTATTTTTTAATGAAACCTCCCTACTTTCCGAACATCACCAGTGAAAGGGTGGCAACAACAGCAGTTTCAGCCCTCAAAACTTGATTGCCGATAGATCTGACGGGAATTTTATTTTCATGAAACAAACTGATCTCATCTGGTGACCATCCACCTTCAGGTCCTATGAAACACGCCAGAGGATCGATTTCACCGAGGTCAGAGCTATCGAATAATTCGGCATCTGTATGAAAAGCCAGCATTCGGACGCGCGCATCGAGCGTCTCATTCTTCGTCTGCAGTTCAACAACAGCTTCTTTCAAACCTATAACTGGTGCGATCTCTGGAATACTGCCCCTGCCAGATTGTTCGCTGGCCTCAATAACAATTTTCTTTAAACGATCTTCATTGACCGCCTTTTTTTCTGTGCGTTCAGCGATGATAGGAATGATTTTCGTCACACCAAGCTCTGTCGCTTTCTCTACAATCCATTCAAAAGTATCTTTCTTTACCAAAGCAGCATACAAATAGACATCTCGTTCTGGCATGAAACGACTCTTACTTACTTCTCTCACCCCTAAAACGATGGTTTCATCACGAAAATCCTCGATGCCACACGTATAATCAGAGCCTGATCCGTCAAAAATAATGAGCAAATCGCCTTTCTTTAGACGAAACACTTTGCGAATCTGATGAACAACGTCAGAAGAATCGAGTACTACCTCGTTCTTTGAACCTACAGTTTCTGATATGTAGAAGCGGTGGAGACGCATATAAATTTCTAATGTTTAGGTTAATTAGACCAATTAGAAATTAGTAATTCTTTTTATTTCTTTCCATTCACAACCTCATCGATAATGCCGTATTTCTTTGCTTCTTCTGCATCCATAAAGAAATCACGATCACCATCTTTTTCAATCTTTTGGAGTGTTTGTCCTGTATTCTTTGCAAGAATCTTATTCAAAACAGCACGATTCTTGATGATCCTCTTTGCACTGATCTCAATATCACTTGCCTGACCTTCTGCGCCACCGTGTGGCTGATGGATCATTATCTCTGAGTTTGGCAGTGCAAAACGCTTTCCTTTCTTGCCTGCTGACAAAATAACAGCACCCATCGAAGCTGCCATGCCGACACAAACAGTAGAAACATCATTCTTTATATGATTCATCGTATCGAGAATAGCGAGACCAGCCGTAACTGAACCGCCTGGCGAGTTGATATAGAGCGAAATCTCCTTCTTTGGATCTTCTGATTGGAGGAAAAGGAGCTGGGCGATCACAATATTAGCCACGGTATCGTCGATTGGACCACCGAGGAAAATGATGCCTTCTTTGAGCAAACGCGAGTAAATATCATAGGCTCGTTCGCCAAAACTTGATTTTTCGATAACTGTTGGGATGAGTATAGACATGAGCGACATTATAGCATATAATCCAATTGTTACAAATTTTTAATTTTGATTTCGCTTTTACGAACTTAGTGACACCCTTACCTTATGACACTTTCAACAAAAAAGACTCATAACATCCTTATTTCACCCTAGTTCCGCCGGAGCGAATCACATTCGCATATGTATTCATTAAAGCTCATCGCCGTATTCCTGGCCATCTCAGGAGTTGTTGGCATGGCTCTTGGCTACTATCTACGATTGATCATTTCCCTTGGTAAGAAAGGCTCGATGGAGCTCGAGATCAAGGAAATGCTTCTGGCTGCAAAGGAAGAAGCAAAAAAGATCACCATAGATGCAGAGACCAAAGCTACCAAAACTCTCGAAGATATCAGAAAAGAGGCAAAAGAAAAGGAGGACAAAATAAACCAAACAGAGTCTCGTCTTATCAAAAAAGAGGAGTTTTTGGACAAACGTCAAACTGATCTCGACAAAGAAGTCGAATTGGTCAAAACACGCGTCGCAGAAATCAAGGCTATCCGCGAACAAGCAGAGAAGATTCACGGCGATCGCGTTTCTGCACTCGAAAAGGTGGCTCGCATGACCGCAGAAGAAGCAAAGGCAGAGATCCTGAAGACTGTCGAGAAGCAGGCCGAAGAAGACATCCTCGTCCGCATGAACAAGCTCGAAAGTCAGGGCGAGGAAATGCTGGAACAAAAAGCGAAAGATATACTTGCTATATCTATACAGCGCCTCGCTTCATCAGTGGCGTCAGATATTATGTCTACCTCAGTTCCTATCCCAAGTGACGATATCAAAGGCAAGATCATTGGTAAGGAAGGACGTAATATCAAAGCATTTGAGCGCATTACCGGCGTCGAAGTCATGGTCGACGATACGCCTGGCGCTATCACCATATCATCGTTTGATCCAGTACGTCGCCATACGGCTCGTCTCG
Organism: Minisyncoccota bacterium; assembly: GCA_035495115.1. Classification (GTDB taxonomy): domain Bacteria; phylum Patescibacteriota; class Minisyncoccia; order Phycocordibacterales; family PALSA-1337; genus C7867-002. The sequence goes on along the minus strand of DATJGJ010000010.1, from coordinate 2,185 downwards.
CTCTCGAAGAGCTCATCAAAGACGGTCGTATCCAGCCTTCACGTATCGAGCAGATAGTAGAAAAGGCAAAACAAGATATCAACAAAACCATCAAAGAAAAAGGTGAGCAGGCTGCATATGAATGTGGCGTTATTGGCCTTGATCCACGTATACTCCTCATTCTTGGCCGCCTCCATTTCCGCACGAGTTATGGCCAAAACGTTCTTCAGCACTCGATCGAAATGGCCCATATCGCTGGCATGATTGCCGAAGAGCTCGGAGCCAACGTGCAAGTCGCAAAGGCTGGTGCTCTCCTCCATGACCTCGGCAAAGCTCTCGACCATGAAGTTACAGGTACACATGTCGAGATTGGACGCCGCATCCTCCAGAAGTTCGGTGCCCCTGAAGAAGTTATCAAGGCTATGCAGGCACATCATGAAGAGTATCCGTATGAAACAGTCGAATCACGCATCGTTCAGACAGCTGACGCTATCTCTGGCGCTCGCCCGGGTGCACGCCGTGATAACATTGAGAACTATCTCAAGCGTCTTGGCGACCTCGAAGCCACTGCAAACTCATTTAAAGGCATTGAAAAGGCGTACGCTCTCCAAGCCGGCCGTGAGATTCGTGTCTTCGTAAAACCTGAAGAGATGACTGATGTCGAATCAAAGCAGCTCGCACGCGATATCGCTCTCAAGATTGAAAAGGACCTCAAATATCCTGGTGAAATCAAAGTCATCGTCATACGAGAGACCAGAACAACTGAGTTTGCACGATAAAAAAAGCCCATCCGAGGGAAGGGCTTTACATACTCAAGACTTGAGGACTGACAACAGCTCAGTTTTCCAGATTTCATACGCTTTCTCAGAAAAATGAATGCCATCAACTGTGTATTCAGGCAAAAGCTTGCTGTGTGGTGCGATTATAGGATTCAAATCGATTACCGCTACATGCTCCCTGTGACATAGTTTAATGAGGCGTTCATTGAACTGGGTAATCATAGTCGCATAGACATCATTTGCTTGATATGGCACCAAAGTGACCACGATCTTTATTTTTGCCTGCTTGGCAAGCTTCAGCATCTCACCATACTCTTCAAATGCAGATTCACCAAGCCCATCATGACTGAACAAATCATTTGTTCCCGCCAAGACGAGAACGCATTGGGGATGGTAACTGAGGGCATAGATAAGCTCCTGTTTCACTTGCCACACCATGTATGAACTTTTACCGAGGTTGAGGGCTGAAAAAGGATTTCGATTCATTATCCAGCCCCAATTCCTACCGCCAGCAGTAATACTATCTCCAATAAATACATATTTGGGTGGAAAGAACTTCGCTTTCCAGTGAATACAGGTTTGAGTGAGAATGAATCTGCTATATTCACTAAAACCCAGTGCCAACATTACGGGCAAGGTAATGATAAACCAGACGAGCAAGATTCGGTGTAACCATTTTTGCAAAATGAGGCGTTTTGATTGAATCATACAATTTCCTTTCAGTTATGTTATTTCCGAGGTTCAAACTAATATTTATATAACATTAATTATAAAATAATGTCAATATTTACCTGCTATTGCTCAAAATATGGCTTACTATATAATGTATGCATGGCCCTAGACTCGATCCGCTCGTTAAGCGGGTGGGTTGAGACCAGATTATTAGCTAAATTCAATAAATATGAACAAAGCAAGTATTGTAGACGCAGTCCACGGCATCCTCGGCGGAACGAAAGTTCAAGCAGAGCAAGCTGTTGAGACGATGATTAACAGTATCATTGACTCACTCAAGAAGGGTGACGAGGTCTCAATCGCAGGTCTCGGTATCTTCTCAGTCAAGCAGCGTGCAGCTCGTGAAGCTCGTAATCCTCGTACAGGTGAGGCTATCAAGGTCCCTGCTATGAAGGTTCCAAAGTTCCGCGCAGCAAAGGCTCTCAAGGACGCTGTCAAATAGTCATTTAAGACTATTTGCGTCGCGAGTTTTCTTTTGCGCAAGCAAATGAAAAGAGTCGACGACGTAAGCGCTCTGAGCCAACTCAAATATCTCCACTAAGGAATATCGGCCCTTATTGAGAGATTCAAAAGCCACCATAAAGGTGGTTTTTGTTTTACTTGGTTTTTTGGCTAACCCAGATGCGCGTGATCGTTCCAAGTGATCAACACCCATTCATTTTTTTCTGAATCAAACTTAAAAACAGTTAGCCCAG
>DATJGJ010000009.1:0-11184 GCA_035495115.1 Minisyncoccota bacterium | reverse complement strand
GGTAGACCGATACTGTGGTACCTCGACGGCAAAAAGAAAGAGGCTGTCATGCTCTTTTCCTATACACTCGCACTGCTTTTCGTTGCATTGAGCTTAGCATTCACTGTAATGGTTATATTCGGGTAAAAAGGCTGATTAAGTGCTATATTATGGTTATGAAAACTCACCCTATTATTTTGGCCGCCGACCATGCCGGCTACAAGCTCAAAGAAGAGATCAAGGTCTTTTTACAAGCAAAAGGATTCAAGATCGACGATATGGGCGCTCACTCATACGTTGAAGACGACGATTATCCGTATTTTATGACCCAAGCTGCCCTCCGCATCGCTCAAGATTCAAGCGGCTTTGCTCGTGCCATCATCTTCGGCAAGTCTGGCCAAGGTGAGGCAATGGTCGCCAATCGTTTTCCAGGTGTACGTGCAGCAGTCTACTACGGAGGCCCGCACGATATCTTGAAACTCTCGCGTGAGCATAACAATGCCAACATTCTCTCTATCGGCGCAGGTTTCGTCAGTGAGAGCGAGGCTCAAGAGGCAATAGTTCAGTGGTTAGAGACACCTTTTTCACATGAGGAGAAGCATCAAAGACGCATTGTGGAGATAGATAGTATTGAGTAGGTAACACGAATTCACGAATATGCACACAAATACCACGAATACAGTTGAAATCATTCCAGCTATCCTCGTCGACGACTTTGAGGAACTCCAAGACAAGATCGAGCTCATCAAGCTGAACACAAAACGCATTCAGATAGATATCTGCGATGGTCAGTTCACGCCGAGTGCAACCTGGCCATATAGAAAGCCTGACAATAACTTTGAGATGCTCATCCGTGAAGACCAGTCACTTCCTGGCTGGGAGAAAATAGACTACGAGTTTGATCTCATGCTCAACAAACCAGAAGAAGTTGTCGATGACTGGGTTTCGGTTGGTGCAACACGTATCGTTTTGCACGCTGAAGCAAAAGGAAACCTAAAAGCGGCGATTGAAAAGCTTCAGGGCAGAGTGGAGATCGGTTTGGCGCTTAATATCGATACGCCGCTCGCTTCAATCAGCGAGCATATTCCCAATATTCAATTCATCCAGCTCATGGGTATCGATCATATTGGCTTTCAAGGACAGGAGTTCGATGCGAAAGTGTTAGAAAAGATAAAAGAAGTAAAAGCAGCGTATCCGGATATGCCCGTTTCGATCGACGGGGGAGTTAACCTTGATACTGTACAAGATCTCATTGAGGCGGGTGCAGATAGACTCGTTATCGGTTCAGCTATTTTGAATGCAGAGAGCCCGCTCAATGCGCTTGAGGAGTTTCAGTCGCTCTAAGCTATCCACATATTTTAATGAAGTCAGAACGCACTCATTATGGTGTGGTATAATTGCTACAAATGTCACTTACCGATGAAAAAGTAAAGCTCCTCGAAGCAAAAGCGCTGGACATCCGTCGCTCGCTCATCGAATCTCTCATTGAAGCGAAGTCAGGTCACACAGCAGGCCCGCTCGACATGGCTGACATCTTCACCTATCTCTATTTCCACGCGCTCAAGCACGATCCCAAGAAGCCAGCGTGGCCATATCGCGACCGTCTCATCCTTTCAAACGGTCATATCTGTCCTGTGCTGTATTCGACCATGGCGCATGCCGGCTATTTTCCGGTATCTGAACTCCAGACGCTCCGCAAGTTCGGCTCACGACTCCAAGGACACCCACATCGTGAATGGTTGCCGATGCTCGAAAATTCATCTGGCCCACTTGGCTCAGGTCTTTCTCAAGCAGTCGGCATGGCCATGGCTGACAAGATAGACAACGGCAAGACGTCAGGAAAATATTTCTACTGTCTCCTCGGTGATGGGGAGCTCGATGAAGGAAATAATTGGGAAGCCATCATGTTCGCAGCCCGAGAGAAGCTCCACAACCTCATCGCTATTGTAGATCGCAACAATATCCAGATAGACGGCTTTACCGAAGACGTTATGCCGCTCAATCCGCTGACCGACAAATGGAAGGCGTTCAACTGGCATGTCATCGAGGTAGATGGTCACAATTTCCGCGATATCGATCGTGCAGTAGGTGAGGCGCAGGCTGTATTCGACAAGCCTTCAGTTATCATCGCAAATACCATTGCCTCAAAGGGTATTCCTGCTTTTGAACGTAAGTTCGAATGGCATGGTAAGCCGCCGACGACACCGGAGGAGATAAAGACGGCAAGGGAGGCGTTGGGAATTTCTAAATAAATTATATGCAAACAAATAAAAGATATTGGTTAAAATTTAGTATTCCGGCAGCGATTATTGGAGCCATACTTTCAATCTGGTTTGATGGGGTAATTTTTAGTAGAAGCGCCTGTATTGGCTTATACTTAAACCCTGATGGTACTCAAGGCACCGTTTGTCCTCCTCCGCCAACTTTTTTTGAGGCTGCATTTAATTTGCAAAATTTGTGCTTTACATTTGTTGTAGCCGTCATCCTTTTCCTTATATTTGCATTTATCGGCTGGCTCTACGGTAAAATTAAAAGTAAAATGAGTAAAACTAACTAAACACCATGCGAACCGTTGAAACAATCTTAAAACTCGCTTTCCTTGGACTGGCCATCTATTTTTTGAGTACGCAAGCAGTACTTTCACCTTTATTTAGCCTGTTCCTCCTCGTCAGCATCGTCCTCGGCATGTTTCTCATGCTTAACCATGAGGCAAGCTATCATTTCAAGCAATCAAAAAAAGATCTAGGTATAAGGAAAATTGAAGGCGGGGTGCTCATATTATTCGCGGCAATTGTAAGTAGTTTGGGATTGTAATAACCAAAATGACCCAAAGCATATTCGACAAGGTCCGTGCATTGAATTTGCCTCTTGGTAAATATGTTGTCGTCGGCGGAGTAATGGAAGCGCTCGGGATTAGAAAAAATAATGACGTAGACGTTGTTGTGACAAAAGATCTTTTTAATAAATTGAAGGCAGCGAGCCTATATAAAACCTGTGACTGTACAGAATGCGAAGAGATTCGTCTCAAGGACGACAAAGAAATCTTAAAAGGAGACGGGGTGGACATAATCTCTAAATACTCTTTTCGTGATCTATACTACTGTCCAACTGAGACTTTGATCGAAAAAGCGAATATAATAGAGGGGTTACCCTTCGTTTCTTTGGATGAGTTAAGGAAATGGAAGTCCGCTTGTGCCAGAGAAAAAGATTTGGCTGACATCAAGCTAATCGACGGCTATTTAAGCACACACAAATGATAAACCCCCACCAAAAACTGAACCCCCATCTCTTCGACAAAGACGTCGAGCAAGTCCCTATACGCAAGGGCTTTGGTGAGGGACTGCTCCAAGCAGCAGAAGCAGACAAGCGCATCGTCGGTCTCTGCGCAGATCTGACTGAGTCAACACACATGCTCACGTTCAAACAAAAATTTCCTGAGCGATTCGTGGAAATGGGTATCGCTGAGCAAAATCTGGCCGCATTGGCTTCGGGCATGGCTGCAATGGGCAAGATCCCATTCATCACGTCATATGCCATGTTCAGCCCTGGTCGCAACTGGGAACAAATCAGAACGACTATCGCGTACAACAATCGACCGGTAAAGATTGCTGGCTCACATGCAGGCATATCAGTCGGCCCAGATGGTGGCACGCACCAAGCGATCGAAGACATCGCTATCACTCGCGTTATTCCACGCATGGTAGTCATCTCACCATGTGATGCTATCGAAGCACGCAAAGCAACGATCGCTGCAAGCAAGACTGATTCTCCAACCTACATCCGTCTCGCTCGCGAAAAAACTCCAGTCATCACCACTGACGAGACACCATTTGAGATAGGTAAGGCACAAGTGGTATTCGACTCACGCGTCACCAATGATGACCACACACGTAACCTCGATGTCGGCATCATCGCCACTGGTGCGCTCCTCTACAAAGCACTCAAAGTTGCTCGTAAGCTCAATCAAGAAGGGAAGAAGGTGGCAGTAGTGAATCTTTCAACCATCAAGCCGCTCGATGAGGATACGATCATCAAGATCGCTCATGACGCCAGTGCTATCGTCACTGTTGAAGAACATCAGATCGCCGGTGGCATGGGTTCAGCAGTTGCTGAATGTCTCGCAAAACATTTCCCTGTGCCAATAGAGTTTGTCGGCGTCAAAGATCAGTTTGGTCAGTCAGGCACGCCAGATGAGCTCATCGCCCACTATGGTATGGATGAAAAAGACATACATCAGGCTGTGCTCAAGGTACTTATGAGAAAATAGTTTACTACAAACCGTTATACACAGGCCCCTTGCAGACAAAAATAATAGTGCTAGGATAATAGTTATGAACATCGTGATTACAAAGCTAACTTCTACCTCTCACCTCGTGCTCAAGGCACAGGTTGTTGGAAGTCGGACTTTGTAACAAATTCTCCTCAATTGGTTACAACATCGGGCTCCCAACGAAAAGGGAGTCCGTTTTGCATATCCAGCCGCGTGTGCGGACTGGAACGAGTGCAAAAAGTAGTTCATTTGAAAGCTCGAAATAATTATGAATACAGAAAATCATCTGTCGAACGTTGCTGCACCCACACTGTCAGCCAATACTGATTTGTTTGCCAACAAACGAACACGCAGTAAACTGGCTCATAAATCAGAAGGTCGGATCGGTTGGTGGCGACTACCTGGCTTGAAGGCACTTGCCTACTGGTGGTCTGAAAAGCAGTTATGCTGGAACTTGGTTCGGCCAAACCCTCGCAAAGACAAAAGCGAACGTCTCATGAGGGGACCTCGCATCACGCCCGCATCATCGCATATCGGCTGGGAAGCAGGGGCAGCTTTACACGATGCGCGCGACCTCGAAACAGGCAGTGATTGATTCAATTTGATCAGGCGTATGCGACACTGAGCCGCCTTCATGGTGACCTCTGCGCATATGCTTGATCGTACGATTTGGGCACCGATCGGCAAACGCGGTAGATAATGCGTATCCTGAGAGAAGCATCTACCTCGTCGCTCGGTTCAAGCTCACACAAAGCGCACGGTCAGTACTGTGCGCTTTTCCATTTCATACCATTATGTGAGAAAAGAGGGGATTGACACTTTTTTTTCTTCATTATAAAGTTAGTCAAACAAACCCAGAAAGGAACCGTGCACCATGAAAAACAGGCATAAATCCAAACGGAGGACGACAATAGTCATCCTTTATCCAGAATTAGCTGCTCATAAAATCATCGATCGAACCATTAACGAGCTCAGCATCACACGGGGTAAGGTGGCATATCGCATCGACTTCGAGATCGGCGAGTCGGAGCTGCAGGCGTTCTGCACGTATCGCAATCCTTTTTACAACAATGCGATTCGTGAGCGCCTCCTCGGTAAGACCGTCATCTTTCTTGTGTATGTCGGTGATGACATCATGGAACGTGTCCGGAAAGTTGTTGGGATCCAGCAGAACCCGAACGACTGGATACCTACCACAATCAACGGCAAGTTTTGGGGCGAGTTTGACTGGAAAACAGTGACGTCCGTCGATGGAAAGAAGTTCTACCATCGACCCGTTGAGTGCGCACTCACGCACACCGCAGTCAGGCGCTGGATCCGTTTCCTTGCACCACGCATCGATCAGAGCAAGTCACACTGATCATTTATTCGTCACTCATTCGGCATAGGTTCATCCTGTGCCGTTTTTTATTAGTCAAAAGCCTGTTTTTATTGTAATATAGCGCTACTATTTACCTCTATGACATCTAAACCCCTCTTCCAACTCGCAACACCATATAAGCCTGCAGGTGACCAGCCGAAGGCTATTTCTGGGCTCGTAGAAGGCCTCAAGAAGGGTTTTACCAAGCAAACCCTCCTCGGTGTCACCGGCTCAGGCAAGACCTTCACCGCGGCCAATGTCATCACCCAGTTCAACAAGCCGACCCTCGTTATTGCTCATAACAAAACCCTCGCCGCACAGCTGGCCCAGGAGTACCGCGAATTTTTCCCTCATAATGCGGTGCACTATTTCGTTTCGTACTATGACTACTATCAGCCAGAGGCATATATACCTTCGAGCGATACCTATATCGAAAAAGAAGCCATGATCAATGAAGAGATCGAGCGTCTTCGCCACGCGTCGACCCAAGCGCTCCTCACACGCAAAGATGTCATCATCGTCGCATCGGTCTCATGCATATACGGCCTGGGTAGTCCGGAAGAATATGAAAAGGTGAATCTCAAGCTCAAAGTCGGTATGGAACTGTCGCGCGCTGAGCTCATCCGCAAGCTGATCGACATTCATTTTGAACGCACGACTGCTGACCTCAAGAGTGGACAATTCAGAGCAATTGGTAACATGTTGGAGGTAATGCCAGTAAATGAGAAAACTATTTATCGTATTGAATTCGGTGACACGTCAGCCGTTTCCGGAGGCAGCGACAGTTCTCGCGGTTTTGCCTCTGCAAAAGGAAGCGAGAATCCTGTCGTGCCGAGTGGAAACGGTGGCATTACCTTGATCACAGAACTAGACCCTGTTTCTAGATCAGTCCGCAATGATCACCAAGCTATATTCATTTTCCCCGCCAAGCACTTCATCTCTTCTGATGAGCAGAGCGAACGCGCCTACAAAACCATCCAAGCTGAGCTCGTCGACAGACTCAAAGCCCTCGAGAAAGCAGGTAAGATGCTCGAAGCAGAGCGTCTCAAGCGTCGCGTCAAGTACGACCTCTCTATGATCAAAGAGATCGGCTATACCAACGGCATCGAGAACTATTCACGTCACTTCAGCGGCAAGATGCCAGGTGAAGCGCCAGATACGTTGCTCGCATATTTTCCAAAAGATAAGGATGGTAATCCTGATTTTCTAACTATCATCGATGAGTCGCACGTCACCATCCCGCAGTTGAATGGTATGTATGCTGGTGATGCGTCACGCAAAGAAACTCTCATCGAGCACGGTTTCCGTTTGCCATCAGCCAAGGACAACAGACCGCTCAAATTCCCTGAGTTCCTCGAACGCGTCGGTCCGATGATATATACCTCAGCAACGCCTGGCAAATATGAAGTAGCCGAGTCACAAAACGTGGTCGAGCAAGTCATCCGTCCGACAGGTCTCATTGATCCCGTGGTTGATATCAAGCCGATCCGTGAAAATTCGTCGAATGGCTACAAGGGTCAGATATTCGATTTCATTGAGGAAGCAGAAAAGACTATCAAAAGCGGCTTCCGTGTCATCGCCACTACTCTCACCAAAAAGATGGCTGAGGATCTATCTGAATACCTCAAAGAGAAGAAGATAAAAGCGGCCTACCTCCACAGCGATATCAAAACCATCGAGCGCATCAATATCCTGACTGATTTCCGTAGAGGGAAGTACGATATCATCGTGGGCGTCAACTTGCTCCGTGAAGGTCTCGATCTCCCTGAAGTGTCGCTCATCGGTATCCTCGATGCCGACAAGGAGGGCTTCTTGCGCTCAGAGACCAGTCTCATCCAGACCATCGGTCGTGCCGCCCGCAACTCCGCTGGTCGCGTCATCCTCTATGCTGACAACATGACCGACTCCATGAAGAACGCCATCCGCGAAACCGATCGTCGTCGTGCTATACAGGTGGCGTACAACAAGGAGCATGGCATCACCCCAACCACCATCATCAAGGCTATCCATGACATCACCGATCAGCTCAAGACTGAGCATGACAAGGCTGTGAGCGCCCTCGTCGCTATCGATGAAGAACTCGCCAAGACCGACCCCAAGAAGCTCTACCGCATGAAGGAGGAAGCTATGGCTGAAGCGGTACAAGCGCTCGACTTTGAGACCGCGGCGCTGATACGCGATGAGTTGTTTAAGTTGGAGGAGAAAATGGGGGTACCGGGGAGGAAGGGTAAGAGAAAACAAGTATGACATTCATACAACATATAAAAATATGGCAAGATCTTATAGGTGCAATGATTGGTGCCGCATCACCATTTGTTCTTTGGTGGGTCGCATACAAATACGAGCAAAGAAGGAAGTACTACAATCAGCTTTATGGAATCGACAGAATGATTATCGATCAAATCAATTTGATTGGTGAAATGAGAAACACAATTTCTACATTTCTAGATAAAAAAATACCTGAATTAATAAGCAATATAAATGCTGAAAAAACCGGAGCATATTATGTTGGTCCGGCTTTTATCCCATTGTTTTCAATACGACCATTGACTGACAACTTATCTGAAATCACAACTAAATCTGGGTATGTAGATAATAAATTGGCTCATTGTTACAAATTGTCAAAAGACATTCCTTTCATCATAGATGACGTCCGAAGACAATTTGATTACACCCTTGAAATTAATGAAAAGTTATCACTCGCAAAATTAAATTCCGCTGAAGTACAGAAGCAATCATATGTGGACCAACTTAATGAATTTTCAAAAGTAATGAAAAAAGAGATACTTGAGACGAACATCCCTATCTATCTTAGGCTATTAGCAAAAACTAGCGTCGCAGTAACCCAACTGAGACAAGACGGAATTCTGAGATGGCGTTTTCGTCACAAGAAAAATAACTTTGAGCAAATGGAGCTATATTTTGAGAGTGATACGCAGGTATTCCTTAAAAAAATTGAAGCTACTTTCGGCTTTCAAATTTTAGCTTCTGAAAGGAATGAACATGACGTAGGAAAACCTAGTACCTCGATAATAGCAGTTCCCAGTGATCGTTACTCTGATATAGTTTCGTTTATACTTTTATCTGCAGGTTCTTTACTTGTATCGATTTCAATTGGAACTCTACCACACGGTGGCACAACAGGAAGTTACTCCATTGCCTATCTCAAATACCCGATACTTTTGTACGAGGGCCTTTTCTCGATTCTAATTGGTTTTTTAAATCAGCTTCTCGATAAACTTGGGGAATTAAATATATTTAATCGTAAAGTAGTTTCTGTTGCTGTTATTCTGGTGTTTATATTTATGAGTTTTATTATTATTTTTGCTTAAATACCACTATGAATAAAGTAAAAGTAATTTTTGACAACAACTCAGCAATCAGCTGGAGCAATAAAAATTCTTTATCGTTTAGTAATATTTTTTGTAAGAATGTATTTGATTTAATTGAGTTTATTAAAAGAAATAAAATTATGGAGCGCGTCCAGATTTGTTTAACGGATACTTCATATAAAGAGGGAGTTCGAGCTCTTCAACGGCGTTTGATTGAGAAATATTCAAATGCACAAAAACTTGATGAGGAACTCGGAAGTATCTTAAAGATTCGGTCGATCAAGAATTATCCCGCAGCATTCCTAAAAGCAAAAATAAAATCGCAATTTCGCTCAAAAATTAAGGAAACCGGTATTCATATTCTACCAGCTCCTAAAGTCAGTCTTGGTCTTATTACTCAAAGATCAGATGATCTTATCCCGCCATTTGAAGAAGAGGACAAAGGGTTCAGAGATACTTTAATTTGGCTCTCAATCATTGATGACGCGAAAATCAACAAAGACTACAAATATGTTTTGGTAACGAATGATGGAATATTTTTTGATGCTAATCTCCCTAGGGAGTTTATGGAAGTAACAAAAAAAGAAATTAGGATAATTCGTCCAGAATCGCTTGAAGAATGTATCGATACTGAACTTCATCTTGGAATAGGACTTGAAAAAGTTAGAGAACACGTTATGAATAAGATTCAGGGCGATAAAGATTTTCAAAATACACTTAAAGACCGTGGGCTTCAGGAAGTCAGCGAAGAATCTTCACCATTTGCTGCCACTTTTACCCATTTTTCAACTTATAGTTCGGACTGGAAGTCTCGAGTTGTAAATTTAATTTTTAAAAGTGTTGATATTGACGTCAAAGACAAAATTAAGGAGGGGGTATTTAGAATTGAGGCCAAGGTTCTCTTTGGTGCACTATACTCAGGATCAAGCTCCTCAAAAAATAGCAGGGAGCAGACCAACTTTTTAAATAGTGACCCAGGCACAGTATTTATTAATCAAGATGCATTTAGTTTTAATAACAGATTTGCATACAACAGCGATATTTCAAATAAGAACCCCGCAGTTTTGTCTCAAAAATTTACACTTTCTTACAATCAGAAAAAAGACGAAATAGGTATTGATGAGGTTGGTGAGGTAAATCCATCATTGGGTTATCTGTGGTAATATTTTATTGAATAAAATTAGGGTAGGAAATGATATAATACCCTCATTAGCCCATAATCCTCACAAACCCCCATGCTCACATACATCATCATCGTAGTAGTCATCCTCCTCGCATTATCGCTCCGCGTGGTCAAAGAGTACGACCGTGGCGTTATCTTCTTCCTCGGTAAATGTACGGGCGTCAGAGGCCCGGGCCTGATCATCCTGATTCCGATCTTGGAAAAGATGACAAAGGTCACGCTCCGCACGATCACGATGAATATCCCTTCGCAGAAAATCATCACCAAAGACAATGTCTCGATCGACATTGCGGCAGTAGCGTACTATCACATCGTCGACCCAAAAAAGTCAGTAGTAGCCATCGAGAACGTCTATGATGCCGTCAATCAGATCAGTCAGACAACTGTGCGCAACATTGTGGGCCGTTTCTCTCTCGATCAGCTCCTCTCACAGACGGGCGATATCAATGTGCAGATCAAGGATGTCATCGACGCTCATACTGAGCCCTGGGGCGCCGAGGTGACCGCCGTTGAGATCAAAGACATCGTTCTCCCTGACAACATGCAGCGCGCTATGGCCAAAGAAGCCGAAGCAGAGCGCGAGCGCCGTGCCAAGATCGTGGCCGCCGAAGGTGAGTTCCAAGCATCCGTCAAACTCGGCGAAGCTGCTGACATCATCGCTATGCATCCCGTCGCTCTCCAGTTGCGCACCCTCCAGACCATGTCAGAGATCGCTACCGAAAAGAATTCAACGATCATTTTCCCAGCCCAGTTCATGACAACGGTTCAGGAGGCTATTGCGACGATAAAAGGGGATAGTAGGAAGTAGTATGATCGCATTCGCCGGACAATTTGAACGAGGACCACAGGAGCGTATTCCGAGCAGGGAAGAAGTGCTAGAGATCATCTCAAAGCTCATCGAAGGCGATGAAATCGAACATGTACGTGAAAAATATGACGACTCAGGGCTTTATCTCTTTGAAGTCAAAATAGATGATCCTGAGACCGGCGAGAGCGTCCACTATGAATATCGTAGAAAGGGCACATATCCTGAAGGCGCGACTGCTGAAACAGTCATTGA
>DATJGJ010000008.1:0-6859 GCA_035495115.1 Minisyncoccota bacterium | reverse complement strand
GATTTCTCCTTACGGCGAGCACAAGTTGGAAAACGAGGTTGATGCAAAGAAGATATTCGATGCATCAGGATTAAAAACGATAGGTCTCAGATATTTCAATGTATTTGGTCCGCGTCAAAATCCTTTTTCTGAATATTCGGCGGTTATACCAAAATTTATTTCGCTTATGAAAAAGGGGAATGCGCCATCGATATATGGTGATGGTAGTCAGACGCGAGATTTTATCTATATATCAGATATCGTACAGGCGAACATGAGAGCATTGAAGGTAACAACGGGTTTTGGAGACGTTTTTAACATTGCTACCGGGAGCAGGATATCTCTGAATGATCTGGTTGCTCAACTCAACGCTATTCTCGGCTCTGCCTTTGTTCCGAAGTATCTGCCCGCAAAGCAAGGTGATATCAAAGATAGTTATGCAGATATCACCAAGGCGCGTACCATTCTCAGGTTTGAACCGGTGGTACCATTTGAAGAAGGGTTGAAGAAAACGGCAGAGCGTCTGTAATCCCTTGCAATATAGCCCTAAACCTATATAATACGGCCTATGTTTAAACAACGAATAAAGGCTGTCTACGTACTCATTTTTGCGCTTCTTATTGGCTATTTTGTCTACGCTTCGCAAGTCGCTGGTTCATGGGCAGGTTTTCACCCATTCCATCTTGGTCTCGATCTTTCAGGCGGTACTCACCTCGTTTATTCTGCTGATGTCTCAAAACTTTCTGGCGACGATATCACTTCATCGATGGCATCGCTTCGTGATGTCGTTGAGCGTCGCGTCAATACGCTCGGTGTGAGCGAACCTATCGTCCAGACTCAGCTTGGCGGCGCTTTGGCAGGACAGGGCAATGCATACAAGCTCATCGTCGAGCTCCCTGGCATCACTGATTCTGATCAAGCAGCTGCTGAGATCGGCAAGACGCCGGTGCTCGAATTCCGTTTGGCGACAGCGGCAGATCTCAAAGCTTTCCAATCTTCGACGACAATACTGAGCCAGTCAACGACAACGCAAGCGGCTGGATTCACAGCTCTCTTTAAAAATACTGGTTTGACCGGCGCAATGGTCAGCCGTGCTTCAGTTCAATTCAACTCAACAACCAACGCTCCACAAGTTGGACTCCAATTCACGAGTGAAGGTGCAAAGCTCTTTGGTGATATCACAAAGAACAACATCGGCAATTACATCGGCATTTTCCTTGATAACAATCTCGTCTCATACCCAGTCGTTCAATCTGAGATCACTGGCGGACAGGCGCAAATCACTGGCACTTTCACTCTTGATCAAGTACAAAAGATCGTACGCGATCTCAATTTCGGCGCATTGCCAGTGCCTATCGCTCTCATCTCTACACAGACTGTCGGACCATCTCTCGGACAAGCAGCGGTACATGGCGGTATATATGCTGGTATAGTGGCATTCATCATCATCAGTATCTTCTTGGTCCTCTGGTATCGTCTCCCAGGTTTTATCGCTGTTGTTGCACTTGGTGTATATACAGCGCTCATGCTCGCTCTCTTCAAGATGATCCCCGTCACGCTCTCTGCAGCTGGTATCGCAGGTTTCATCATCACGATCGGTATGGCAGTTGATGCGAATATTCTCATCTTTGAACGCATGAAAGAAGAACTCCGCACTGGCCGTGGCATATCAGACGCTATGCATGAAGGTTTCGCTCGCGCATGGACATCTATCCGCGATTCGAACATCTCAAGTATCATCACTGGTGTCATCCTTTATTACTTCGGCTCAACGGCTATCATCACCGGTTTCGCACTCGTATTTGTCGTCGGTGTACTCGTCTCGATGTTCACCGCTATCACTGCGTCACGTTTGTTCTTGTATGCTGTGGCGCCTCGTCAGACGACACGCCTGAGCACATTCCTTATCAGCAACGGATTTACGAAATTAAATAAATAACATGTGGATCATCAACAACCGTAAAATTCTATACGTCTTCACTGCTATTCTCCTCGTTGTTTCGATCGGATCACTCGCATTGTGGGGATTGAAGCCAGGCATTGATTTTGCTGGCGGCACACTCATCGAAGTTTCGTATCCTGCATCTGCTGTACCTACACAGGCTTCGCTCATCTCGGGCATTTCAGCTATCGATCCTTCAGTTTCAGTTCGCCCAAGCGGCACCGATGGATACTTCATCCGCATGAAGGCAGTCAGTCAGGCCGAAAAGGCTTCTGTGGCGAGCGTTATCTCTGCGCAGGGTACAGCGTCTTCAACTATCAAGAGTTTTGACTCTATCGGTCCTATTCTCGGCGCAGAATCGCTCCGCAAGGCTATCGTTTCTATCATTCTCGTTATCCTTGGTATTGTGCTCTATATCACATTTGCCTTCCGCAAGGTTTCAGAGCCAGTCAAGTCATGGAAGTACGGCTTGATCGCTATCATATCACTCGTGCACGATATCATCATTCCGCTCGGCGCATTCGCCATCCTCGGTCATTATGCAGGCTATGAAGTGGACACGTTGTTCGTCACGGCGCTCCTCGTTATCCTCGGCTTCTCGATCCACAACACCATCGTCGTATTCGATCGTGTCCGTGAAAATCTCTCGCATTCGAGCTCAAACAAGCCGTTCGTCTCAGTTGTCGGCGAATCAGTCAATCAGACGCTCACTCGTTCGATCAATACATCGCTCACAGTGCTCATCGCTCTCGTCTCGCTCTATATCTTCGGTGGGGAAGCGACTCAGCATTTCACCCTCGCTCTCATCATCGGTATCCTTGCGGGTACGTACTCATCAGTATGTTTTGGTTCGTCATTACTCGTCACATTCGAGCAGTACGCAAAGAGAAAGTAGTTGACACGAATCAGTAAATTCATCTACTGGGTGAATTCTGCAGAATCAAAAAACCCCGCACCGAAATGCGGGGTTTTGTTTGTTATCGTGACAAGCTTGAGGCCGTGCGTGGGTGGAAAAGGGATGATTGCTGGATACGTGCCCATACCACCTTCGCCGTTAGAGCGTTTGAATTGATGAATCTCAGTAACGCCGTAGGGTGTGACGTGCGGTATAGCGCGATGGATGATCCTGCCTTCTTTTTCGAGTTCAATCAGAGAGCGGATTACTTCATATGCGTCGAGCCATCCGTGATGTTGTTCTTCCATGAGATCATGGATATGATCGCGCGATCGCCATTCTTCAAAGTCGAGAACGGCAACATAGTCGTTGAGCTCAACTCGCGCGCGCTTTCTATAATGAAGCAGTCCCAAACCGATGACAGTTAAACATGAAATAGCAATTGCTATAAGGTCAGCTGAATGCATACAGGTCCTTTCTCTTCAGTGTTAAATGTGCGGACGTTTCATAGAATATTCGTTCATAATGCACGGTTTGTCAATCATCATTGAGAACGAAATGTTGTTATACTAGAGGCATATTAGTATCAAAATATATCATGAAATTCACCTCATTCTCATTCGCTTCATACCCGATCATTGACGTCGCTAAAGCGCGCGCATTCTACGAAGGCGTGCTCGGGCTCAAAGCTAGTTCAGAATGGGTAGGGGATGAAATGGCTTTTATCGAATATGAGATAGGTCCTGATACACTCGCTATCGGCAAAGGGGCGCCGAACTTCAAGCCAGGTAAGACAGGCGCAACAGTTGCCCTCGAAGCAGAAGATTTTGATGGTGCGTTGGCTGAGCTCAAAGCGAAGAATATTAAAATATTGATGGAGCCCTATGATGGTCCGGCTTGTAATATGGTGCTCATCGAAGATCCAGATGGCAACCAAATCATGATCCACAGGAGGAAAAATAAATAAGTTAATGCCGGATCCCAAGATGGAATCCGGCATAGTTGTGTGTGAATTATGCAAAAGAAGATTGCTGTTGCAGTGCGAACACTCGCTGATGTGCTTGGCGAATCATCTGTAAACGTGCCGTTTGCTTTTTGACCGCAGAAACGTCTGGCACTTGTGTGATAGAGCGCCTGATCGGAGCAAGTTTACGGGATCCGTGCCGACCTGTCTCGTTGCCACAAGTCATCATTTGATTTACGGCGATCTCGGCCTCGTAAGCAGCGCATTTCTTGCGAATTTCAGGGCCAGTTAACTCCAAATACTTGACCGTGTTACGAGGGTTGTTTTTTGGCCAACAGCCGATGTGGGCAAGCGATGACTGCAAGACGCGCCATGTATCCGTCTTTCCGATGACAGGAGCTTTGACGACAAAATTGACGCCATCCTCTTTCCAACGAGTCACATCAGGTGTGATTACTAGTTGCTCATCCATAATTTACTTTTCTCTCTAGTTACGTGGTTATTGATTTGTTGAACCTGCTTTCCATAGGCAGGCAAAAGAACTTCACGAACAAATATAGCACAAATAAACACTATTGTCCAACGAAACCGTGCTGAGACTAGCTATAACGCTCAAAATATCGTAATCTATACCCCTATGGCCAATAACTATCAATCACGCTCAACGGTAGGTGCTTTCGCTGGCGACACCGTCCTCCGCTTCGAGGATGTGTCTTTTGAGCATGGTCACAATCATCAGATACTCGATGAGGTCAACTTCACCGTTCGTCGCGGCACCAAGGTAACGCTCATGGGCCAAAATGGCGCCGGCAAGAGCACCATCTTTGGACTGATCCTCGGCGCCGAGCATGAGGGAAACACTACTGAAGGGCACAAACCTGAGTCGGGTGAGATTCACATCACCAACGGTTCAACTGTCGCTACAGCACGCCAAGTCATCCCTCGTCCTGATCTCGAGCTCACCGTTCGTGAGTTTTTCGCAAAATGCTTCGCGGAAAAGGTGTACGATCTCGACCCAAAGATCGACGCTATCCTCGACGTGGTCAATCTCCATATCGCAAAGGGGAATGACATCAAGGATCGCATCGTCAAGACATTTTCAGGTGGCCAGCAGGCGCGTCTTCTCCTCGCTTCGGCGCTCATCCAAGATCCTGACATCCTTCTCCTCGATGAACCGACGAACAATCTCGACAAAGCAGGCATCGAACACCTCACTGACTTCCTTATCAATTACAAAAAGACCTGTATCGTCATCTCTCACGACGCTGATTTCTTGAATGCCTTCACGCACGGCGTCTTGTATCTCGATATTCATACAAAGAAGGTCGAGCAATACGTCGGCAACTACAAAGATGTGGTCGCACAGATTAGTGCACGCATAGAAAAAGAAAATATGGATAATGCTCGTTTGGCAAAAGAGATCCAAGCAAAGAAAGATCAGGCCAATGTCTTCGCCAACAAAGGTGGCCAGATGCGTCTCGTGGCCAAGCGCATGCGCGAGAAGGCAGAAGAGCTCGAAGAAGAAATCGTCGATGTGCGCAAAGAAGACAAGACTATCAAGCCGTTTACGATCCCGTGCCAGCAAGACTTGGTCGGTGAGATCATCAACATCACTTCATATACTGCACTCAGCCCAAAGACGCATAAGCCGGTCAAACATACTGCCAAGATAGCATTGCGCCGCAAGAACCATCTCCTCATCTCTGGTCCAAATGGCATTGGCAAAAGCACGCTTATTGAGAAGATATACACTGCTTCAAACCCAGCGACACCAGTCGAAGGTATCACAATCATGGGCGGTGTCCGCGTCGGCTATTATCGTCAGGATTTCTCGATGATGGATTTCAATGATACGGTCTATCAGTCGCTCGAAAAGATTATTCGTTCAGTCGATGGTCGTTTCATTGAGACAGAGTTACGTGCGACTGCCGCAGCCTTTCTCATCACTGGCGACATGGTCCACAAGAGGATTGGTTCGCTCTCAGAAGGGCAGAAGGGTCTCGTGGCTTTCGCTCGTCTCGTCTTGCTCCGTCCAGGGCTTCTCATCATGGATGAGCCAACCAACCATATCAATTTTCGTCATATCCCCGTGATCGCCAAAGCGCTCGACGCCTATGAAGGCGCGCTCATCATGGTCTCGCACGTGCCTGAGTTCGTCAGTCAGATCAAGATCGATCAGACATTGGAGATGGGTAAATAAAAAAACGACGCGCATGGTGCGTGTCGTTTGTGCAGAAACACTGAAGTCAATTTACTTTTAAAGGTGCGCCCGGGAGAGGGTTTTTATATTTGACACCATCGGCCTTCATCCCATGCCATCCTTTATGACACTCTGTGCATGAGTAAACGGTCGTGATGGTTCCCCAGACATTGACCAGTGTTAGCTGTGTCGCTAACAACCCGCTTTTACATTGATCGAATTGGCACACATGTGTTCCTGGTCTGAGAGGAAAATCGAATGAGTATATGAGATTCCAGTTCGAACCAAATTCACGTTGCACAATTGTCTCGAGTGGAAAACTCTCTTCTCTGCGTAGTTCGTCAGGAAGAAAACAAATAACACGATAGCATTTTTTGTAGTTTTCCTTGGTCGGTATTCCGCCTGTCCATTTCTCACCACGTCCAAAGATGTTGAATTCATGCTCCCCAATTTCAGTGTCGAAATATACAGCAATCGGCCCCTCTGTGGGCAAAAGGTCGCTGTTCATGTCGATGACAAGGCCTTGTCGGCCAATGAATCTATTGTCGCCAGTAATGGTGACGATGCTGCCTTCAGTGAGGGTAGGAGCTGTTTCAGTTGCATTCATATATATGTGGTTGTGGAGGTTTCGTTCCGTCTTTAGGGTATATTACTCGCATTCAGAGGAATGGCAAGCACATGATAAGAGGAGTATAATTTCCGTACTGCCTGCACTCAAGTCGCACTGATATGAGTGAATCTATATGAATATCTGGTCCACCAGGTATTTTTGATTGTGATTATTAAGAATTAAATTAATCGCATAAAGTTATGACAGATACAAAGGGTATAGAAAATAAAATCGTCTTGTTTACCAATGAGAAAGGTGATGTGGAATTG
>DATJGJ010000007.1:0-100229 GCA_035495115.1 Minisyncoccota bacterium | reverse complement strand
TCACACTGCCATCGGCCAATATGGCTTCCAAGTGACACCTGCTCAGGTTATCCGTGCTGTTGGTTCTATGGCGAACTATGGCACACTCCTCACACCGTCTATCCTCAAAGACAGTGAACCTCATGTTGAAGGGATAGTGCCTTTGGCAAAATCAGACTTCGATGTGGTGCATGAAGGCATGCGTTTGAGCGCACAGATCGGTGTTGCAAAGGCTTTGGGTGTGCCATATGTCAATGTAGCTGCAAAGACTGGTACGGCCGAGCTTGGTGTATCAAAGGCGAACGTTAACTCATGGGTCACTGGCTTCTGGCCATATGAAAATCCAAAGTATGCTTTTGCGGTGGTGATGGATCATGGCTCAGTAGAGAACTTGATCGGTGCAGCGGCCGTCATGCGCGAAGAGCTCGACTGGATGCACGTCAATACGCCGGAGTATTTGAAGTAAAACCCATATCTGCTATAGTGTTACCCATGCGCAACCATATCATCATGACCGATCCGAATGAATCAAAGCTTATCGCAAGCCTTGATGGTCGCACGGATACAACGGCTCTCCGCATCAAGCGCCATTTGGCTTTGCCTGACCTGACCAAGAAAGCGAACTCACCAGTCAAAATATTGTTTGATCAGATCATCAACTTGCCTCGTTTCAAAGATTTCGATCTCGTCGAATTCCCAAAGATCGTCTCAGCCGAACAGAATTTCAATCTCCTTAACACTCCTGCTGATCACCCAAGCCGCAAAGAGACAGATACGTACTACATCGACAAGGAACACATGCTCCGCACGCAGATGACTGCATTTTGGTCGTTCTATCTCAAGGATCCCGCGGTCCGTGAACGTCTCGAAAAAGAAGGGGAGATTATGGCTTTGGCGCCGGGCATCGTCTATCGTAAAGATGAGATTGATCGTCATCATTTCCCTGCATTCCATCAGATCGACGGTTTGTATATATGTAAAAAAGAAAAGAAAAAGATTACTCAAGATGATCTCAAGGCAGTCCAGCTCGATCTGGCTTCGGGCATATTCGGTAAAGGTATAGAGTATCAGTTCTTGGAGGACAATTTTCCTTATACGGTTGAGAGTTTGGAGATGGATATCAAATTCAACGGCAATTGGTTGGAGGTTAACGGTGCCGGCCTAGTTAACCCTATCGTTTTGCGTAACTTTGGTCTTGATCCTGAGATTTACAATGGCTGGGCATTCGGTTTTGGCGAGCGTCTCGCTATGATCAAGATGGCTATCCCAGATATCCGCATTCTCTGGTCTGATGATCCACGTATCACGAGTCAGTTCACTGATATCAATTCAACATACAAAGAAGTCAGTAAGTACCCTCCAGTACTTCGCGACATCTCATTTATTGTCGACAAAAGCGTCAGTCTCAATACGTATTTCGAATTAGTTCGCGATATAGCTGGAGATCTCGTCGAGGAATTCAAACTTGTCGATACATTTGAAAATGCGGCCAAGTTCGGTGCAGATAAAGTTAGTTATACATTCCGTATCATATATCGCTCACTTGAGCGCACACTCACAAACGAAGAGGTCAACGCTATCCATGAGAAGATTCGCGAAAGAACAGCGGGGGAGTTTAGGGCGGTGTTGAGGTAATTCAATTAATGAAATAGAAAAGAACCGCCGAGATGAGTCGGCGGTTTTTGATTTTAGGCTGTTATAAATACTTCTTTGATGTGAACTTTTCGATTCTCAGCCAATGGCCTGTCTGATGTAATAATCAGTGTTTGAAGTTGCCGGCTCGCATCTCGATAATTGAGCGCCAGATGGCAGTCACTAATCCTTTTGAATCCCCAAAAAGGTATATGGATTAACCCAAGTTTGTATTTCTTGGAAGTTTTTCGACAGTATGCTTGCCTGACAGTGAGATGAAGGCCGGTTTCAGTAACTTCAGCAGAGTGCACCTTCCAGTATTTTTTGTGGCCAGATCTCCGCACACTAGTAGTGCAATCCACGATGAGACTAAATTCTAGTTGTTTTGGTGAATCGTCGTCGGGCGCTAAGGAGCCAAGGTCCTCAGTAAGTAAATACATATCACCTCCTTGTTAAAGTTGTTTTCAGTCCGACTCTCATTCTGCTCCTAATCGCCATTAAAATCAACCCTTTTTTAACACTTAAAAGTGCATAACTAGCATCCTATTTATCCCCATATATAAAGCCATTTTTAATGCATTTTTATACGTGCATTGCGACTGGTAATTTGGTATAATTAAACACAAGTTACTCAACCCAGAAACACTATTATTTTACTATTTAATACTACCGTATGTCTGAAAAAACCAAGGAAATAAAGGCTAAAAAGGCAGAAGGCGGATATGATGCCTCTTCCATTCAGGTTCTCGAAGGTCTCGAACCAGTTCGCAAGCGTCCGGGTATGTATATCGGTACCACGGGTCCCGATGGTCTTCATCATCTCATCACTGAGATCTTCGACAACTCGCGCGATGAAGCCATGGGTGGTTATGCCAATGATATCGAGATTGTTCTCCTTCCAGACAATAAAGTCCGCGTAGCCGATAACGGTCGTGGTATTCCTGTTGGCATACACAAGCAGACCAAGAAATCTGCTTTGGAAATGGTTATGACGGTTCTCCATGCCGGTGGTAAGTTCGGTGGCGAGGACAGTGGCTATAAAGTTTCAGGCGGTCTCCACGGTGTGGGTGCGTCTGTGGTCAACGCACTCTCGACCTATGCAAAGGTGCTTGTTCATAGTGAAGGCGGCATACATGTACAGGAGTACAACATCGGCAAGCCAAAAGCTCAGGTCAAAAAAGTCGGCTCATCAAAGCTCCACGGTACTATCGTACTATTCCAGCCTGATCCAACTATTTTCAAAGAAGGTGTCACTTTTGATTTCAATCGCGTCGTCAGCCATATGCGCCAGCAAGCATACCTTGTTCGTGGTCTCCGCATCTCTGTCATCGATGCACGTGAGCAGATGCCGACATTCGGTCTCGATAATGAACTCTTCTATATCCGTGATACTGGCGTCGACGCTCCTTCGTTCACATTTTATTTCGAAGGCGGCCTTGTTTCTCTCGTAAAGTTCACCAATCAGCTTCTCAAACCTATCCACAAAAACATTTTCTATGTTGAAAAGAAGGTTGAGGGAGTTGAATCCGTCGAAGTTGCTCTCCAGTATTCAGATGATGTTTCTTCCCACATTCTCGCATTCGCGAACAATATCCATACACCTGAAGGAGGTACGCATGTGACTGGTTTCAAAACAGCACTCACTCGTACGCTCAATACATATGCAAAGAACAATAACTTTGCAAAAGGCGATGAAACATTCACTGGCGATGATATTCTCGAAGGTTTGACAGCGGTTGTCTCGGTCAAGCTACGTGAGATCCAGTTCGAAGGCCAGACAAAAGCAAAGCTTGGTTCTATGGAAGCCCAGGGTGCCACTGCTACAGTTTTTGGCGAGGCATTCGCTGCTTTCCTTGAAGAGAACCCAGAAGACGGTCGTGCCATGATCAACAAAGTCATCCTTGCTATGAAGGCGCGCAAGGCTGCAAAGGCCGCAAAAGACTCTGTGTTGCGTAAAGGCGCCCTCGAAGGCATGACGTTGCCAGGAAAGCTGGCTGACTGTCAGTCGAGTGATCCGGCTGAGTCTGAGCTCTTCATTGTGGAGGGTGATTCCGCTGGAGGTACTGCAAAGCAAGGCCGTGATCGACGTACGCAGGCTATCTTGCCGCTCCGTGGAAAGATCTTGAACATCGAGCGCGCTCGCCTCGACCGTATGCTCGGCTCAGAGCAGATAAAGAACCTCGTCTTGGCTTTTGGCACCGCAATCGGTGATACATTCGATATCAGCAAGCTTCGCTATCACAAGATCATCCTTGCAACCGATGCCGATGTGGACGGTGCGCACATCCGTACGCTTATTTTGACGCTCTTGTATCGTTATTTCCGTCCGCTCATCGACAATGGCCACGTTTTTATTGCTCAGCCACCTTTGTACAAGGTCAAGAAGGGTAAAGAATTATTCTATTTCTATTCAGAAGAAGAGAAGGTTAAGTTTCTCGGTAAGGATTTTGATGAAAGTCAGTTATTGAGCGCCGAAGGCGAACAGAGCGAAGAAGGTTTGGAAGAAGACAAGGAGCGCTTGCTCGAGGCTGCGGGTGGCACTGATGAGGAGATCAAAAAAGGAAAAGAAGGAAAAAAGGAAAAAGATGCATCACTGCCGGCTAAGTCACAAAAGATCTCCATCCAGCGCTATAAGGGTCTTGGTGAAATGAATGCTGATGAACTCCGTGAGACAACTATGGATTCGCAAAAGCGCATCCTCATTCAGGTTAATGTTGAGGATGCTGCAGATGCGGATAAAGTCTTTGATATGCTCATGGGAGATGATGTGCCTGCCCGCAAGTCATTCATCCAGTCAAATGCGAAGTTGGCGACGCTGGATATTTAATTGAGAGCGTGATATTAGAAATAAAAATCCCCAGAAGGGGATTTTTGATTTACATCAAGCGGGCTTTACGCCGTCTTTACCTTCAATTTCGAATGTCTCTTCTTGTCGAGCTTTGGGAGCTTCAAGATAAGTAAGCCGTGCTTTTCAACTGCCTCTGCTTCATCAACATCGATCTCTTCAGGGAGCTGGATGGTACGAGAGAATGAACCCCAGTAAAGCTCGCGGGCAAAATAGTCATCTTCTTTTGCCATTTTTTCTTCTTCACGGTGACCGCGGATAGAAACAGTGTCACGAGTGATAGACACATCGAGATCTTCTGGTCGTACACCAGCGATCATACTTTTTATAACTATAGAATCAGGGGTTTGATATACATCAACTGTCAATTCACCTTCTTCTTCAGACTCTTCATCGTTCCACACATTCGGCAAAGCATCACTTTTTGAGCTTGTAGCTTTCTTTGATACAGGCATCTCGGTTTCTTCGTCCATGCGGACGGTGCCTGTGAGACGCTCAAAGAATGATCTGTTATCTTTTGCCATAATGATGTATGAAAATTATTAATGTAGTAATACTCAAATATACTTCGGATGCACGGCTTTCACTTCCTCAAACAGGATAATCAGTATCACTACTGCACCCCATATCCATCCGAACGCTTTGAGCGTATCAAGCGAACTTGCATTAATTATAGACAAATTAAATGTCGCATGCAATGCAATGGCTCCAGCAAGACCGGCGAAGGCGGCAACGATTTTTGTGATACGGCTATAATAAAAGAAATAACCGACCATAAATCCGACCAATGATGAACTGACAACATGAACGAGGGTTGCTCCAATGAATCTCATATTCGTGGTGATAATAGCGCTTACGATGCTGCCTTGAGAGAGCGGCCCGAGTATAAAAAGTGTATTTTCGATAGCGGCAAAACCAAGGGCAACGCTCGCACAGTAGATCATCGCATCAACAGGATCTTCGTTCGCCCTCACCGCAAAGATGATGACGGCGGCAACGATGAATTTCACCACTTCTTCGAATGTGGCCCACAGAATGTAGCGCATTGAGGGATCAGAAATTGCATCAGCGATTATCTTTTCAGCAAATATCGCGATAATAACAGCGAGTGCGCCGCCAATAAAACAACCAAAGATAATGCGGCGCGAATTGTTGTGCGCAGAATCCTCGCGGGTAAAAAAGAAAAGCCACAAAAGAGAAGGGAGTATGCCGGCCAAGAAAGCGTACAAGAACAATTGAATAGAAGCCATAATATGTCCTCTAGTATAACATTACTCAGTTATTTTTTTTGTTCCGTGGGCGTGGATAGGCGTTGATTGTGCCGTTGTCTCAGATTTCATCGAACCGACGAGGGCGATCATGAGCGCATTGTCGCCAGAAATGTGCATAGAAGGCAAAAAGAGTGGGATGCTGTAGCGTTCGGCGATTTGTGCGAAATGGGCGCGCAGGACATGGTTGGCACTGACACCTCCGCCGATGATGATAGATTGGGCGCCGGTTTCCTCGATAGCTTTTTGAAGCTTGGTTACGAGCACTTCAGTGATTGATTGTTCGAACTCGCGTGCCAAACCTTTTTTGAATGTTTCATTGAATGTATTGTTTTTTTGAGCATCTTGAACAGCATACAGGACAGCCGTTTTTAGTCCTGAGAATGAAAAATTGAGATCATTACTACTGATCATGGGACGAGGAAGTTTGACGGATGAAATGATTTTTTCTTCCCCAGCTTCATGGGCGAGGCGTGATATGTGCGGTCCGCCTGGATATTGTAGACCGAGAAGGCGAGCAGTTTTATCGAATGCCTCACCGACGGCATCGTCGCGTGTCTGGCCGAGGAGGGAATAAGAAAGTTGCAACTTGTGCCTTGTAACTTCTACCAATTCCGTATGTCCACCGCTGATAAGCAAGGCGACTGCCGGCACTTCAAGTTTCTTTAGTTGTTGCCATGCGCCTGAGGGCTTGTCATTATCGAGCAGTGAGCCGACTACATGACCCTCCATGTGATTTACTGGTATGACAGGGATGTTCCAGAGCTCGCCCAACATGCGTGCGAATATGATGCCGACCCAGAGCGCAGGTTCCAATCCTGGGCCTTCAGTGACCGCTATACGGTCAATGTGAGGTATATGCTCGAGGAAGCGTGCATGAGTGAATGATTCAAGCAGATCGGCATTTTGCTCGCAATACGCTTGTTTGAATGATTCAAGTGTTTCGGTGAAGTTTGGGTGCTTTTTGTGAGTATCAGAAGGGAGGTCTTTGAGTATCTTTTCTAGGAGAGGGACAAGGTTCTTGCTATGTTCGCGCTTGGCAAGTGTAGGAAAGACGCCCCCATAGGCGCTATGAAGCTCTGCCTGAGAGTGGACGAGCGACTGGATGATGCGATATTCAGTATGTACTTTACCGTCCGAGCTTTTGATTTCTCGCGTTTCGATGAGGGCGAGAGCCGTCTCGTCGCATGATGTTTCGATGCCGAGGATAATCATATTTTTTCTGTGCGCGATACAGGATTCGAACCTGTGACCTACCCCACGTCAAGGGGTCGCTCTACCAACTGAGCTAACCGCGCGCGAATTTCGGTCTTGCGAAATTCGGATCAAAATATTTTTATCGTGTAAGCGGGAAAAAATTTTGAGCAAATCTCTACATTCGACCAGAATCACCACATAACTAACCAATCCAAAATACCAGAAATCGAGACAAAAATCCAGTTTTTATGCTACACTCCTCGAGTAATGACAACTACTCATACTAGCCATCAGCCAAGCAATACGGTCATTGGACGCATCTCAACCACACGCAAAGGTGCTGGGTATATTGATGATCCAGATCCACTCAAAGACTCTATATATATAGAAGAGGGCAATCTCAATACCGCACTTAACGGCGACACGGTCGAAGTGCGTTTTGCACCAAAAATGATTCGTGGCGTAAAGCAACCTGTTGGGGAAGTCCTGCAGATCATCGAGCGTGCCAAAGATTTTTATGTAGGTATCGTTGATATTTCAAATGGAAAGCCTATCGTTATTCCTGATGATAAGAAAATGTATACGACATTCACTTTGACCGAAGGTGATACGACAAACCTCAAAAAAGACGACAAGGTCTACGTTGAAATGCTTTCATGGACTGATCCAAAACAAAATCCTACTGCAAAGCTCATCCGTGTTCTCGGAAAAAAGGGCGTAAATAACGTTGAAATGGAATCGATCGTTCTTGAAAAAGGCTTTGAAGTCGGTTTTCCAAAAGCAGTTGAAAAAGAAGCTGAAGAGATAGAAAAAAATGAGCGCACGATATCTGCCGAAGAGATCGCTAAGCGTCGCGACATGCGCGGTACTGAAACATTTACCATCGATCCTTTCGATGCAAAAGACTTCGATGATGCTATTTCATTCAAAAAGATCACAACTGGCGCGCATGCTGGTTACTATGAGATCGGTGTCCACATCGCTGACGTATCTCACTATGTTCGCGAAGGGAGCGCTCTCGATAAGGAGGCGGTGAAGCGTGGTTGCTCAGTCTATCTTGTCGACCGTACTATTCCCATGCTTCCCGAAGTCCTTTCCAACGACGTTTGTAGCCTCAATCCGCATGAAGATAAGCTTAGTTTTTCAGCGATATTTGTCATAGACAGTAAAGGTCATATCCATGAGCGCTGGTTCGGCAGGACTGTGATGAATTCGACTCATCGTTTCACCTATGAGACGGCTCAAGCGGTCATTGATGGTGAGCCAAAAAACGTTGAGAAATATTCAAAAGGAATACAGGTCACCGCATCTGTTGAACCTGGCATGCCGTATCGCGAGCAGCTCATTACTTTGAATAATATTGCCAAAATACTCCAAAAAGAGAAATTCTCGCGAGGCGCGATTGAGTTTGAGACACAAGAGATCAAGTTCAAGCTCGATAAAGATGGAAAGCCGATCGGTGTTTATGCTTATGAACGCATAGATACGCATAAGCTCGTCGAGGAATACATGCTGCTCGCCAACCGTGAAGTTGCGAAATTTGTCTTTGACCAGATCAAGAAAAAGGGTAAGCGTGACACGGGTGCAATATATCGTATCCACGATGCACCAGATAAAGATAAGATTAAGAATCTCGCTCTGTTTGTCAAAGCGCTCGGCTTCGACCTTCGTGCAGACAAAGATGGCGTCGTCACCGCACACAATCTCAATGATCTTCTCGAGCAAATCGACGGTAAGCCGCAGGAGAACCTCATCCGCACTGCTATCCTCCGTTCGATGCAAAAAGCTGTGTATTCAACAAAAAATGTCGGTCATTTTGGTTTAGCTTTTGAGTTTTATACTCACTTTACTTCCCCTATCCGCCGTTACCCAGATCTGCTCGTTCACCGTGTCCTAGCGAAGCATCTCCACAATGAGCCATTCGGTGACAAAGATATCGTTGCATTCCAGCATATCGCTGATAGCTCTACTCGTCGCGAGATTAGTGCCTCTGAAGCTGAGCGTGAATCAAAGAAACTCAAGCAAGTTGAGTATATGAGCACGCGCCTCGGTATCGTCTTTGAAGGCACGATCACTGGTGTGACCAAGTGGGGCATGTATGTCGAAGAAAATGAGAGCAAATCAGAAGGCATGATCGGCATGCGCAGCCTCGGCATTGACTACTATGTATTCAATGAAAAATCATACTCGATCATCGGCGAGAAAACAGGGAAGGTGTTCACTCTTGGTGATAAGGTGAAGTTCAAAGCTATTGCAGCAGACCTAGACAAGAAGACGCTGGATTATGTTCTCGTAGCGTAGTCTATGCGTGTTTATAGAGCGATTTGAGTTGAGAAAGCCCGCGATGAATCTGTACGGCTATGTTATTTTTTGACTTTCCGGTCGCGTCTGATATCTCTTTGAGCGATAAGTCTTTAATGAATCTAAGGTGCACAACTTTCTTGTACTTTTCAGGCAGATCTTTGATAAGCTTGACCAATATCTCGCCATCAAGCGTATTGAAAAGATGTTCGGTATCGTTGGTTCCCACCTCGAATCCCTTTTCCAAAAGATCATCGAGCGAGCTGGTTTTATGTTTTCTGTATTCATCGATGATGAGGTGATTGAGTACGTGGTATAGAAATGCTCTCATCATATGGATCTTTCCGCCATTTACGAGATGTTTCCATGTTTTTAAGAATGTCTCCTGTACAAGATCTTGACCCATTTCATAATCACTGACTTTGAAAAATGCGCGTGAATTCAAATCTCGCTGAAAATTACGATGTGCGTCAGTAAGTATGCTATTAATTGATGTGATTTCTCGGGTAGTCATATAGTGGAGAGTTGCGTTCTGTAGGAGAGTAACGCAATAAATTTAATATATATTTAATATTGTATACCTAAAAAAATATAAGTCAACTACTTATATGGTTATAACAGGTGAATAAGCTGTTAATAACTTAATATTTATTTAATAATATTTTGTGGTAATCAAGTAAATGTGCTACGATAAAATCTACATGGCAATACTTATCATAGAAGATGAAAAAAAATTGGCAGGCATCCTTGTAACTGCCTTGAAAAAAGAGCGTTATTCAACAGATGTTGCATATGATGGAGAAGCTGGCCTAGAAAAAGCTATGAAAAATAGCTATGGCATAATCATTCTTGATGTAATGCTCCCAAAGAAAGATGGCTTCACGCTTTGTAGGGAGCTTAGATCTCATGAGATTCATACGCCGGTTATCATGCTTACTGCGCGTGGAAATCAAGCAGATCGTGTAACAGGACTCGATGCGGGAGCCGATGACTATCTCGTAAAACCATTCGGCCTCGATGAGCTTTTTGCGCGTATACGCGCGATCTTGCGTCGTCGAAAAAACACTGATTCGAACATCGTCAAACTCGCAGATCTAGTTATGGATAAGAAAAAACACGAAGTATCTCGCGCGGGCAAAGTCATAACGCTTACACCGAAAGAATACAAATTATTGGATGTGCTCATGTCGCACCAAGGAGAAGCGGTAAACAGGCGCAGACTCATCGATCATGCCTGGGGACCCGCTTTCCAAGAAAAAAACCATGAACTCAATGTACATATCAAATATTTGCGCGCAAAAATAGAGGATGGAAAGTCAAAACCCCTGATTCGCACTATTCGAGGTGTTGGTTTTATGCTAAAAGAGTAACAAGCTTTAGTTTTAGGCACGAGGCAGAGAAACGGTGAATACGCTCCCTTTTCCTAGGGTGCTTGTTGCAGTCACTGTGCCGCCATGCGCCTCCGCGATCCATTTTACAATGGCTAGTCCGAGACCTGTTCCACTGTTATTTTCTAAGCTCGTGCGCGACTTATCGGCACGGTAGAATCTGTCGAAAATACGCTCTAGGTCGGTTTGTGATATGCCTATACCATTATCTTCTATATCGATGACGATCATATCTTTACGTACGGTTCCGGATATCTTTATGTAGCCATTTTTTTTACCGTAGGTGATCGCATTCTTAATGATATTAGTAAAAAGCTTGCTCAGGTAGGATTCGTCAGCAAGTATAGAAACCCGTGGCATTTTTTGTATCTTAATAGACACATTTTTCATGTTTGCGAGCGCGGTCCATCGCTTTGAGATCTCTTGGATAAATGGCGCCAGCTGTATTTTCTTTGTCTGCATTTTTCGGCGAACAGGAGAATTTTTTGATGTAAGCACCGACAATTCAGAAAGGATTTCGGTCAGATGCTCTACTTCAGCATGTATCGCTTTTAAAGCCACTGATTGATCGATACTATAGGGATGCAGTGCCAAATCGACAGTCCCTTTTATTATCGCCAATGGTGTACGAATCTCGTGCATGGCATCTGCCAAGAATTCTGTACGTAGTTCTTCTTCGCGCATGTTTCGTTTGTACTCCTCGATTTCCTTGAGCGTATGCTTTGCGCGAAGAATAGTTATGACTTGGGCTATATTGTTGCCGATGATAGCGCAGGAGATTCTTTTTTCTTTAGAAAATTTCTCAGGTTTCTTGAAACAGATGACAGCATTACCGTATATGTGCTGCTGATAAGCTATCGGGATGATGACAAAGCTTTTCATGTATCTGCTCACATCATATACATCATTTCGTTTTGCAACTGTAGACACAAAGTCTGGTCGAAAATTTTTGAAAACTTTTATATTGCGGCCATTTTGCGTCGGTGAAAGCGGAGTATACGGCATGTTACGGCTTTTGTACGCCAACTCGAATGTATCATTTTTTTTGTTCATCCACACAAAGCCGAAATCCGCGTTTAAAACGCTCACTGCCAATTCAGTAAAAGTGCCGATGATCTTGTTCTCATCGGTTTCATTGAGACAAAGAATGCTTGTTCTATTTATTAAATTGAGTGTATCAATAATCATATTTTTATAAAAAAACGGACAAAGATGATCTCGGTCCGCATGTGCTACTATTTCGCCATAACTGTCATGGCCGTTACGTATTTTCCGAAAAAGTCGTAATACCTCAAAAAACGAGCTTCGACCGGACATCCTGCACCACGTGCCAGATTGCACAGTATCATTTTCTTGCTTCGTCTGATGCTCGTTCTGTCGCAACATCCGTCAGTTGAGTTCGGGTTTTGATCGGACAATGCATTGATAATGATCACTGCTCCGCGACCTGAAGGATTTGTGTGCTGGCTCAGTGTCAGTCGGCCGATTTCCTGTAATACGGCTTTGGCAGATGAAGTCGACAGACAGTTCAAGAGGCGACTGAGATACCATATCTCTACACTGCTGAGATCAAGCTTGGCTTTTTTAGGTTCGGCGAGCAGGGATTGTATTTCGAACGTTACCATCTCAGGCTCCATGTTTTTCTGGAGTGAAGACGGCATTGCTCTCAACTGATTAGTGAGTTCGGTGCTTGCCCACATGGAGTAGGGGAGACCAAACACGTCCACCCATGTGGTCTGTAGTCCGATCTTTGCAGCCTTTGATAGCCACTGAGTGTCATAGCCACGACCGTAGCCGACAGCGAGGATTTTTTTGCGGTATCTTCTCCGCCGCCACAGATCTTTTTCGGTCGTGAGATAGCTCATGACTTTTTTTAGATATGTGGTTGCAAATCTACCGAAGCGCTCATTTGCTTTTCGAGCTTCGGTCGGGTCCAATCCTTTTCGCTTCTCCTCAACAGGAATAAAAGCGAGCGGATCTCCCAATCTTTTATTCCATTTGAGCTCAATCTCAGCTTGTTTTGCAAGTGAAAGTGGTCTCAGGCCAGAATGAGCCGTTGATTTGGTTTTCATATAGATTCTTCAATGTACCGCTAGCCTGAATGTACCACTAATTTCATATACATGTCAATGTGCTTTTTAATGTGTCTATTTATCCATATAGATATTGCTTGTTGTAATGATTAACGTTGTATCACGTCATCATACCCGAAAGTCTATATGGTGAGGTCGACCACATTCATTCTCAATTAATAGTTTAATTTTATAATAAAAATATGAATAAAATCACACAATTAGCAACATCGTCTCGTATCTTCGCAAGCAGTATTTTCGCTTTAGCATTTGTTATGGGCGCAGTCATTGTAGTTCCACGCGCTCATGCAGAAACACAAAATATCACTGTTAGCCCAAACCTCACTATAGGTTCAACTGGCGCTAATGTCGTCACACTTCAGGCACTTTTGTCTGAAATGGGTTATCTCAATGTTCCTACAGGCATTCCATTCGGCTATTATGGTTCAATGACAAAGAATGCAGTCGCTCGTTATCAGGTTGCTCTCAACGTAGCGCCTGCAGTCGGCTACTATGGTCCGCTGACAAAATCAGCATTGTATACTGATTTTGCGAATCATGGCTGGACACGCCTCTTGGGATGGTCGTATTAATAGTTCGAGAGTCTCATAAGTAAACAAAAAACCGCCCCGAATTAAATCGGTGAGCGGTTTTTTGTTAAAGGGTAAACGGGTCTATTTAGACGCGTGTTACATTCTTTGCACTTGGGCCTTTCTGGCCATCAACTACTTCGAAGTTGAGTGTATCACCAACCTGGAGTTCATTGAAAGTAACGCCTGAAAGATCGTTTGAGTGAAAGAAGAGGTCCTTTGCTTCGCCTTCGCGAGCAATGAAACCGAATCCTTTGTCTGTGAGAGTCTTGATTGTTCCTGTCATGTTATTGTTTGCTTTAATTTGAAGAAATTCGACGATTTGAGCTATTTCCACTAGAACGCACATAGTAGCATGGTATGGGAAAAATAGCGAGGATACTTCGTTCGTGTAGCCCTACGGGGAATCGAACCCCGATTACTGCCTTGAAAAGGCGGTGTCCTAACCGTTAGACGATAGGGCCGTGTAAAAGGATACTATCATATTTATTTTAATTTACAAAACTCTAAAAAATGGTAAGGTAATATCCTCGGGTAAGTTGCTGGAGAGGTGGCTGAGTGGTTGAAGGCACCGCATTCGAAACGCGGCAGACTCAAAAGGTCTCAGGAGTTCAAATCTCCTCCTCTCCGCAGTTTGGAGGTATGTGAAGTACGCTCATTGGCAGTGGTGTAAAACTGAATATGTTCAAAAAGTACAAAAGGATCCTTGTGATCTTAGTTTTGTGCGCAGGCGTAGTCGGTGTAAGTCTCTTGATGATGTGGGGGAATGAGTATAAGAAAAACGCGCTAGGAAACAGTAATAAAAAATTTACCTCATGGGCGCTCACGGTTCCCATAGATCCCCAAAAAACATATCCGGTAGCAGATGTCATCGACGGTGATACATTGAAGATCCGCATCGCTGGTCATGTCATAACTACTCGTTTGCTCGGTGTGAATACGCCTGAGGTTGTGGATCCGCGCAAGCCTACTGAATGCTTCGGTAAAGAAGCCTCTGAAGAATCAAAGAGGCTATTGGCAGGCAAGAATGTCTTCGTGGCAATCAATCCCGATTATGAGCGCATAGATAAGTTTGGGCGCTTATTGGCGTATGTGTGGTTATCTTTCAATCCTATTGAAAGCACTTCAACAAAATTGTTCGTGAATGAGTATCTAATCAAACAAGGATACGGTCGTGAGTATACGTTCAACGTGAAAAATCCGTACCAATATCAAAAACTTTTCAAGCAAGATCAATTGAGTGCACAAAAATCAAGAAAAGGATTGTGGGGAAACTGTGATGGCCTCAAGGTCTACCCTTGATTCTTCTGCAGCCAAATATAAATATCTTCGATTGCTTTGACCGCATCACCTGCAGCGATATTATTTTGGTGGTAGAGACCGTCGGTGCAATCGCCAGCCGCCCAAATACCTTCAGTAGTGGCGCGCTGGTTTTTTGCATCTACGATAAGATGGTTGTACCCATCAAGTGCGACGATATCTTTAATAAAATCAGTGTTTGGTACCGAACCGATCTCGGCGAAAACGCCGGTTACTTTTAGTTCAACATCGATATCTGCTTTTGTATCATGGTAAACAAGAGATGTGAGGAATTTGTCACCTTTTACTTCTTTTGGCACAGCAAACTCAATACCTTTGAACTTCGGATTTTTTGAAACAGCTTCGACGGTGCCTGGGTCAGCTTTGAATTCGCTTCTGCTCAATAGTGTGACAGTTCTGCAATATGCGAGGAGTTGAGCTGCGCTTTCAAAGCCTGCATTGCCTCCTCCGACGACGATAACATCTTGATCGCCATAGAGCGGTCCATCACAGGTCGCACAGTATGTCAGGCCTTTATGTTCATAGGTATCTGCACCGGGGACATCTAGTTTGCGTCTACGACTACCAGCGGTTACAAGTACTGCACGAGCCTGATAAGAACCTTTGTCTGTTGTAATGGTAAATGTGTCTTTACTCGATTCTTGTCCCTTGTTGCTTGTTACTTTCGTTACATACTGTCCTTCAACAAAATCAAGCACATCCTTGCCATACGCTTTGGCGTGCTTTTCGAGACTTTGAGATAATTCGAGTCCAGAAATAGCGATTGTGCCTACCCAGTTTTCTATCTTTTCTGATACATTGCTCTGGCCAAGCCAGTCTTTTGTAATAACGACAGTATTGAGACGCTTGCGAGCAGCATAGACAGCTCCAGCTGCGCCTGCAGGTCCGCCACCAATAATTGCGAGGTCATATATTTTCATAGTTTAAACATTGTATCATAAGTTTGCTATACTATATCCATGAATATTCATCTAGTACTTCATGACATTCTCTATTTCATAGATGTACTCCTTGTTCTCTCTTTGATCATTCTCATTGCAGTCAAAGCGAAACCTGGTATCGCCAAGGTGATGCTTCTGACTACGTGGACATCGGTCATTATCTTCGTTGTATCGCACGCAGTCGGCGTTTCCGTGACAGATGCAGATCTATCTCGCAAGATATTGATGTTCAACCTGATCGATATCCTGCTGCCGTTGTCGAGCGCACATTGCGTCTTCGCTCTCCTCGGAAAAAATAAAGCGCAAAAGCAGGTTCTCGGCTTTATGTACACGATCGCAATCGCGCTTGCTGCAACTTTTATCATACATCCACAATTCTTTTTACTCCCTTCGGTTCCAAAGCTTTATTTTCCAAACTATTATGTGCCCGGGCCATACTATTGGGTGATGCTCCTGTATTTTTTTCTCGTTACAACGTATTTTCTCATATGGATGCGAAGGATGTATGTTATCTCGAACGGCATAGAAAAAAATAGAATCAAATATTTCTTCCTTGCTCTATTTTTGGGGTACACTATAGGTTCAATCGACTTTCTACTCATCTACAACATTCCAGCTGATCCTCTCTGGGGTTTTCTTTTTGTGCCTTTATCGGTTATTCCATATACATATGCTGCATTGCAGTATGAGCTTATGGATATTTCTGTCGTCGCCAAAAAAGCTTTTATTTATGCGGTGACTACTGCCGTCATCGGTCTTGTCTTATCAGTATTGAATTATGCCAATACGCTGATTGCCGATATCTACCCTCATTTTCCAAACGTCATCTCGTCTATTATTTTTGCTTTGCTTGCGGCAGTGGCGGTTCTATTTATATGGAGGAAGGCGCGCGAATCCGATGTTCTCAAGTATGAGTTCATCAATGTAGTGACGCACAAATTCCGTACGCCGCTGACATCGATTAAATGGATCTCAGAAAATCTCAAAGAAACCGCTCCGCAGGATATGAAAGATGACTTGTTGCATATCCAGTCTGCTAACGATCGTCTCGTTGAGCTGACCAATCTTCTTGTCAATCTCGCCGGAACCGATGATAAGAGCTACGAATATGCATTCAGTAATGTCGATGTTGGGGCTATGCTGAATAACGCGGTAGCTGAAGCAAAGATAAAATGCGATGAGAAAGGAATAACCGTATCATATACCTCGCACGGGCAATGTATGATATTTGCAGACCAAAATAAGATAAAATTCGTGCTGCAGACACTTCTCGATAATGCTATAAGCTATACACCAAAAGGTGGAAAGATCAGCGTCGAAATTTCGGTGAATAATAGTCAATTCTCTGGTGAAAAAGTGTGGATCAGTATCACTGATACTGGCATCGGTATTCCGAAAGATGAGCAAAAATTCATCTTTACAAAATTCTATCGCGCCCAAAATGGCAGAAAAGCTGATACAGAAGGCATGGGCATCGGCTTGTATCTATCACAAAGGATAGTAGAACGTCATAAAGGCAAAATAATCGCTCAATCTGCTGGTGAGGGTAGAGGCACCACATTTGTGGTCACGTTGCCGGTCTTGAATAGCGACAAATAAAAAATCCGGTTAATGCCGGATTTTTTGTTGTATTTACTTTAGGCGAGATCTCCTGAGAAAGGCTGGAACAGCACCCCAGTCATCATCATCGTTATTTGCTGTTTCTGTTTTGACCTCTTTGCGGATAACGGAGTCAGTTGATTTTGCGACAGGAGCGTCTTTGCGGCTTTCAGAAGCTGAGAGCGTGTTGAATATCTTGCCAGCAGAAGCGCCAATACCACTTTTTGCAGGCACTCTTTCTGACCCCTTTGAAAGGGCGCTGATAGGTGATTCTTGTGCAGATGTATTTGATGATGTCTTGGCAGTGTTAGTCTCAGGGAAACCAGTTGCAATAACGGTGACGCGGACCTCGTTTTTCTTGAGCTTATCATCACGGACGGTACCGAATATGATCTTTGCTTCAGGATCGATAGACTCAGTGATAACCTTTGCAGCATCTTGGATTTCGAACATAGTAAGATCTTCACCACCAGCGATAGAGAAGAGGACACCTTTTGCGCCAGTGATCGAAACATCGAGCAATGGACTGTTGATAGCCGCCTTGGCTGCCTCTATAGCGCGATTCTCGCCAGTTGCTGAACCGATGCCCATGAGCGCTGAACCAGCGTTCTCCATGATCGTACGAATGTCGGCAAAGTCTATGTTGATCAAGCCGGGAGTGGTGATGAGGTCAGAGATACCTTCGACAGCGTGACGGAGAATCTCATCACACATACCGAATGCGTTCTTTACCGTCGTATCCTTGCCGACAGTTGAAAGGAGTCTGTCGTTTGGTACGACGATGATAGCATCGACTTCTTTTTTGAGCTCTTCGAGAGCAGCATCAGCGATGCGTGTACGCTGGCGCCCCTCAAAGAAGAATGGCTTGGTGACTACGCCGACGGTGAGACAGCCGAGCTCTTTTGCTATGCGAGCAACCATTGGAGATGCTCCGCTGCCGGTGCCGCCGCCCATACCACAGGTGACAAAGACCATATCTGCACCCTTGATAGCGTCTTGTACCTCATCACGAGTTTCTTCGGCTGCGCGACGTCCGAGATCTGGGTTCATGCCTGTGCCAAGTCCGCGGGTGAGATTTTTGCCGATGTGAATCTTCTTTTTTGCGAGTGAGCCATGGAGATCTTGAGCATCAGTGTTGACCACGATAAAATCGACACCTTTTACCTTTGCAGTGATCATGTGATTGACTGCGTTGCGTCCTGAACCACCAACACCAAGAACCTTGATGCGAGCAAATGTTTCGATATCGGGAGTGATGTGGGGCATGATTGTAAGGTAAAAGTTAAAGGTTAAAAGGTAAAAGTGAAGACAAGACAATCCGTACGCCAATTTTGCTTATTGGCGTTAGGGGCAGGCAGTCTCTAAACAGCTGAATATGCCTAGTATCATATCAAGTTATAGACGCTGTGCAAGGTGCGATACACCTTGACATACTCAACCTTACAAGATCTTTGTGCTACAATTATATTCGTTACGAACTTCATTAAATATACAATTATTCTTTTATGAATTTTAAAAAAATTTTCGCTTATCTCCCTAAAATCGCTTGCGTCACACTTTTGATGCTCGCAGTAGTTATTGGGCTTACGCCGCATATGCCTTCTGCTCACGCTGAGGATATCTTTTGTCCGCCCTTGTACCACTGTTATTCACCGATAAATTTTGATCAAGTTTTGAACTGTCCGCAGGGTAAACTATGCGTTCCTATTTTCCCGCCACCACCTGGATGTCCGCCAGTCGATATTTGTTACCTACAGTTCGATAATCCTCTCAGTTCAAGCAATGGTTCTTCGGCAACTTCAACTACATCGTCGACGGCATCTGGAGGTAGCTCCACATCTGCTACAGTCACGTTCCTTAGTCAGTATTTCGGTACTGGTGGTACAGAGATCACTGCATATGGCAGCGGATTCACATCATCGACCATTGTCGTTTTCTCAAATGCAGAGGTAGGCAATTTTTCAGTCACACCAAGCAGTGTGCTTTCAAATAAAATCGTATTTGTCATACCTACGTATTTGCCGTCCGGTGGCTATACTGTTGCAGTAGGAACTCAAAGTACTGTCGCTGCAGCTACAAAATTTAATTTCACCATCAATCAAGCACCTTCAACGTATACAGCACCGGCGTACGTGCCAGCTGTTCAGTCCACATATTACAATCAAACAAACGTCAACCAAACTCCATCTACGAGTCAAAATACTGCTTTTGTGCCAAGTACAACAAGCGGCGGCTTCGCTGTCGGTCAGCGGGTACAGGTGCTCACCTCACTCAAGGTTCGTAGTGCAAGTTCTTTGTCAGGAAGCATTTTGACAATACAAAATGCCGGAACGCTCGGTACTATAGTAAGCCCAGGCGTATTTGCCGATGGATATACATGGGTAAAAGTAAAGTATGACTCAGGTATCATTGGCTGGAGCGCATCAACATTCCTCACTTCAAACATTCGAAATACGAGCACTACTGGAACTGTTGCAGCAAATGCACCAAGTACATTCTCTCTCTCGCTCTCAGATACGACCCTCCAAAAGGGAAGCTTCAATATTGACGGTCTCAATTCAAGCCTTTGTTTCAATTTCAAACAGAACCTGTTCTTTGGTGCTGGCGCTGGCAGTTATGCTAGTTTGTCGAAAGATGTAAATGATCTCCAAACTGCTCTCATAGCTCAGGGCTTCAGTATCAACGACTATGAGCGTGGACAATGGGCAAACTTTGGCGCATCAACGCTCGTCGCCGCGATAAAGTTCCAAGATAAATATGGCATTACTCCAGATGCTGGATATGTAGGACCTCTCACCCGTGCGAAGCTCAATAGTCTCTACAATTGTTACTAAAGTCAAAGCACTATATGTAGTGTGAAAATGGTAATGCCTATCTCTGCCCAAAAGGTGGGCATTCTCCAGTATGTTTGAAGGATAAAGTGTATATACTGCATAAGCGATCCTGGTCTATCGGTGCTTATCTGCTTTGGTATTTCTTTTTTCAGTGCATACCTGCGTTGTGATAAAGGAGCGATCCATCGTATACCATAATCAATCGAATCAAGAATAAGATGGCTCCATGTGCCTCCAAAAATAACTAAACCTGCATACATGATCAGTGTTGAATCAAATAGTGTGCCTATGAGAGAAATAAGCAGGCTGAGCACAAACCAAAAGAAGGGTATGTGGGTGATATAGTTTCTGTGGCTCTCACTCTCACTTGTAGGATGTTTTTCAGTGCGATCTTTTCGGTGCTTGAGATAAAAGAAAATAAGGTCGATGTCAGGCAAGTCGCCCGCAATCGTACCAATAATAAGGAGTGCCGCAGTCTCATGTGGTGAAAGGCTTGGCTGAAAAAAAGACAGCATCGCTGTTGCCGCCAAATATCCTCCCGCTAAATGTCCAGGTAGTACCATGTTATTTGTGGTATTCGTGTGCTACTTAAGGCAAAAATTGCTTTATCCATCGAGCCGCTGCTTTCCAGAGATGTGTAAAGAATATTTTTGTACCATCGATCTCAGGTCCTTCGTCGGCATGAAGACCCCAAATACAGAGGCCATATGCTACAGCCCATGTGCCGTCTTTGAATGAAGGCTTGCCACCATTTGTATCGGTGATGGAAGCGATGCGTGAAGGCAAACGCAGTGATATGCGGGCCATGTCATCTATAGAATGCATGCCAGATCCACCACCAGTAATGACGATACCGGCTGGTAACAAGCCATTGCGACCTATTTTTTTCAGATGTGCCTCGATGAGCTCGAACATGTCTGATACGCGAGCGCTGATGATCTCTTCGAGCTTTTTGCGAGGATACGAGCTGCCCGTGATCGCACCGATCTTTATTTGCTCAGCTTCTTCGAGTGGCACCTTGAGCCCAAGAGCGATGTCATTGGTGATATCTGTCGAGCCGATAGGAAATACTTCGAGCGAGCTTGGAATATTGTTTTCGAATACTGCGATCGAGACCGTCTCAGCTCCGATATTTGCGAGGACACAACCGGCTATCTTTTGCGACTTTGAAAGTGTCACGAAACCGGCGACGATAGGAGATGCCATGATATCTTCGACTTGCAGCCCAGCTTCGTTGACAGCCTGGATGAGGTCAGCAACATGATGATCAAGGCAGGTGATGAAAAGGGTAGTGAGCTCGATTTTATTGCCTGCAAGGCCTTTTGGATGACCGAGAGCGGGTGTGCCATCGATCGTGTATTGGACAGGGATGCTGTGCACGATACGGCGGTTTGCGATAGCAGATCGTGGAATGTCTTTTTCGCATTGTTCCTGGAGCTTCGAGAGGTCGATCTCAGTGATCTCTGCATCTGCGCGAGATGTCATGACCGAACTGGTGACTGTGATGCCTGAAAGCCCTATGCCACTCACTCCTACGAATGCTTTTTTGACTTTGACGCCAGCTTTTTCTTCGGCGAGAGCAAGCGCTCGTTTGATGCTGTCTGCAACGTCTTTGACGTTTGTTACGTATCCATGACGAAGGCCGTGGCTATCTGCCATGCCGGCGCCGATGATTTTCGGCAGCCCTTTTTCGTTTTTTTCACGCGAATCAGCTATCACAACCTTTACATGGTATGTGCCGACGTCGATACCTGTGATGATGTTTCTGGACATGAAGGTAAGGCAAAAATCAAAGCAGAACTATATCCCAAATTTGTTGCGTACTTTGACTTCTATACCCTCCATTATAGCCCCATGGTCGTGTCCTTTCAAATGTGTACAACCGTGTATGAAGAGAAAAGGAAAAAAATTCTCGTATGTACGATCGAATTTCTTGGCCTCTTCTCGAGTTTCCTTTGTTGAGATGTAGATCTCGCCTTCGCTGTCGGATAGAGGAAAACTCAAGATGTCAGTAGCGTGCTCTTTATTTCTATAGATAGTGTTGAGTTTCTTTATATTTTCTGAGGTGGTGATGATAACATTCAAAATATAATCGGGGCCGAGAATCTCATTTTTAATAGCCTCAAACTCTACCTGAGGTATCTTTTCTTTGGTTTCGTTAATGAGGGTGAATGACATTGATGCATGTTCGATTAAATGAATAAGCGAGTAAACGATTAATCGGTTACTCGCTTATTCAGTATATCTAGACTATTTTCTTCCTGGTCGTTCTGGTTTGACTGGGGCTTTACCTTGTTTGACGAGTAGAGCGAGAGCGGCTTTGCGAGCGATAGACTTGAGAGTCTTTTGCTTGACCTTGTAAGGAGATTGAACGCGAGTAGCGTAACGAAGCGAACGCTTGCGATTGATGACGCCAGAACTCTGGACTTTTCTGCTAAAACGGCGGAGGACACCAAGGGCGTTCTCGTTCGGGTTACGGGTTATTTCTACGTTTATCATATAGGTTACTAGGATAACACAGGTTTTATTTGGGTGCAAATGAGTTGGCGGTGTAAGGGATGCGGTCTGTGATTTTAACCAGCGATTATAATCTTTTTCGCAATTTGTAGCCTGGAGATTGTCGCATCAATATATTTACTAGTTTGGTCGCGATTTGTATGAAAGCACGACTTGCCCCGGTGTTTTGTCTCTATGATTATACCGCGCTTCGCCATATTTTTTAGAATTGTGTTCGCAGTTTGACGAGGAACTCCCAATTCTCCCGCTAAAACAGAGACCGGCTGTGGTGATTGGATTTCCATCAACAAAAAATACATATCTTGCTCGGATTTGATGAGTCCGAGAATCGCTAGATTTTCTCTAAGTGTTTTAAGTCCATGATCCATTCGAAGGATTATATCAAGTAATCTCGAGCAATTAAAAGTGAGCATGGCGGGTAGGGGATGTATTTTCTAAAATCGAGGTGACGGAATATTTCGTCAATGGCTCAAAATAGGGACTGACGGAAATTTTCGTCAGTCGTAAATTCAATGTGATAACAGTCAACTCTTGGTCCTTCTTCTAATTTCTCACCATTTCCTTGCGGACCGCTTCTAGTTTTTCTTTATTGATTTTTGTTCTTTCCCAATCTGTCGGCACTATTCCAAGCACTTTCTTGTTCGGTATATCAACTTGAGCAATCATATCCTTCAATTTCCAGGTACGCGATAGGCCGATCGCTTCAAATTTTTCTTGGATCTCAGACATCAGTTTCTCGGCTTGAAAAAGCATATCTTTTTTATCTTTTTCAGTTAGGTTGGAATTATTGATTGGCTCCATACCATCTTTTGTCCAACGAATACCCTCGACTTTCCTCATTATAATAAGGTGATCGTCACCATGCTTTATCTTGGCAATTGGTTCAGGTGCAGGTAAACCAAATTCATGAGCGATCTCCATGATCGAATATTCATAAAAAGGGTCGCCAGATTTTTCAACCTGAGACTTAGCGATATTAACTTTCTTACCTACAGTGTAAAGCTCGTCTTTATTGTGGT
Organism: Minisyncoccota bacterium; assembly: GCA_035495115.1. Lineage (GTDB taxonomy): Bacteria > Patescibacteriota > Minisyncoccia > Phycocordibacterales > PALSA-1337 > C7867-002. The sequence goes on along the minus strand of DATJGJ010000007.1, from coordinate 76,727 downwards.
TATGCCATACAGGCAAGTCTTTCACTGCAGTCGGATCTTCCTTTATCTTTCCTGTCTCGTCGCGCTGGATATCGCCAGACTTTATGTTTTTTCCGTATTTTTCAAAATAACCAAAAGGATCTACTTGAAATTCTTCAGGTATAAAATCTCTGAAAACATCTTCTGCTTCAATCTGAGGAATCTGTTCCGTTTGATTTTCGCGATTGAATTTTTCCATTTGCTTAAATAAAACTCTAACCCCAATAGTCAGCTTCGATCTTTTTCATATATTTCGATAATTCATCGAGAGGGATGACGCTCTGCGCATGGGTGTCGGTATTGCGAACGATAGCAGTCTTCTCGACAGCCTCTTTTTTTCCCATAACGATGGTATATGGCATATGGAACTTTTCATTTGCCGAAACCTGAGCGGTTAAGCGGTCTTTGGCGAGGCAGAGATAGAGAGGTATTTTGACTTGGCGGAGCTGTTCGACGACATTGAGCGCTACGAGCTTTGATTCCATGCCAAGCTGTACGAAAGATGCGATCGGTCTCTTCATTTTCGTTACTGTTTTCCTGAGGGAAGGATCGCTCTCCTTGATCAATATAGACATACCGACACCTTGAACGTCGCGCTTCATATTCAAGCGCTTTGCGAGTCCATTATAACGGACGCCGACAGCAAGCAGTCGCTGGTCTTTTTTATTTGTAGACGTATTGATGATAGCGATGATGGTCTCAGTGCAATATTTTCGGTTACCGATCAAACTATTGTTGACTGTATAAGGTATACCAAGTGTCTCGCAGTATTCGAGTATTTCCTCAAGGTGGCGACGGCTGCCTTCTGACAAAAAGTCCATTGAGCGTGGAGCCTTGGCATTGAGCTCGGCGCAAGATTCATCATGCCACGAAAGGAGCTCAAATGGGTCGCGTTTGAGGATCTGGCGAGCCTCTGGAGTCATCTCGTTGATGTGTTTGCGGTAGTATGCGGTCAGTTCACGAGCAAAGCGAGCGATAGAATCGCGGTCACCGATCGAATTGATCTCGACAGCAGTCTCTGTGTATCCTTCTTCAGCGAGCATGGCACGAGTAGTCTGGATAAGCGTTGCTTCGGCGATAGATCCAGATGAGCCGATGATTTCAAGGTCAGCGTAACGGTGATATCCAGTTTTTTTTATTGAGTTACGGAAAGGGTCCTTGAAGTAGAGCATAACTGGCTGAGGTTGAGCATGCCAACCAGCTTCATGATATGAACGGATGATAGCAATTTTCTCCTCTGCATGGAGGGGGAGGCGTCCATGTTTTTCTGATTCGTCATCGATATGATCGCCTTCCATTATGTCTTTTGCAGCATCGAGATCAGCCTTGGTGATCACCGGGCTTTTTGTTGGGCTAAAACCGTAATAGATACTTGCTTCACCGATCTTGTCGAGATGATCATAAGGAATGAATTTACTGTCCTGAGGTTTTTTGTTCTTGTTATTCATGGTATTTCTTATTATTCCTGGTTCAGTGAGCTGCTAAAGACTGTTATTGTGATTCTTGGCCAGGTAATAGCGATATTTTGGTAAGCGGCAACAATCGAATCACGGGGCGTCCAACTATAAAGTGCTTGTCGAGTGGTCCCCAAAAGCGCGAATCGGAGCTTTGTGCGCGATTGTCACCCATAACGAAATACTGTGTTGGGCCGAGGGTGCGGTATGACGTATCAAGTGATAGATGCTCAGGTGAAAGATAAGGCTCATTCAAAGTAAAACCTTCTGGATGTTCTTTGTTGGTGATAGTGATTTTGCCGTCTTTGATATCGACGCCCTCGCCAGGCAAGCCTATGATGCGCTTGATGTAGTATGTGCTTGGATCATTGGGATATTCAAAAACGATGACGTCGCCTCTTGCAGGCTCCTTGAAGTGGTAAGTGAGACGATCAACGACCAAAAATTGGCCCGTAGCGAATGTTGGGTCCATCGATGCGCCATTTACGATGAATGGCTCAGCGACAAACCAGCGAACAGGGAGGGCGATGATGAGGGCGATGATGATAACCTGTACCCACTCTTTGATTGAGCTCCAAACTGACTCTACATTTTCACGGATTGGAGACGATGGTTGATTTGCGTTCAACTGAAAATTATTTTCGTTCTCCATAATGACATACATTGTAGTACCAAAATGCATTTGACACAAGAGGTAATAGCGTGATACGTTGATTTTAGTCTCATTCACCCAAGAGAAAGGATTACTATGTTGTTCTTGAAAATAAGCTTGATCGCAATAATGACCGCGATCGTGTTCTTCAGTTTTGTCTATTATCTGTGTGTTATCAGGCCTCGGCGCGAAAGGGAGCGTGTCTTGAAGGCGGTCAAATGGAAAATTGAGCTGCTCAAGGAACCACTGAATGCTGCACCGCAGATTTTCAAATATATCATTGAGCACATGGATGATTACGGTATCGAAGAAATTGAACTGGGTTTCGGTGACTTTAAAGCGTTGAGTAATTTCGCGCTTTCGTCCCATGACCAGCATCTCAAGATACTTGTGTCTGAATGTGATGCTGCACAGAAAGAGTTCAAAGAGAGGCTGGAGGCTTATGATCACAGTATGCATATCACCTCGCCATATCAGCAGGTGCCACTGATCACTCTTGAGGAGCTCGCCAATCTCGGTGCACGCTACAAACAGTGCGTTGAGTATCTAAGAATTGCTCAGCACGAACATCGCGAGTTTAAAGATTATATTAACGAACTCACAGCACCCTAGTATTTTGGGGTGTTTTTTATTGCTTGTAACTTGCAACCGCTACCTTTATACTTGTCTGCATGTCATACATCATCGCCGGCCTCGGCAATCCAGGGGCAGAATATGAGAATACACGGCATAATGCCGGACGCATCATCTTGGATGCTATCAGAAAAGAATATTCGAATGAAGAATTCGCGCCAAACAAAAAGTTGAATGCGCTCACTGCAGAAGCAAAAATTGGCAAAGAGAAAGCCCTGCTCGTCGCTCCAGACAATTTTATGAATAATTCCGGTAAGTCGCTCGCCTCTATCGTCAAAACGAAATCGGTCAAGATTCAATCTGGCGAAAAGAAGGTTTCAGTCAAGGCTGCTGATGATCTTCTCGTTATCTATGATGATTTTCAGTTGCCGATCGGCCGCATGAAGATTTCGTACAATAAGAGCTCAGGCGGTCATAATGGTCTCGAGTCTGTCATCAAGTCAGTGAAGACTGAGGCTTTTCCACGTCTCCGCATAGGTACAGCACCAGAAAAGAAAAACGGCGAAGCAAAGATACCTCGCGGTGATGAGATCATCGAAAAGTTCATCCTCGGCAAGTTCAAGGATGAAGAGATGAAAGAGCTCAAAAAAGTAGCAAAGAAAGCAGTCGAAGTAGTGCAGTTGTGGATCAAGGAGGGCAGAGAGAGGGCTACGAATCTGGCGAATACGGAATAATAGTTCAATATATTATCTTAAAACAAAAAACCACCGATTATTTTCGGTGGTTTTTTGTTTTCTAAACTTATTTCGTTCCCGTATACGCGAGTGCCATCTTTTGTTCCTTTGGATCGAAGACGGTTATCTTGAATGGGTAAGTCTTGCCGAGCTCGAGAGCCTTGCGCAACTTTTCCTCTGAACCGAACTCAGATACATGGACCAAGCCAGCGACACCTTCTTCGATAGAAGCGAGGGCACCGTGCTTGTTGAACTTGATGATGACGCCAGTGACAGGCATGTCCTTCTTGTACTTCTTGCTTGCCTCTGTCCATGGATTTGGACGGAGCTGCTTGATAGAGAGTGAGATCTTACCTTCTTTGACTTCGATGATCTTGACGCGGATCTTTGAACCAACCTTAACGAATGACTTTGGATCCTCAACGAGGCCCCAATCAATCTCAGAGATGTGGACGAGTCCTTCGAGGCCTTCTTCGAGTTTGACGAAGACGCCGAAATCAACGACGCCAGTGACTGTACCATCGACTTCATCGCCGACTTCGTACTTACTGACGATCTTTTCCTTTTCTTTAGACTCAGGACCCTTTTCTGAGAAGATGAGCTTACCTTCCTTTGGATCTGCAGTGATGATAGAGACTGAGAGACGTGTGCCGACGAGCTTCTTGAGCTCTTCGAGGATCTTGTCCTTATCACCGTCACCAACCTTTGGGTAGTGTTCGCCCTTCAACTGCGAAGCAGGAAGGAAACCAACGATACCTTGCCATTCCATGAGAAGACCGCCCTTGTTTGCCTCTTTGACGAGGATTTCGAGGACTTTCTTTTCCTTGATAGCAACTTCAGCTTCACTCCAGATGAGAGCCTGGCGAGCTTCCTTGAGGGAGAGTTCGTAGTAGCCTTCTGGGTGTGTGTTATCGACAATCTTTGCAGCGATAGTGTCGCCGATGTTGATCTTCTTGATAACGTCGCGAGCTATGATGAATTCACGACCATAGATGATACCTGTTCCGAATGGAGCAAGGTCAACGTAGATTGATGACTTCTCGATAGCGAGAACTGGACCTTCGACGAGGTCGCCGATCTGTGGAGGGTTCTTCATTGAACCGACCATTTTGCCCATGACGGTAGACTTTTGAGCGTCAGTCATGATCATCGCCTCATTTTTCTTGGCAATGATACTAGCCTCACGCGACTCATCATCGGTCATTTCTGTCTGGGTCTTTGTACCCTTAACTTCCTTCGAATCACTCTTTCCTGCGAACGAATCCTTTATTTTTTTGAACATAATTTGTTTTTCGCGCTCCGCTTTTTAGGTTGATAATAAATAAGTGCGGGATAACACGAAATAAGTAAACGAACCGAACTAAAAATGGCTCTATAGCCGTAGGGAAGAGAATAACCTATTATTGTCAATTTGTACAGATGAGTACGACGTTATGTGAGTATAAAAAACACCGCACGGAATTGCTTCCAGGCGGTGGTGATGCGTATGATTTACGCGGCAACTGCTTGATGGACCATCACGCTGTGGACAATATCCACGAACTCACGAAGTTTAGCTGGCGTGTGCGGCTCACGGATGAACACATCAGGCTGTGCCAAACGGACTTTGGATTCGTCGGCATTTTCGTTGGCGATGACGATGATAGGTATCTCGCGATTGTGTTCACGAGAATATTCGCGCACCGTATTCACGATGTCATAGCCAGTTTGTTGCTCGATGAAGTCCCAAATGATGACCACGAGCACCAGTTCCCCAGCTTTTAGCTCCAGGAGCCTCATTTCACTGCTTTGTATGCAGCCGCAATATTTGATTGCGAACTCATGCCCCAGTGCGCCGGAGTAGGTGTGGAAGTTAGGTGAATTTTCACCGGTGAACAAGATGATTCCTCGGTTATCATTTTCTATGAACTTTTGCATTTTCGGTCTATTATTCAGTTTTTGGTTGGTTATGCTGTGTCCTCCGATACCATAAGACGTATGGTTTCAGGAACATTACATGTCTGGAACAGCGACCGACTATAATAGCACCATTTATATATAAAGTCAATAAAGCCCTAGTGTCGCAAATATTGATATGATACAATCAAAAAACTATGATTATTACATTTCTTGGAGGAGAGTCATTTAAAGTTTCATTTGGCGATACAACCCTTGCGTTCAACCCGATTTCAAAAGATTCGAAGCTCAAAACGAGCAAGTTTGGTGCTGATGTCGTCCTTTCAACTCTCAATCATCCCGATATGAATGGCGTCGATCAGGTCGGCTTCGGTGAAAAGAAGCCATTTGCCATCACTGGCCCTGGTGAATATGAAGTTAAAGGTGTTTTCATCAAAGGTTTCGGCTCAGAATCAAATTATGATGGTGAAAAGCGAATCAATACTATCTATTCAGTTGCTCTCGAAGGTATGAATATCTGTTTCCTCGGTGGAATAGATCAAGAAGAGCTTCCAAAAGATGCTGATGAGGCTATCGACGGCATCGACATTCTTTTTGTACCGATTGGCGGACAGGGCGTTCTCGACGCTTCAAAAGCATACAAGCTCGCGGTCGCACTCGAACCAAAGATCATTATCCCTATGCATTTTGGTGACATTGGCGACAAAGACTCGCTCAAGATATTCCTCAAAGAAGCCGGTGAGAATCCAAAGCCTGAGCCAAAGCTCACGCTCAAGAAAAAAGACCTCGAAGGAAAAGATGCGGAAGTTGTTGTTTTGGAACAAGAGTAGCCTTTCATTTTGGAGCCATACGTTATAGAATAAGTGCATCATCTATCATGAATATCCAAACACATATAGAGAATCTCCGCGAAAAGCCTGAGCATGTCAAAAAACAGATCGCTTTTTGGTCAGCATTCGGCATCACGCTCATTATCTTCACTTTCTGGGTCGCCTCATTTACGAGTGTCGGCAAGTCTACGCAGCAAGCAGTTGCTCAAGCAGTAGAACAAGCTGGCACTCCTGCTCAGTCACTGACAGCTAGTGTCGGTGGTTTTTTCTCTGATATAAAAGATCTTATATTCAAGCCTCGCGTAGTCACCTATACTGATATTGAAGTTGCGCCAGGGAAGTAAGTGCGAGCATCGGATAAGTACATCAAATTTACACCATGTCAATGTGTTTGATGTACTAAAAAATGCTATAATGTATAGACATTCCTACCAATTATTTTTTCTATTAATCCCGTAATCACATGGCCAAAAAATCTGAACAGCCTGAAATCCCAGTTGAAAAACGTCCCGAGGCAGATGGCATCCGCGCACGATCGATCACGGTTGAGATGCGTAACTCGTTTCTCGACTATGCCATGTCGGTTATCACTGATCGTGCATTGCCTGATGTCCGTGATGGTCTCAAACCTGTGCACCGCCGTATCCTCTTTGCTATGCATGAAAAAGGCCTCACTGCTTCAGCGAAGTTTCGCAAATCTGCAGTAGTCGTGGGTGACGTGCTCGGTAACTATCACCCTCACGGTGATGTTGCGGTGTATGATTCTATGGTCAAGATGGCGCAAGATTTCACGATGCGCTATCCGCTCGTCCAAGGACAAGGTAACTTCGGTACGGTCGACGGCGATCCAGCCGCTGCGATGCGTTATACCGAAGCGCGCATGTCACGCATGTCAGCCGAACTCCTTCGTGATATCGACAAAGACACGGTCAATTTTCATCCGAACTATGATGGTACAAAGAAAGAGCCTACTGTATTGCCGACTGCTGTTCCAAACCTGCTTTTGAATGGCACGCTCGGTATCGCCGTCGGTATGGCAACGAATATTCCTCCGCATAACCTTGGCGAGATCGTCGATGCTACGGTGCATCTCATCGAAAATCCTCAGGCGACGACAGAGGACATGCTCACTTTCATCAAGGGTCCAGATTTTCCACTCGGCGCTGTCATGTATGGCGAAAAAGACATTCATCATGCGTATGCAACAGGCCGTGGCGGTATCGTCGTACGTGGTGAAGCTGAGATAACAGAAGATAAAAAGGGTCAGTATCAGATCATCATCACCTCGATCCCGTTCCGTGTGAACAAAAACGAGCTCATCATCAAGATCGCTGATCTGGTACGCGAAAAGATCATCGAGGGCGTGCGTGGTCTCCGTGACGAATCAGACAAAGATATCCGTATCGTTATCGATCTCAAGTCGGGTTCATTCCCAGAGAAAGTTCTCAATCTCATTTACAAGCATACCCAGCTCGAAGAGTCGTTCCATGTCAACATGGTTGCACTCGTCGATGGTGTGCCTCATACGCTCGGCCTCAAGAGTATTCTCCAGGAGTTCGTCAAACATCGCATCGAAGTCATTCGTCGCCGTACGCAGTTCGATCTCAATGCCGCAGAAGCGCGTGAACATATCTTGCTCGGTCTCAAAAAGGCTCTCGACCATATCGATGAGATCATTTCTCTTATCCGTGGCTCAAAGGATGCGATAGAAGCAAAAGCTGCTCTCATAAAGAAGTTCAAATTTAGTGACCTGCAAGCTCAAGCCATCCTCGATATGCGTCTCGTCAAACTTGCTGGACTCGAACGTAAAAAAGTTCTTGACGAGCTCGCTGAAGTTCAAGCTCTCATCGAAGAGCTCAAGGGCATTCTCGGCAGCGAAAAGAAGATCCGTACGATCATCAAGAACGAGCTCACTGACATCAAGGCTAAGTATGGCAATGAACGCCGTACCAAGCTCATCAAGCACGGTGTAAAAGAGTTTGTGGCCGAAGATCTTATCCCAGATCAAGAGTCAGTACTCGTGCTCACCAAGGGTGGCTATATCAAGCGCACTGATCCAGGTGAATACCGCAAGCAAAAGCGCGGCGGCGTCGGTGTTGTCGACCTTGATACAAAGGAAGAGGACTTCATCACTCACCTCGTCTACGCTTCGACTCACAACGATCTGTTGTTCTTCAGTGACCGCGGAAAGGCGTATCAGATCAAAATGTTCGAGATCCCAGAAGGCAAGCGCGCTACACGTGGCAAGTCGATCATGAACTTCATCTCTCTCGCTGACGGCGAGCGTATCACGTCTATTTTGCCGATGCCAAAAGACAAGAAGGCTGCAGAGGGACTCTCTCTCATGATGGTTACGCGTAACGGTACTGGCAAGAAAACCTCAGCCCAACAGTTCAAAGATGTCCGCCGTTCAGGCCTCATCGCTATCACGCTCGAGGCAGGCGATGTCCTCATCTCAGCTTCGTTCGTTTCGAAGGGTCAGGATGTCATGATTGCAACAAAGGAAGGTCAATCGATCCGCTTCAAAGAGAGCGATGTTCGCGAGATGGGTAGAAATGCTGCCGGCGTGCGCGTCATCAAGCTCGCTGAAGCAGATCCAAAGAAAAAGATCGAAGCTGACGCAGTTATCTCTGCAGATATCATCTCAAAGGACGCAAAGAACCCTGCATTGTTCGTCATGGGCGGCAATGGTTTTGGAAAAAAGACAGATTTGAGTGAGTACAAGGTCCAAGGCCGTGGTGGTTCAGGTATCCTCACCATGAATGTCACACCGAAGACAGGTGCTCTCATGGCAGCAAAAGTAGTCACTGATGATGATGAAGAGATCATAGCTATGTCAAAGAACAGTCAGGTCATCCGTGTTGATATCAAAGAGATCCCTGCGCTCAGTCGTGCGACCCAAGGCGTGCGCATCATGAAGCTCCGCGAAGGCGATGAGCTGGCGAGCTTGGTGTGTCTCTAGTATTTGTCCCCATTTTTTAGTGCTTGTCATCAGATAATTGGCTATAATAGAGCCATGTTCTCAGACCCAAATGCCAATCTGGCAAAACTCTCTCTGTCTCTCGGCATGAAAGTGGTAGACCTCGGTGCAGGTTCGGGTTTTTATTCTATCGAGTCAGCTCGTCGAGTAGGTCCGAGTGGTCGCGTATATGCCGTAGACATCCAAAAAGATATTCTCGAGCGCATTCGTACGATGGGTGCGACACAAAATCTCAGAAATATTGAGGTTGTATGGGCTAATATAGAAAAGATCGGTGGCACAAAGTTGCGAGAAGGTGTCGCTGATAGGGTCATAGCATCAAATGTCTTATTTCAGATCGAGCATCCAGATGAATTCGCATTGGAGATCAAGCGTCTCCTCAAACCTGGTGGCAAAGTCATGGTCATCGATTGGAACGGGGGCAGTCCGCTCAGCCCAAAAACTCTTTTTTCTTCGAGCAGGGCGCAAATGTTATTTGAGAAGATAGGTTTCAAGCTCGACCAGTCATTCGGAGCAGGCGACCATCATTATGGCCTTATATTAACGAGATCATAGGTATTTTATTTTATGACCAAATTTCAAATCATTCTTCTCGGCATATTCGTACTGTTCATCGTTGCGGGCGTTGTTTCTTTCGCGATGTACAAAGGCAACACCTCGACGAGCACCACTTTGCCCGCTATCACCGTATGGGGCACATTTTCATCGAGCATTTTCAATGACTATGTTTCAAATATAAATAACACAGCTACGACTCCGCTCGCTATCACATACAAGCAGATTGACCCATCAGCTTTTTCACAGCAGTTCATAGCTGCGCTCGCTCGTGGTACTGGTCCAGACGCTATCCTCATATCTTCGGATATGCTACTTCCACATGAAGATAAGATTGCAGTTATCCCATATTCGGCTTTTCCCGCGCGCACATTCATGGATACATATATTCAAGAAGCTCAGCTATATACGACTGATACAGGCATACTCGCTCTGCCATTCACGATCGATCCTCTCATCATGTATTGGAATCGCGACATGTACAATACGGCAGGCATAGCGACATATCCTCGTTATTGGGACGAATTCAATACCATCATTCCAAAGCTGACCGTGAAAGATTCGAATGGAAATATCAGAAAGTCTGCGATTGCGCTCGGTGATTTTACCAATGTCTTGAGCTCTCGCGAGATACTCGGTTCGCTTTTTATGCAAATGGGCAATCCAGTCACGACATACAATGCGCAAGGCGCGCTCCAGACGACATTACGCATATCAGCAAGCGTAAATCCTAAGCTTGCCCTTGATTTCTTTTCGCAATTTATCGATCCGACCAATAGCAACTATTCTTGGAACCGCGGTATGCCTGATTCTCGCACCGCATTTCTCGCAGGCAACCTCGCTACGTATTTCGGCTTTGCTTCTGAGATCAAGGGTATCAGAAGCAAGAATGAAAATTTGAATTTTGACGCGGCGCCATTGCCACAGATTCGTAAAGGAGGGATAAAAGCTACGTATGGAAAAATGTTCGGCTTTTCAATCGTGCGCACTTCGGCAAATGCCAATGGCACTTATCAGGTCTTGTCAGCGCTGACAAATCCGACATATCTCGCAACGCTCGCAAAGAATATGTATCTGCCACCTGTTCGCACAGATTTGATCGCTCAAGGTTCGAGTGACCCTTATCTCTCAGTATTCGGAGAAGCTGCACTGGTCAGTAAGTCATGGCTCGATCCAGATCCTGTTCAGACAGCTCAGCTCTTTGGTAATATGGTAGAATCTATCACGACCGGAAAGAAATCTTCGTACCAAGCTATCGAAGATACGGGGCAGCAGTTCGACGCCTTGATCAGACAGGCAACATCACAGTAATCCGCACATATGAAAAAAACTCTTTTCTCACTCTTTACCCTCAGTTTACTGCTTACACCAGTCGTTTTTGCTCAAGGTGTGCAGACGCTCACTTCACCAGCGGCGAGTGAAGATCCTACACAATCATCGTTCAGAATTGTGGTGTGCGATGGGCCTGATAATCCGGCCATCAACAAACCTGTTCCTCTATATGACAATAATGGCAAGCCAACTGGCCAGACTCGACCCTATGTCGTATGTAATTTTAACGGAGCAATGCTCACTGTTCAACATCTTATAAATATTGCTATGGTGCTCGGTGTTTTTGCGGCTATCGTACTCTTCACATATGCAGGTTATCTCATGTTGAAAGGCACAGATAGCGACAGAAATAAGGCAAAAGATATTTTTCCAAAGATTTTGTGGGGATTTGTCATCATGCTGTCGGCTTGGTTCATCGTGTATCAGATTTTGAGCTGGCTTACAGGGAACTCGGCCTTCACCAAGTTGCTTGGCAACCCATAATTATTTATTCATATGAATTTTTCACACATGAAAACAAAAATTGTATCGGTCGTAGTATTGGCCATCCTCATGCTTCCAGTGGCAAGTTTTGCGGCTAATGATGTAAGCACAAACCCTGATACAACTTTACCTAACTACTATGGTTCAAATCCTACACCAGCCACTGATGTACCTGGCACGATGACTGGTTCACCATCTCAGCCTGCAACCATGACTGGATCACCGATCGATCCTACAAATACAAGCGCCGCAAAGCAAAATACAAGTGCTGGTAGCAACAACAGCAATACTGTCACCACACTTTCTAATCCGCTCAAAGGAGTCAATTCGATCAGCGATCTTATCTTTACCTTTATGAAGATCGTCAGTTATCTTGCGGTCATCTTTGGTGTGATCATGCTCATGTGGGTCGGTCTCCAGTTCGTCCTTGCTCGCGGTAACCCTGAGGAGATCAAGAAGCGCAGCAACCAGCTCCTGTGGGTGGTTGTGGGTATCGGCGTCATCTTGGGCGCGCGTATACTGATTACGGTGATCATCAATACGCTCCAGTCAACAGGGACTGTCAATCCGGCGGTGATCCAGAGTGCGCAAAATGCGATTAATAACCAATAATATTATTCATATGAAAAAAATACTTATTCCACTATTCGCTTTTATTATCCTTGTCAGCCCGGTCTTGTCGTTCGCAGCGATCGGAGGAATCAACATAAATCTCACTGGGGGAGCGTCATACGGTAATACATACGGTAGCAATTACAACAGTGCAGGTTCTGGTACGCAGTGTAGTACAGGCAATCTGACTCTTTGTTCGCTCATCGAGCGAGTCATCGGCTACTTGAATCAAATCCTCTTCCTTCTCATCGCATTGTCAGTGGTTGTGTTCGTATACTATGTCTTCAAATATTTCATCATGCCGAATGAAGATCGAAAGCAAGCTGGCACATATGTGATGTACAGTGTTATTGGCTTCTTCGTCATCTTATCGATGTGGGGATTGGTCAATATCCTTCAAAATACGTTCGGTATAGGGAACTCGAGCTTCTCGCATAGTTCATGGAACGATATTACAAACGTCTTTCCTCATTAAAAGCGCCTAACTAATCCACATATCAGGTTGCCCCTCTTGAATGAGTCGAGGTATACTTGATACATAGTATTATATTTATTATCCATTAGCTTATAAGAAAATGAAAAAAATCATCGCACTCGTTGCCGCTTTCGCTCCTGCACTCGTCAGTGCTCAGGCGATCACTGATGTGAATACCCTCACATACAAGTTGACCAATATCGGTAATACCATTATCGAGATCCTTATCGCTTTTGCAGTTTTGTATATCATCTTCAACGTCGTACGTTACATCATGGCTGCTGAAGATCCAGAAAAGCGCAAGTCGATTGGTGGTGCAGTTCTCTGGGGTATCGTTGGTCTCTTCGTCATCCTCTCTATCTGGGGTCTCGTCAACATTCTCTCAAATACATTCAGGACAAATACGAACGCTCCTACTCAGAATTTCCCGCAGCTGAACTATCCTCCACAGGTTCCTTAAAAGTAACGTATGGATACCTTCGCTAAAGTTATCGACCCGATCATCACCAATATCGTCGATCCGATCATTATGCTCATGTTCGCCGTGGCGATCATCGTGTTCGTCTGGGGCATCGTAGAAATGATGATGAACGGCGATGACTCGTCTGCACGTGAAAAGGGACGATGGCACATGCTCGCAGGTATCATCGGTTTGGTCATTATGACATCTGCGTGGGGTATCGTATATTTCATATCAAATACGATTTCAGGCCAGTAAGAGAAAATAAGATTCAAAAAAACAGGCGGGGAATAAAATTCCTCGCCTGTTGCGTTTGTTTTACTTTTGAGCGACAACCAATCTTCGATGATACCACTTTGTCAACTGATACATCAGAACTTCTGAATCATCAGCTGCCATTACACAAATGTGTGTCGTTTTTGTTCCTTCTCCGTGATCAAGATCCAATGGGACATTGTCGCTGAGAATAATGGGTTTGATATCATGATCAGGATCCCATACGACGCATTTTGCGCCAAGTCTGCCGAGGCTCGCCGAGATCCCGTAACGCCCATTGCCATCGTGGAAATCAAGCATAACTTTTTCACCTTTCAGCAGTTTGAGTTCGCCTGATTTGACCACAACAAGAATGTTCGTCACGGGCGGATCTTGCGATTCTCCATTCACCACATAACCAGCGATCAACGGACTAGCCTCTGTCAGGACTGTTTCAGTCTGTGTCGTCGATGTGAAGAACGGTGTCAGGTCTCGAATCTGGTATCTTGCGACGATGAATGCTGCCACAAGGAACAGAAGCGCACAGCACACAAAACGGCCGGCAAAATTGACCCACGGCCGCCATGTCCACTGGACATAGCCTGTCTCAGGATTGCGGTTCACAAAAAACATGGTGAACGATAACCAATAGACATGTATCTTTCTCAGAATAGTTTCCATTACAATTCTCCGGTTGTGTAAGCGCATTTTTGTGCACTTACTGGTTGTTGTTTACTGACGTTATTTTAAAGGTCATTGTGTCCCAATGGGGCACATCTCACACTACTATACTATATTATCATGTTTTACTTGAAAAGTCAAGTTAGTATTTCGTTAAAAAAAGCCCGTAGATTTGCATCTACGGGCTGTGTAATGTGTTGTTATTAGCGGTGTTTTCCGCCCACTTGTCTGCGGCTCACATTTGACGCCACAACCATTCGGGGATTGTTTCTTGCTTTCACAATGCCAACGTTACCGTAATTGCCTTGATAATTACCATCCAAACATACTACGCCTACGGGTTGAACAGGAGGCAAGGGGATGGGGTTATATGCAGGCCACCGTCTTACAGGTGGGTAACAGTTTCTTCTGTGATGGTCATCGTCCCAGCCCCCGTTCCACCCAATCGAATGGTTGTAGTCGGCATAGCTTTGAAGCTCTATGCCAACACCAACGATCGGTCGTGTCTCAGAGCTGCAGATAACCTGCGTGCTCGGCAGCGGAGCCTGCGACAGGTCCTCACTGATGATTTCCTGACACTCCTCGCTTTGGTCGCCGCTATCTGTTCCCTGGAGCACTGCTTGCTTTGGGGCAGGTGGTGGCGTAGGTTCAGGAGCGCACTGTGTCTCATTCTTTTGGAACTGGACAGGACAGGGCACTTTGACCACTGGCGGGGGGAGGACATATACCTTGATGCCGAAGTTGCAGTTGTTGTTGCTGCTGATGGTCCCGGTGTTGTTGAATGCCTGAACGGCACCGACACCATTTGTCGAACAGCCGCTTGTGGCGAACGTCGAACCGATCGGGATATCATTGGTGCCCATCGTGCCACCCCAGACGCCAGCCCACGTGGGTTGAGGCGCAGGAGCGCTAGAATAGTGCGACCAGTAGTTGCTCATCAGCAGTCCAGCGATTATCGCCAAGCCGAGGATGCACGCAACAGCCAGTGCCCAGCGCCAATTTTGTTGAGCACCGAGCACTTCAGCAGGCGTGAAGCATGTCGAGTTCGTAGATGAACGAGCCGCCGGAGCTTTCTTGATTGCTTCGATGGTGTCCTTCAATGACTTGACCTGTTCCTGCAACTTCTTGATCGTTTCAGAGCCGGCAATCTCGCCATTTGCGAGTTTTTTCACCTGCTCATCAAAGCCTTCGCTGATGGCAAGGTCGTTTTCGCTAATCAGGCGTCGGACGTCGTCTTCGCCATATTTTTTCTTCAACTCCTTCTCGAAGCGATCCATTTCATACTGAACTTGGATGATGCTGGCGAGAGTGGAACTCATGAAGAAGCTGATCGTGGCGAGCTCGCTATCCGCGCGCATTTCGTTGCCGACCTTCCCACCGAGGACAGTCACATAGACATGGTATTTGCCGCCGGGCTTGAGGGGATAGTTTTCACCTCTCCATTCCATCCCAGCCAATCCAATACTACATGACTGACTTGCATCAACTTTGTCGAGCTTAACGCCGAGCGTAGGCTCATGCTTTTTACCTTCGATAAGCACTGCAGAGTCAACGACAATGACCTCCATGCCGTGCGGAGCACCGCCTGCCGGAGGATTGAACACAAGTGTGTCACCATTCGGGCTGACCTCGAGGCCAGTTACCGGATTCATAGGAATCTTTTTCATTCTTCGGTCCTTTCGTTTTTGAGCATTTCGCTCAGGAATTTAAACCCTTTTGTTATTGGTTTTTCAACGTGCTCTTGAGGTTTTCACCTCCGAATGCACTTTAGTACTATACTACTACAAATATGGGTAAAAGTCAATAGATACAAAATCCCCATATAGATCACAAAGTGACTATACAGGGATTGGTAGATTCGATCGCTATTTGGGAAGAACTGGCTTGGGTTTGCGTAGCTTATTGATTTCGTGCTTGATAGCCTCAGCTACCAAGTCCAGATCTTTTTCCATGTCTTTGTATCTGACACGGACAAACGATGCTTTAAGATTATGGCACGAATGCACAAAATGCGTGTGAGCTGACCAGACTACTGTCTTGATACCGAGTTTCTCAGCGTGAAAGGCCACGCGAAAACGAGTTTTTTTGCTTCCCGATTTGATGGCGACCAAATCGATGTGCCCAGTGCTTTTCTTGAGTGATTCCAGGGCACCGATCGCTGCGTCATCATCAACGAAACCAGCGGTAATGCTGATGTTCTTGACATGCAGCTGATCGAGCATGGCCAAAAGTTTGAGTGTCAGTTTCTTGTCTGCTTCAGGGGCGCCTGCATAGAGCAGGATGTTCACCATTTCATTTATTTCATGAGACATAACTTTGTATTGTTGATTGTTCAGGGTTCAAAAACAAAATAACACAAAAAATGCTGAAGGTCAATTTTGTGCTGGGAGGGAGACTCGAACTCCCAAGGATTACTCCGCATGCTCCTAAGGCATGTGCGTATACCAATTCCGCCATCCCAGCAAATTATTTGATTGTTTATTATATTACCATGTTTGTGGTCACGAGTATTTTCTTGCTAGAAAATCTCGCGACCCCGCCTCGGCCTCGTCAGGCCTGCGGCTCGCACAAACCTACGTGCCCTCGGTTTGTGCGCCCAGTAGGGATCGAACCTACGACCTTATCCTTAAGAGGGATCTGCTCTACCAGCTGAGCTATGGGCGCATCTCATTTATTTCTAAACGAACTCAAACAATGTAACAGGTTTTTATTAATTAGACAAATCACTTGAGTTTTTTTTCATGGTATGTAATACTGTTCCACATGGTAAACCGAATGCGTGCAACGCGAGCTCATCGCGACAATAGACGTTCTCATCATGCTCTCGATGCAGCGCGTACTTCTGTTTGCCAGAACTGTAAAGCTGCTCACAAGACTCATGCAGTCTGTATGAACTGTGGATGGTACAATGGCCGTAAGGTCCTTGATCTTACAGTCGCTGCTACAAAGAAAGCGGCAAAGGCAGCAAAGTAAATTAGTCTCATTCCTAATTAACCTAATTCCTGATAAACAAGGATTTTAGGTCAATTCGAAATTAGATCAATTAGAAATGTAGGTTCAGTCACCTAACAATGTTCTTCAAATAAACTCATGGCAAATAGACATTTATCACGCTCAGTTGTCCTCCAGGCACTTTTTGAGTGGGATTTTTGTGGCCGAAAAGACACTACAGCTTCAGCTATCATCCTGCGCGATGCAAAAGAATTCGCACCAGGAGTAGCTGATGTTTCTTTTATGGACGAGCTTATGAAGGGCATTCTCGCAAAGCATGGCGAACTCGATGACATCATATCGAAGGCTGCTCCCGAATGGCCAATCGACAAGATCTCTCCGATAGATCGTAACGTACTCCGTCTCGGTCTCTATGAGCTTCTCTTTGCGGATCGTGTCGAAGTACCAGCAAAGGTGGCTATCAATGAAGCGATTGAGCTTGCAAAGACTTTCGGTGGTGAGACAAGTGGTCGTTTCGTCAATGGTGTGCTCGGTGCAGTTTACAAGGAGCTCGGAGAACCAGGTAAAGACGCCCAGCCGATAAAGAAAAAGAAGGTCGAAGTCCCTTATGAGCAAATGCCAATTCAACACTTGGGTGGTGCAGTGGTATATGCTCGTGATGGCGTAGATGTCTATATGGCATTCGTTTATGACGTTTTCGGTCACTGGACACTCTCAAAAGGTAAGATTCCTCCAGAAGTTGATCCAAAGCAGGGAACTATCAACAAGGTGATGGAAGAGATTGGTCTCGAAGTAAAGATAGTCGCTGATCTTGGTGAAAATGAATATATCGCAAACGACCCTGAGATTGGCAAGATTCGCAAGCAAGTACACTACTATCTGGCAGAGTCAGATTTCAAGACACTTACACTTGCCAAGAAGCCAGGTCTTGCTGATGCAAAATGGTTCAAGCTTGATGCAATATTGGAACTTAACTTTTATAACGATATTCTACCGATCGTTGCAAAGGCTGTGACTATTGTGAGTGAAGAGAAGGCGTAACACGAATCCACGAATATGCGCACGAATACTACGAATAAATCGCATGAAAATTAATTTCGAAAACTTAGCTGAACATATCAATGTCACCTTTAATGACATAGCTCTTTTGCGTACTGCGTGCACACATCGCTCATATATCAATGAAAATCGCGAATCAGGACTTGAGCACAATGAGCGTCTCGAATTTCTCGGCGACGCCGTACTTGAACTTGTGGTAACGAGTTTTCTTTTCCGTAAATTTCCCAAAAAGGCAGAAGGAGAGCTCACGGCATTTCGTTCTGCAATCGTAAACACAGTCAGTCTCGCCAAAGTTGGTGATAAGATTGGCCTTAATGACTATATGCTCCTCTCAAAGGGTGAAGCAAAGGATACTGGCCGTGCCCGCGCCATCATCCTTGCAAACGCAGTTGAAGCTGTCATCGGTGCTATCTATATGGATAGCGGATATGATGCATCGGCAAACTTTATCTCTGAACATATTTTAAATATTATTGATATTGATGAGATCGTAAAGAACAAGACCTGGATCGACGCAAAGAGCATGTTCCAAGAGAAGGCTCAGGAAAAGGCAGGTGTGACGCCTTCGTATAAAACTCTCAAGGAGACAGGTCCAGATCATGATAAGAAATTTACTCTTGCAGTATTTCTCGGTGATGTGCAGGTAGCAACTGGAGAAGGTAAGTCAAAGCAAGAGGCTGAGCAGAAGGCGGCAGAGGGTGCGCTCAAAGCTAAGGGGTGGTGAATTGCCATTTAAGTTGTCCACTTATTGCCTAGGTATGTAAAAGGGTACAATATAAAATATATGCGGATTAAATATTTTTTAGGAAGTTTTTTATTTTTTTATCTTATATTAGTTAATAATGTTTCTGCATCAACTGATTTAATTCGTGTTGTCCACAGTGATCAAAGTGTATCTGTCTATAATGCAACCTCAAGTTCCGATTCTGCTCAAGGACAAGCTCTTTTGACAGCAATAGCGGCTGCAGTAGACGGTGATTCAGTGTATCTTTCTTCAGGTACTTTTGACATAACTGGAAGCATGATTAGTTTATATAAGCCGTCAACATTGATAACGCCAATTTTTCATTATGGTTCAGGTGACAAAGTGACTGGAGGGATTAGTTACAAATATCATATTTCGGCATTAGTAAACGGGACATGGGTCTCTGCATACGATACGAATATGCTTCCAGATAATAATTCTGGCAATAATTTTTACATACAAGTGACGTGGCCTGCGGTGCCCAACGCTTCAATGTATCAGATAGATTTTTTTACTGATGATGCTGGCTCATGGTTTGCTTCATATGCAACGACGTCACTCACGTTTAATGATGGTGACGGTACTGTTTTTGACTCATATCAGTACCAAATGCCAACTGGTCACATAAATCTGCATGGGTCAGGCAAATATGACACTATAATCAAAAGCACAAATGTTGAGGACGGTATTCCTGTCCTCTCTTTTGCTGATGGTTCAGAGGTTTCTGATTTATCACTAGTTGATTTGAACACATCGGGCTATAAGTATATTATTTCAAATAATCTTTCTGGTGATTATGGCGATAACGGTTTTATCCATGCATCATTTAAAAATATTTATGTTCATGGCATAACTGATGGTTTTTACGTTAATCTCAATCAGTCTGGTGTTCCTCCTGTAACAGATATATCCTCTACATTGGTCAATGTGTCAATCGATACAAAATATGACACATTCAATTGGTCAAGTAGAAATAGAGTCAATATCTATCAGAGTGATATAACAGCCACCGTTAATCCGTTACTATTTGTTGGCGCGTATTCGCGAGGAATTCAAGGTGTAGCTGCAAACGTCATCAATTCTTATAATACGATAATTAATGTAAGCGGCTCAGATGCAGCCAATTACGCAGTATCAACTAATAACAATTCCTTAGTAAATCTATTTGGTGGATCGCTCTCATCTTCTGGAACAGGCGCCAAGGATATTTTTATTGGTACAGGTGGGGTTAATGTTACTGTAGAGACATCCTATGATCACCAAAAAACTACAGGCACGATAAATACTATCAGTGCAGTTGCTCCTATGATCACTGACGCCACGAGCACTTTGATCGGCGCCGCATCAGCCACTTTGAATGCGATGTTGCTAACTGATGGTGGGGCAACAACTACAGTGCGAGGATTTAATTTTGGTAAAACTTCAAGTTATGGGCAATCAGCATCTTCGACAGGAGAGTATATTTTCGGCGCTTTCTCTCAAGACCTAACAAATTTGGATTGTGGTGCTGTGTATCATTATCAAGCTTTTGCAAGTAATATTATCGGATCAACAAGCACTTCCGACCAGACGTTTACTACAAATCCGTGTCCTACAGTTACGATACCTAGCTCGTCAATTACTACTGTTTCCCATAGCGGGGGGTTTGTTTCGCCTTCCTATCTTGCGACGCTTCTTGCTCCAAGCGCCTCAACTACAGTTTATCTAAATAGCCTTAAAACATCTCCCACAATTACTGGTACCTTCAATCGTTCATTGCAAATGGGTAGCAGTGGCTCTGATGTCAAAAACCTTCAAAAGTATTTAAATACGCACGGATTCCTGGTTGCTGTTACTGGTCTAGGTTCACTGAACCATGAAACTATATATTTTGGTCTGCTAACACAAAAAGCTTTGGCTAAATTCCAAGCAGTGCATAACATTCTTCCGTCAATAGGGTATTTTGGGCCAAAAACGAGATCATATATTATCAGTTCTGAGGCTGTACAATAGTTTTTAAAGATATAAAAGGTTACAATAGCTACGAACCCGAACTTTTTATGCTTTACATACAACGAGAGTTTTTTGGTCCTCTTGCATATGAGCGACCTGTTCATCGCAATTCAACTCAACTAAGGGTTATACATGGCGTGGGATTTCTCTCACCTGCGAGCAAGTCTGATCCAACCCAAATTGAGTGTCAGCACATTCAGCGTTCATGTCCGCACGTAAGGCCTGACTGTGAACATTGCCCACAACTCAAAGAGCGTTTGGCATTGCTCGCTCAGCCTCGAGTTCTGTCTCCAAAGTGATTCTTTCATCCCTCCACACCCTTTGGTCTGGAGGGGCTTTTTTATGCTAAAATATATCTACTCATGGCCATAGGCCACACCTGACTATCATGTATCTGAAATCCCTCGAAGTATCCGGCTTCAAATCATTTGCCAAAAAGGCGACACTCAATTTCACCTCATCGATCACAGGCATCGTAGGGCCTAACGGTTCAGGTAAGTCCAATACCGCTGAAGCATTTCGTTTTGTGCTCGGCGAGCAGTCGATCAAGTCGCTCCGCGGCAAGCGCGGCGAAGATATGATCTGGAATGGCGGCGGTGACGGCCCATCAGCAGCTGGCAGAGCGAACCGGGCATCGGTCAAGCTTTCTTTCGATAATTCACAGCGCATGTTCGCATCGATTGATTTCGATGAAGTCACTATCGAGCGCATCGTCCATCGCGACAATAGCAATGAATATCTGCTCAATGGCACCGCAGTGCGTCTCAAGGATATCATCGAGCTGCTCGCTACTGCTCATGTTGGCGCAACTGGTCACCATATCATCTCCCAAGGAGAAGCTGATCGTATTCTTTCTGCGTCTATCCGCGAACGACGCGAGATGATCGAAGATGCCCTCGGTCTCAAGATATATCAGTGGAAAAAACTCGAAAGCATCCGCAAGCTCGAGCGAACCGAGGAGAATATGAAGCAAGTCGAGTCGCTCCGTCGCGAGATCGCTCCACATCTGCGCTTTTTGAAGAAACAGGTTGAGAAAGTGGAAAAGGCAGAAGAAATGCGTCGCGAACTCATTTCAATATATAAAGTATATTTCGCTCACGAAGAGCATCACATCACCGCCGAAAAGACACGTTTGCATGCAGAGATTGCTGGACCTAAAAAAGAATTATCTGACCTCGAGCATGCGCTCAATAAAGCAAAAAATATCCTGACTGCGTCAAAAAATAAAGATGTGACTAGCGATGAGCTTATTTCTCTTGAAAAGAAATTGGCAGAGACGCGCACAGAAACTGATACGGTTGTGCGCGAGCTCGGTCGTATTGAGGGTGAGATCGGTGCCAATAAGCGCGCGAAAGAAAAAGAAGAGAGCAGAATGAAGCAGGAAGAGTTCAAGACGGTCTATTTGAAGGATGTCGAAGATGTCGTTAAAAAGATCGAAGAAGATGAATCGCGATTGACGATCAAAGAGATCATTCTTGCACTTCGCAATTTCATTAAAGGGCATCGCTCAACCAATGATTCACAGTTCATTGCCGAGATGGAAAAAGAAATCACTCGTTTGTCTGATGAGAAGAAAAGCTTTGAGCATAAGAGGGCAGAGCTGGCTGATTTTGAAAAGAAGATTGTCGGTGAATATAACGCTCTCAAACAGAAGATCGAGCATGAAAAAGATACGAATCGTGATGCTGAAAAGGAAGTGTTCAGGATCATTGCGCGTCAAAATGAAGTACGTCACATTGTCAGTAGTTTGACTGCTGAGATTCAGAAGATAGATTTTGCTGAGGCAGAGTTCAAGCGCGAGCTCGGCGAAGCGGGAATGATCGTGGGAAGAGAAGCGGTCGACTACGTCAAAATAACCAAGGACCAAGAAACAATAACCAAGGAAGCACAAAGACAAGAGCAGCAAGAACGAAAGCACCAGATCGACAAGCTCAAAATTCGCCTTGAAGATATGGGTGCTGGAGGTGGCGCTGAAGTGATGAAAGAGTATAAGGAGACGGAGGAGCGCGATGCTTTCTTGGCGCGAGAGCTCGTCGACCTTGATAAGGCAAAGGATGAATTAAATAAGCTGATTGCCGAATTGGATGTACGCATCGATGTTGAATTCAAGCAGGGCATATTGAAGATAAACAAGGAGTTCACGAATTATTTCTCACTGATGTTCGGTGGCGGTCATGCTGAGCTTACAGTCGTCAAAGAAGTTAAGCGACGCAAAAAAGGAGACGCTGAGGAGTTGGGTGACATGCTTGAGGGCGGCATCGATGCCAATCTACAAATGGATGCGAATGATGCAAATGAGTCGCAAGAAGGGCCAGAAGGTCTCGAGGTCAACGTCAGCTTGCCTCGTAAGAAGGTGAAAGGCCTCATGATGCTCTCGGGCGGCGAGCGCGCGCTGACCTCGATCGCGCTTCTTTTCGCTATCTCTCAGGTCAATCCGCCTCCATTCATCATTCTCGATGAGACTGATGCTGCTCTCGATGAAGCAAATAGTAAAAAATATGGCGATATGATCGAAAATCTATCCAAACATTCGCAGCTCATCCTCATCACCCATAATCGCGAGACCATGTCGCGTGCTGGTGTACTCTACGGTGTCACTATGGGTGCTGATGGTGCATCGAAGCTCCTCTCTATACAGTTCGAAGAGGCGGTTAAAGTGGCAAAATAATTTACACAGAGTTAATTTTATTGTACACTGCTTCGCATGGAACATCTCACGAAACAGCAAATCGTCCTTCTGACCCTCCTGGTCTCATTTGTTACCTCGCTTTCGACGGGCATTGTGACTGTCTCGCTCATGGATCAGGCGCCAACTGTGACGCATACCGTCAATCAGATCATTGAGAAGACTATCCAATCATCTCCGCAAAGCGCTGCGGTCGGCGTTGTCTCTATCAATGTCGAAGATCAAGTCGCTACAGCAGTTAGTGCAGTTGCCTCGAGTACAGTCAGAATACGGCATGCAGGCAATGGTAGCACTGTTGCTTTGGGGCTCATTGTGTCAAAAAATGGATTGATCATGACTGCCAAAAATAGCATCGATACGACTCAGTCCTATGAAGCAGTGCTCGCTGATGGATCAATCGTTTCGCTTACGCTAAATACGCTCTATCCGACGCAAGCAAGTAGTCAAACAGACACGAGCGTCATATTTCTGACGCCGACGACAAACTTGGTAAATGGACTTCCGGTCATGTTCACGCCGATTCGAGCGACAAATACCTATTCAGTTGGACAAAAGATATTTTCACTGGGATATGCGCCACAATTATCACTGAGCGATGGTTTGATAGAACAGATCGGCACAAGCACGGTGAGTACATCTATAGCCGCTGAAGCAAAAAATATGCCAGGCAGTCCACTATTCGATATCCAGGGCAATATAGTAGGCATACAGACAGATACAGCATTTCATCTCATTGCACCACTCATGCCTGCCTCAAACGTATTGTAAGAAGCTGTACGTCAGTAATATTAATTGTTTTATTACGTCACCAGAGTCGAGATAACTGAATACACTGCGCGTTCATGGAGTGGATTGCCAATTATCAATTTTTGTACTATTATTTTCACATGCCTCCAATCAACAAACTCACTACAAAAGCCCGAGAAGCCTTGCGTAGAGCCCATGAGCTCGCTATTGAGCGTGGTCAAAATCACGTCAATCCGGTTCATCTCCTCTGTGCGCTCATTCTCCAAGAAGAGAGCATGGTTGCATCGATTTTGGACAAAATGGAAGTCGATACTCAGGTGCTCACGGATGTTGTATTGGAAAATATCGAGGGTGGCGAAGGGTCTAACGTCCTCTCTCCTTCATATCAAATATATCTTACGCCAGACCTCGCTCAGATTTTGGATAATTCAGTAAAGGTCGCTGAAAATTTTAAAGACGAGTTCATTTCGACGGAACACATTTTCCTATCTATTTTTGATATACCATGTGTCGCGCGCGACATCCTCGGCCGTTTCAAGATTGATCGTGATAATGTCACCAAGATCATCGAACAGCTCAAGAAGAGTCCGACGCTCCAAGACAATCAACCAAAGAAATTCCGTACCCTATACAAGTATGCGCGCAGCCTCACTCGTCTTGCCAATGAAAATAAACTTGACCCTGTCATCGGTCGCGATGCCGAGATCATGCGCATCATACAGATTCTTTCACGCCGCACCAAGAACAATCCTATTCTGATAGGTGAAGCAGGTGTTGGAAAAACAGCCATCGTTGAAGGTCTCGCTCTTCGTATGGCTCAAGGTGATGTGCCGGAGTCGCTCAAAGACAAAGAGCTTGTCTCACTCGACCTCGGTTCGCTCATCGCTGGTACCAAGTATCGCGGCGAGTTTGAAGAGCGTCTCAAGAATATTTTGAAAGAAATTGAGCGTTCAGAAGGAAAGATCATCCTCTTTATCGATGAAATACATACGCTCGTAGGTGCCGGAGCCTCTGAGGGCTCTATGGACGCTTCAAATATGCTCAAACCAGCTCTTGCGCGCGGCGAACTTCGCGCTATCGGCGCAACAACGCTCCGCGAATACCAAAAGCATATCGAAAAAGACCCGGCGCTCACCCGTCGTTTCCAGCCAGTTTTCGTACAAGAACCATCAGTTGAAGATGCTATCGCTATCCTTCGTGGCCTCAAAGAGAAATATGAGCTCTTTCATGGCGTCCATATCACTGACGATGCTATCGTCGCAGCGGTTACTCTCGCAAGTCGCTATATCACTGACAGATTCTTGCCAGACAAAGTCGTTGATCTCATAGATGAGGCTGCTTCGAGCTTGCGCATTTCTCTCGAGAATATGCCAGCTGAGCTTGAGGAGACTCGTCGTAAGATTATGCGTTTGGAAATTGAACGGGAAGCATTGAAAAAGGAAACAGGAAAAGAGGCGAAGAATCGCAAAGAAAAGATAGAAGAAGAGATTGCAAACCTCAAAGAGGGCACGTCAGAGCTTGAGCTCAAGTGGAAAAATGAAAAAGACACTATCACCGATATCAAGCGCATCAAAAAAGAGCTTGAAGCTCTCCGTATGGAGGCAGAGATGGTCGAAGCGCGCGCTGACCTTGTCAAAGCGGCTGAGATCCGCTATGGCAAACTGCCTGCTCTTGAAAAAGAACTCGAACAAAAGTCAAAGCGTTTGAAGAAGCTCCAATCGTCTCGTCGTATTCTCAAAGAAGAGATCGTGGCTGAGGATATCGCCGCAGTCGTTTCTCGTTGGACCGGTATCCCTGTATCCCGCATGCTCGAATCAGAGGCCGTCAAACTCGTCCGTATGGAAGAAGACCTCAAGAAAAAGATCGTCGGTCAAGACGAAGCAGTCACCAAGATTGCCGATACGATCCGTCGTTCACGTGCGGGTATCGCTGACCCAAATCGTCCGATTGGCTCATTTATTTTCTTGGGACCTACTGGTGTCGGTAAAACCGCTCTCACCAAGACGCTCGCTGAGTTCATGTTCAACGATGAAAAGTCACTCATTCGCGTCGACATGTCTGAATTTATGGAAAAGCATTCCGTCTCAAAGCTCATCGGTGCGCCTCCAGGATATGTCGGTCATGATGAAGGAAGCAACATCACTGAGACGGTGCGTCATCGTCCATACTCCGTCATTCTTTTTGATGAGATCGAAAAGGCGCATCCTGAAGTATTCAATATACTCCTGCAGGTTCTCGATAACGGTCGTTTGACTGACAGCAAGGGTCGTATCGTCAACTTCCGCAATACAGTCATCATCATGACATCTAACATTGGTTCGCAGCATATAGAAAAGATGGAAAAGCTCGGTTTTGCAAGTCCACATACAGATGGTACAAATCGCGATAAGGCGAACTACAATCAGGCAAAAGAAAAAGTCATGACATCGCTCAAAGAGCATTTCCGTCCGGAGTTCTTGAATCGTCTCGATGATATCATCATCTTCGATGTTCTTTCGCCTGAAGCTATCAAAGAGATCGTGCAGATCCAGGTGGCCGAAGTGGTCAAGCGCTTGTCAGAAAAGGGCATTGAGCTCATCCTCAAGCCTGAGGCATATGAATATCTGGCAAAAGAAGGCTACAATCCTCAGTATGGCGCGCGTCCTCTCAAGCGTTTGATCCAGAACAAGATCCTTACGCCAGTTGCGAAGCTCATCATTGGTCAGGAGCTCAATAAAGGCGGCGCTATAACGGTTGATGTAAAAGAATCTGTCGGCAAGGAAAGCGAGTTTACTTTTGATGTAAAGAAAAAAAGAGGCAAGCAAGAGAGTTCAGTGGTGATGTCGGATGCAGCTATGGCGAAGTAGGATTTGATTCCTACGGAATCTGTACAGTCTTCGTATGGTGCTCACTTCGTTCCGCGCCATATACTCAGACTTTTCAAATCCTACCTCGCAATGCACGTAGGTGCATTGCTCGCTGACCAAACAAAAATAAGCCTAATGGCTTATTTTTATTTGGTGCGCCGGGTAGGATTTGAACCTACGGAGCCCATAGGGCGACAGATTTACAGTCTGTTGTAATTGACCGCTCTACCACCGGCGCATAAGAGAACTCCTAGAGAATATCACGTTCGTCTGAAAAACTCAAAGCATTGAGCTGGTACGGCTTATACTACAACTCTCTTCAATTGCGCAGGTATATGCACAGCTATCTCATATGAAATAGTGCCGCATTTTTTCGCCATGCCCACTACTGAGTTTTCATCCGTGCTTTTTCCACTGATAGCGACAACTTCGTCACCGATTTTGAGATCATGCATCTTCGACACATCGATGATGACTATATTCATACTGACGCGTCCAATGATCGGACACGGCGCACGCTGTAGGCCGACGAGTATGCTGCCTATGTTTGAGAGCCTACGATCGATGCCCTCATAGTATCCGACAGGTATCGTGGCAATCGTCATATCTTTTTGGGCTTTGAAGGTATTGCCATATCCTACGGTATCTCCTTCTTTGATGTGTTTGATGCCGGTAATGATAGTTTTCATTTCAAGCACAGGCATGAGGGCGAGCTTACGGTTGAGCTGCTCATTTTCTGAAAGGCCATAGAGGCCGATACCGAGACGAGATACGTTGGCGGCTATGTCATGGGTGAAGCGATGTCCGTCGGTTGCTGCGAGATGGATGTATTTGAGCGTTTTGAAGTCGTGACGAAATCGTTCCACGATCTTATTCCATAGATGAGTCTGGGATTCAGTGAATGTCTCATCTGCATTATCAGCATCGCTGAGGTGTGAACATATGCCTTCGAGCACGACGGGACGCTTGCCGGCACTGTCGTGTTGTATGAGATTGATAGCTTCTTCAACTTCGCTTGGTAGGATACCTTGACGATTCATACCGGTATCTATCTTGAGATGTATGTGCACAAGCTTTGGTCGAAAACGAAAGTTCGGCGATCGAAAACCAAGTCGTCCCTCAGTTGATGGCCAGCGCTCTGTCTTTTGTTCTGCGATGATGCGGAGTGTATCGAGACTGGTGATGGTAAATGCGACATCAGTAAGGTTGGAAGAACGTATAGTTTCAGGTCTGGTGTATCCGATAATCAAAAGAGGTAAAGCGAATCCTTTTGCTCGTAGAGCAATCGCCTCAAAATATGAGTCGACGATGCAAAAGGGTATGTGCTGTTCGTGCTGAAGTATTTGAGCAATCTCGCACATGCCGTGTCCATAGGCATTGCTTTTGAGCACCGGTGCAACAAGAGCGAATCCGCTTGAGTCTTTTGGGGCTAGTTTTCTGAACTCATGCAGGTTATGAATGAGGTGATTTTTCGATATTTCGACCTTGATGAGCGGTTCATAGGGGAAACGCTTACGGGAAGCCCACGTGAGTATATTCATGGCTCTAATTCTACGCTTCTCAGCACTATCCAGCCATATTGACATATGTGATGTAGTGTGCTAATATAGTTTCATAACAAATAGGGCAATTACGCTCTTTTGTTCTTTTACAAGCATATACAGTTTAACTCTTCGCACAACGCGGAAGGGTGTATGGTTGTGACTGAACAATGCCAGAAACGGAAAAACATATGAAAACAATCATGGTTGTGCTCACGGTCGTGTGCACGTTCTTCTCACTCCTCACGGATGCGATTGGTCAACAAATGTCTACCAATCTTCCGATCTACTCACAGGCGCAATTGCGCAATTATGGCTTGAGCATCGCCCAGTTCGGCTGGCGCCAAGCATATGCCAATTCATCCCCCAGTCGTCCCTACACGGATGCGGTCAGTGAACATGGAGCTGAAGCCATTTTGGACAGCTTGTTTTCTACTGACTTATCTTTCATTGGCATCAACACCAATGACATGATCGGTGATCAGATTTTCATCACCGAAGGTGAAATGACTCAATGGGGGTCTTACAACTACCTTATGTCTGGGTATACGGTTTATCCATTCGGGACGAATCCGGATTACCACCTCATATGGATGCAAAATATCCCGTTGCTCATGATCAACAATGCAAGTTCGGCACAGGTAGACGCTTTGCGTCCTGATGGCACGGTTGCATATACACTACAACAAAGTGTGGTTAATGGTCATCCGTGTCTCAGTATGTGGCTTGCGGGTAGTGAAAACGGTAACTTTGTGGTTCATTACCTTGATGGCAGCTCAACGACAAATCAGTTGTCGAAGCCGAAGCCTGTCTCTACCAAACCGGCACCTACGGGACATAAATGGAAAATCCCGGGCCACTACGTGTTGCATGCTACGCGGGCAAGGACTTCGATCAAGATTGTGGAACAAAACAATGACCCATCGGTTTATATTGAAGTGAAGAACCCATCACGCATCACGTTTGATGTGATGGGAGTGTTTCAAGATCAAAATGGTGTAACCGACACCGAGCGCCCGTTGACTATGGAAGTTGACTTTGTGGACGGTGTTCACAAGACCCACAAGACCATTGTTTTCAACGCTGATCGGCCGACGGAGTGTAAGTTTGCTCGTGGGGATGTGGGTCGCGCATACTTCACATGGAATAAGTTCGACAAGGGCAATTTGCTCAACACCGGCGACTATGGTGGTGGCAGCGAAAAAGGTGCTGCTCCGATAAACCAATAAACTGTATATGTTACTCACAAACCGCGTTAGCTCCCAAGCTTTCGCGGTTTTTTTATTTCCGAAGGGTAGACCTTGCAGTTTTTATGCCTTTACGCTATAGTATGGCGACATATTTTAATACTTCCATGTCACAGAAATCACTTATACAACTCAAGAATAAGACAACAGGCGAGACCTACTGGACCCGCAAGAACAAGAAGCTTGTTGAACGCAAGATAGAGTACAAGAAGTACAGCGCAAAATTGCGCAAGCACGTCGTCTTCAAGGAGGCGAAGAAATAAAGATAAGCCGGCTCCAGCCGGTTTTCTTTTTGCATAAGAGGTAAAAAGAGGTTAGTATGTGAGAACCGAGATTAGCAGAAATTCTGGTCGAAAACTTTTCCGCTGCTACGCAGCAAAAAAGTCTTTCGATCCGAATTTTGAGATGCAAAATTCGGGCGATTAGTTAAGTGGCATAACTGCGGTCTCCAAAACCGCTGTCCGAGGTTCGATTCCTCGATCGCCCGCAGCGAATGAACGCAGTGAATGAGTGAGGTTGATAGCGAGGCAACTGCTTGCCTCGCGTCGAGGAATCGAAAAGTCTGAGCATATCGCACGGAGCGGAGCGAGTACGATGCGAAGACTGTACCGAGTCTGTAAGACTCGATTCCTCGATCGCCCGCAGCGAATGAACGCAGTGAATGAGTGAGGTCGATAATAATGCAAATAAACAATAAAAAAAGCCCGCGACATTACGTTGCGGGCTTTGTGTCTGAAGACTAGCTAACCGGTTTTAGTGGTTTATCCTCGATCTGAAGCACTTTTGCTGGCTGTCCGATCGTAAGTATTTTTTGTCCTTCAGCTAACTCGTGGACTCGAGACCAGTAGCAGACGCTTTTTACATCAGGGACAAGCGCCTCCAACAGGCGCATCATTCTAATGTATTCGTAATCCAGAGGATCAGAGAGCGCCTTCTTTTTGGCTGATGGATCCATCATTTCGATCTTGATGAGATAATCGGCACGTGCGGTTAGATTTCGCATTACCGCATCGATCCGTGAAGCCTGCTTCGGACTTCTTCTGAAGAGTTCCTCAGGAGGAAAACCAAACAGCCGTTCGAATTCCTCTTTCATGGATTCTTTTTTGCGCTTGTTGTCGGCCTGCTTCTCAAGTCTTTTTTCTGCTTTGGCCACGATGGCTTCTTGGAGCTTATCTGCTTTAAACTTATCTACGGCCGCGTCTCTGGCCATGTCGAACTCTGTTTTGCGGCGCAAGAGATACTTGCGCTTTTTGTAGGCGCGATACATTTTGACGAACGGCCCGACAAATCTCCAGCTTTCCAGCTTTAGATTCGGTAGCACTTTGTTAAGAATTGACAAGATGACCGTGATGACGATCAGCAGGGCAAAAAGTGTGCCAACCGTGACTAAGATGCCGACATAATGCTCTTGCAGTAGTTGCATCAGCGACTGCAGTTTTTTTAGATATTCCATAGCGAATTTTCCTCCATGCGTCTTGCGACGTCACATTGTTTATTTGAAAGGGCGGTTAGGTGCAATATAGCATGAAATATAATAAAAGTCAATAGAAATGGTGGAGCAAAAATAGGCCTATACAGAAGGTTATTATGGTGATATTGTGTCCCCAGCAAATAAACCTTAAATTAGGAAAGGGAAAGCAATGAAGCTTAAAAAATATGATGAGCCTTCGGTTATTCGCGACTTATGTGAATTTCTTGAAGAGTTTGAATGGTTCAGACAACTGGACATTATACTGTGCAGTGCTGGACATATTGGGTTTCGATTCTGGTGGCACGAACTTTGGGTTCGTTCAGAGCCAGATCACCCATCGGCTGTATTTGATCCTCAGATTATGAGCTGGTTCAGGCATGAATTTCTCCTGGCGTGGGATTTTGGAAAAGTCACACCCTATGAGATAAATCTTGTTTGTCGGTGGCGGGAATTCTATAAACGTTTTCCTCAATATCTGCCCAGAGACCCTGAATATCCGATCAAGTTTGATTACTACAAACACGTCCTTCTCTTTACGGGATTGCACTGACTGTTAGACGCTTCTTTACGGGGGCGTTTTTTATTTGGCTTTTAGAATTATTTAAGGAACTGCTCGATATCTTTCTCTATACTGTCAATATTTTCAGGTGAATACCATTTGATACGCGCGTCCTTCTTCCACCAGGTCATCTGACGCTTTGCATATTGCCAGATCTTGTTGACGAGAATCTCGATGAGCTTGATCTTGTCTATCTTCATCTGAAGGTATTCGGCGAGATAACGATACTCCAAACCAAGCTCATCCATGCGCTCATATGAAAGTCCGAGCCCGCTTGGCGCTGGCGCATGGAGATGTTCGGCTTCTTGGATCATATTGATACCGTCTTTGTTGGGCACTTCTATGCGTCGGATGAGGCGAGCTTTGATGCGTGCACGGAGATCAGTGTCGGGCCATACGAGACCGATTTGAAGGACATCGTATGGGCTATCAGAAGTATCTTTTGTTGAAGTAAGCTTTGGTACTGAACCGAGCGCTCGTGCGATGATGATGGCTCGTGCGAGGCGGCGTTTGTTCTTCATATCTATCGTCTTTGTGCGCTCTGGGTCAAGCTTTTTGAGCTCGTCAAAGAGGTCTTCAACAGATCGAGCTTCGAGCGATTTTTGCTCTTCAGTGTCTGCGGGCACTTCAGGAAAGCCGAGATTGTCGATAAGCGATGAGATATAAAATCCAGTGCCACCGCAAATGATAGGAAGTTTGCCTCGAGATGAAATATCAGCGATGGCTTTTTCGGCGAGCTGCCTCCACTCGAGCGCAGTGAATCGCTGATCGGGGTCGACGATGTCGAGGAGGTGATGAGGTATGCCACGCATCTCTCGTTCAGTGATCTTGCCGGTGCCGATGTTGAGGTGGCGATATACTTGGCGCGAGTCAGCCGAGATAATCTCGCCATTGAACTCCTTGGCAAGCTGTACCGCAAGGTCGCTCTTACCGGAAGCAGTAGGGCCGAGGACGACGAGGATTTTGAGGGGTTTTGATGACATGGGTGAGTAGTATTGCATACTAACACGATGTCTGTACAAAGTGGAAGGTTTAGGTTATTTTATTGGGGAACCATTTGAACTAAACACAAATCAATATTAACACTATGGATGAAATTGACCCTCTAACCAGACCTGAGCTCGCTCTCAAACGCGCGCTACGGAAGATCCGACGACAGATCAAGCTTTATGGACCAGATTTGCTCGTGCGTGCTTCGGACTGTCAAAATTTGTATGAGCATTTGATGGATGAACATGCCGGTGTAAAATTTCCTTTACCAGCCGGACTTAATCCTTATGATGCGATACTTTTTGAGTGGCGTCGGAACATGCCTACAGGAAGTGTTCACTATGAAATCGTCTTATTTTCGGTTGCAGGAAAGGCTTTTCGAAAGCAAGAAATAGTCTATTGTGGTAACAAGGGTGCTATAACTGTTGCCACGCTCCATGAAGTGCCTTCATCTGGCCTTCTCTCATATGCACGAGTATATCCAAAGTTTGCCGAATTTGTGCACGAACGTTGTGAAGTTGTATTCTCTCGAATCAAAAAAATCAAGAACGCGACCAGATAGTTTGAAGTGTCTCCATCACAACCTGCTTCACCGCAGGTTTTTTTATTATATAAATTCTGGTGCCGGGAGGGAGAATCGAAGCTTACAGCTTCAGTACAGGCTTCGTATGGTACTCGCTTCGCTCCGTTCCATATACTCAGCCTTTTCGATTCTCCCAAACGAGTCACAGGTGCGACTCGTTTCCGTCTTGCTTTCGGTGAATATTCTAAATTTCGCTGTGCCGGGAGGGAGAATCGAACTCCCATGGATTTCTCCGTACGATTTTGAGTCGTATGCGTCTACCAATTCCGCCATCCCGGCAATACCACACTAGTTTACCCGAATTCAGCTTAAAATCAAATAATTTTAAGGTCTCTGAAACTCAATAGGCACACCCGTGAGTCGTGGACCCTTTTTCAATGCATTAGAAACAGTATAGAGTCGCACACGATCGATGTGGGCATAGGTTCCATTTTCTGAAATCGTAAGTTCAGCGACATTACCGAGAAGAACTTCTTTGGAAAAATATTGGTCAAAAAGGAGGTTACCAAGCGAATAGATCACCGGTACGCCGTCGATCCATTCTCTGTCTTCGATAACATGAGGGTGCGAACCGACGATGACAAATGCGCCTGCAGCTATGAGTTTGTGAGCCATTTCCTTTACTCGCTCAGGCGATGTTGAAGCATATTCGTCGCCCCAGTGTGGCATGACGATAACCGGATAACCTTCATGGGCGAGTCTACTGACATCGTTCACTATATTTTCAAAACCGAGCTCGAACTCATGATAGCCAACAAAAGCAATACAGATTGTATTTTTACATATGATCTTTTCAGTTCCTGATATGTTGGCAGGATCGCCGAACCAATCGATGCCGTTATCATTCAAATACGAGTGAGTCTGCATTACACCATCTCGACCAAAATTATCAGTATGATTATTTGCTAAACTTACTAGTGTAATGCCGGCCCCAAGCAATGCTGGCGTGCTACTTGGTGCAAAAGTGAATGTGAATGATTTGGTAAATGATCCATTTTTCAGAAATGTTTTCGAAGGATATGAAGTGATAGGACCTTCAAGATTTGCTACCGCAATGTCAGCAGAATGAAAAAGACCGCGTACGCCATCAAATAACGAATCGTATCCATTTTTTTCGCCACTGGCACGCACATAACGATCAAGCATGATATCACCGCTGATCAGTATAGTGATCGTCGATGTGGCAGTAGAGGGGATTGTCACTGCTGATGATTCTTGGTTTGCATGCGAACGAGCTGTATCGGATGTGACTGTCAAAAAGAGATACACAATGACGAGTCCGAGGAAAATGAGCACCAAGGAGATGTACACTTTTTTCATGTCTTTATTATTATGTTAAAATGCAGCCATGTCCAATCAATATGTAAATAACTCCATCTTCTGGATCGAACTCGAAAAGATCAGTCCGAACCCATATCAGCCGCGCCGTGAATTCGATCCTATAGCCCTGAAGAGTCTTTCTGACTCAATTCGTATGTACGGCGTGCTCCAGCCACTCGTGGTGACTCGCAAAGAAGTCTTTCATGAAGGGTCAGGAATGTCTGTTGAGTATGAGCTTATCTCTGGTGAGCGTCGTTTGCGTGCTTCAAAGCTCGCTGGCCTCCAGCAAGTGCCAGTGCTCATCCGCAATAGCGAAGATAGCGGCAGAGAAAAGCTCGAGATGGCCATCATTGAAAATCTCCAGCGTGAAGATATCAATCCAGTCGAGCGAGCCCGCGCTTTCGAGCGTCTTGCAAAAGAGTTTGGTCTCAAGCAGGCTCAGATCGCTGACAAGGTAGGCAAGAGCCGTGAATATGTCGCGAACACGCTGCGCATCCTCGCTCTCTCAGATGAGATTTTGACTGCGCTCAGCGAGGGTAAGATCTCAGAAGGTCATACACGCCCATTGCTCATGTTGAGCGATCGCAAAGAAGAACAGCTCGTCCTTTTCAAGGAGATCATGGCAAAGAAGCTCACCGTGCGTGAAGCAGAGTCTCTTTCGCGTCGTGTAGCTACAGACAAGATCCGTAACAAAGAGAAGTATCTTGATCCTCAGATCATAGAGATGGAAAAGTCATTCACCGAATCGCTCGGTACTCGTGTGCGCATTGAAAAAAATAAGGAGGGAGGTACAGTCACTATCGATTTTTTCAATCCAGATGACTTGAGAGCGTTGTTGGAGAAGTTGAATAGTCAGCAAGTCAAAAGCGATGTAAATCAGCAAATTGCCATGAATGAAGCGAATGCATCGCAGACGCCTGTTATCGACAGTGTAAGTCTCGGTACGCCAGCAGTTGATGATCGTTCTACGCAGGAGAAGCAACAAGAGGAAAATGAAGAGATATATTCGTTGAAGAATTTTAGTTTGTAGCTAAATTTGTGGCTAAAATCAGCGCAGCAAAGCTTATTGCAAATGTACAATAAGTGTGGTTATATTGTTTTTGAACATTTCGTTTTGAACCTAAACAATTAACCAGGAGGAGTTATGACAATATTTGGATTTGCCCAAGGCGTCCACGAAGGTGTGACAGTAAGCAGTTTCTTCAGGGATAACTTGCTCGGTTTCGGGCGATTCTATGGTCTTTTGCCTGCCGATGTGAGTTTTACAATATTGCCACCAAATAGTGGATCAGGCTTTGTTATAAATGCAAAGCGCAAGCTTATTGGTTTTCCAACTGAAGCTGATCCCCAGTTCCTGATTCCGAGCCGAAAAATGCTTCATATCGGACTAAGTGAAGAGCTTGTGTCAGAGATCAAAACGAGCGATGCTGCAACCGCAACACATTTGCTATGGCATACTTTCGTGACATGTCTATGTCATTGGATGCTTGAGATCAAGCGGTTGCCAAATGACAGGTTAATCCCGCCGTCTGCTCTCTATATGTTCAGCGATGGACAGCCTATATTTGAATCGATCAATAAAAAATTTATCGATGCAAATTGGTCAATCGATACGCTTCGGCGACAATATCATGTCACGACTATTGCCCACTATGTCTCGACGCTCATTGCTGAAAGCCCCGAAGGGACAAAACGATTCGATGAAGCGCAAATTGCAATGATCATTGAATTGGCGGAAAGAGACACTTGGCAAAAATACATTGAAATCTTTTAGCTGGGCACCACTGATATCTGACTAAAAGCACAAACACCCATCGGGTGTTTTTTATTCCTTCTTTTTCTTGGCGAATCCTCGAGGCTTCTTTTCTTGAGCAAGCAATGCGAGCGCCTGATCGAGAGTGATGTCGTATACATTCAAAGGAGCCTTAATAGAGCGGAAGTTAGTATCATGCACAACATACGGACCAAAACGGCCAATCGAAGCAGTGACATTTTTACCTGTCGTCGGGTGTACGCCGAGCACGCGGGGCACACTGAGGAATTTCATGGCATCAGCAACAGTGATAGATGAAAGGTCGACGCCCTTTGGAATTGAGGCCATGCGAGGTTTGATGGGAACAGCAACTTCGGAGACAGTCTTCTCTTCAAGACCTACAGAACTCGCTCCGTTATCACTACGCTCAGACAAGCTTCGGTCCTTCAGAGAATTTGCCTCCTCCGTTACTTTTTTTCCACCAACCTTCTTTTTGACCTTTGGTACCTTTGGCTTTTTTACTTTCTTTACTTTCGGCATCTTTACACCAAGCTGAACATACGGACCAAAGCGGCCATTCAATACAAAGATAGGGAGTCCCGTCGTCGGGTCAGTGCCAATCGGCTCGTCTTTTTTGATCTCAGTGCCATCGATCATGAGTGCACCATCGCAATCTGGGTAGCGTGAACATGAGATAAACTTGCCCATACGACCGAGCTTGATATCCATCGGACTGCCGCATTTTGGACATTTGTACTTTGCATCCGCAACACCGAGGTTGGTCGCTTTGGCGAGCTTTTCTTTTGACTTCACTTCTTTCAAAAATGGGCCATAGAATGTAGAGAGCGTTTTGACATACGTGCGTTCACCGTTGGCGATCTCATCCAACTGGTTCTCCATGTCAGCAGTGAAGGTATCGCTAATATAGGTAGGGAAGTATTCTTCGAGGAAAGATGAGACGACGTCACCGGTATCAGTCGGCTTGAGTGCACGGCCTTCTTTTTCGACATAGCCACGTTCTTCTATAGTACGACAAATAGACGCATAGGTAGATGGACGACCAATGCCACGCTTCTCGAGCTCTTTGATGAGGCCCGCCTCGGTATAGCGTGCAGGCGGCTGCGTCTGCTTTTCAAGAGCGTCGACGTTTATGAGATCGAGTTTTTCGCCCTTCTCGCATTTTGGCAACTCGACTTCTTCGCCGCGAGACTCCGGATCAGCTTTGAGCCAGCCTTCGTAGATGATACGTGAACCATTGGCTGTGAAATCAGGGATCTGAGAAGTCGAATCCGCATCTTTTATATTTGCTACTATCTTTGTACGGGCGACGCGCGCATCAACCATCTGCGAAGCAATTGTTCTTTGCCAGATAAGTCTGTACAGTTTCTTTTGCTCTTCATTCATGCCAGCATTGAGCACTGCCATCTTTGAAGGACGGATACCTTCGTGAGCCTCCTGTGCATTTTTGCTCTTTGCGCTATAGGTACGGAACTGGAGATATTCTTTTCCGTATTCTTTGCCCACAGTGACCGCAATCTGTTCGAGAGCTTGCTGACCGAGATGGGTCGAGTCAGTACGCATATAGGTGATATGACCGGCTTCATAAAGTTTTTGTGCGATACCCATGGTGCGCGAAGGTGAAAAGCCGAGGCGCGAGCTCGCGGTCTGTTGGAGTGTAGATGTGATGAATGGTGCTTTAGGTGATCTTTTTTGTTCCGTCTCTTCTATATCGACGACATGCCATGGCTTCGAGCGTGCGATATCAAGGATACGATCAACTTCTTTTCTTTCGCGGGGCTCTTCGACACAGGTAAGTCCCAAAACGGCATTTTTTGCGGCCGCTGAAGTCGTCTTCCATGTACCAGCGATACTCCAGTATGTCTCAGGATTGAATGCACGTATCTCGCGCTCACGTTCCATGATGATGCGGAGCGCAGGCGATTGAACACGACCAGCTGAGAGTCCATAACGGACTTTTTTCCAGATGAGGCCGGAAAGATCGTAGCCTACGAGGCGGTCGAGCACGCGACGAGCTTCCTGAGCTTCGCGGAGGTGCTCATCGATGGCACGAGGATGCTTGAGTGCTTCTTCGACGGCTTCTTTTGTCACTTCATGATATGTGATGCGCACGATTTTACTCGATGAAATGACGCCCCCGATCTTTTTGTCAGTGAGGAGCTCCTTCAAGTGCCAAGCGATAGCTTCGCCTT
Source organism: Minisyncoccota bacterium (assembly GCA_035495115.1). Lineage (GTDB taxonomy): Bacteria > Patescibacteriota > Minisyncoccia > Phycocordibacterales > PALSA-1337 > C7867-002. The sequence continues at coordinate 38,036 of DATJGJ010000007.1, read as the reverse complement.
CGCGGTCGGGGTCAGTTGCGATCAATACTTCGTCAGCTTTTTTTGCTGCATGACGGATCTCTTCGATGATGATCTCTTTTTTTGGTACAACTTCATAATGAGGTACGAAGCCGCCATCTATGTCGATGGCTTTTTTGTTTGACTTTGGCAGATCGCGCACGTGACCAACTGAAGCGAGCACGCGAAAATCACTTCCCAAATATTTGGAAATAGTCTTTGCTTTTGAGGGGGACTCTACGATTACGAGTTTCATTGACATGTAGTATTACACAATGCGACACGAATATACAAATATGCACACAAATACCACGAATTAATTAACAATTCGTTTAGGATAAATTCTTATTTGCCTAAAATTTGCAATGATACCAAGTTTCATATTCGAAGCGACTAAGTATCTTTTCATCTGATAGTAGTCTTCCTTTGTAATAAATTGTTTTGCTTTTAAATCAAGAATAATCTTATTTTCAATTATGAAGTCAGGAATATTTCTCCGTGCTTTTTCTTCTGAGAATGTTTTCGGTAGGGGCCTTTCTCTTTGATACAATAATCCATTATCTTTTATAAGGCTTTCAATATAATCTGCATATGATTTTTCATTTCTAAAACGTCCAAGTATATTATGGGTTTTATAGCATAAGCCATATATTTTATATGATAGTTCACGATAAATTATGGTTTTGTTATTAGTGGTATTTGTGTGCATATTTGTATATTCGTGTTAGTAATCAATTTCAGTTGACCATTAACAGCCCTTGCCTCTCTGAAATGATGCCTTTTAATTCGAGCTCGATCAGAAGTGCATTCACGAATCCTGCGGGCATGTCGAGCGACCGGATAAGCTCATCTCTTTCAATGGGCGTTTTGATCTTCTCGAGGATGAGTTTTTCGTCCGGCGAGAAAGATTGGCCGAATAGATTTTGATTTGTCATATACTGTGTCCGTGTCGAATCCTCTTTTACCAATCCCAATGCTTCCAAAATATGCTCTGAACAAGTAACCGCTATCGCTGCCTCTCGTAAGTGCATATGTGGTCCATAAGATAATGGAGAAAATATAGATCCTGGCACTGTCAGAAGATCACGACCAAACTCGCCTGCATCAACAGCAGTGAGAAGCGAACCAGATCCTTCAGCTCCTTCAATGAGCAGTACGGCATTGGATATGCCCGCCATAAGCTTGTTACGAACAGGAAATGCCCAATAAACTCCTTCTTGATGTCGAGGAAAAGGCGAGAGGAGAGCCCCGCCAGCCTCTACTATCCTACGTGCAAGACCGATATTTTGTGCGGGATACAAAACAGAGATATCGAGGCCGGAGCCAGGAAACGCAATAGTTCGCAGGCCAGCTTTTAATGCTGCTTCATGGGCGATTGAGTCGATGCCTATAGCTAAGCCTGAAACAATGACGATGGGATAGCCTGCAAGCCCAGAAATGAGTTTCTCGCACGCTTCTTTTCCGTATGAGCTATTGTGGCGTGATCCGACAACGCAGAGATATCGATAAGTTTCTGGTGGCATGGCGCCGATCATTTCCATTGAATCTGGAATTTTGTCTAATTGCTTCAATAAAAAATGATAGTTGTCTTTACTCAGTTGCGTGATGGCATGTAATGGATCCATGCACGCATTTTCTCATGCTTATATAAATAAACACTCAAAAAGTTTTCAAGAAATGATAAAGATATATGTTTATGATACACTAATGAGCACTTAAACAACCCATATGTTGGACATAAAATTCATTCGCGAAAATAAAGATATCGTTGCTCTCGCTGCAAAGAAAAAACACGTAAACTTTGACGTGGAGGCGCTTATAACCCTCGATGATACGCGTCGCGCGCTTATGGCAGATCTCGAAAAAAAACGATCAACCCAAAATGCTGCGAGCGAAGGCATCGCTAAGGCTGCGACTCCAGAAGAGCGTACGAAGCTCATTGCTGATATGAAAGTAGTCAAGGCAGATATGGAGGCTGGTGATGAAAAACTCAAAGAAGTCATGAAGGACTGGCAAGACCTCATGTTGCGCGCGCCGAATGTACCTGATATGTCTGTTCCAGATGGCGATACCGATGCAGACAATCAAGAGATCAAAGTTTGGGGCGACAAGACTGCATTTCCGTTTGAACCAAAAGATCATGTTGAGCTTATGACCAATCTCGGCATGGTTGATTTCGAACGCGGAGGAAAGGTGCATGGTTTCCGTGGATATTATTTGACTGGCGACGGTGTACGACTCTGTTTTGCGATCTGGCAATATGCGCTCGAATTCTTTTCAGGAAAAGATTTTATCCCTGTTATGCCACCAACGATCGTACGTAAGATAAATCTCTATGGCACAGCGCATCTCCCTGGTGATGTCGAAGATTTTTATATGACTCAAGATGGCGACGCTCTCGCGGGCACTGCCGAAGTGCCTCTCATGGGCATGTATGCTGAAGAAGTGCTCGGTGCCGAGCAGCTCCCAAAGCGTTTCCTTGGCTTCTCGCCTTGTTATCGTCGAGAGGCTGGCTCTCACGGCAAAGATGTCCGTGGTCTCATCCGTGTTCATGAGTTCTACAAGTTCGAACAGCTCGTGCTCTGTGAGGCGAACCATGAGACGTCAGTGAAGTATCACGAAGAGCTCAATCGTAACACAGAAGAGTTCATCGAGTCGCTCGGCATCCCATATCACACCGTCATCAACTGCGGCGGCGATCTCGGCTTGGGTCAGGTAAAAAAATACGACATCGAGCTCTGGGTGCCAAAAGAAGGCAAGTATCGAGAGATCTCATCCGCATCATATTTCCATGATTTTCAGTGTCGCCGACTCAATATCCGTTACAAGGACGCTGAAGGAAAACTTCGTTATGCTCATTCGCTCAATTCAACTGCTATCCCTACGCCGCGCATCCTCGTTTCTCTCATTGAAAATTTTCAGCAAGCTGATGGTACGATCAAGGTGCCTCCAGTTCTCGCAAAATATATGGGCAAAGATATGATAGGTAAGTAGTACTCCTATTATTGTCATGGCAAGAAACCTCCAATCTCAATCATTTGTTAAAAGGCAACGCATAAAAAAATGGGCGACCATAGTCCTTATTGTTTTTGTTTGCGCAGTCATTATATATGGTATGTCGTGGATTACGCGTGCACACTTCATGTCAATTAGTGAAGTGACTGTATTCGGAGCTGATCAGGAGATTTCTCCCTTGATCCATGATGCGGTTATGAAAGAGCTTCAAGGAAATTATCTTGGCATGTTTTCACGACAGAATATTTTTTTGTATCCAAAACAAGTTCTAATCAAAGAGATACAGTCAACGTTTCCTCGAGTGCTTGATGTGGCTATAAGCAGAGATGGATTGACGCATCTTCGCATTGCAGTGAGCCAAAAAATACCTCGAGCGATTGTCTGTGCGACATTGCCAAATTTCGAACATGATGTGTTGCTACTTGATGATACGGACATGTGCTACTTAGCTGACGAACAAGGGTATCTTTTTGAGCGTAGCCCTGGATTTTCTGGTCACCCATATAATGTCTATTATGCGCCAGATATATATTCAGCCGCCTCAACAACCGATTATATCGGCTCATACGCTACGTCTACTGCAGAATTTTTAGATCTGCAGGCATTATATGATACAGTTGAGAGTGCAGGCATGTCTCCAGACGGTATCTTGATAAAAGATGCTGGAGAATATGAATTGTACGCGAGCACCACTATCATTTATTTTAATGATATTCAACATATCGATAAAGAACGCGACAATCTCATAGCTTTCTGGAGGCATATGACAACTGAAGCACGAAGTCAACGAAAGGCGCTGATGTTTGATTACATAGACCTGCGTTTCGGCTCAAATGTATTTTATAAAACCATTAAATGAATCAGCCCAATCCCTTAAAAACCTTTTTTTCAATCGTATTTGGCGGACTTATTACGCTTTTTCTGTGCGTGGGCATATTTAGTATAGGTATGTATGTATGGCATTCATCAGAACATGCTGATCTCGCTCGTGTCGGGGAAACCGCAGCCGTTTCTTCGGCATCAGCATATATCCTCAATAAAGCTGAGGCATATGCACAACGATATTCAGCAGCAGATGAGGAAGATCTGATCAATGCTGCTGCAAATGCGCTTCCGCAAGGGCAGATCAGCCATGTCACTGCCAAAGCATATATCGTAAAAGACATGACAACTGGTCAGGTCATCGTTGATCAAAACTCCAATCAGCTTCTGCCTATAGCATCACTCACCAAACTCGTGACTGCAGTAGTCGCTCGTAAGCTCATTCCAGATATTTCTCGCATCAGCATCACCAAGTCAGTGACGTCTACATACGGCAACACTGCCGACTTTGTCGCTGGAGAAACATTCACTGCAAACGATTTGCTCTATCCGCTCCTTATGGTCTCATCAAATGATGCAGCTGAAGCTTTTGCCCAGTATTATGGACGCGCCAAGTTCATTCAAGCCATGAACGAATTCACCCAGTCTATCGGCGCCTACCGCACCTCATTTTCTGATCCGTCTGGCTTGGATCCCAAAAATATCTCTACGGCTAATGATCTCGCATTGATTATGAAGTGGATATATAAGAATGATCCAACCATAGTTGGCATCACTGAATTAAAAGCAAAAACAATACGTTCGCATACGTGGATAAACCCAACGCATTTTCTCAGTTGGTCGTATTATGTTGGTGGCAAGAATGGCTATTTGCCTGAAGCGAATCGCACCAATGTCTCGCTTTTCAAATGGGGAGAAAAGAGCGATGTATACACAATCGTTGTGCTCGGTAGCGGCCAAAGAGATGCCGATACACTTGCGCTGCTCAAGAAGGTGCAACCCTAGCGGATAATGTGCTAGATTGGTCAAACCTATGCAGAATTTTTGGCAAAAAATGAAGAAGCCGCTATTCGTCTTGGCGCCGATGGCAAATGTTACCGATAGCGCTTTTCGTGCTATGTTCGCTAAATATGGCAAGCCTGATGTGACATGGACTGAGTTCGTCTCAGCTGATGGCCTCTGTTCGCCAAAGGGAAAGCAAATGCTCATGCGCGATCTCGCCTTTACTCCGAAAGAACGCCCTATCGTGGCACAGCTTTTTACTGGCCATCCGGAAGCAATGAAAAAAGCTGCAAAAATGGTGGCAAAGCTAGGTTTTGATGGTATCGATATCAATATGGGTTGTCCTGATCGATCAGTCGAAAAACAAGGCGGCGGAGCGGCGATGATCAAGGATCCAAAGAGTGCTCTCGCAGTATTGGAGGCTGCTCGACAAGGCGGCATTCCAGTCACGATCAAGACTCGCATCGGCTATAATGCTGTGGATTGGAAATGGCTACGCCTTTTACTTGAACAAAATCTGCCTGTGCTCACAGTTCACTTGCGTACGCGCAAAGAAATGTCAGATGTGCCGGCGCATTGGGAGCTCATGTCCGAGATCGTGAAGTTGCGCGATGAAGTTCAAAAAGAGGTGGCTCCTGAAAATAGAACGCTCATCATCGGTAATGGTGATGTGCACAGTTTGGTTGATGGGGACAAGAAAATTCGAGAATTTGGCTGTGATGGCGTGATGATTGGTCGTGGCATATTCGGCAAGCCATGGTTCTTCAATCGAATGGTCAAAGATAAAACTCCCGAGGAACGACTTAAGATCATGCTTGAGCATGCCAAGCTTTTCGCAAAGACTTTCAATGGAAAAAAGAAGGGAAGCCACAAAAATTTTGCAGTCATGAAAAAACATTTCAAAGCATATGTCTCAGGCTGGGATGGTGCAAAGGAGCTACGTGTCCAGCTCATGGAAGTCGAGAATGTGAAGCAGGTGGAGAAGATTGTGAAAGAGTATCTTGCCGCCAACTTTTAACTTTCTCCATTTTCCTTTATACTTACCTTCATGCCAGTCCTCTACCGCACTCATCGCCCATCTCGCTGGTCTGAAGTCATCGGCCAAGATCACGTCGTCGATGCTCTTAAAGAGTCTATTTCCTCAAAGCGCGTGGCCCATGCATACTTATTCAACGGTACACGTGGCACTGGAAAGACCACGGTTGCTCGTATACTCGCACGTGAGCTCAAAACAGCCGAAGAAGACATAAGTGAGATAGATGCGGCTTCAAACCGCGGCATCGACGATATACGCGCCCTTCGCGAGCATGTGTCAGTATTGCCGTTCTCGAGCCCCTACAAGGTCTATATCATCGACGAGGTACACATGCTCTCAAAGGATGCATGGAATGCGCTCTTGAAGACGCTCGAGGAACCGCCAGCTCATGTTATCTTTATCCTTGCGACTACTGAGCTCAACAAGGTTCCCGATACGATCATCTCTCGTTGCCAGACTTTTACCTTCAGAACGCCGACTCGAGACATACTGGGCAAGCAGATCAGCGCGGTCGCAAAGAAAGAAGGCTACGAGCTCGATCCGGGTGCAGCTGACCTCATCGCACTTCTTGGTGATGGCTCATTCCGTGATTCTCTCGGCATGCTCGAAAAGGTCATAGCAGCTTCTACAGGCAAAAAAATAAATCGTGAGGCGGCTGAAGCGATCACCGGTGCACCGAAATCTGAGTTGGTAAATACATTCGTTTCAGGTTTGATCAGTAAAAATGCAAATAGCGCGCTCAAGGTGCTCAGCGAGACAGAGCAGTTGGGCATATCGATGCAGATTTTCGTCACTCTTGTACTTGAAAAGATGAGATTCATCCTTCTCGCTCAACACTCAGCTGATTCGCATGCGATATTGAAAGCACGCGTATCGCCAGATGATTGGACTTTTATATCGAGCGAAGCGGGCAAGAAGGCGCTTGGTCCAGAGACTCTCAAAACACTTCTTGAAGCAGCAGAAGGGGTCAGCAGGGCTCGTATCGAAGCGTTACCACTCGAACTTGCCGTAGTGAAGATTTGTCAGTAAGATGTGAGGGTTCGCTATTACGGGATCGTCTAACGGTAGGACAGCGGCCTTTGAAGCCGTGAATCTTGGTTCGATTCCAAGTCCCGTAGCAAATAATTAGTCCCAGATATTGACGAGGTAGGTGTCGATCGTTCGTTGATCAAGGTCGTAGAAGTTGAGTTTATTGTCGTGTAGGTATGAGGCAAGCTTTATACCGACAAAGCGCCAATGCCATGGTTCGTAAACATAGTAACCGTTATTTTTTGGGTAAGAAAGTTCGAAACCATACTTGTAGGCGTTGTTGAGCATCCATTGATATGCCTTTGTGCCGTCGAACGTATCTTCAAGTACACCACCCAAGCCAGGCGTGATCATGTCCACTGCTGTGCCGAGCTGGTGTTCAGAATAACCTTGATCAGCTGAAAAAGAGTTTGCGGTGCCAGCACCATAGGTCATCGTATATTCACCCTTGAGAGCGCGCTGCTCAGCAAATGAACGATATGCAGAAAAAGTGTACAGCATCACACCGGTTGATGAAGCATCATTGATCATGGCCTCAAGGTGTGGCAAAACATTTGTTTGAATCAGGAGTTGTTTGTTGTCGCTATACTGATATGACTTCGGAATCTCTGATAAGTGATCAGGTACATAATTTTCATTCAAGAAATAGACTTTCGAGTATTTTTTCAATAGTTCTGGATCGGTTTGAGCAAGCTTCTGAAGGGTAGTCAGTGTACCTGATAGTGTTCCTACTTGGTTTTGGAATCCACCAAGCTGCTGCTGGATCGTGCCGACGTGCTGCTGTTCGGCTGAAAGAGCGCTCGAGAGTGATGTATGAGTTTGTTCAATAGTGGACTGCAGTGCGGCCGTCGTCGAAGCTAGGTTCGAATTGAGCGCTACAATACTCATTGAGAGGTCGTTTATTCGTGTAGAGAGCATATTCATACGTATGAGCGAATATGCTGCCAAGGTGACTATGACGCTGCCGACTATACTAAAACCGATGATGAGGTGTTTGTGTTCATGGGTAAATGATTTCATGTGCTTATTATATATCTATTTAAATAAAAAACACTCCAAATTGCTTCGGAGTGTTTGTGAGAATGACATTTGTTAATAACCCATGCTGTGCAATTGCGCAGCTGCGGCATTACCATAATACGGGTTGTTGCTTTCAACGAGGCTTTGGAGTCCCGGCACATCATATTCGTCCCAGGATACGTCGTCGAGGAAGATGACAATCTTTGGGTCGCCACTGATCCTGAATTCAGCTGATGTTGTGCGAGGGATGTTGATGTATCCATACGTCGCAAGTAGCTTCACTACGACAGAGCGCTTGGTCAGCTCGATGAGTCGAACATTGTAATAAACTTCGAAAAGGCTTTGGGATGCGTAGGTAACCAATGTGTTTTTATAAATTGGTGCCTTCGAGTTGAAATATGGCTGTGAGATGAGATCAATCATCTCAATATTGATCTCAGGACTGAATTCTTCCAGCACATCGATGAAGCTATTACCAACTTCGTTTTTTTGCCATGCGCGAGCTACTGATGATTTGATAGCGCTACCATCTGCCCCTACGATTCTTTTCAACGCTTTTTCATTCAATGTAGGAGATAGGCCAGGTTGTCGTGTGTAATACAAGAGACTGAGCGTCGCGGCATCAACCGGATTGCTTGCATTGGCGACCTGCAGGTTTAGCTTTTTTTCGGGACAGTGGTGACAAGATCATGCTTGTTCCCGAGGATTGTAGTGTTATTCTGCACGAGTCCAATGATAATAATACTGAGCAATGGGCCTGTCGTTGTTGATGTATAATATCGCTGATTTTCGAATGTCCGAATATTTGCGGTTGTTTGGTCGAAACTGATGCTTTGACCAAAAACATGATGGACTGACATGCCTATGATTATGAGTGCAGCTATGACAGTGAGCTTGAGTTTCATATATGTTCTCTTTCTATTACGGGGTTGACTGGGTGGTTTTGTATCCGAAGGTAAGCCGTAGCGGCAGCACTTTCATTACAATAATAAAAAACACCCCCGAAAGAATTCAGGGGTGGTGGTGATTACGGGTTACTCAATGATTGGAGCTTTGCGCGTGCCGCATTGCAAAACCAAGGGTCTGACCAGTTATCAGCGATGATACGCTGTAAGCCAGGGATGTCATATTGACTCCAGCCGACAGGGTCGAGATATATCGGCCTTGTGCCGGCGTAGGTCACTGTCGGAATGCAGATGACACCGCAGTCATTGAGCAACTTCACTGCGACTGAGCGTTTGGCCAATTCAACCAGACGTATGTCGTAGTAGACTTGCCAAAGCGCTTGTCCTGCCGGTGTCGATACTGTCAGTTCAGGGATCTTCGCCGGATGGACCCAGTAGGGCTGGGCGATGACATCCACTAAAACTGCAGCAGTATTCGTGTTGTAATCCTGCAATGTGTCAGTGTAGAAGCCGTTGTTCAGCTCCAGTTTCTTCGCCCACTGCCGTCTAACTGATCCTACAAGTCGCACGCCGCCATCCTTCGTCAGGTTGACGAGTGCTTTGTCAGACAAATTCGCTCGCGGTCCAGTCACTTGCTTTGAAATGTAGAGTAAGTAGAACAGACGACCTTCAATCGGGTCGTAGGTCGCATTGGCTTGTTTGATAATCTTGCCTTTGCTGATGCGACCGACAAGCCGATATTTGAGACTAGGGTAGGGATAGACGCAGTTGTCATTCACTACGCCGGCCAGAATGTCGCTGATCATTGGTGTGGCTGTTTCAGGGAAGTAGTATTTGAATGACTCGAACACGTTGATGCGTGCGCAGGTCTGGTTGTATGTTTGCAGTGTCTGCCCAAACGAGTTGGACGAAACACCGAGTGTGATGCCAATCAATGCCGTAATGACAAAGAACTTCTTCATGGGTATCCTTTTGGTGGGATGTTAATCGTTCCTGTTGGTAACGATCTCTGCCTACTATAATACATCATTTTTACTAATATGGCAATATACTTTATGTTCTGCACCGATACGAGCATCAGTCTCGTACAATCACTACTGCGTATAAAAGTACGTTAAAATACATACATGAAAAAAATACTTATAAATCTTGAAACGTATGCACCGAGTGTTCTGCGTTATGGTATATCAGCTGTGATTTTATGGTTTGGATTCCAACAGTTACTAGATCCGACAACGTGGATTGCATATATTCCTGATTCGATAGTATCGTTAACTCATCTCGATGCATCCACGCTTGTTGTGCTCAACGGATTATTCGAGTTGATCTTCGGCGCAGCCTTGTTGTTTGGCTACCAAGTTCGTATTGTTGCACTGCTTATTGCTTTGCATCTGCTCGATATCATGTTTACAGTCGGATATGGGCAGATTGCAGTTCGAGATTTTGGTCTTGCCATTGCAGTTTTTGTCGTCTTTATGAATGGTTCTGATATACTTTGTCTTCAATACAAGAAAAAATCAGATATTACTTTAACTAATCACATTTAACACATGAAAAAAATAGGTTTACTCGTTAGCGCCTTTGTCATTGGATCGATTGCAGTTGTTTCTATTGCAACTCAAAAAAAGCCCATAGTCCAACCAGCTATAGCAAGCGGCGATTCGTCTGTCCCTGCTAGTTCAGGCCAGACGCCAACATCGATAGGAGGAACCATCAGTCGTTGGTTTTCAGATGATGAAGATGATGATGAAGATCGCACTCCATCGACACCGGTTGCAGTTCCTCCACCTGCGACAACGCCAAAAAATTACGCCGCACTCTATAAGGATGGTACATACACGGCGAATGGTACGTATATGTCTCCTGGGGGTCAAGATGAGATCAAGGTCACTCTTACTCTAAAGAGCGATATTGTGACTGATGCGACTGTTGTAACTGTTATTGCTGATCACACTTCACAGCGTTATCAAGACAAATTCATTTCTGGCTACAAGCAGTATGTCGTAGGTCAAAATATCTCAAGCCTTAACGTCACGGTAGTATCAGGTTCGTCTCTCACATCAACTGGCTTCAACAATGCTTTGGCAAAGATAAAAACACAAGCAAAAGCATAATAGCGCTTATAACTATGGCACAATTCAATTTCAAAGCCATAGGAACTGTGTGGCGTATAGATGTATACGATCTTATTGAACCTGAACAAGAGAGGGCTGTCTCAAAGGCTATTCTAGAGCGCATTACTGCATTTGATCTGGTGTACTCTCGATTTCGCTCTGATTCGACAGTAGCGCAGATCGCACGAGCGTCCGGTGTATATGAACTGCCGCTTGATGCTGATCTTCTCTTTACGACATATCATGATCTGTACACAAAAACTGACGGATATTTTACTCCCCTCATAGGGCAGATGCTCGTAGATGCAGGATACGATCCGGCCTATTCGCTTGAACAAAAAAAAGAGTTGCAAAGACCGCCGACATGGGATGAAGCCATAGAGTTTCGAAACAGCAAAGATAGTTCGAATGGCAAGCCGGCGCTCATCGTCAAAAAACCAGTGCAGCTTGATTTTGGTGCTGCAGGAAAAGGCTATATCATTGATCTTGTAGGAAAGGTGCTCGATGGGCATGGCATACGTTCATACCTCATAAATGCTGGCGGTGATATCCTCCGCACAGGAGACGATGTTGCGCGTATTGGATTGGAAGATCCTATGGATACCACGAAAGCAATCGGCATATACACGCTCAAAAATGGAAGCATATGCGGTTCGTCGGGCAATCGACGCGCTTGGGGGACTTTTACACATATTATGAATCCAAAAACGCTTGAGTCTGCAACAAAAATTGCAGCCGTCTGGGTAGCTGCGCCTACAGCACTTATTGCAGATGCCCTCACTACATGCCTGTTCTTTGTACCACCAGAAACACTTTTTTCTCTGTATCATTTCGAATATTGCATCATGTATAAAGACAGAACATTCATTCAGTCAGATGGTTTCGGCGCAGAGTTGTTTTTGAACTGAACATATAAGTGAAAACATCACAGGGTATATGGTACTATTGAGATATGAAAAAAATACTCATTCTTATCCTTGTTTTATGTGGCCTTATCATCTTACTTTTTGCGGTCATGATTGGTTTCGGTATGATCGGAATCAAGCCTGATGTAAAGAAAGATGCCACCCCTGCAAAGGAGGTTCCGGTAAAGCAGACCGATCCTGCGCAGATCCATGACGCTACGTTTATCATCGGAGATCAACCTATAACGCTCGTAAATGGAAAGTCTGATATACCGGCAGCGCCTGGTTCTGCCGTTGAAATCTCTACTGATTATTTCGGCAATGAAGTCGTGCACGATTTCAATGGCGACGGTGTGCCTGACCGCGTATTTCTCGTTGCTCAGTCCACAGGGGGAACTGGCGAGTTTTATTATGTAGTTGCTATCGTCAGTAGTCCAAAAGGGAATGTCGGTTCAGAAGGATATTTTCTTGGCGATCGCATCGCACCTCAAACAACTGAGCTCGATGGTAATGTTATTGTAGTGAACTATGCTGACAGAAAGCCCACTGACAGCTTCACGACCCCGCCTTCGATCGGCAAGACGGTACACCTCATGCTCGATACTAAGACAATGAAATTCTATGATCAACCGTAAATTACAACTTCAATTTCTGTTGGTTCTTCTCGTTGGTACCCTTATATTGTCATTCTTTATCTTCAAGCCATTTCTCGCTCCACTGGCTCTGGCAACTGTCTTTTCAGTGGTACTTCAGCCATTATACAGATTTATCTCTCGACGACTCGGCAATAAACCGTCGATTGCTTCGTTTGTCACTGTAGCGTTGAGCATTCTTTGTATATTTATTCCTGCTGCATTTCTCGGTACGCAAGTGTTCCATGAAGCTCGTAACTTATATGGATCATTGGCAGAGAACGGTGGCGGTACAAATGCGCTCGTAGCTATCATCCAGCATACAGGGTATAGCCTTGATTCGTATTTTCCAGGAGCTGAGGCAGCATCGGTCACATTCTCAAGCAACGTCGATGAATATGTAAAGCAGGGGTTGAGTTGGCTCGTCAACAACCTTGGCACTGCTCTTTCGAGTGCATCTGCACTCGTGATTGATCTTTCAGTGTTTATCATCGCTCTCTATTATCTCCTCAAAGACGGTTATAAGCTCAAAAAAGCAATCGTAGTACTCAGTCCACTCGAAGACACGGCTGACGAACGAGTGTTTAGTAAACTCCAAATCGCCGTTAACTCTGTCATTAGAGGAAATCTGATCATTGCTCTTATTCAAGGTTGTCTCACTGCTATTGGCTTCACTATTTTTGGTGTACCAAATGCCTTTTTGTGGGGTACTGTCGCATCGATAGCGTCTCTTGTGCCAGGCATGGGCACTATACTTGTCCTTGGTCCGGCCGTGCTATATCTCTTCTTGTCTGATCACACGATAGCTGCTATCGGTCTCATCATATGGGGCACATTCGCCGTAGGCCTGATCGATAACTTGCTCGGTCCAAAACTGATGGGGAAGGGTATGGAGCTTCATCCGCTCTACATTTTGCTCTCAGTGCTCGGCGGCATCGCTTTCTTCGGTCCTGCCGGCATTTTCCTTGGACCGCTCGTGCTCAATCTACTCTTTGCTTTCATTGAAATATATACATTTTTGACACATCAAATTATGGGTGTTAAATAATAAAAAAGCGTAATAAAATCGTGTTTTAATACGTCACTAGTAGATGATAGGAACTTGGTCGAATCCTATTATATTATTAGTACTAATAATAACTACCATGACCTTTAAAAAAATCGTATTTGGCAGTGTCTTGACCCTTGTGCTCACATCAGGAATCGCATTGTATTCAATGCCGCACAGCGCTTTTGCTTCAGCGATCTCGACTCTCACTGGCCGTGATTTGACTGTTGGTTCACGTGGAGACGATGTTGCTGATCTACAAGGATTGTTGGGCGAACAGGGATATCTCGTCATGCCAGTTGGTGTGCCATTCGGATACTTTGGCCCATTAACCAAGGCCGCTCTCTCAAGCTATCAGGCATCGATAGGAGTAATGCCTACAGGATACTATGGCCCGATTACGCGCATGAAGATGGCTCAGGTATTTACGACAAATGGCTGGATGGCTCTCTTGGCTAGCGTTCATCGTTAATAGGAAAAGAAAGAACGTCCGTAACAGGGCGTTTTTTCTTTGCCTGCATTTTTATATATTCGGGATTGAAATATAAAAATCCCCGCCGGTAAAGGTGGGGATAGGGGGGGGCAGTTAGACTGCCATCAACGGCCTCTTCATGTAAAGTTCATCGAGGTTAATGGGAGTTCCGGCGGTGACCTCCTGAATGCGGACGCCGAACATGCGCGAGAGCCTGTCGAAGATGCCTTTCAGTAGTTCCATTTCGCCTTGCCCACCATTAACAGAACTCACAGTCTCGCCTGAGATGACGCAACCGCCTGGCCGTTCGAATTCAAAGAAAACTAACGGTAACAGAACATCATCTAAGTTGCGGTATGAAGCTGAGATGATTCTGAGCTTGGTCAATTGGCGGTGCGGTTCTGGTCCGATAAACGAGTGCAAGCTAGACAGGAAGTTGATACACACTGTGCCAGATGTCTTGCGATGACCGCCGGCAGTGAATGTGATTGTATAGTGCGGTGCGTTGACTACGTGGAGATCAATGGGATGTTTATCAGGGTAGGTAAACTCGTGTATGGGTTGTTGGACTCGCTCAAGATGCTCGATCGAGTATGGGTGAGTGAGGGGTTTCAGGTTAGTCAGCGGTGTAAGCCTGGCGCTTACGAGTTCATGTCCATTCGCAATAGTTATCATAGATCATTCCTTTGGTTAAAGTTTGTGAGCGTTCTTTTGCAAAGTAACATATTTTATATATATAGTCAACAACACTAAAAGCCCTTTAGTAAAGGGCTTTTAGTCTCATTATTTAGTTGTGTACCGCGTACCGCGAATCACTATTACAAACCCGAAGATGTTGTAAAGGTGAATTCAGCTGAACGACTCGTGTTTCCTGATGCGTCCTTTGACTCAAGTACCATGTAATATTGTGTACTTGTAGCGAGGCCAGTGACAGGAAGTGCGTGAACTGTCGTAAGTGCAGTGCTTTCAACGAATGCTGTCGTACTTGCATTTACATTAACGGGAGTTGATGTAGCGTAGTAGGCTTTCGTTGTAGCATTCTCATTTGTATTCCATGAGAGCTGCACTGATGTGCTGCCAACTACTGCGAGGGCGCTTGAAATGACTGGGGCTGTTGTATCAACCACAGGCACTATCGCGCCAGTCGTTGCAGAAAATACGGCTGATCGTGATGTATTTCCTGAAGCATCTGCTGATTCAACGATGAAGTAGTATGTACTGCTTGCGTTTAGTCCGGTGATGCTTACCAGGTGGTTTTTATCAAGAGATGTCTTCTCAACAAACGTTGTGCTTGCTGACGTTACATCAATTGTTGATGAGCTTGAGTAGTACACTTTTGATGTTGCGTACTCATCTGTCACCCAACCGATCTGTGCACTCGTAGTTCCAGTAACCGATACGATATTACTGATAACAGGCGCTTTGGTGTCAGTTGTTCCTGCTGAAGCGAGAGTTGTGAATGATGCCTGCGATGATGTCGCTGTATTGCCCGAAGCGTCACTTGAACGAACGACAACATAGTATGTCGTGCTTGAAGCGAGCGATTTGAGGGTTATCCAGTGATTCATGACAAGAGGACTGAGCGATACTGACATAGTGCCGCTCGCATTCACGTCAACTGGGTTCGTGGTGCTGTAGAACACGGTGCTGTTTGAGCGCTCATTAGTTGTCCAATGAACGATTGCACTATTCACAAGTGGGTTGATGGTGAATGAGCTGATAATAGGAGCCGTAGTATCGACTACTGGCGGAGTGGTGGTAGGGTGGTCTCCACCGAACTTCTGGCCAATACCGAAAGGAAGATTACATTCGCTTCCGATAGAGAGCTGTCCGTTATGCTTGATCCAACCAGGGGCGATAAGGTGTCCGAACGCGCGCAAACAACCAGTATCGTTTGATTTCTGATTGTCGTTATCGTTATCCTGCTCGTCCTTTTCTACTTTTGCTGATGTAGAGCTTTGTACATTCTGCTGTACGCTCAACGTAGATTTTGGACCTCTGTTCTCATTGTCGTTATTGCCTTTACCATTATCTTTTGCATATGCAAAGATTGGCGACAAAGCGAGAGATGCGACCAGAGCAACGCTGCTCGTGAAGGTGATTACTTTTGAATAAAATTTCATATTTTTGATTATTGATATTAGGGTTAATAAAAGGTACATCATTATGTACCATGCGACCTTTTCTCACACCAAGGGTGACGTTGAGTATAGCCGTATATTACCTAGACATACATCTTTATGCGTTGTATCATTGGGTTATCACTGATGATTTGTAAGGGTTTTTATGACCGAATCAGAGGTAAGATTTCGCTTATTGGTACGTCTTAATCAATGAACACTCGAGTGAAAGACCGATTTGTAAAAGTATATAACGAGCATTCGGATTCGATATTTCGATTCTGTTTTTTACGAGTGTCTGACCGAAATGTGGCTATAGATATCACGCAAGATGTATTTATGCGCTATTGGGATAGTTTGATCAAAGGGACAAGTGTCTTGAATGATAAGGCATTCCTTTTCACTATAGCTCGCAACAGCATCATTGATTGGTATAGAAAGAAAAAAGCCATTTCGCTCGAAGAGCTTCAGGAAGACAACGAAGACCCTGAAGAGTTTGCTCTTGTAGAAGATAATGCTAAGGGGGCGCTCGAGATGAACACAGAAAGTCGGTTCTTGCTCGATAAGATCAAATCTCTCCCGCACACCTCGCAGCAAGTTCTTTATTTTAAATATATTGAAGATTTGAAACCAAAAGAGATAGCACAAATCCTTAATATCCAAGAAAATGCTGTGTCCGTTCGTATATTTAGAGCACTTGAGGAATTACGGAAGATGACCGGGTACGATATACCACGAGAATAAATCACATGAAAGACAATACTATTAAAAATACAATAGAAGATATTAAAAAAATTTCCCTTACTCCAAAAGAAAAGGCGACGCTTTTCGATGTGCTCAACTGGTACGCTGATTCAAATCCATCAGTCAAAAGTCCATACTCTATCTCTATTTGGACGCGCCATTTCAATAGACCATTGTCATACGTTCTAGCGAGCTTTTTGATTATGCTCCTCGCTGGAGGCACAACTGTGTTCGCAAGCGAATCAGCATTGCCGGGTGATGTGCTGTATCCCGTAAAAATACATGTTTCAGAGCCCATCAAAGTTGCTTTAGCTCTCAATGCTGAAGAAAGACAAAAAATTCAAGTCGCTCAAGTAGAAGAGAGACTTAAAGAGGCGGAGACCTTGGCGGTGCAGGGACGACTTGCAAGCACAACTGCGAGCGATTTGGGCGAGGCGGTGGATGTGCAAGTTCGTGCGTTGAATACAAGCCTTTCTCATAGAAACAAAGATCAATTGGACATAACACTCGCGGCTCATGCTACTGTCTTGCAGTCTATAAAAGACCATTCTTCAAACGACCAGAAGTCCCATATTGCAGACATTGAGCATGCAATCAATCAGAGCAAAGATAAGCTTGGTAACAACGAAGATAATGCTGACTCTTCTACCACATCTGTAAAAGTCATTATTCCGTTGAATACTGGTAAAAACGAATTTCCTGAAAGGAAAAATAAGGTTCAGAAGGTGATACAAGAAACAGATCAAAAGATACAAGCTAATATACAGATCCACGCTTCAAATGACTCCTTTGAGCGCGATATCTTGAATACGGCTTCAACATCGATCCAAAATGCTCAAAGCAATCTCAATCAAGCAGAAGATAGCTATTCAAAACATAATGATGCAGCAGCTGATGTGCTAATCAATGTGTCAGAGAAAAAGGCTCAAGAGGCATCTATCTCAATCGATCGCGGGCTCGAGCTGGGGAAGCTAAAAAATATAAATAGGGGGAATGACAATAGCGACAAATAAAACGTAACAGGTCGTTTTGGTGTTTTTCTATACCTGTTTTTTGCACTTGACGTAGTATACCCCCTAGGGGTATACTACCCTTATGAAAATTGATATTAAAAATTCAGCAAAACGCCGGCTTTCCATAGTTGCTGGGCAAGTTCGGGGTATCCAAGACATGGTCGAACAGGAAAAATATTGCGTTGACATTATCACACAGGTCGAAGCGGTCCGCGAGGCGCTTTCAGGCGTCGGAAATTTGATCTTACAAAATCACCTTGAAACCCACGTAACTGAGCAGATCAATAGTGGTGAAGAAAAAAAGGCTGTTGCAGAGATACTTAAGATTTATAAGTTAGCTCAAAAGTAAATCATATACCCATGGCGCACAAAAAAATCGTATTACAAATCAAAGGGATGCATTGTCGTTCATGTGAGATTATTCTCGACCAGAGTATAGGTGAAGTTCATGGAATAAAAAAAGTTGCAACACATTACAAGAAAGGTACTACTGAGATCGAGTATTTTGGCGATGAGCCACATATGCGTGATATAGAAAAGGCCATCAATAATGCCGGATATACGCTCGGAATCGAAGATAAAAAACATTTTTTCTCAAGGAATGCAAAAGACTACGCTGAGCTGGCAGTCGCAGGATGCCTTGTATTCCTTTCATATATAATCTTGCGAACGTTCGGCGTGTTTGATCTAAATCTAAATTTGGACGGAACGCCAGGGCTTGTCGGCGTGCTTCTTATCGGGCTTACGGCAGGCATCTCGACATGTATGGCACTCATTGGCGGACTTGTGCTCGGCATATCATCACGACACGCTGAGCTGCACCCAGACGCTACAACAGGAGAAAAGTTTCGACCTCATATATTCTTTAATCTAGGAAGGTTGGTTTCGTATGCGCTGCTCGGCGGCCTTATCGGCATATTGGGGTCCGCATTCAAGCTTTCCTCGCCAGTGCTCGGCACCCTAACGATGATATTGGGATTCGTTATGCTCATCCTCGGGCTCAAATTGATCGAGATATTTCCTCGGCTTCAAAATAAGGGACTAGTTCTGCCGAAAAGCATCGCAGCATTTTTCGGCTTGAATACAGGTACGAAAGAATATAGCCATCGCGGATCATTCATCACGGGAGCTTTGACATTTTTCGTCCCGTGCGGCTTTACGCAGGCGATGCAGCTCTATGCTATCAGCACAGGCAGCTTCGCCCAAGGGGCGCTGATAATGGGATTATTCGCTCTCGGGACGCTACCGGGCATCATAGGCATTGGCGGGCTCACCTCGGCTATCCGTGGCAGCTTCGCGCGTCATTTCTTCAAGTTCGCAGGCATCGTCGTTATTGTGCTCGCATTCTTCAATATGACTACTGGCTTCAATCTGACTGGCTGGTCATTGCCTTCGCTGCCTTCATTCGGGTCGATCGCGGAGAGCGTCGGCGGTTCTTCAAAAAAACCTGTTGAAATCGTAAATGGTAAGCAGATGGTCTACATGACTCAACAAATAGCCGGCTACAGCCCAAATCAGTTCACGATAAAAAAGGGCATACCAGTCGTATGGAAAATCACTAGTGAAAGCCAGTTCACTTGCGCTGCGTATATCTCTATGCCGTCTGCAAATATTGCTCAGCCCCTCAAGCTTGGAGAGAACACCATCGAGTTTACACCGACGCAGACCGGACAAATGCGCTTTACCTGCTCGATGGGCATGTATAGAGGTGTTTTCAATGTTATCGATTAATTATCTGACTATAAAAATATGATTAAAAAAACACTACAAGTTATAGGAATGCATTGTGCAAGCTGTGCCGCGATCATAACCCAAAAGATATCAAAGCTTGATGGTATTAAATCAGTAAACGTGAATGTTGCAACAGAAAAGGTGCAACTAGAGTTCGACCAAGACAAAGTCGATGTCCAAAAAATGAACGTTGAGATTAAAAAGCTTGGGTATGAGTTCGCTGATAGCTCAGCGCCACATGGGTCGACCGCTGAGTCGATGAATATGTCTCCGGAAGACCATGCCAAGCACCTTGGCTTGAATCAAACAAAAGATGAAAAGATACAGGAACTTACCCGCATGAAAAATAAGATCAGATTCGTGCTGCCAGTTGCACTTATTGTATTTATCTTTATGCTTTGGGATATAGGTTCAAAGACGCTCTCATTCATACCGAAGCTTCCGATTTCAATGGAAATATTTAATGCCTTCGGCCTCGTGCTCGCCACCGTTGTCATGTTCTGGATCGGTCAGCCGTTCTTACAGGGTGTGGTTCGCTTCATAAAGTACCGCGTAGCCAATATGGATACACTGATTGGTATAGGCACGCTCACAGCATATAGCTATAGTGTCATTATCACTTTGTTGCCACAAGTTCGTCTGGCACTGAATTTACCTGAATACACCTATTTTGATGTGACTATCGTTGTTATAGGCTTTGTCATATTCGGCAAATATCTCGAAGCACGTTCAAAATTACATACAGGCGAAGCGATAGAAAAGCTCATTGGATTGCAGGCAAAAACAGCTCTTGTTTTTAGAGACGGTGTCGAGCAAGAGATACCTGTAAGCGAAGTTAAGATTGGCGATATCATCATCGTTAGACCTGGGGCAAAGATTCCTGTAGATGGAAAGATCATAGAAGGATTGTCATCAATCGATGAATCTATGATCACTGGCGAACCGATACCTGTCGATAAGAAAGCTGGCGATCTTGTTGTTGGTGCAACAATCAATAAACAAGGAAATATCCGATTGAGCGCAATTAAGATCGGGTCTGACACGGTCTTGTCTCAGATCATACGCATGGTTGAGGAGGCTCAAGGCTCAAAAGCGCCCATTCAAGCGCTTGCTGACAAGATCTCGAGCATATTTGTGCCGGTTGTTCTCGGCATAGCGCTGCTTACGCTACTCGTCTGGCTAACCGTTGGTACGGCCGTTCTCGGTTTTTCTGTGGCATTATCATACGGCATCCTCTCATTTGTCGGCATACTCGTTATCGCTTGCCCGTGTGCGCTCGGTCTCGCTACACCGACTGCTATTATCGTTGGGGTCGGCAAAGGGGCTGAGTATGGCATTTTGATAAAGAACGCTGAGGCCCTCGAGAAGCTGAGCAAAGTAGATACTATCGTTCTCGATAAAACAGGAACAATCACAAAAGGAAAACCTGAGGTGACGGATATTATTATTCTTAATGTAGCGTGGGATGAATCTCGTCTGCTCCAAGTCACTGCCAGCATAGAAAAGCTCTCAGAGCACCCATTAGCAGAATCGATCGTCGCCAAGGCGCTTGAAAGAAAAATCACAATCGAGAAGGCGGTAAATTTCGTCGCTTTGGATGGGGTTGGTGTGAAGGCAACTTTTGGAAATCAAGAAATATATATCCATAAGCCAGGTAGAAGCGAGTCCTCACACATTGATAAACTAAAAGCGCTTCAAGAGCAGGGCAAGACCGTTGTTGTGGTTGAAGTCGATAAAGAGATTGTCGGACTCATTGCTTTGAGCGATACGTTGAAGACTGAAGCGGTAGAGGCAATAGCAAAGCTCAACAAAAGAGGAATCAAAGTCGTCATGCTCACAGGTGACAACCATCTCGCCGCTCAATATATTGCCAAACAAGCAGGTATTGATACGGTCATCGCGGAAGTTTTGCCAGCAGAAAAAGCTGGGAAGATCAAAGCACTTCAAGACGAAGGCAGAAAAGTTGCTATGGCTGGCGATGGTATTAACGATGCGCCAGCGCTCGTGCAAGCAGATGTAGGTATCGCAATGGCCACTGGAACAGACATTGCGATTGAGTCGGCGGGCATAACTTTGCTCCATGGGGATATTAGCAAGCTCTCTCAAGCGTTTGAGCTATCGCGCGCGACCATGAAGACGGTGAAGCAGAACCTATTTTGGGCATTTATCTATAATGTTATTGGTATACCGATAGCAGCCGGGCTTCTGTATCCGATCTGGGGGATTGTACTCAATCCAATATTCGCTGGACTTGCTATGGCAGGCAGCAGCGTCTCAGTAGTTACAAACTCTCTTCGACTTAAAACCAAAAAACTTAAATAGAACATCAATTAAACAAAAAACACCTCTTTATGAGGCGTTTTTTGTTTATCTACGTTCGCGAATGAAAGCTGTTAAAGCTTATTGGAACAACTTGTTGAGCCAACCGAAGAGACTGAATGTATCTTCATGTGCTTTTACATACGCTTGTACACGTACTTGTTCTGCTTGGAGAGCATTGATCTGAGCACTGAGTTCTGCCCGGTCTGAAACATTTGTAGTGCTTGCGAGAAGCGCCTTCAATTGTTCGAGAGTCTTTGTAGTTGTAGCGATTTCAGCACGGATCTTGCCGATATTCTTGTAATCTGTACCGAACAAGAAGGTCTTGAGACTACTGCGGCTGTCTACCTGTGCCATCGCAGAAGCTGTCGTTGTGGCAGCGTTATTTTGAGTCATAGCTATCGCGCGTACTTGAGCGCCGATACCGCCTTCACGGTCAGCGACATCTAGAAGTGAGTGGACAAAAGTCGCAACAACACTGCGGTGTTCATCTCCAGATGAACGATTGTTGTCGTTGTCACTGTTATTGTCATTATCAGAAGTTGAAGCTGAATCATCGTTGTTATTTCTCATCCATGTACCGGTTGCATTTGCGCTTGTTGAGTTTGAGGCCGATGCGCGTGCTCCGTATCTGTCGTCTGTCTCCATCTGAGCATCAGCATTAACTTTTACGTTTGCGTCAGCATTTACATTGATACCTGTGACTTTGATACCATCGCCAACAGCGACACTCGTATCAAGAGCAGCGGAAGCGCCTTTTGCAGATACAATCGATGAGCCCCCAGTGATGATGAGTGCGGTAAGTAATAGAGCTAAATGTTTATTTTTCATAAAATAGAAATTGGTTAATTAATAACTCGCTACAATAAGTGTAGCTTGATTGTTCAGATTATTCAATCTATACTCTAGAGACGTTTAATTGACTCAATTATTACATACTATATGCCTCGAACATACATCAAAGACCTTGCAAACCATATCGGCCAAGAAGTTATCATCAAGGGATGGGTGGATATCCGCCGAGACCAGGGCAAGCTGATTTTCTTTGATTTTCGCGATGTTACGGGCAAAGTACAAGGCGTTATCCTTCCAAATGCAAAAGCAGCACACGAAGTCGGCTCGAAGCTCCGTCCAGAGTGGGTTGTCGAGGTGAAAGGCAAGATCAATCAGCGTCCTGAGAGAAATGCCCAAAAAGACAAGCAGAATGGCACGATAGAGCTCGAGATACTTGAGATCGTTATATTGAATGAAGCTGAGACGCCTCCTTTTGATATTTCAAGTGAAGGCAAAGAAATCAATGAAGAAGTCCGTCTCAAATATCGCTATGTAGATCTTCGTCGTGAGCGCATGCAAAAAAACATACGCAACCGTTCGAAAGCCATCCAGTTCATTCGCGAATTTTATACTGGAGAGAATTTTACGGAGATTGAAACTCCGTATATGACGAAGTCTACGCCAGAAGGTTCTCGCGACTACATTATCCCTTCACGCCTCTACCAAGGGAAGTTCTACGCGCTCCCTCAGTCACCACAGCAGTACAAACAGCTCCTCATGTCTGCTGGATTCGAGCGCTATTTCCAGATCGCACGCTGTTTCCGTGATGAAGACACTCGTGGCGATCGTCAGCCTGAGTTTACGCAAATCGACTTGGAGATGAGTTTTGTTGTCCAAGAGGACGTCATGGCTATCAATGAAAAGATGATCATCGAGCTGGTCAAGAAGCTTTACCCAGAAAAAGAAATACAGCAGGTGCCATTCCCACGCCTTTCGTACAAAGAAGCTATGGAAAAGTATGGCAATGATAAGCCTGATCTCCGTAAGGATAAAGAAAATCAAAATCTCCTCGCTTTCTGCTGGGTTATCGATTTTCCTTTCTTTGAAAAGACAGAGGAGGGAGGTTGGACATTTACACACAATCCTTTCTCAGCGCCAAAACCTGAGTTCATCCCCGATCTCATGGCAGGAAAAGATATCGGCGGCATCGTCGCTGCTCAGTATGACATGGTCCTCAATGGATATGAGATTGGCGGTGGAGGCATCCGTAACCATGATCCAAAGGCGCTCATCAAAGTTTTTGAGACGATGGGATATGCACCTGAACGCATCGAAAATAACTTCGGTCATATGCTCAAGGCGCTCGCTTCTGGCACGCCTCCTCATGGTGGACTCGCTTTCGGCTTTGATCGCCTCATGATGCTCCTCCAAAATGAACCGAATATTCGCGAAATCATCGCTTTTGCAAAGACTGGCGAAGGACGTGATCCGATGATGGATGCTCCTGCTGAAGTTGAACAGAAACAGTTGAGGGAGTTGGGGATTAAGTTTGGTAAATAAGAAAATGGCGCTCAATAGATGAGCGCCATTTTTAGTGATAAGATGTAGTACTTATGGATACAGAACAAGACGATAAAAAAGAAAAGGAGAAAAAAGTAACGAGGGAAGGCCTGCGTGTGGGTTTTAACGTTCTTTTAAGATATACACGACAACATCGCATAACTATCATTATCTTGAGCGTGATCGGTATCCTTTCAGCTATCGGTAATGGGCTTATGCCTTATATCTCAGGACGTTTTTTTGATTCAATCATAAACACTGGTTCTGTGGATATATTTGGGTACAGTGTACCTCTATACGTCGGTTTGCTTATTCTGTGGTGCATAGTCCAATCGATCACGTACGTTATTGACTGGCGAATAAGTATTCTCAGTCAGTATGTTTCAAATACAATCTGGCTAGATTACATAGCACAAGGATTTGCATACTTATTAAATCTCCCGGTTTCTTTTCATAAAAAAAATAAGATAGGACAAGTTGGAAATGACATTAATCGTGCCGCGAATTCGTTGGAAAGCATTATAAGCAATGTGATAATTGATCTTGCACCACAGATTCTCAGTATTGTGATTGCGTTTGTGATTGTTTTTATAGTCAATAAAGTGCTGGCGGCTATTCTAGTCATTGGTCTATTAATATATATCGTAATCCTTCTCATAAATGTTAAACCTCTTGCTGGATTGCAAAAGGTGTACAACAAACACCTTTCGAGAGTATGGGGAGATTCATATGATGCAATGGTAAATTCAATTGCAATTAAGCAGGCAACATCTGAGGAGTATGAAGGAAAGAAGATGGCAAAAGATTTTATGGAGGCAGTTCCAATGTGGATGAAGCAAACGATAGTTTGGGGTAATTTAAGCCTGTACCAAAGAATCACTATTCTGATAACACAAATCGTTATTTTTATAATTTCTATCGGTTACATTCATGCGGGCACCATGACTCTCGGTGAGCTCCTGGCATTCAACGGCTATGCTGCAATGGTTTTCGGACCATTTATCGTGATCGCTCGTAACTGGCAGACTATCCAAAATGGAATAATTCAAATTCAAGAAAGCGAGAAGGTACTTTCTCTACCTATAGAGATCTATGAACCAATAAATGCTCCAGCCATCGACATCCGTGGCGATATCGACTTCAAGAACGTCTCATTTCAGTATGATGAAGGTAAACCTGTCCTTCAAGACATTTCATTCTCCATCAAAGCAGGAGAGATTATCGCTCTTGTGGGCGAATCAGGCGTAGGCAAGAGTACACTTATTGACCTCATCTCAGCGTATCACTTTGCAAATAACGGTGATGTATTTATCGATGGTCATGATGTAAAGACGCTCAATTTGAGAAAGCTACGCAAGGCAATCGCTGTGGTGCCGCAAGAAGTCGTTCTCTTTAACGATACGATTGAGACGAATATCAAATACGGTAACTTTGAGGCAACTCACGAAGAGATCAAGGAAGCTTCACGCAAAGCCCATGCTCTCGACTTTATCCAAAAATTCCCTGAACAGTGGAAGCAGCTCGTCGGCGAGCGCGGCATCAAGCTTTCCGTTGGACAAAAACAACGCATTGCTATCGCTCGTGCTATTTTGCGTAACCCAAAGATACTTGTCCTCGATGAACCGACTTCAGCTCTCGATGCAGGCACAGAAAAGATCATCACGGAATCGCTCGACAAACTTATGACAGGTAAGACGACCTTTATCATCGCTCATAGACTCAGTACTGTCCGAAAAGCCCATAAGATCCTCGTTTTCAAGGAGGGTAAGATTATCGAGTCAGGAAAACACGATGAATTGCTCAAGATTGATGGCGGTGAATATCGCCGATTGTACGAGCTACAGATTGGTTTGCACGCGTAGGGCACCAAAGCGCCTTCCGTGTTCGTAGTAACGTGGTAGAATATAGTTCTGAATGTTTTAGTTTATTAATCATACAAACATATGTCTAGCCATTTAAAAACAATAGTTTTGCTCGTTATCTTGATCGCGGTCGTCATTATCGGATGGTTGTGGTATGCCATGTCCAATGGCACGCCAGTACAAGCGCCAGCTTCGCAAAATAGCCCTTCAGCTGACAACTATGCAGCCACAGACGCAGGGCTCACTACATCAGCATCAGATTCGTCAGATGCAGCATTGCAAAGTGATCTCAATTCTGTCGGTACTCAGATGAATAGCTCGAACGCTGATACTGCTAATATCGACCAGTCATTAAAGAATTAATCATAAGATTTATACACTATGAAGAATACTAATTTAGTAAAAGGAACGGCAATTGTAACTGCTATAGCTACGCTCTTTGTGGCTATCCCAGCAATGGCACAAGTGAACGGCAATAATTCTGGCAAACCACCACGTGCCATGATGCAACAAGAGCGCCCAAATCAGCGCTTTGCATCTACAACGATGATGGGTACAACTTCTGCTCAGTTTAGAATGGAAGAGCGTGAAGAGCGCCGTGCAAGCAGCACGCAGGTTCGCTTGAACAACCAGCAAGATCGTGGCTCATTTATGATAGATCAACGCATCGAAAGCCTGAACAGGCTCATAGCTCGTATCGAAGCGATGAAGCATATTGGCAGTACAGATCAGTCGTCACTAGAGGCTTCGCTCAAGGCTGAGATCGCTGCACTTTTGAACCTCAAGGCCCAAATCGCAACTGGCACATCGACAGTAGATGTTCGCTCTGATATCAGTTCGATCACCAAGTCATATCGTGTATATGCGCTCGTTGAACCACAGGCGCAGATTACTGCTGCTGCAGATCGTATCCTCAGTATCGTTGATTCAATGAATATCATTTACGCAAAGATACAAGCGCGTCTTGCTTCGAGTACATCAAGCGCAACATCAACTTCATCGTATCTGAGCGATTTCTTGACTCAGATCAATACCGCTTCAACTCAAGCAAAACTAGCTATAAGCCTCGTTTCAAATCTGAAGCCTGATAATGGTGATGCAAGCATAGCGTCTTCATCACGCGCAACTCTTCAGGCTGCACGTCAGAACGTTGTCACTGCTCAAAAAGCACTCAATGCTTCAGAAAAAGATCTCCGTTTTGCTGTAGGCGTCATATCTCATAATAAAAAGAGTTTGAATGGATTGAGAGCTCCTGTTGCAACAAGTACAAATCCTGCTCCAGTCGCAACAACTACCTCTACAACCACTCCGTAAGTCTCGGTTATCCCCAATAGAACCTCAGCAATAGTTTGTTGTGGTATAATTAAAACATGAATACTTACTCTCTCAATCAAAACCCAATCCCACAAGTACCAATGACCGCTGAGGAGCACCATCGTTTCATCAATATGTCCATCATCGCTGTTGCAATCGCGATTATCGTCGGCATTCTCTATTGGTGGTCAACTATGAACAATAGTCTTGAGCAAGCAGCGCCTACCGAGACTGATCTCAGGGCACAAGTTGCCGCAATATTGCGTACGGCTCCAGTCCATGTTTCCCAGCAAGAGATCGATCATGTTGCAGCTCAGTTGAGCAGTACAAAAGTAAGTGTGAGCGATGCTGAAAAGCAGGCTGTCGCAAATGCTCTCAGAGCAAATTAAATCGTAAGTAAACTCTAGAACAAAAAACCGCACTACGCGGTTTTTTGTTCGCTTTATGTTTATCTGTGGCGTGCTTACTCGACTATTACGAGAGCTTCATCAGTTTTTTTGTGCGCAAATGCCGATGCATTTCCTTTGATCCATAGTGCTGCTACTGCTCCGATCAGCACGATCACAGCAGATACTTCAAAAACAGTGGCGTACGCAGCGACTTGCGCCTTAAGTTCGATCAATCCGATAGCCTGACTGATATCTGCGGGCGATGATGCATTGATAGTGCTATTTTGTGAAATAGCGATCACTTTGCTCGTCGAGATATTTTTGATAAGAGTACCTGACAAGGCGATACCGAATGCGCCGGCAATATTGCGGGCCAGCGCGAGAACAGATGATGCGACGCCTACTTCATGCGTAGGTACACTATTGGTTACCATGCTTGTGCGCTGTGCCATACCAAAACCGAGACTGAACGCCATGATAGAAAGCGGAATGATGATATCGAGCGTACCAGAGCGCGGGTCGAGCAGGAGAGAGAATAGAAATATGCCCACTCCTGCACCAAAAGTACTGATCGCTATGATATAGCTCGGCTTCACTCGACCTATCAGACGACCACCAATAGGCGCTGAGACCATAAATCCAGCAGCCATAGGTATAAAGAGATAGCCTGCTTCAGTTGCAGTCATGCCTAGGAATGTTTGAGCAAAGATTGGGATAAGGAAAACGCTGCCCATCATGCCCATGAATACAATAAAGTTGTTAGCGATAACAGTATTGAATGTGGAGCTTTTGAAAAACTTGAAATCAACGATAGCGTCCTCGTGCCCTCGTTCGATGAAATAAAATGCAGCTGAGAATATAGCTATGAGTACATACGAAAGGAGGCTATTTCCTGATGTCCATCCCCAGTCTGTACCCTTATCAAGCAGTAAGACGAGTGTCGCCAGTGCGCCGCCGAGCGTGATGGCTCCCCACCAGTCAAAACGACGAGCTTTTCTCTCTGATACAGACTCGTGCACGAATGCAAGGGCCATGGCGAGGCCGATAAGTCCGACAGGAAGATTGAGAAGGAATACCGCACGCCAGTTGAAAAGGTCGATCAATGGGCCACCGATAAGTGGTCCGAGAACTGCTGAAGCTGCGAATGCTGATGACCAGATACCGAGAGCTTGGGCGCGCTTCTTGGGATCAGTGAATGTTACCGCAAGGATGGCCATAGCAGTGGGGTAGTCAGCTGAGCTTGCGATCGCCTGTATCACGCGGAATACGATCATGGATGAAAAATTCCATGCGAGACCCGCGAATACTGAGCTGATGATAAATATCAAAAAGCCGAGTATGTACACTTTTTTTCTGCCGATACTATCGCCGAGCTTGCCCCATACAGGCACGAAAACCGCATTGGCGATGATGTATGCTGTTGCAATCCATGCACCAGTAGAGACGCTCACCCCAAAATCACTGATCATTTTTGGCAATGCCAAATTGACGATCGTCTGGTCGAGACGGCCGAGGAATGTCCCTATGATGACCGTCGCGAGGACGAGCCACTCAAAATTGGAATTACCTTTCATATATGTACGGGTGTGTGTTAATTATTGTATATCCAGACCTTCGCTGACATGCCATTTTTGATCTGAGGATATGCGGTCACATCAAATCTGATCTTCACATCAAACTGGTTGATCTGGCGTTTGTCAGAAATATTGAAGACGATGTCTTCTTGGCGTGCGCTTGCGCTGATCTCATCGACTACACCTTGGAATGTTCTTGATCCGAATGCATCAAGCCTAAAGATAGCCTGATCGCCGATCTTGATAGAACTAAGGCCTTTATCCTCGTCAATGTGGGCAACTACGCGCAGATCATCAGGATTGACGACTTTGACGACAGGAACACCAGGATTGATTGTGGTGCCTATGGCAGTGTTTGTATCAGTCACCACACTGGTTGCAGTTGTTTTCAATAGTTCATTGCCGACGCGCGCAACGACAGTATCAGGACCGATGACATCACCTACATTCACGTAAACCTCCTGGAGAATGCCTGCTGCAGAAGGGGATATATTTGTTATCGAAGCAGAAACGATGGCTTTGTCGGTGTACACGCGTCCCATAGATGTGAGCCAAAAAGCAACTCCTGCTGTGCCGCCGATAATGATGACTGCGAGCAGTCCAGTAGTGACCCAGATGTTTGAAGTAAGTTTTTTCATAATAGTATAGGGTGATGAAATTAATACGAATCTGTACCGAAGTGAGCGACGACATCGCCTTCAGCTACGCCGTTTATGATCTCTGTGTATCCGTCAGATCCGCTGATGCCGACGGTAACATCGCGCTGCGTAAAGGTCTTTTTTGTACTGTCTTGGACAAGAACGTATTTCTTGTCACCTTGAGTGATGATGGCTCTCGTAGGCACAGCGAGAGCGTCGGTAGATGTCGCTGTAGTGATGAGCACGTTGGCGTTCAAGCCTGAACGGATACGTTCATCTGCTTGATCAAAGCGCAACGTGACTTTATATGAGCTTATGCCGTTTTTGATCGTTTCAGCAGGACTGACGAGATATATATGCGCAGGAAAGAGTGTACTTGAACCATACGCGTCAAAGCTTACGGTTGCAGGATTACCGACATTCATAGAGCCGATAGTATTTTGTGGCACATATGCTTCTACATTGAACAAAGCGGTATTGATGATGCCTATATTCTCGTCTGCGGATATGCCCGGTACGACCACCTCGCCGACTTTCATGTTGACGTCAGTGATCGTTCCATCGAACGGCGCACGTATATATGTCTGCGATAAAGCGCTGCGGTATGCGTCGACTTGCGCTGAAGCTTTCGCTGTAAGCGCTGATTGTGATGCCACATCCTCATTGCGTGTACCTGCATTTTCGAGAGTGAGGCTACCACCTGCATTGCTCCATGCGGCATCAGCTGTTGTAAAACTATTGAGCGCGCCCGTAACTTCAAGCTGAGAAGCACTGACAGTCGAAAGATAGGTGTTGATCGTTGCCTGTGAAAGACCAGAATTGCCGACAGAAAGAGCGTTCGTTATTGCACTCAAGTCAGAAAGGAATTGCTGAGTCGCCAAGAGAACATCTCGAGTGCTTTGACGAGCGAGAGCGATCGTACTTGTGGATGTCTGCGCGCGGGCGAGAGTATCTTTGAGGGCATTGAACTGATCTCGGAGCTTGATGCGCTCCATATTGATATTCGTTGCTTGGATCTGGCTATCTGTGCGCACAGTGATCACTGGGTTCACGCTGTTGCCATTGGTGAACAAAGCATCAGTTTTATTGATGATAGCGTCCGTTGCTTGTAGGTATGCATTGTTCATGGCCACTATGAGCGATGAAGATGTATCGGTGTATTTTTGGTCGTATAAAGCGAGCTCCTCTGGTCGTGCGCCGCTTTCGAGCTTGCTCAGCTGCGACTCACTGGCAGTAAGATCGGCCATGGCGCCACTAAGCTGAGCCTGGATGGTGCCATTATCCAAGCGAGCGAGGATATCTCCTTTGTGCACCACATCGCCCGCATGGACGAGGACCTCTTGGATTTTTCCTTGGGTGCTGAATGACAACGTCGATTCTTGTTCTGCGACTACTGTACCGCTCGCGCGGACTATCTGCGTAATGTTACGACGAGTCACTGTCTCTGTGCTGTATGAGGGCGCATGTCGAGAAAGTGCGTAAGTAACGACTGCTACCCCAACTGCCGTAACGCCGATACCTATGCCGAGCCACAATTTAAGTTTTTGATCTGAGGTTTTCATATAAATATTATTATTGGTTATGTTGTAATTTGGTCAGTATGCGTGATAGCTCGATCTGTTCACTCTCCGTGAGGGCTGATGCGCGCTCGTTGAAAGCTTCGTATATTGCCGCTCTATTTTTCTCAAAATTTTTCTTTCCTTGAGACGTGAGCGATATACGGGTCACGCGTCGGTCTGCTTCATCCTCATAACGCTCCACGTCTTTATTTTCGACGAGGCGATCGATAATGGCAGTGACAGCAGGGGAAGATATGCCGAGCTCGTCAGCAATGTATTTCATGGCTGGATTTTTGTGCTCATAAGCAATCGTAAGCGTCTTCATTTCGAGGAATGAGCATGCAGGCGCAACGGTGCGCATCGTTTTGTACATAGAGCGGGTGAGTGATACCAGCAATGAGGCGATATCAGCGGTACGCGATGTTGACTTTGGTTTTGTGGCTAAAGACATGGTTATAGTAGTTAATAGTTAAGTACATGAAGTATTATACCACCAAACAAAAAAGACGCAAGCTGAAGATGGCTTGCAGCATTGACCACTATCAAATACTTTATTTTACTTTGTTCTTTACTGAAGAAAATATCGTTTTCCAAAAATGATAGAGATACTTGAATGTTATGTTGAAATTACCTTCTTCTTTGAATCGACGCGCAGAAGTTTTTATCGAAAGATGAGGGTCAAAATGAACTTTTCCATACGGGGCGACTCTTTTGGCAGTATCGGTATCTTCTCCATAGAAAGTGATGGCGACATTGTACCCGCCTGCTTTCTCAAGGATATCTGCACGGATAAAGTTGTTACCGCCGATCAAAACAGCACCTTTTTTTATCAATGGAAGCTGCAGGAGATTACTAGTGAAACGATAGATATATTTTTGTAGTGACAATGACACGCTACGGAAGAGTGGGTGACCATCATGGTAATCGTATGGACCTGTTACCGCCACGATATGTTCTTTGTGTGCATTTTCTTTAAAATGAGCAATGCCTCGAGAGATATGGTCTCTTTCAGGGAGACAATCAGCATCCATATTGACTATGATTTCACCAGTAGCTTCGCGTCTGCCTCGTTCGCGCGCATACAACAGTCCTTTCTTTGACTCATGTACTACTTTGACAGAGATGGTGGGAGAATGTCCGGAAGACGTTCCACTACGCTCAAATTTTCGAGCAACTTCAGACGTTCTATCAGTGCTCGCATTATCAACAATAATAATTTCTAGGTTTGTATGATCTTGTGCGAGAAGCTTCTCGATCGTCTGAGCGATGTTACTCTCCTCATTATGAGCAGGTATGACAACTGAAACTTTCATATTATTCAGAAGATGTATTGTTTGATAAAGGCTTCTTTTCCCACCAACGTTCCCAGTTTTTTGTTTTAGTTGTGCCAAATACAGCAAACCAGACAGTGTTTATCATCCAGATAGACATAAGTTTGATCCAGCCGATAGCGTGAGCTCTGCGCCCACTATGAAGCACTTGTAGACGACCATCATAAAATGTCCTGCCGATCCTTGATAAACGGTAAAAAAGGTCAGCGTCCTCGCGGGTAACGAGATTTACATTGAATCCGCCGACTTTTTCGAAGGCTGCACGACGAATCATCTGGAATTTCCCAGGCGCTTCGCCTGTATGCAGAATGTTGTTTTTGATAAAATGCGTCGTATTAAATATAAAGTACATTAATCGATCTCCCCATGTTCTGGTTTCAGGGTATATGTTCAGGTTGCCAGTAAGGGCGACGAGATCAGGTTTTGATTCAAAATCCTTTACTGCGTGTGTAAAAAAAGAATCAGGATCATTGATGAGACAGCTGCTGTCTATGAATACAAGGAATTCGCCGTGAGCAGCTTGTGCGCCAGCATTTCTATTCGCAGCGATAGTCGCGTGTTTCAAATCAGGGACAAGTACCTGGTCAGTATATTGCTGAGCTATAGAAACAGTGCGGTCAGTGCTTTTGTCATCAGTAACTATGAGCTCATGTGGCAAAGTCAGTGATTTTAAATTATCGAGAGTATTACCTATATAGTGCTCTTCATTGTATGTGGGAATAATAATTGAAATCATAAAATAAAAACTATAGATTGTCGGCTTTTTTCTTTAAATACTGGAAATAGCGATATCCCAAAAAGGCGAGTATGACAATACCGACCGTAATAGTGATCTTGCCGAGCACATTATCGACTGTGATATAGAGATTACTAAAGAAATATCCTACACCAAGCAAAAACCCCGTCCAGATCAGCTGTCCAACTGCATTCACTATGATATATCGTCCGAATGGGATCTTGATCATACCCGCAGTCATGAGTGTAACTATGGCAAAGCCGAGACCATTCGAAATCTTTGAAAGGAAAAGGACGGTGTGTTTATATTTATGAAATAAGTGAGTCATACGTTCGACGCCGGCTTCGGTGATATTGAAACGATGCCCATGCTTACCGATGAATGAGTGGCCATAGCGTCGACCGATGTAGTACCAGAGAACATCCCCAACGAGATCTCCGATCATAAGAGCGATGTATATGGGCCAAAAGAAGAAAAAACCGAGACGGAGAAGGACGCCGAGGATGAGTGATATCCAGGGACCTTCAGCGCAGGCAACAATAGCAATCAAAATATAAACCAGATAGTCATGAGCGACACCAAACTGAACAATAGTGGTTGCAATATGCGGAAGTTGATCCATTGTTTTGTATTATGTGCAATACATTGTATCACGGTTATATGCTGATTTATGCTATATTATTTTCATGTATACACATCTCCTCAAGCCTATCTTATTCCGTTTTGATCCTGAGACGGTGCACGATTTCTTCACATCGACCGGGGAATTTCTCGGTAGGTTCGGCATTACCCGCAGCGTTGCATCATTGATGTATGGTTATAGTCCCAAAAAAGGTGGTGGTAGTATTTCAAAAACTGTCGATTGTATAACGTACAAGACACCAGTACTTTTGTCTGCGGGCTTTGACTATAACGGACGATTGACTCAGATCTTGCCTGAGATCGGTTTTGGTGGCGAAGAAGTGGGTTCTGTCACTGCACGACCATGCGATGGCAATCCAAAGCCAAGATTG
This sequence comes from Minisyncoccota bacterium, assembly GCA_035495115.1. GTDB lineage: Bacteria > Patescibacteriota > Minisyncoccia > Phycocordibacterales > PALSA-1337 > C7867-002. The sequence continues at coordinate 3,362 of DATJGJ010000007.1, read as the reverse complement.
ACTCGTTTGCCTCAGTCAAAGAGTATTATTGTAAATAAAGGACTGAGAAATGAAGGGGTAGATAAGGTAATTGAGCGACTAAAGCAGACAGTTCCGAGATTTAGTAACCAAGTAGCAGTAGCCAATGATCAATTTGTCGTTGGTATTTCTATAGCACGTACAAATGATGAAAAATCGGCTCAGTCAGTTCAAGCTGGTATTGATGATTATGTCTATTCATTCAAAAGACTCAACGAGGAAGGCGTTGGCGACTATTATACGATCAATATCTCATGCCCGAATGCTTTTGGCGGGGAAACGTTCGCCAAACCTGAGTTGCTTTCACAGCTTCTGCCGGCTCTCATGAAGATTCCGTGTACGAAGCCTGTCTATGTGAAGATGCCAATCAATATTCCGTGGGATCATTTCGCACAATTGCTCAAGATCATCGATGAAAATAAGTTACAGGGCGTTGTTATCGGTAATCTCAACAAAGACTACAGCTGGCTCGATGTGCGCGAAGAAGCACCAAAAGAGTATGTCGGCGGACTTTCGGGTAAGCCATGTACACATCCATCAACAGATCTTATTCGTAAAACAAAAGAAGTGCACGGCAACAGATTTACCATCATCGGCGTTGGCGGCATCATGTCGCCTGAGACTGCCAAAGAAAAGTTTGATGCTGGGGCAGATTTGATCCAACTCATAACGGGAATGATCTATGAAGGACCGGGGTTGGTGAAAAAGATTGCAAAAAGTCTGTAGGTTAAATACTAAGTAAAAAAAGACCACGCAGTTAAGGTGGTCGTGGGTAAAAAAAGAATCAATGCTGGCCGGCAGGTTGAAAACTTGGCCGACGATACGGTTCACGATTTGAACTGCGACGTGCAAACCCTGGTTTCAGTTGGATGCCTCTGGTGCGAGCGGTCTTCTGGATTCGGCTAATGAAGCGGTGCAGAGAGGTTTTCAGACAACTTTCCACTTTTCGCAGCACATCAGCAATAGTTCGACAGTAGCGAGTATTGATAGGATGAATGAATTTCCGTTTCCACGAAATAAGGTCTTCCTTGGTGCAGTGGAGGGTGCGAATCGTCTCAGCGTTTTTAACACGGATTGGAACGAGCTCTTGTTCACCAGCTTGTTCCAAGGTAACAACGAATGAGACGCCTTTGCGCTGTAGTCCGCCGGTCGCTTTGACATAAGCCTTGAAGAAAGGGATGCCGAGCTTATCTTTCATCTGTGCGATTAGTTCCAACACGCGGTCCACTGTGACGATAGGGTCCTCACGGTAGTCGATTGTTTCAGCGAGAATAGTCTGCATTTCGAACTCCTTTTGTTGATTGTTTTCAAAACTTACTCCGAGCCTGATTATTCTCCTTTATTGTCAAAATGTAAAGGGTAGCTGTGTATATCAATATGTTATACTAAAGCACGTAATCCTTACCCATTAACCTGCTTTAAATTTTATTGTATGAAAAAAATTCGCGTCGCTATCAATGGTTTCGGTCGCATCGGTCGTGCTTTTGCAAAGATCGCTAAAAATCGCGATGAGATCGAGCTTGTCGCTATCAATGATCTCGGTAGTATCAAGAACTTTGCTTACTTGCTCAAATATGACACCGCATATGGCGTCAGTCCTTTTGAAGTGACTGCAGATGAGAAGAAAGGCATCCTCAGTATCGACGGACATGACGTCCAGTACATCTCTGAGAAAGATCCGACCAAGCTTCCATGGAAATCAATGGATATTGATGTGGTTATAGAGTGTACTGGCCTCTTCACCTCAGCAGAGAAGTCTCAAGCACATATCAATGCAGGTGCAAAGAGAGTGGTCGTGTCAGCTCCTATCAAAGATGAAGCTGGTTCTGCATTCAAAGGTGAAACTATCCTCATGGCTATGAATGAGAATAAGCTCGAGACATGTAACGTATCATCAAATGCTTCATGTACTACAAATGCTTCAAGTCCACTCATTGCTATTCTCGATGAAACTATCGGCATCGAAAAGGCTATCTTGAATACTGTTCACGCTTACACCGCTTCACAGGCTCTCGTTGACGGCCCAAGCAAGAAAGACCTCCGTGAAGGTCGCGCAGCGGCTCAAAATATCGTCCCTTCATCGACTGGCGCCGCTATCGCAGTCACAAAGGTCGCTACGCAGCTCGAAAATAAGTTCGATGGCATCTCTATCCGCGTTCCTGTAGTCACTGGTTCTATTGTTGATGTGACATTTGTCGCAAAGAGAAAGACTTCGGCTGAAGAGGTCAATATGATTCTCAAAAAGGCTGCCACTGAAGCACGTTGGAATGGCATATTTACTGTCACCGAGGAACCTCTCGTCTCTCATGACATCGTCGGCAATCGCCATGCATCTATTGCTGACCTTGAGATGACACGCGTAGTGGATGGAGACCTCGTGAAGGTATTGGCATGGTATGACAATGAGACTGGTTATACGTATACGTTGGTGGATCATGTGATCAAAGCAGGGAGGTTAGTGTAGTCTTCACCACTCCTTGAGAACTTCTTCATTGTTTCTTTATCTCAGTTTGTTATCGTTGTTGCATTGGAATTTTAGGATTAAAATAAATGCACACAATGACCTCAACAAACTACAATTTTGTCACGCGAGATGAGTTCAATGCTCATTCATTTCATGTTGATCAGAAATTCGACGATCTGACAGAAATCATGCTGGGTGAGTTCGATAAAATGCATAAAAAATTCGAAGGAGTAGATACAAAGTTCGGTACCGTCGATCGTAGATTTACAGGTATCGATGCACGACTTGATTCGATCGATACCAAGATGGGCTCTTTGGAAGAAGACATGCGAGATGTGAAGCTCTACATGAAAAATACAAGTAAAAGACTTACTTCTCTGGAAGATAAATTTGATATTGTAATCAATAAACTCGACGAGCAAGGCAAACGACTTGATGAGCATAATAAAATATTAATCGCGCAGGGCGAGCGACTCGATGGGCACAGTAAGATACTAATCGCGCAGGGTAAACGACTTGATGCTATACTAGCCAAATGAACCCTTCAAGCAAACCTATTTTAAAATACGCCAGTATCAGCGCCGGACTGATGTTGATCTACGTCATCATTATCGGTAGTTTCTTCCACTTTGCACCGGTTATCTTTGGTGGTCCAAATAAGCCTGACACGGTATTCATACCTATAGCCATGCTGCTCCTATTTGTCTTTTCGGCAACATTGAGCGGCACGATCGTGCTCGGTAGACCGATACTGTGGTACCTCGACGGCAAAAAGAAAGAGGCTGTCATGCTCTTTTCCTATACACTCGCACTGCTTTTCGTTGCATTGAGCTTAGCATTCACTGTAATGGTTATATTCGGGTAAAAAGGCTGATTAAGT
>DATJGJ010000006.1:0-51257 GCA_035495115.1 Minisyncoccota bacterium | reverse complement strand
AATCCGACATTACCACTCGGAAAAAACATTGTCAAACGAGCCATATTCTGGTACACTCTTTTACCTATAGGCCATTTCTCGCGTACCCTCTGGCCCACCAGTTTAGCTTCAATACCATGCCAAAACCTACCCCTACAGCTCAAAATTTCGTCAATCGCCCACCGGTGGTAGTCATCATGGGCCATATTGACCATGGCAAATCAACCCTCCTCGATTATATCCGTCATTCAAACATCGTCGCTGGCGAAGCGGGAGGTATCACTCAACATGTCGGTGCATATCAAGTCGAACACACAACCGCTGAAGGTAAAAAGAGCATGCTCACCTTCCTCGACACTCCTGGTCACGCCGCATTCTGTTCTATCCGCGAGCGCGGCGCTCAAGCGGCCGACGTTGCCATCCTCGTCGTCTCTGCAGAAGATGGTGTCAAACCCCAGACCATGGAAGCGTACAAGAACATAAAAGACCAGAACATCCCTTTTATCGTCGCTATCAACAAGATCGACAAGCCCAATGCAAATATAAACAAGACAAAAGAAAGCCTTGGTGAAAAAGAAATCTACGTCGAGGGCTGGGGTGGCGATATTCCATGCGTAGAAATCTCTGCTCTCAAAGGCACGGGCGTATCCGATCTCCTCGACATGGTCATGCTTGTCACCGAGATCTCAGACCTCAAGAGCAATCCTACTGATCCAGCAGGAGGCGTCATCATTGAAACAGAGCGCGATGCACGTTCAGGTATATCAGCAACCCTCCTCATCAAGAACGGCACACTCACCACAGGCTCATTCGTCGTCTCTGGAGATGCTTTCGCACCAGTCCGTTTTATCAATAACTTCAAAGGAGAGAAGATAGAGAGCGGCATTGCAGGCATGCCTGTCATGATACTCGGCTGGAGCAAGATCCCAGCTTGCGGACTCCCCTTCGTCACTGTTTCAAATAAGAAAGAAGCGGAGAAGATAAGTGAAGAATATGCACGTAATGAAAAAATAAAAGCCCAGACCGCAAAGGCTGATGAAGTTCCTGTTGTTACTATTCCAACTGAAGGTGCACTTGAAGTAGTTACTATTCCCGTTATTATCAAAACAGACGTCATCGGCAGCCTCGAAGGTATCAAACATGAGCTCGTCAAGATCACACATGATCGCGTTAAACTTAAAATCGTCTCAGAAGGCCTTGGTGAGATCAATGAAAACGACGTCAAAGTCGCCCTCGGTGACCCCCATGTCATCATCATTGGCTTCAATGCTGAACCAGACAAGAAAGCCGCCGCTATGATCGAGCGTGCTGCCACTCCGATCAATGTAAAGAACTTCAAAATCATCTACGAGCTTATCCAGTATATCCAAGACATCTTCACGTCAAAGATTCCAAAAGAATACATTGAGGAAATGCTCGGCCGCGCAAAGATACTCGCTGTCTTTTCAAAAGAGAAAGATCGTCAAGTCGTCGGCGGTAAGGTCCAAGAAGGAGTGCTCGCTTCTGGCGCAGAAGTCCGCATCATCCGTCGTGAGAATGAGATCGGCCGCGGCAAGATCCGCGAACTACAGAGCCAAAAGAAGCGCGTCGATGAAGTGGCAATCGGCTTTGAGTGCGGCATGATGGTCGAGGCGAAAGTCGAGATTGCAGTGGGAGATAAAATAGAGGCCGTACGCACGATTGAAAAAATATAACTTTTACCTTTTGCCTTTTAACTTTTTACTTAACTATATGTCAGATCAAACAGAAAATAGAACAAAAGAAATACTCCGCGAGCTCGCCAGCGAATTCCTCATGCGCGAATCGAACCGCACCTCTCTCATCACCATCACTGGTGTCGAGCTTTTCTCACGTGGCTCAAAAGCAAAGATACTCTTCACGGTCCTTCCAGAGAACCAGGAGCAAGCCGCCCTTGATTTCTTTACTCGTCGTTTACGCGATCTTCGTGAATATGTTCAGGAACATGCCCGCATGATGCGCGTACCATTCTTTGAAGTCGCTATCGACGTCGGCGAAAAAAACAGACAACGCATCGATGAGATCGAACGCCAGGTGGAAGGAAAATAAGTTAGACGAAGGGCACCTGAAATGTTAGAGTAATCCCACGGCCACGTAGAAAAGTGGTAATTCGTCCCTCTGCAAAAGGGATATGCGGGAGTTCGATTCTCCCCGTGGCCTCACTTAAATTTAGTAGTTTACAAGCAAGCGAAGCTTGCGAACGGAGAATCGAACGCCGGAGCGATGTTTCGTGTAGCAACACGAAACCGCGAGGCGGTGCCCAGCTCGAACGAGGCGGGTAGCCGAGTGAGAGGCGCGGGCGATTCTCCCCGTGGCCTCACTAAAATCTCCCTTTTAATTTTATTCCTTTGAAGGTAAACTGTGCTTACATCCGCCCGGGTGGTGAAATTGGTTATACACGCAAGACTTAAAATTTTGTGGCCGCAAGGCCGTGTGGGTTCGATTCCCACCCCGGGCACATGAAAAAATCTGCATTATGCAGATTTTTGAATGGGCCGGGAGCAAGCCAACTTCTTGGCTTGCATGTGGGAATCGAAAAGGTCGAGTATATTTTCGAGGAGCTCTGCTCTGAGAAAATACGAGACCTATACTGCGCCTGTAAGGCGAGATTTCCTTCTGTTATAATAAACCCATGACCATCACCCTCATCATCATCGCTGCCCTCCTCATGCTTCCGGGCATCATCTCGATCGCCTTTATGTTGCCTGGTATTCCATATCTTTTTATCGTTGCACTCATATATGGTTTTATCGATCATTTCACACGTCTCAGCCTCAAGGAGCTTCTCATCCTCGGCATCATCGCTATCTGTTCAGTGATCATCGATCAGCTTGCGGGTATACTTGGCGCACACTATGGTGGCGCTCGAGGAAAAACATTTCTTTATGGTATAGCTGGAGCAATCATTGGTACCATTATATTTCCTTTATTCGGCGGATTTGTCGGATTATTTGCCGGCATAGTTATTGGCGAATTGATGCGCAAGCAATCCCATTCACACGCTATCAAGGCAGCGACAGTAGGTGTCATTGGTACTATTACTGGCATCATTATAAACATTATTTTGGCGATCGCATTCCTTATACTCTTTTTGGTATTCGTCATATAATTTGACAAATGAATGTAGCATGTTACATTATTCACTCAACCGAACCCCTCTAAAGGTCGTGTGCACACCCGAGCCCATCTGGATCACACAACATAATCGTAAACTAGATAATGTGCCGTAGAGAAGGTTTGGCAAGGAGGCAAACTGGTGGCTCGAACGATATTTCTTATCGTTTCCACCAGTTTTCTATTTATCTAGAAAAGATTTTCGATGAAGTGAGAGCCGCCCGTATTTTTTGATTGCTACGTAATGAGCTCGTGTCCCATACCCTTTGTGTTTTTCAAATCCATACTTCGGGTACTTCTTCGCCAAAGTATTCATCTTTCGATCGCGAAGCACTTTTGCGCAAATAGAGGCCAGCGCTATGACCAGCTCTTTTTCATCGCCTTTGATGATCGTTTTTTGGTTTATGAATTCAACTGGTGCTTTCAAGCCGCCATCGAGGAGGATTTGGACTTTATCAGGTTCAGTAGTAACAGTATTTAAAGAGATCTTAAGTGCATTCTTGATCGCAAACGATAACCCTTTCGTATCGATTACTTTCTCGCTTTGGAATGCGACCGCAAAATCGACTAGTTCCATCTTTTTTATTTGTTGAATAATAATGAACCAGCTTTCTCTCTGTTGCTCAGATAACTGCTTTGATTCTTTGACGCCCTTGAAAATTCTGCGGACTTTCGGGAGATTTTTTATTGGAATACAAAAAGCGCCAACTGCCACTGCACCAGCGATGGGGCCGCGACCGACTTCGTCGATGCCGATGAGGAATCGAGGTTTGCTCGAAATCTTTTCCATACAGGCATCATACTATGTAATAGATAATAAAAAAGCCCCGCAGATTAGTGCGAAGCCCTTGTAAAAACGGAAGAATTACTCGCCCCAATAGAGCGAAGCGCGTCGACCCAGAACTGGGTGCGGATACGTATTCGTATGCCACCAAGATTCCAGTGCCTTCAACCTGGGCAATAACTGAAGCCGTTCAGTGTCATTATATGCCATCTCCTCAGCCAAACCGAAGTCTGACTGTTTCAAGAGACGATGCACTCGATAAATCTCGCATGGGGCCAAGGTGCCATGAAACCACTTGAGCGCCAGCTTTCCGTCTTGAAGGAAATGAACCTCATCACGACGGATAAGGAGTGGATCATTCACCTTGAACGTTTTCTCATGACAATCATCAAAATGATCGCAATCCCTGATTGATTCATCCGACCACACAATAGTCTTGGAGAAATTATCGATCTCAAAGCCAACACCATGACTACCAGGCCAGCTTGCGATATGACCAGTGCGAATCCATAGCACACCTTTTATCGTGTGAACAAAAAGCACCAGATCCATGTATTTGATCCAACCTTTTCCTCTTTGGTCGGGCATCACCAAAACTTTTGCCGGTTGAATTTTGGTGAGCTGATTTACTGCCATAAATAACCTTGAATTGTCAGACATATTTTCCTTTCCGCACAACCATTCATTGGCTATGCTTTGGTTTTTAATCTAAAGCAGTTATACACCTGATATACGCTGGCGTCAAACTTCTCAGAGGAGCCTTTTAACTGTAAACTAGAGCCATGTCCCGCTTCTCCCACCTCCACACCCACTCGCACTATTCTCTCCTCTCTGCCCTGCCAAAAGTGGATGAACTGGTCGACAAAGCCGCTGAGTTTGGCATGCCAGCTCTCGCCCTGACCGATGCAGGCAACCTCTATGGCGCTATCGAATTCTTCAAAGCTGCAAAGAAAGCAGAGATCAAGCCGATCATTGGCGTCGACTTCTTCATGGCAGTTCGCGGACGCAAAGATATGCAAGCGGGCATCGACAACCGCCGCACACGCCTCGTCCTCCTTGCTATGAATGAGACCGGCTATCGCAATCTCGTTCACCTCGTCACACTCTCTCACCTCGAAGGCTTTTACTATAAGCCCCGCATCGACCGCGAACTCCTCGAAAAATACAATGAAGGCCTCATCGCCATCTCCCCTTCATTTTCTGGTGACATCGTCCAAGCTCTCAAAGGTAGAAACCGGGATAAAGCAAAAGAGATCGCTGAATGGTACAAAAAAACATTTGGTGACAGACTCTACATAGAGATCACTCGCCATCCTGAGATGGATGGTCATGAGGCAAACATGACAACACTGGCAAGTTTCGCCAAAAGCCAGAACATTCCTATCATGGCCGCGCATGACGTCTACTACATGGTGCCCGATGACCGTCTCGCCCGCGAAACGCTCGTCCGCGTCAACAGTCACAGCGATTCATCTGATCGTATGTCCGAGAACGACGAGGATGATTTTTCATTCATTTCTGGTGAACGCGCCGAAGAGCTTTTCCGAGATATGCCTGAGGCGCTCGCGAACACTGAGAAGATAGTCGACCGCTGCAACTTTGAAATGGAGCTTGGTAAATGGGTCTTTCCCGCATTCGTCGTGGAAAGTGGACGTACGCCTGACGATGAGCTGAAATATCTGGTGTATGAAGGCTTCACAAAGCGCGGACTTGAACAAACACCTGAGCTCGTCAAACGCGCAGAGTATGAGCTCAAAGTCATTCGCGACAAAGGATATGCACCATACTTCCTCGTAGTGGCCGACCTGCTCCGTTTCGCCAAAGAGAACGGTATCCTCTCCAACATCCGCGGATCCGTCTCCGGTTCGCTCGTGACATATCTTTCAGGCATCACCAATATCAACCCGATCGAATATGAGATCCCGTTCGAGCGTTTCTTGAACCCTGATCGTCCTTCAGCACCTGATATCGATATGGACTATGCCGATAATCGTCGCGACGAGATGATCGACTATGTCCGCAGAAAGTACGGTGCCGAGAAAGTCGCTCAGATCGGTACCTTCGGAACCATGGCAGCGCGCGGTTCAGTCCGCGACGTTGCTCGCGCCCTCGGTTTCCCTGTAGCCACTGGCGACCGCATCTCAAAGATGATCCCAATGGGTTCACAAGGTTTCGCAATGACTATACAGCGCGCACTCGATGAAACTCCTGAGCTCAAGACTATGTATGACACTGAGCCTGACACGCGTCGTATCATCGATATGGCTATGAAGATCGAAGGATGTGCACGCCACATCGGTGTCCACGCTGCTGGAGTTGTCATCGCTCCTACTGCGCTCACCGACTTTACTCCGCTACAGTTCGATCCAAAAGGCGAAGGCAAGATTATCAGCCAGTACGATATGTATTCCATCGAAGAGGCCGGTTTGCTCAAGTTCGACTTCCTCGGTCTCAAAAACCTTACTATCATTGCTGACGCTATCGACCGTATCAAAACGATCGAAGGCGTGACGGTTGATTATGACAATGTTCCTATCGATGACAAGAAAACATTTGAGATGCTTGCCCGCGGCGAAACTGCCGACCTTTTCCAGTTGAACGGCGACGGTATGACCCGCTTCCTCAAAGACCTCAAGCCGACCACCATCCACGACATCAACGCTATGGTGGCCCTCTATCGTCCTGGCCCTATCGGCTTCATCCCTGACTATATCGCCCGCAAACATGACCGTTCACTCATCCAGTACCTCGACCCAATGCTCGAAAAGATCCTCGACAAGACGTATGGCATCCTCGTCTACCAAGATGACCTTCTAATGATGGCGCATCTCATCGCCGGCTACTCATGGGGCGAAGTGGACAAATTCCGCAAAGCTGTCGGTAAGAAGATTCCTGAGGAAATGGCAAAGCAGAAAGAAAAGTTCATCGAAGGCTGTATCAGTCACAGCAAATGGTCGCCAAAGAAAGCAAAAGAAGTCTGGAAGTGGATCGAGCCATTCGCAGCATACGGTTTCAACAAAGCCCACTCGGTATCCTACGGACGCGTGGCATACATCACCGCATATCTCAAAGCGCATTTCCCTGAAATATATTTGTCTGCAGTGCTCACTTCTGAATCAGGCGAGACTGAAAAGATTGCCGAGACTATCGAAGAATGTAAGCGCATGCAAATCCCTGTGTTGCCACCTGATGTCAATGAAAGCTTTAGTCAATTTACGGTAGTCAAAGCTGGCGAAAAGTCTCGTATCCGTTTTGGTTTGGTAACCATCAAAAACTTCGGTCAAGGCATTGCAACCACGATCATAGATGAACGTAAAAAGAACGGGCCATTCACTTCACTATCGAACTTCCTTGAGCGCATCAAGGATCGCAACCTGAACAAGAAATCACTCGAATCACTCATCAAAGCAGGTGCGCTCGATTGTTTTGGCGAAGATCGCGCGGTACTTCTCGGTAACCTCGATCTCTTGCTTGCCTACAACAAAGAGAGCGGCGCCGGCCATAGCGACCAAACCTCGCTCTTCGGCCTCATGGAAGATCATGGCAGCGTCCCTGCACTCAAACTGCTTCCTGTGCCAACTATAGATATGAAGGATCGTCTCGCATGGGAAAAGGAGTTGCTTGGTTTGTATCTTTCAGGTCATCCCCTCGAAAAGTACCGCGATGCTATCACCAAGAGTGATATCAATATCAAAAAGGCTCTGGAAACAAAGAAAGATGGTGATGCGGTCGTGCTCGCTGTCATTGTCACTGCTATACGCCCTATCCAGACAAAGAAGAATGAGACCATGGCTTTCATGACTGTCGCTGATTTTTCCGGTTCAGCAGAGGTAGTTGTATTCCCTCGATCATACAAGGAGTTTGGTGCACATCTCGTGATAGATAAGTGTCTGGCAATAAAAGCAACAGTGAATAGCCGCAATGATGAAAAAGGTTTTATCTTGGAGAGAGTGAAGGTGTTGTAAGGGTATCGAACAATAAAAAATCGCAGGGTTGTAAATCCTGCGAAGTGTGTGCACTAGCGTATGCTCGGCGATTTGTCTGTGACGAAACCGCATTTGCACGGTAATTGATGGCAGCGGTGGCACCCGCTTTGAAACGCTTCCTGGAACGCTGCGGCGAGGTCGATCTTATTGACCGAAGCAACAGCGAATAAGTTGCTTTGCACGTCGATAAGCTCCTCGCCGATATCACTGAACATCGCGCCCTCATGTTTGCCACGATAGAACGTGAAGGCCTGATTGAGCTCGATGGCTTCCTCGGCAAGATGCTTGGCCGAATCGCTGAACGTATTGGCCGGATAAATCTCATGAAGCATCGTTTGAAAATCTCGGGCCCAAGTAGGCTGAGACCTGGTAGGTTGCAGCTCCTGCGCACGAGTCTCGCGACGGACTTTGCAGTCGCAGGGCAATAACGAGCAATATGGGCAGACGCCCGGAAATCGCTTCCAGAGTTCCGTTTGAATATTAATGTCCACGTGATTTGCGAAAGCAAATGTCCAGGACTGCGCCATCGCCAAATAATGCTCCAGACCGAGCGTTTTATTCTTACGCTCGCACTTGAGGATCTGACCCGCATAATTTTGAATGCGGGAGATCATGTCAGCGGGATCATAATCCCGGCAGTTGACTTGGAAATAGATCAGTTCATTTGTGCCTTGTAGGGCACGCAGTGTTTGTTGGTTTACCATACTATGCCTTTCATTTTTGTTTTGATTGAACGGTTTAATCAAACAGTATATGAACCAGTATGTTTAGTCAACAAATACAAAATGGAAATACTACCCCTTCTTCTGCTCTTCCTGTACATCTCTGGCGGCCTTGCGGTAACGACAATAGTCACAGTCAGCATTCGGCTTTGGGGGCTTTTCACTCATGAGGCATGCTTTCATTTTTGGAAGCAGAGGTTCGATCCAATCAGGATTGCCGGTATAGGGGATGAGGTCGATATCGAACTCTAGTTTCGCATCGAATGACTTCACATCAGTCTTGCCGTTACAGTAGACGAAGTACCCTGTCGGTGAAACTTTGAATCCATTTTTGCGGAACAGCCACTGATACACTTCCATCTGGCGCTTATAGCCGATCTGCCATTCTTTATCGAGAGTCACCTTCTCTTCTTTGCTGGTCGACTTGTAATCGACGATGATAAGCTCGCCTTTTTCATTGATCCAAACATCATCCACTGCTCCTGTGATGAGCAAGTTAGTCTCAGGGTCGAGATACGTGATGCCTTTGAAGTTAGAGCGCCAGATATCCATATCTTCATGAGCAAATGGGATGACATCGCGAACGCCAAAAGCATGCATGAGCGGATGCGGACGTTTTTTTTCGCGAAGGATATCGAACTCTTTCTTGAGGAGCGTATCAACTGCCGAGTTCAATGAGAATGGAAAACCAGGAGGACGAGCTACACCGAGACGAGCATCGAGGTAGTAGCACAGCGGACAATTCAAAAAGAGATCTATCTTTGAACGGCTCGCTTTGAAGTATTCGGTGCTCTTTGGGTCAAATACGTTGCGGGTTCGGCGGGGGTTGTAGAAGTCTGACATGGGGGTATTTTAACATAAAAAAACCGTCGCCATAAAAGACGACGGGTGACTGTAATATTTGCAGATTACTTGCTGTAGCGGAATACGAGACCTGTCTCTTTGCGCGTGGACTGCTTCAGCGGATGAGAGGGTCTGGATCTCGATGAATGCGGCAATTGACGTTCGGCGCGCGACGGCTTTGATGCAAGCTTGAAAGATTCAAGATGCTTTTGAACCTGACGATCGAACAGTTCCCTAAACGACTGTTGACGTGAGTGCGTGGAGAACTCTGCAGGACGAAGCAGCTCTTCTCCGGTGAACTCAAAATACTTTTCATACTTGAGATTCATCGGTCCTTCATTTTCAAGGATGACTACCATCTCATCGCACGTCACTTCGATGACCTTTGCAGTGCCACCACCAAGAACTGGACGTTCATGATATTCGCGATTGACAACATCTGGACCGATAAGTTCGACCAGACTTTCGTTCGCGAATTGATTTTTCGGATGAACATAGAGATGTTCGGCTTTAATTGTTTGTGTTTTCATATCTAAAAACACATTACAACCAAATATTGATCAAGTCAATTCCTTTTCTCTTTTCTCAACAACTCCGCCTTTTGCTTCATTCCCCTGTTCCATCCGCCGGTTTTTCCATCGCTTCTGACGACGCGGTGGCACGGGATTTTGGGATCATAGTTTGTATTCAAAATATTGCCGACTGCACGAAAAGCACGAGGTCTGCCAGCTTTAAGCGCAACTTCTTTGTAGGTCATCGTTTTCCCTTTGGGGATCTTGCCGACGATGTTGAAGATCTTTTCTTTGAAAGGAGTCATGGGTGTATCATAGCGCATTTTGGATAATAAAAAATCCGAGAGGGGTAAGCCTCTCGGAGGTGATCAATGCATCAATTTTCGATGTGAACGGATCAGATGAATACCGACACGATGCTTGTGGCCCGGATGGAACTCGTATGGCATGCGCTTTTTGAGCGGTGGCCACGGGGTTCCCTGATGTGCTGGGACAGGAGCAGGAGGCCTCTGCATGGACTCGAGAATCCCCGCGAGGCTTTCCTTGATCGAACCCATTTCTGGTGGTGTTGAAATAGGGGTCACGACAAGCGAATGTAAATGAGCACAATCCCTGATCAATTCCTTCAACTGCTCATTTGTCGTGTCCTCAGGAACAACCAAGATTACATCGCCTCGTTTTGAGTGCCCGATGCACGCCAAGATTGCTGAAACGAACAAATGATCACTGGTGTGAAAGTGACCAATGACACCCACATTCACATGCGGTTTACCTTTATTTTGAATTTTCATGATTCCCTTTTGGTTGGAATAGTTGGGAGCAAATACGGGGAAACTGTAGCTTTTAATAGGTGGAGTGTCAAATGAAATTGGTGCGCAATAAAACTATTTGTAATATGAAATTATTTTTTGATATACTAGCGGCATGAAAATTCTTGTAGTAGATGACGATCCATTGATAACCGATGCGATGTGTATAGGACTGCGTGCAGACACACATGCAGTTGATACCGCTTCGAATGGGATAGATGCTTCATTTTTAGGTAGGAGTTACGATTACGATTGCATCATTCTCGACCATTCTTTGCCGGGAAAAAATGGACTTACTGTTTGTAATGATATCCGAGGCGCAGGAAAAAATACACCAATAATTTTTGTTTCTGTAACAGGCAATGTAGAAACAAAAGTTCAAGCACTTGATGTTGGTGCTGATGATTATTTGGTAAAACCATTTTCGATGCTTGAGCTTCGTTCAAGAATAAAAGCTATTACACGTCGTGCTCCAGCTATGCAAAATAATTTGATATTAAAAATTGATGATTTGATACTTGATCTTAATTCGCGTAGTGCAACCAGAAACAACAGACATATACACCTAACAAAAAAGGAGTTTGCACTAATTGAGCACATGATGAGACATCAAGGCATAGTCTTGTCCAGAACCAACCTTATGGAACATGTATGGACAGCTGACAGTGATCCATTTTCAAATGCAGTCGAAGCACATATTCGTAATATAAGAAAAAAGATTAATATTACCGGAAGAAAAAACTTGATAGCTAATATTCAAGGTCATGGATATATCATGGATACGCCAGAAAGATTAACCAGATTTGGAAAATAACAAACATGAGCCTTCTAGGATAAAATTGAGTATTTCTTTATCACTATTTTATTACTTCTTTATAATTTTTTTATTATTATTTTATTTGTACTTGCTATTCTTTGTACAGTTATGTGTCGACATAACAATTATTATTACAATGATGACAAAACCATCAATGATGCGTACATCTTCAGCAGATCAGAGTACCCGAGCTCTTGGTCAAAAGAAAGATAGAGCATACGCTCCGTGGAATAACTAAACACGCATGTCATATTTTCTTTTACAGGCAGTAAAGAAAGTAGACACAGCCGCACGAGTGTGGACGACTCGGGCGGCAGCGTGTTTATCAAAATATAAAAAAATACTGCTTCCAACCTCGAAAACTGAAGATGATAGACGACGAGAATATATACTAAACATTATTCTTATACTATCTCTTTGTGCACTAAGCATTCTCGGTGCCACACTTTATTGGAATAGTGCTCATGTTGAAAAATACACAGGTATGAGCCCCTTTTATTTTACGATAATAATACTTATTTATGCATCATTATTTTATGCATCAAAAAAAGGTTATTGGAAAATCGCAACTATCCTGCTGTTAATAATAAATATGGCCGGTACAATGTATACAGGTTGGAAATGGGGCGCGAGTTTGCCTGAAACACTATTATTAACGGTACTTGTTATTGCAATTGCGAGTGTGCTAATAAGCTCAACAGCTGGATTTGTTACGTCAGGTGTCATGATAGCGAGCTTGGCCATTATGGGTATACACGAGGCAATACATCTTAATGTACCTGACTGGAGATTAGATGAAATAAGCATAACTGATGTTATCACTTATTCGGTTATGTTTTTATTTATCAGCTTTATTGTCTGGCTTTCGAATAGACAAATTGACGCATCGCTTAAACGGGCCCGTGAATCGGAAAAATTATTACAGGCTGAAAGAAATATCCTCGAACAGCGTGTTAGCGAGCGCACAGAAGAATTAATAATCGACCAACGAAAAAGACTCATGGAGGTTGATCGTATAGTGAAGGTTGGCGAACTTGCTCAAGGTATCATACATGACTTGATGAGCCCTCTCACCTCCATGAATTTATACATGGAAGAAATCCATAGCCGACCTGAAAAATATTCAAGTGACATGACTCACGCCATGTTCGTAAAAACCCTTGAAGCATCACGGCGTATGAAATCATTCATGGAAAGTGCACGCCACCTCATATCACCTGGACAGTTACATGAGAACATGAGCGTAAATCTACATAAAAAAGTAATCATGGCCTATGATGTTGTCGCATATAATGCCCGCAGAAATAATGTAAACATTGTGATAAATGTTAACGAATCGATTAATATCAATGCTCACCCATTACGTATCCAACAAATACTTATCAATTTGCTTTCAAATGCCATTGATGCATGTTCGCCATATGAGAGTGATAAAATTTTGTGCTCTGACAAACATGTCCAAATTGATGGTGTACAATTGGGAGACGAAGTTCGTATAACAATATCAGACAATGGATGCGGTATGGACAATGAGCATGTAAGCAAACTGTTTACCCATCCCAAAACAACAAAATCTAGCGGAACCGGAATCGGATTGATAAATACACACTCGATTATTACTGAAGAACTTCGAGGCACGATAAAAGTTGAAAGTAAAAAAGGGTTAGGCGCTTCTGTAATTGTTACACTACCAAGACAAGGCAACAAAGATTTGACGCACCCGCACCTAAAGTGAATTAAAAAGCGCCGAAACTCTCGGCGCGGTGAGACTATTTGATCATCGGTGGTCTGCCGACAAATGAGATGCCGCGGGACCCTCGACGTTTGGTCCTGATGTGACCGATACAATCATGCAACAAAAGGGCTTCGATCTGTCTTTTCAAGTAATCGTCGGGAGTGAAAATGCTGGTGTTGGGAAAATGCACGACTCGCGCAACCAATCTACCATCATTTGTAACGATTTTTGAAACGACAACATGCCCTTCCTTTGCCTGATCAAGTATTTCAGGAAAATGCTGGAGAATAGTATCCAGTCCATAGGTAACTTTTTTCATGGCCTTCCTTTCTCAAATGAGGTTGTTCTGGAATATAACTGTACCGCCAAAAAGACCCTGATGCAACCTACTCTGCAGCCTTTGCTTCTTCTGCCTGTTGCTCTCGGATAAGGACCACAATCTGATCAGCAAGCTTCTTGAGCGACGCATCATCGAGTATAGAAACGTCCAAAATATTTTTATTGTATTTCTTGAGCGCTGTTTTTGCCGCTTTTATCTTCTTTGCTACTTCTGCAGGCGTTCCGGTAACGGTATCAGTCTTGCTCAAGATCAAAATCTCTTTCTTATCTTCGAGTCCGTGACCATACTTTTCAAGCTCTTTACGAACAGTTTTGTACGTACCGACGAGAGCTTTATTTTCGAGAGAAACGAGGTGAAGGAGAATCTTCGTTCGCTTTACGTGTTTGAGAAATTTATGACCAAGCCCCTTGCCTTCTGAAGCACCTTCGATGAGACCCGGGATGTCAGCGAGGATATAGCCGCCAGGAAGAGCGCCGAGGTTCGGATCGAGTGTCGTAAAGGCATAACTCGCCACTTTTGCATTGGCACGAGTGAGAGCATTCAACAGACTCGACTTACCTGCATTTGGGAGGCCGATGAGTCCGGCATCAGCGATAAGGTTGAGCTCAACGACAAAGTCAGCTTCTTCGCCAGGCATACCAGGAGTCGATTGCATAGGAGTGACGTTCGTCGAAGCTTTGAAGTGCTCATTACCGACACCGCCGCGGCCACCATGGAGAAGCTTCGAGATCTGACCATCTTCGACGAGCTCGACGACGCGATCTGTCTGGAGGTTACGGATGACAGAACCTATAGGGAGTTCAATATATAAATCTTCACCAGATGCGCCCTGACGAGACCAGTTTTGACCTTCGCTACCGCTGCGAGCCTTGAACTCCTTGACTACTTTATGGCGCGCAAGGATATTGATATCACGAACAGCACGTACATAGATATCACCACCTTTGCCGCCGTTGCCACCAGCTGCACCAGAGAACTCTTTTCCGCGCTCATGACGCCAACGCACAACGCCGTCTCCGCCGTTGCCCGCTTTCGCATGAAATTGTATTTCGTCGATGAATGCCATATAAGAAATCTATACTACCTTATTTGACACGTTTACTCAAGTTTTGTACAGTCATAACGGTTAACTGTACTATTTTGATGCTGTCGCATCTTGAGACATACAGTTAGGTCAAGTGGACCTAAAACACATGAAAGGTAACTATGAGCAACTCATTGACAGATAGCGTGGCGCGGCTTCAACGTGCCGGATCAGAACATTCACAACAAACAAAGAAACTGCGCATCGCAGCCGACAACTTATTAACTTGGCTCAAAAATAATATACCAGCTGGATTCAATCTTCCGTGTCATTGCGAAATATACCCGAGTGGTGAATTTCTCAGGCGATCACCAGGGGGCGTTGACGCTAATTTTAAAATGACAATTAGCCAAGAGCACTCTGTTGATTCTCTGATGAAGTTCTCCTATCTCATCGAAGAGGGTTTCTTGGATCAATTAAGTCAGGCGCTTGAAGTCGACGCCCATCGATTCAAGGACGCAGCCGAAAAAACAGAATCCTTCCTGGCAAAAGTGCCCGTTTAAGAAACATTTCGACGAACACCCGTACTACGTTCAAATCGTAGGCGGGTTTTATTTTACCTAAAACTCCCTCTTTATCTCTTTTCCATCACCAAAGATATTCTTCTCTCCGCACCAGGGGCAGAACCACTCTCTCTTGGTCGCCGACCCCTTTCCTGGCAGAGCGATTGATGGATCACCGATAGACCACCACTTATCGCATGCACCGCAGCGGAAATGATGCAGATGCTCGATAGAAAGGACACCCTTCAATTTTTCTATTTTCTTTTTCATTATTTTATCCAATGAAAGTAAACCTCGGTATCTTTTTACCATTCACCTCGACATCTTCAGTGAACATCTTGAACGGGCGAACCCACGTCTCTTTGTCACCATACTGGGCTTGATATACAACCATGTCTTCGAGAGTCTCGCTATGCCTGGCAACACCGATTACCTCATATTCATTTCCTTTATAGTGTTTGTACCGTCCGAGTTTGAGCATATTATTTGATAGTGAGCTCCTGCTTAACAATCTTTGCTTGATAAGTCGCGCTTGAAGGCTTATCAAAAAGAAAATACCCCTCGAACTTCTGCCCTTTGAGCAAAAGCGGCAACCAGTGCGCATCGTCAGACCACATTTTGTCATATGGTATCTCGTCAAAGCCGAACCACTGCGGCCTCATCTCCTCAGTCTCAGTCGGCTCGCCGGTAAAATCATCCGACTTGAACACATGAACTTCCATGAGCTTTTCTGGATCACTTTCAAACTCAAAATTGAGCACACCCACTTCTTCGACTGATGAAGGCGTCACTCCCGCCTCTTCAAAGACTTCCCTTTGTGCAGCTGCATCAATCATCTCTCCTGGT
This sequence comes from Minisyncoccota bacterium, assembly GCA_035495115.1. GTDB lineage: Bacteria > Patescibacteriota > Minisyncoccia > Phycocordibacterales > PALSA-1337 > C7867-002. The sequence goes on along the minus strand of DATJGJ010000006.1, from coordinate 35,165 downwards.
TCTACCTTTCCACCGAAGCCATTCCAATGACCCTCGCCAAAACCTCGCTTTTTCATCCCGAGAAGAACTCGATTATCTTTGACGATGAGACAGAGAGTGAGGAGTTTGCGTGGTTTCATTATTTTATTCTACTTGCCCACACCGTGACATTTCTTATATTTTTTGCCTGAGCCACAAGGACATGGATCATTTCTGCCTACTTCAGGAGCGCTTTTTGCTTGAGAGTTACCACCCTTGCTTGAGCCGTCACCAGCTCCGATGAGCTGAGCATTTTCATGAATCTCTTTGAACTCAGCATCTTGCATGCCTTTTGCATTTGCACTTTTATTTACTGGAACGATATTTGGCAAAATACGAATGAACTGATCGCGGATAGCAGCATTCATCTCGCGGAACAAACGAAGACCTTCTTTCTTGTATTCGATGAGCGGATCACGCTGACCATAGGCACGCAGGTTCACGCTCGAACGGGTATAGTCCATCACCTCAAGGTGCTCAACCCAATACATGTCGATAGTCTGAAGGAGGACGATGCGAATAGCGTTGAGGAAGTCCTCGCGACCGAATTCGCTAATCTTTTTTGCGACAATATCTTGTATGTCTTTTTGGTCATTGGTTATTGTCACTTGGTCATTTAATTGAGTACCGGTTCCCAAGATTTCATTCAATTCCTTCTCCACCTCATCAACTGAGCCGAGAAGCAGTGCTCTGCGTTTCTTGTAAATACTCGTACGCTGACTGTTGATGACGTCGTCAAACTCCAATACATGCTTACGCGAGTCGAAGTTGAATCCTTCGATTTTCTTTTGTGCATTCTCAAGAGACTTTGAGATGATACTGTGTTGAATCGGCTCATCTTCTTTGACGCCAAGCTTACCCATCATTGATTTGAGTGTATCAGAAGCAAAGACACGCATGAGTGAGTCTTCGAGAGAGACGAAGAACTGTGTCGCACCTGGGTCACCCTGACGTCCTGCACGGCCACGCAACTGATCGTCGATACGACGTGCTTCATGACGTTCGGTGCCGAGGACGAACAAACCACCGACTGACTTTATCTCTTCGTACAAAGCAGGGGTATTTGGGTTACCACCAAGCTTGATGTCCACACCGCGACCAGCCATGTTCGTAGCGATGGTTACCGCGCCTTTCTTGCCTGCTTGAGCCACAATTTCACCTTCACGCTCATGGTTCTTTGCATTGAGCATTTCATGAGGAACTCCTTCCCCTTTCAAAAACTGCGAGAGTAATTCATTTTTCTCGATTGAAACAGTACCGATCAAGACTGGCTGCCCTTTTGAGTGAAGCTCTTTGACTTTGCGTGCGATGGCTTTGAACTTGCCTACTTCAGTCTGAAATATCTGATCTTGCAGATCGAGACGTACGGCAGTTCTATTTGTAGGCACTTGGTAGACAGAGAGACCATACACTTTAAAGAATTCTTCACTTGAAGTAGAAGCGGTACCAGTCATACCAGAAAGCTTTGGATACATACGGAAAAAGTTCTGGAACGTGATAGACGCATACGTTCGCGACTCTTGTTGTATAGATACACCTTCTTTTGCTTCGATAGCCTGATGCAATCCTTCTGACCAACGACGACCTGGCTGGAGACGACCTGTAAATGTATCGACAATAACGATCTCATTATTCTTGACCACATAGTCGACATCCTTGCTGTAGAGAGCTTTGGCGCGGACAGCGGTCTCAAGATGATGGACGAACTTGATACCGGCATCAGTATATAGGTTGGCGATACCGAGAGCCTTCTCAGCTTTTTCGATACCCGCATCAAGGAGCTGGATGGCTTTTTTCTTTTCATCAACAGTATAGTCCTCATCTTTTTTGTATGAAGTCACCAGTGAAGCGAACTGCTTGTAGACGCTCTCTGCGTCACGAGTTGGCGCTGATATGATGAGCGGCGTGCGCGCTTCATCGATCAAGATAGAGTCGATCTCATCCACCACGACGTAGTTCGGCTCGCGCTGACGGAGCTTGGCAGGATCATATTCGAGGTTATCGCGGAGATAGTCGAAGCCGAATTCATTGTTCGTACCATAGGTGATATCAGCAGCATAGGCCTCACGGCGTGTCACAGGACGCAAGAACTCATGGACGATTTTGAATGAGCCGAGCTCATCTTCTGTCTTGTCTTCTTCTTTGGTACGGTGAGCAGGATCATACATAAATGAGCTGTCATGGTTGATGACTGCTACCGACAAACCGAGTGCATCGTAGATCTGACCCATCCATGCAGCATCGCGACGCGAGAGATAATCGTTGACGGTGACAACATGCACACCTTTTCCTGAGAGAGCATTGAGATATGCGGAAAGCGTAGCGACGAGCGTTTTTCCTTCACCAGTACGCATCTCGGCGATACCGCCTGAGTTGAGGACCATGCCGCCGATGAGCTGCACATCGAAGTGACGTTGTCCGAGGGTACGACGGCCGGCTTCGCGGACAAGAGCGAACGCTTCTGGGAGAATCTCGTCAAGAATCTTAGCTTCTTCCTCGCGCGTTTTCGTTTCCTGAAGGCGTTTTCTAAAGCCAGCACTCTTTTCCTTGAGCTCTATATCTGACAGTTTCTGGATAGCTGGCTCGAGAGCATTGATCTGGGCCACCATTGGCTCAAACTTCTTCACTGACGCTGTGTGATTACCCCCAAATAGTTTGCTGAAAATAGACATAGTAACAGGCACTTTAGCACATTTAGTTCACCCATTCCACCTCGGCTTCAATCGTAATCCCTGTCGCCCCCTTCACTTGTTTCATCAGATCATGGGTAAAATCAACAACCTCCTTCGCTTTTACCCCTGGCTTGGTCACAATGACCAGTGCCTGCTTTTCATAGGTTCCAACGCCACCTATCATAACGCCTTTGAGGTGGCAGACATTGTCGAGTATCCAACCGAGAGGGATTTTGACGCCACCAACATCCCGGAAACCTGGCATGCCTGGATATTTTGCTTTCAACTGATCAAATTTTTCTTGCGTAATGATCGGATTCTTGAAAAACGATCCTGCAGTTCCCCACGTATTCCAATCAGGCAATTTATGCCAGCGGATATCGATCACCGCTTCGCGGACATGTAAGGGAGTAGGGACAGGAGTAACTGAACCTGAGCTTTTGAAAGACCGAAACTTGTCTGAGCGGAGCGGCTGCGTAGCGAGTTTTGCAGGTCTTGAAAAAGGTGCTGGTTCAGTTACTTTCTCAAAATACTCCTTCAAATCCTTATACTCAACATTCACCTTCCCATCTTTCTTCAAAGCAAAATCAACGTGAGTGATGATATAGCGACCCTTCTCATGTTTAAACAGACTATTTCTATAGCCAAAATGACAGTCACGGCCAGCAATCTCAACTTCTTTCATCATATGAGTATCAAATGCGCGTACTTTTGAAATGAACTGTCCAGCTTCTACGCCATATGCGCCGATATTCTGCACTGGCGTCGCGCCAACTGTTCCTGGGATAGCAGAAAGATTCTCTAGACCATTAAAACCTTGCTCGAGAGTCCAAGCCACAAAATCATCCCACATTTCCCCGGCACCAGCTGTAATTATTTGTTGGTCATTGATCATTTTTTTCTTGATTTCCATCTTTATGACCAAGCCATGGAAACCTTCATCAGAAATAAGCAGATTTGAACCCCCGCCGAGAACAAAAAAGGTGACGTTCTTTTCTTTTGCAAATTCGAGAGATTTTTTCAGATCAGCCGCACTCGTTACTATACAAAAAAATCGAGCTGAGCCGCCGATCTTAAATGTCGTAAACTGCGCAAGTGGTATGTTTTCTTGTATCTTCATAAAGTGACAAGGTACAAGTGACAAGTGACGCGAACTTGCAACTTGAGACTTGATACTTTCAACTCTGTTCAATTGTACCCAATGATGGCGAGCGGGTGTGAGCTCCAAATAATATGTCTAAATATAATGTGAGTACAGCCGCCCGCCGTCATTTGGTGCAATCTGCACATAAGTATAACAACAACATACCCCTCAACGCAAAAGGCCGCCGAGGGCGGCACTTTGCGAGACATTTATTGGAGAGTGCCCACCTAGGGTACTCACACTACAATTATAATATCCAACGATCAGTGATGCAATAGTCGCAGTTACTTTGGTGCCTGTATCTGCTTTATCGCAGCGTCAATCTGAGCCTTATATTCTGGATGATTTGCTTCGACGAGCTTCAACGTAGAGACTGCATCATATATCTTGCCTGCCGAATATTGGACTTGTGCAAGCCTAAACTGGTAGCTCAACTGATCAGTACTTGTGCCGATGAGATTCTTGTAGATAGCAATCGCTTTGTCATATTGTTTTGCGATGACATATGCTTGAGCGACTTGCTCAGTACCAAAGAGACTAGGCTCATCACCGAACAACTGCTTTGCTTCCACTTCGCGACCAGCGACAATCAGTGTGGTGAGATAGGCTGTCTTTGCTTCCTGATTTGATGGAGCAGATTCGTATGCCTGCTTCAAGAGAACTACAGCCTTGTCATACTGACCGAGATTCACATATGCAGTACCCAATGCGAAATCAATAGTTTGTTTTGCTGGAGAAAGCTCATGTGCCTTTTCGAGGAATGTCGCAGCCTGAGCAAATGTGCCGACTTGTTCGAGGAATGAGCCGCCGAGCGTATAGATACGCGCATCGAGAGGACTCGCAGCTATCTGATCGGTGAGAGCAGTCATAGCTAGTTCAAAAAAGGCTTCTTTTGTTGGATTTGGGATCTGTTGCGCATTGATGACATTTGCAGCACATGAGAAGATCTGCTCGCGAACCTCTTGCTTGCCGACATATGAGCCAACATCCAAGGCGCTCTGGAACAATGCTACATCAGGCAATGTGCTTCCGCTGCAACCGCGCAATGCGGCAATGAGGCGGGTATTCTCTTGGATCGGACGGACATTGAGCATGTAGACACCGAAGATGAGGACGATGATAGCTACTGGCGCAACGACATACTCAACCACATCTGAACTGATTTCGCGAGGTGGTTTTGCTGACACAACTGCGGTTGACGCTTTGAGCGAACCTGCAAAACCCAAGAGAGCAAAGAATGAAACGTAACTTGCCAAGTTATCGAATACGAATATGTTGTGGATCGCATATCCGGCGAGCAAACCTGTCAATGCGCTCTTTTCAGCGATAGTGAGGTTTGACTTCCATACAGCGAGCAAGAAGAAAACGTAGAGTGCAAGGTATGCCAACAAGCCGACATATCCTGAGGCTACTAACCAATCGAGATACACGCTATGGGCACGATCGAACCACTGCTCCTGGCTATACATAGCTGGGTTATAGTTCGCATTAAAGATATAGTTGAAATTCTCTTGACCCCAACCGAGCACAGGGCGTTCAAGCGAGCCTTTGATAGCCATAGGCCAGATATAGGCACGACCTTGAGTCTGAATCTCGGAGAGCGTGATAGAGGTGAGACGACTCAATACAGGGCTCTTTTGAACAAATACGGTATCACGAGCGAGCCAAAGTGCTCCACTAATCGCAATGATCAAAACGATAATGCCCGCGGCGAACATGCGTGATTTTTTGTATTCTTTTGCTGCCAAGATCGCATAAAGGAAAAGTGCGAGCATGACGCCTCCCATCAGACCAAAAACGGTACCGCGAGTCGCTGTTTCGATAAGAAGGAAAGAAAAGAGCACTGCAGCAGCTGCATACAACCATTCGAGAAGTGATAGATCGAATGCCTTGATGATGTCGCTCACGATGCGCGATGCGGAATCATTTGCCTGACGAGCAACAACAGCCACGCGACGCGTCTTTGATTCCAAGAAAAGAAATACGGCAAAACCGGCGCTGATAAGCATGTAGACCGCCATATAGGCAGCGTTACCGAGAGATGCATCGATACGACTTGATCCTTGATGGATATCTGCCCAACCGACGAGCTGTGCTATGCCATAACAAGCAACGAGAAATGAAGCGACAAGAGAGACGTTCATCCAATTGCGCCAGAGTCTCTTGCCAGAATCAACGACTCCCAAGGTATGCGCAGTGACCATATAGAACATCCATAGATGCGCAATAACGATCCAACCCTCCATACGTTCAAAGTTTGACCAGAGACTGCGGAGAGGATTGACGCCGAGAAGATCAGCTGCGAGAGTCACGATGGCAAAAACGCTCACGACAAGTGTGAGTGCATTCCATTTTGGACGATACTTTGCATCTATACATGCGAGGACCACCCATGCGGCAAAAGCGAGCTCGACAAGGATGCGGAAGTAGAACGCTTTACCAGTAATAAACGGGAAGAAGAAAGAATTCTCCACAATCAGCGGAAAGAACGGTATGAGAAACAGCGGTGCGAGCGTGAGGAATCGAGCAAAAGATTTGAGTGGCATATATGTACTGATTAAAAAGAATCGTTAATTAATAAGGATAATTCATACATCATACTTAATGTACGACAAATACTCAACAAGCAGGTGCAAGATATGTTAGTATTGCACAATCACCTTTCCTATATAGTCAAACCTATGAAAAATAGACTTATTTCAATGCTTCGTTGGTCAGAACGCTACACCAAGACTGATATGGTCTACCTCGCGAGCGGCGGCTTTTGGGGCAATTTCAACGCGGCCACCGTGATGCTCACTACCATCATCGGATCGATCCTCTTTGCACGATATCTGACCAAAGAGCAATACGGTATGTACCAATACGTGCTCTCGATAGCTAGTCTGATTGGTACACTTACGCTTACGGGCATGAATAGCGCAGTCACGCGCGCTGTCGCCCGAGGGCATGAAGGTGAGCTGCGGCACTCAGTTCGATATCAACTCATCGCCGGAATTATACCGATGCTTGCCGGCATGTGCGTGGCGCTCTGGTATTTTGTGCATGATAATCACGCATTTGCGATTGCATTTTTCTGGATAGCGATATTCTTGCCTCTAGGAAGCGCATTCAACACATGGGTAGCATATCTCGGAGGCAAAAAGATGTTTCGCGTCGGGTCATACTATGGCCTTTTCAATAATCTCGTAAGCGCTATCCCTGTGCTGCTGACTATCTATTTCGCCCGAAATTTTCTATGGGTAGTCGTCGTGAACTATCTTTTTGTCTTTCTCTCAAGCTTCGTTTTATATAACGTAGTACTTCGTCATTTAAAACCAAATGACGAGAGAGATCTTGAGACTATTCCATACGGTATACATCTTTCAGCCATGGGCATCCTCGGCACTTTTGCAGGACAAATAGACGCGCTGCTTGTTTTCCATTTCATCGGCTCAGCGGCGCTCGCTGTGTACTCATTCGCCACGATCTTGCCCGAAAAGCTCGCCGGTGTCCTCAAGTTCATACCGAACGTCGCCATGCCGAAGCTTGCAGAAAAAAGTGAAGATGAAGTACGAGCGATTTTAAAAAAAAGACTATGGATGCTCATCGTTCTCATCTTGGTTGCCGCTGGAGGATATGCCCTCATTGCACCATTTATATTCCACACCTTCTTCCCTACGTATTCTGATTCGATTATTTTTACGCAGGTATATTCTCTTTCATTCTTCTCGCTCGCGGCCACAATGATGATGACTGCGCTCACTGCCCAGAAAAAAACAAAAGAGCTTTATATAATCAGTTTTGCCATGCCTATACTTCGCGTCATACTGCTCTCAGTCTTTTTGTATTATTATGGCATCTGGGGACTGCTCTGGGCGCAGATTTTAGTTAATATAGTATCCTTTTGCTTACAGCTATATCTTTTTTGGAGGAAAAAACCAACATCTCCCCTGAGCACCTCATCTATTGTATGAAAAAAATCCATTCAAATTTTCTTGTGATCTCTCAGTTTAACCGCAATCTGTCATGGGTGCCGGAATATACAGACAATTACCTTATATATGACAGAAGCAACGACCCAAACTACGAGCTTCCTGCAACTATAGACAAAAACAAAGTGAGAAAGGCACCAAATCTCGGCTACAACTCATACGACTATTTCACCTACATCATCGACAACTATGAAAATCTCCCAGATGTTGTCATATTCGCCAAAGCGTGGACCTGGCCACGTCATGTGACAAAAGAATTCTTTGATCGCGTGATGAACAATAAGACGCTCACCCCGCTCACTGACTACCGTATGCATGCTGACCGATGGCCCTATGGATTCTTTTCTCCTGAAGGCCTTGTCTGTGAGCTCAATACTGATATATTCCTCTCGCACCCTGACCGCCCAACAAAATATGTTCATGGTTTCAATGATTTTCTGAGATTCTGCTTCAAAGAGCCTCTCATCCCCCGTTATCGCATGTTCGCCCCAGGCGGTGACTATATTGTGCCAAAAGAACATATTCTTAAATTACCAAAGGTAGTCTATGAGAATCTGCGTCTCTTCATGTCGCATGACAAACATGCGGGGGAAACTCACATTATCGAACGTGCCATGATGATCTTGTGGACTGGCAACTTTGAGCTCAGTGAGAACATCCTCAAAAAGCTCAACGTCGATTTTCCTGGCGTACCCCGATATGAACAACACAAAGTTCCTGTTTCAAAAAAGCTATACCGCATACTATCAGCAAAGGTCGCTCGAATCTTGCGTGCAATCGCTTTCAGGCTCGAGACGAAAAGTGTAGACATCAAATAGCATGAAGCATATCAGCGTAGCCATACCAACATATGAGATGCATGGCAAGGGAGTCGAATTCCTTACACATAGTTTTGATATGCTCACCCAACAGACATTCACTGATTTTGACATAGTTATATCTGATCATTCAGCAGATGATGCCATTGAACTTCTTTGTAAAAAATATGCAGATAAGCTCGATATACACTATTTCAAAAATACTGAAAAAAGGGGCAATTCATCAGCGAATATAAATAATGCTATACAAAAATCAACTGGAAAACTCATAAAGATATTATTCCAAGATGACTATCTTTATCATTCAGATTCTTTAAAAAATATTACTGAAGCATTTGATATAGAAAAGGATGCATGGCTCGCTACTGCATGCACAAATACAACGGATGGCGTCACGTTCTTCCGACCATTTTATCCGTCATATAACGATGAGACAATACTCATAAAGAATACTGTCAGCTCACCCTCTGTCATAACCATAAAAAACGAAAACCCGGTCCTATTTGATGAAAATCTGATTTGGTGGATGGACACTGATTATTACAAACGGTGTTATTTAAAATTCGGTATACCAAAGCTGGTACAAGATATAAACATCGTCAATCGACTTGGCGCTCACCAGATCACAAATACTCTTGCAACAGAACAACGCAAACAGCGTGAGTACATATATATCCTCAAAAAATACTCTACGCCACATCACATAAAACTCATATCTCTCTATAAAATACGTATGTATAAGCGTATACTTAAGAGCATTATAAAAAGATTTCTATGATCACCACCGAACTCTATGACGGACAAGGACTTGGTAACCAGCTCTGGTGCTATGTAACGACGCGCATCATCGCTCTCAAAAATGGATATGATTTCGGCATACAATCAAAAGAAAGATTCAAAGGGAAAGATTTCATGGCTATTGATTTTGGATCGCCCGTCTCACCTACGGATATACAAAATACTTATACCGAATCTCCTCTGTATCACTATCCCAGTTTTTCTGATATCAGGTTACAAGACCAAAAACTGATCACAGTGCCTGATGGCACGAAGATAGATGGGCTCATGCAAGACGAACTCTATATTGAGGAATATAAAGATGAGATACGTCGCTGGTTCACGGTAAAGCCAGAATACGATTGTAGAGACTACTCTGAAGACAATATCTGCGTCATCAATTTTCGCGGTGGCGGATATGCTCGTGACATGCATTTTTTCTTGCCGACAACATACTGGAACAACTGCATAGCAGCGATGAGAAAAATAAATCCCAACTTCACATTCATTGTCGTCTCAGATGATCCGGCGACAGCACGCATGTTCTTCCCTGATTTTAAGGTATATCACTGGAGCATCGGCAAAGATTATGCGGTCATCAAAAATGCCCGCTACCTCATCCTTTCAAACTCGAGCTTTGCTTGGTTTCCTGCATGGCTCTCAACAGATCTCAAATACTGCATCGCGCCAAAATACTGGGCACGCCACAATATCTCTGATGGATACTGGAGCCTTGGCTATAACCTGACAAAAGGATGGGATTATATGGATAGAAAAGGAGTGCTCCATACCTATGATGCTTGCCTAAGGGAGCGCGATGAATATATGTTGAAAAACAAAGATTCCTTTGTAGTGGCGCTACCTGAGCACATCTCATTGATTGCTAAAATAAAAAACGTGATTAGCATATATTCGATACTGAAAAAGGACTTCTCAGCACTCTATACACTGCGAAAACTGTCAATGCTTTATACGGTTCACGGCATGTTAACATTACGTGACAAGGTGCAATCGTTGTTTGGTAGAACAGTCAATGTTTCTCGTGCTCCAACAGTAGCGAATATATCATCGCCGAGCAGCGTGGAAACAAAAAAGAGTTTTAAGGCAAGGATAAAAACAACTTTCAAAACATTCACCGTCACCCAAAGTTATTATTAAACATTCACATGCTTCTCTCTGAACAACTCGGTCCACAAACAAATAATAAGCTTATAAAATATGCTCGGGGCATTGTCCGTTCATATCTTGATGTTATAGAACGAACTATCCGACACATGCGATGGAATATCCGCACGTATAAGGCGAAAAGGTCATGGCTATCGCCTACCGAGATCGCTGAATACAGAAAAACAATAAAGATCTACGACGTTTTTAATTTCTTTAATGAGCTCGACGTACTCGAACTACGTCTCAATATTCTCGATCCATATGTCGACTATTTTGTCATCGTAGAAGCAACTGAAACATTTTCCGGCCAACCAAAGCCGCTCAATTTTGAGCTCAACAAAGAGCGTTATAAAAAGTGGCAGCATAAAATAATCTACTATGTAGTAGACGATGTGCCTGCTGATGAAGATGATTTTCGTGCGCGACTAAATAATCCAAACGAAAGTGCGCTCAATAAAGAGATACTGCAAAATGCCCTTTCAAGCTCGTCGATCGGCAAAGATGCGAACGGCAAAGCAATCGAGGTTTGGATCAAAGAATTTTATATAAAGGAAAGCATAAAGAAAGCTCTTATCGGACTCAATGATGACGATATTTGCTACATATCTGATCTTGATGAGATCTGGAACCCGGAACTCATCATCGACTATAGCCAAGATAGCGTATTCAAGCTCATTCAAAAGGGATATATGTACTATCTCAATAACCGATCAAATGAAGAGGATTGGAAAGGATGGACAGGCACAATAGTGACAAAATATAAAAATATCAAAGATGTCTGCGCTATACATCTGCGCAATCATCGTATGATGGAAAAGCGATTTATTTTTCTTAAAAATGGCGGTTGGCACTTCGCATTCCAAGGTGGATTGGCAGGTGCTCAAAGAAAGATCGTCGAGTCAAAGCATTTTTGGTATGATCCGGAAAAAACATTACCTGCACTAGCTGACAGGGTAAAAAATAATGTTCATTATCGCGGAGGAAAATATAAACTGTGGAAGGACGAGAGAGGATTACCCGAATATCTTGTTAAAAACAAGGTGCATTATGAAAAATTCTTCTTATAACATGAAATCTATTATCAACAAGCTCGCGGCTCTAAAATATAAAATTGGCTCAAAATACCGCCGAAGCTATTCGCAGTGTGGCGAAGATATCATCGTCAACCGCATTCTCAGAGACATGAACGTGCGGTCACCTTTCTATATAGATATCGGTACTAATGATCCGATCATCTTTAGCAACAGCTATTTATTCTACAAGCAAGGATCTGGCGGTATTTGCGTTGAGCCAAACCCCTCGTTGTGTGCACGTATAAAGAAAAAGCGTTCGCGAGATACCGTGCTCAACATAGGTGTTGGAATAGAAAATGGCACAAAAGATTTCTATCTCTTGAGCAATGATGCCCTTTCAACGTTTTCTCAGTCTGAAGTCCAAACTGAAATAGCCAAAGGTCATACGATCATCGGCAAAATCCCTGTTTCTATCCAAACGATCAATAAGATTATCTCTGATGCAAAACGAGAGATCGATTTTCTCTCGCTTGATATTGAAGGATTGGATAAAATGGTCCTTGAGACATTGGATTTTAAAAAATACAGACCAAAAGTTATCTGTGTTGAAACGAGAAGCTTTGGGTCAAGTGAATACGAAGCTCGCGCCAATCTTGAGGATCTTATGAAGAAAAATGGGTATGATAATGTCGGATATACTCCCATCAATTCAATTTACGCAGATTCATCTATTATCAGAAACAAGTAAACACACCCCTATGAACATGACCCGCTCACAGATCATCAATGGCCTCATCAAAAAACATGGCTACAAGACATATCTCGAGATCGGCGTGAACACGCCAGCACAGCCAGGATATAACTGGAAGAATCTCGTCGTAGATCTCAAGCATGGCGTCGATCCAAACCCGAAAGTTGGCGCAACCTTCCCTGTCACTTCGGACGAATTTTTCACCAAGCATATCAACATGAAGTATGACATCGTATTCGTCGATGGCCTCCATGTCTTCGATCAAGCTTACAGGGATATCGTCAACTCTCTCAAAAACCTCAATGAAGGCGGCACGATCGTCGTACATGACTGCAACCCTCTCAAAGAAGAATACCAGCACCCTGTCCACACTCCTGGTATCTGGCTTGGTGACGTATGGAAAGCGATTCTCAAACTCCGCATGGAAGAGCCTGATCTCAAGATATATGTCGTGGACACCGACTTTGGTTGCGGCATCATCCAGCGCGGCTCGCAAGAGGTCTTCGATGCGAAGAAATATTTTCCTGAAGGAAAATTCACTGAAAGCGATATCTACGACTTCAGCTTCCTCAACACTCACAGAAAAGAAATCCTCCAACTGATGAGCCCTCGAAAGTTCAAAACTATTATCGGCACGGCGACCTGGCTCGATAAGGTCATAGTCGCTCTCACCGACAAGCTTGGCCTCTAATCACATGATCATCACCCGCATATCAGGAGGCATAGGCAACCAACTCTTCCAATATGCAGTTGGCCGTGCACTGTCGCTCAAAAATAATACTGAACTCAAGCTCGACACACATTTTTATGGATTGAATATTGAACCTGATCGCTCATTCAAGCTCTCTCATTTCAACATACCAAACATCGAAGCTCTCATCGCCACTGATGCTGATTTCAAAAAAACAGGCATTCCAAATCCTATAAAACAGGATCTATTTTCAAAAATAATTCGCAAAGGTTTTAGAACTATTGAGTCGATCAAACCTATCAATAAGCGAAAAGTGGTGCTCGAACCTACATTTAACTTCATACCGAAAGTTATGGATATACGGGGCGATTGCTACCTCTCCGGTGTATGGCAAAGTGAAAAATATTTCACAGAATTCGAAGCTGCTATCCGCAAAGATTTTGCTCTCAAGGTTCCCCTGTCCGAAAAAGCTGCTCATGTAAAACGCATGATGGAGGCATCTTCTTCAGTGTCGATACATATCCGTCGAGGAGATCAGGTCAAAGATCCTGTATTACTCAAAAAGCACGGCGAGCTTACCAAAGAATATTATTCAAAAGCGCTGGTATACATACAAGAAAAAACGGGTGGCACACCTATCCGTATCTTCGTCTTTTCAGATGAGATCGATTGGGTCAAAGAAAATATGAACTTTGGCACGGATGCAGTATATGTATCAGAATACAAAATTCCTGATTACGAAGAGCTCGTTGTTATGAGCGCCTGCACGCACCATATCATCGCCAAGAGCTCTTATAGCTGGTGGGGCGCATGGTTGAACCCAAACAACGATAAGATTGTCATCGCCCCAAAACAACGCTTTGGCGAGGCTTCGAATGTCGCCCACGATCTCATCCCTGAATCGTGGGTCCAATTATAATTAATCTATTTGAGCCAGAATGGAGGCAAGTTATGCTTGACCTCGATGTTTTTGAATTTCTTTCCCTTTTTGACGCCATGCAGTTTCGCCCATTCAGCCATTCTCTTGAGACCCTCATCGAGATGAACCTTCGTTGCATGATTGAGTATTTTCTTTGACTTGGTATGGTCAGAATACGCTACCTTTACTTCCTTGCGCGCATCGTGGAATTCGAGCTTGGATTTTTTTGAATCCATGATCTTGAGGACTTTTTCTGCGAGCTCTTTGACGGTATATGCCTCATCAGCACCGAGATTGAAAACGTGGTTATATGCAGCAGGATTATAGATTGAACGAGCGATATACGGAGCGAGATCTTCGATATGAGTGAACGCCCTCTTTTGCGCGCCGTCACCGAAGATCGGTAGATGCTCGTTATTCATGATCTTATTCATGAATATGCCGATAACGTTGCGATACTTGTCGCCGATGTTCTGGCGCTCGCCATACACATTGTGTGGACGGAAGATGATGTGATTCAAGCCGAACATATGGAGCGCTGCGGCCAGATCCTGCTCAACAGCATACTTTGCGATACCATAGGGGTCTTCAGGCGTCGGCACCATATCCTCATGCATAGGTGTTTGTCCAGGACCGTATACAGCGATCGATGAAGTGAATACAAAACATTTTACACTATGATTGACTGAAGCGTTGATGAGATGCATGCTGCCGATCAAATTATTCTCATAATTGAACTTGCGGATGAAATGACTGAGGCCCTCCGCGGCATATGCAGCGAGGTGGAAGACGTGCTCGAACTTATATTTTTTGAAGAGTTTTTGAACGAGCTTGTCGTCAGTGACGCTACCCTTCACGAAGATAGCTTTCTTATTTACATTTTTAAGGAATCCGCCTGAGAGGTCATCGAGCACGACCACTTTTTCACCCATCGATATCAATTCGTCGACGACATGCGAGCCGATGAATCCTGCGCCGCCAGTGACGAGAACTGGTCTTTTTTTCTCAATCTTCTTTGGGCTCTTTTTTGCCGCAGGCTCCTTTGTCGAAGTAGTTTTCTTTTTCATAAGAATATAATTTAGTAAAGCTATGCTATCACGTCTACCGCTTCTTTAACATATAGACTTTTTCATGGAAAAGATGTCCTAAAATACCCCTCAGAACGACTTCGAGCACTGGCTGGATACAACGAGCGAACGTTGGTATTTTCCATATAATAGGCAAACGCAGACCGACAGGAACGACTCTTTCAATGATAAATTTTTCAGCTATCTTTTTTTCATATTCAGGATATGGCAAGAAATTCTCATAGCCCACATCGCCTCCCATATAGCCGCTCAATGAGTTATTCCCTGCGATCGACAAGATAAACACGCCATTATCCACGAGGTGTTCATGCGCATATGCAAGCTCCGCATCAAAATCAGTATAGTTCGCCACACCAATCTCAACCACAGCATCAAATTTATTTACTTGAGGCTCTTGTCCACGAACATAGAATGCTGCTTTTCCTGATCGATCAAGCTCTGATGCGACTTTGACCATATCTGGAGCGATATCGATACCGACGACTTCAGAAAATGTGTTTGGAATCTTTTCTTGAATCGCCCTCACTACAACACCGTCTGCACAACCAACTTCGAGCAGTTTTTTACCTACTGACGCATGCGATGTATTGCAGTATATTTGTTTAAGCAAAGTAATAGTGATATCCAAGCGCTTTTTGAAGAAAAATTGTATATATGTCGAAGCGACAGCGGGATAGCGCTTTGATGAGTATATGCCACTCTCTTTATTATAGAAATCTGAATCTTTGATCATTGTATATATTTTATCGGCACTGAATCCGAGAAATAAAACTAAGTATTTTAGCCGCACGCTTTTCCCATGTATACCCATGGACGTCTGCCGATGCGCGTGCGGCTATTATAGTTGCCTCGGCAGAATTATCCAAGGTGCTTTTTATAGCTTGTGCGAGCGAGCTTGCATTATCTGCTTCAAAGAAATAAGCATTATTCTCATTCAAGACTTCACGGATAGATGGAAGATCAGAGGCGATGATAGGCGTACCGCTCGACATATACTCGAATAGTTTGATCGGCGACGTATACAGGCGCGATATATCTTCTTTGGCGCTGTTGGGCAATATGAGCACATCTGCCGCTTTGAAATAATAGGCGATCTCAACATGCGGCTTGCGTCCAAGAATCAATAGTCCCGCCGAGTCAGATGACGGAGCTGATTCGTACTTATTTTTAAATGACTTAAGATCGCTATCCGTTCCCCCGACGAATACGACGCATGTATCCACGCTGAGCATTGCAGTCGCTTGCGCAAGCGTATCAGCGCCTTTCCACGAATACAGATGCCCTGTATACAAAACCATCTTCTTATCGAGAGGCAAACCGAGCTTTGCACGGCAGGCTTCTTTTGATTCGTTTACTTGGAATTGAGCAGGGTCAACAGCATCAGGCACGATCGCGACTTTGTCAGGACCAACACCCATCTTCGCGCAGTAATCAGAAAGGCCTTGAGTGATGGCGACGATCCCCGAAGCAATCTTTAATGCTTTGCGCTGCACTATACCCTTGCGCACATCATGCATCTCAAAGATCGATCCTCGGCGGACTTGCCATTCGTCGCGGGTATATACCACGTCAAATAAACCCGAGCTGACGTATGAGCGCGTATTGATGCGAAATAGGACTGCTGCGATAAAAAAACCGAGCGTGCCCCATGCATGCAACTGTATGCCCTTAACGGTTTTTATGTTAAAGGTTTTTTGTAATTCATAATGCGCGAATATCTCTGATTCTCCCGATGTTTCGCACGATGAGACGACAAGAGTAACTTCATTGCCTGCGCGAGCGAGAGCATCGCATGTTCGCACAATCTGAAAGCCATGAGCCTTCTCAGTCGGCAAGCGTATATTGGCGAGATAGAGTATTTTCATGGAGAAAATGACGTGATCTTATTTGATCAAAAAGACATTGAAGCCGCTCACCTGCTTACTGTTGATCTTGCCCGTGATCTTGTCTGCCGCCGTAGCGAGCCACTGCAATGCAGCGAAACGACCAAGCGGGCTCAAGCGAATCCATGTGCCGATAGCGCCGCGTACCGGCTGTATCTCAACTGTCTTAAAATCTTTTGAGAGCATCTTGAGTGCATCTTGAGTAAATCGCCAGTAGTCAGCGTAATATCCTATCTCAGGATGATAGTAGTAGAGGAACGGCACGTAGATGAAGCAATATCCGCCTGGCTGCAGTACACGGTACATCTCTTTCATGGCAATGAATGGGTTTTCGACATGTTCAAGAACAGCCATGCAGATGATCGCTTCTTGCGAATCATCCTTGAATGGTATGGCGTGAATATCGCCAACCACATCTGGGTGATAGTCGGACACGGGATCCATCACTTTGTATGCAATCTTTTCTGCATATGGTATGAGCCATGCCCGCTTTGCATCAAAACGATTGTTTTTTTCTCTCAATATGCGCAAGCCGCCGCCAATGTCCAAAATAGACTTTTTTTCAGTGAACATCTTTACCATCTTCTCTTCAAAAAACGTATCCCAGGGTGTTTTCATAGTAGTTATCATACACTCGCAAAATATATTGTCTATCGTTTGACCGCTACGACCGCCATGCCGAAGCGCTTGAGCGGCAAGCACTCAACGAGACGATTGACACCAAAAATAACCGTATACAAGGCAAATGAAATGAAAGCGAAGGCAGCTACTTTTATAAGCTCCTTCCTTGAACCGTTCGCGCGCGCCTGTTTTATAGCTTTTACCAAATGAAGCGAACCGAGCTCGTACTTGAGAGATGGTGTCCGGTTGTACCAGGTCGTTTCAATATCAAAACCATTATCAACTAAAAGCTTTTCGAGATTGCCATACGAAAAATCGAACAAGTGATGAGGTGGCGTAAGCGACGACCATGGTACATTGAACAATGTAAAAAGCGTCTTCGTCGTATGCGACCAGAAACAATCCATGTTCGGTGTGATGATGATCAACTTACCCTTTTGCCTGAGGACGCGCTTTGACTCTGCGAGCAACTGGACAGGATCAAGAACGTGCTCTATGAGATCGCCCATATGCACATAGTCAAAAAAATTTTCAGCGAAACCCGCTCTCTCCACTGTTGCACACCTCACATCGAGACCGTTAGCTGTTGCGATAGATGCCGTGCGCGAATTGAGCTCAACACCTTTGACGTCATAGCCGATACCCTTTACGAAATAGAGAAGCTCGCCGCTCGAACATCCCACATCAAGAAAAGTCCCCTTCGGGCTATTCTTGAGATACGCGAGCAGCTTTTCTTGTTTTGCTGTCGGAAGGATGGCGCTTAAGTCCTTTTTTTTATTTGCCTGATAGCCTGATTTTTCAGAATACACTTCTTGCGCCAAAAACTCAGCGGTCGGCAATGGATAGACGAATACCAGTTTGCACTGCGGGCACTGATAGTGCGCATATCCATCTTTATCTGCGAGAAAATCTGATGCTGACTGGCATATCATGCAGGGTGGACGTTCAGCAGAGATATTTTTCATATACGATATATTAGCACAATTATATATGTACTTAGATTATTCTCTTAGTTTTTGCGGCACTTAAAATTGTCATCACGCGTGCTTTAGTCGAATGTTCCATGAGAATCCGATCATACTCTTCTTTGAGGGATACTTGGTCAAATGCTGATAGAGATGCAGCCACCTTTGTAAGTTTGTCATCAAAATCAGCCAGATCCTTGAACTGCACCACTCTCCTATAATTCAAAGCAGCGCTTCCTGGCTCGTAGAGAGCAACTGTTTCTGTCATAAGCAAGCAACCATTGCCGAGGATTTCCCAAAAGCGCGCCGTGTCAAAACCGCCACCACCTACTGATACACCCACCTTCGCGCGCGATAGTAGATCATAAAATGCTTCACGTCCATCATCCTTCTTGGAGCTGAAAAAACTCAGTAGACTATTTTTCTTTGTCGACTTTGTCGCGCATATAAGATCATTTTCTTTGCAGAAGCGTTCGAGTGATTTTCTTACTTCTCTTCTCAACAACGGATATTCATCTTGACCGAATATGCAGACGAAATCGATGTCTTTTTTCTTATGCTGATCATAATGAGCCACATATCTCCGTTCAATGCCAAATGGCAACGGAATCGTAGCCTTGTTCGAAAGCGCAGTTCGATACGGACGTTCGCGACGGAAATAAAGGGGGCATTTATTCAACATATCTTGGTCTATCGATCCTTGAGCGAGATATTTTCCCTGGAGAAGCTTCTCGATGACCATCGGATCATATCTTCGATTGCCTCCGACTTCAGAACCATCTACATATACTGTTTTTTCCCAGCACCCGACCTCCCTAGCCAACTCATGGTCAGTATTATTTTTTCCCCAAAAGAGAATAATGAGATCTGCGGCCTTTGCAAACTCGACAAAATCATTCCGCGGGATCTTCCATTTTTCAGCAGGCGCATATGTCGAATGCTTTGGCAACGGATAATCTGAAGATATCCGACATTCATACCCGGCATTTTCTGCGTATAGCGGCTCATCATCGATAAGGTCGAGGAGACCATCAATGATCGTATTCACAAGATAATCTTCTTTATGTATCGGTGTGATTAGAGCGATTTTCATGAAAGCAATGGAGATTTGAGAAGATTTTTGACGATAGGAGCTGGTGCGAATTCTGCGCATGAGCGCTCATAGGCTTTTTGTGCTATACGAGCACATGACGCAGCATCTTTCTGCACTTTGCGTATCGCTTCAGCTAGGCTTGCGGCATCAGCCGATGCACACATGGTCATATCGACGCCATCGGTAAAAAATTCGCGAACGGCTTTGGTGTCTGCAGTTATTACTGGCTTATTCATAGCAATATATTCAAACACCTTGTTCGGCACAACGCGAGCAGCTTTCTCAGTGTGACCGAAAATACCTAAGCACATATCCGATGCCGCTATCATCTCTGGCAGCTTTTCAAAAGGCATTTTTCCGAGCAAGGCAACGTTAGTCAACTGTTGCTCGACGACTATCTGCACTGCTTTTTTATATTCTTGCCCCGAACCAACGATAACGAACTTCATGGGTTCATTGATCAAAATCTTTGCAGCACCGAGGATATATTCAATGCCTTGAAGAGGAATGAACATGCCATGAAAATGAAGCGTAAACATATCATTCTTCGCAGGCGTTTGTAGAGGGCGAAACACGCTCGTATCAGCACCAATCGGTACACGAATCATTTTTTTAGACGAGATATGAAATTGGCTTGAAACATAGCTTATGTGTTCATTCGTATCAAGCAAGATCACATCGCTCAACGCACAGCTGTGCCAATCGAGCAACCAATCTTTAAAGGCTTTAGGAGAATATTTTCCGTATACTTTTCGGTCATATACATTCGAATCGAACAATGACAGAAACATATCAAAAACAATCTTCTTTCGGCGAAACAAAACCTTTGCCATCAGCACGACAGTCTGCCCAGGAAATGCCACGAGAACCAGATCGATCTTTTTTGCTTTTATGAGCTTAAACTGGCGATAGAGCTCGACATATTTATAGAAAAAGCCTGAGCGCGCATCGGCCCTGCATACGAGAACCTCCCACCCATTTTCCTTGAACCCTTGAGTAAGTATTCTATTTCTCGAATATCCCGGATCATATATACCGAAAAATACGATTGTTTTCATGTTATTTTGAAAGCTCTTCAACGAGCTTTGATATGAGCACCCCTATATCGGCCTTTTCCTTTGCTATCTTCTGCAGGTCACTACCAACTGCAGACATATCTTTCTCAAATACAGCTATAATTTTTTGCGCGAGGTCGCTCGCATTCTTTTCTTTAAAAATAAGCTTGTCTGCATATCGATCGAAATAATTTACAAATGCCTGATTGGAAGAAAATACCGGCACTCCCGACGCCATAGACTCGAGCACCGCCTTGTCTATTCCTCCTGTCGGGGTAAGGTTGACCGTTGCATCACACGCAGCATACTGCTTGCTGATATCAGCAGGTGCTACATGTCCGATAAAGTGAACCATCTCATCCAATGCATAGTTGGTGATCATCGATGAAAGCGAAGCCATATATGACCGATCAGCATCTGTGACTGGGCTTCCCGCAAAAACGATCTCAAATTTTTTGTTCCATGAGTCCCTGAGTATCTTTGCCGCCTCGATGAGTGTGCCACAATTTTTGATCTGAGTGATACGTCCTACATGTAATAAGCGGATAGGCTCGGTACCGATCACCTTTGAACGCTGCATGTTGAGAAACTGAGAAACATCGATACCGTGCCCGGTGACAACCACTTTGTTACTCGGCAACGTGAAGCTTTCTTTCGCTGCGGTAAAGATGATATCCGCACAAACTTCAGCGATGCGCAATTTCAGATCGACTGAGCGATGCGTATACCACATCGATACTTTTTTGCCTAACACCTTCCAGAACAGGCCGCCAAAGACGACGTAGATCGGATTCATGTGCACAAAGACCGTATCGTAATTCTTTCTCTGTCCCCAGATATAACTGTAAAAGGCGAAGATGAACCTTACTCTATCTTTGAACACAACTTGTTGACCATTTGATTTGCCGAGTGACAGAACTGTCACATTCTTTGGCAGCTGATGGACGCCCTCATTCAGACATATCACGGTCACTCTTTCGGCGCGAACTGCGAACTCCTCTATCCAACGATGAAAGAACCCGAGTATAGGATCGAGCTTATCGACTTTTTGTGTGAGGATGAGGAGTTTCATTATTTTTTATGAAGCTTTTTCGATGAACGTTTAGTGGCTTTCTGTGAATGTTTCTTGATCGCACCATGACCATACATCTCCTTTATTTTTTCGATATCCTTCCCTGTAGAAACGAGAAGCTGGATATTCTTTTCTCGTATAGCTTTGAGCGCTGCGATACCGGTCTTGTCATTCACCTTGCTCTCAAAGAGACGTATGAAGGCCTCAAAATCTTTCACAAAACAATTACCTCCAGCTCCGCGGCCACTCTGGTGCACAGGACGAAGATAACGTGGGACCATGAGCGGATTGGCTGAAAATGCTTTGAAGAGCACTTCCCAATCCATCGAGAACTCTTGAGCGAGGTCATAAAGGATATTGGCGAATACGACTTGGATATAGCCATGAACATTGTGACTGTACTTGATAAGCTCGGCTTCAGATGCACTGCACACTAGCGAGAATGGCGCTGGCGGAAGCACTGATAAAACCAGTTCTGCTGCCTCAATATATTTTTTATCATTGACTGGGATGCCGACAATGTTTCTGTCAGGATGAGCTGCGTCGTATGCCGCAGTCTTTTCGCTCAAAAATTCTGGTGAATGCGTAACGATGATGTCTTTGAACTTTTTTTGCAGGCGTTCTGTACATCCGATGATCAATGTCGACTTGATGACGGCGATCTTGCCCTTGCCGACAAGTGGCAGAACGGAACGCACATAACTATCATCGAAGCCTTTTTTGGTGGTCGGGGTCGGCACAGCAATGAATACGATGTCGCAGTCCTTGATCTTTGCCTTATTTGCCTTGTACGCGTCCTCCAAACCATACCGCACAACAGTGAACCCACGCGCTTCGAGGTCGTTTGAATAATTTTTACCGATCCAGCCTTGTCCGATAAATCCAATGAGGGGTTTAGACGTGTCAGCCATAATAGAGCCCAGTATAACGCTTTTTAACTGATAATTCCAATGACTCCCTCCGATACGCTTTGAGGATCATCACGGACGATGATCGCATCGATTTCTCGGGCAACACCGACATCAGTCGAGACGATCTTGCATGCCGCTGCATGAGCTTCTACGAGCGTCATGCCATATCCTTCAAAAAGCGATGTGACGAGAAATACGTCGGCTGTCTTGTAGTATGAATAGAGAGTCTGCTGATCAGCCCATGATTCGAAGATGACAGATTTTACCGCGAAATTATTTAACCCAAGTTTTGAGCATTGGTTATTGATCATTGGTACTTGCGAGCCTTCTCCAACGATAATCAAACCAGCTTTAGGAATTTTTTTAACAACTTCTGCAAATGATTTTATTGCTAATTCAAAGTTCTTCTCTTTTTCGATACGCGACGCCATCAGAACGATCTTTTCGAACTGAGGATATTTCGCATGAAGATCCGCACTAGGAATGATCGGCGCATTTTTGATCTTGCTGGTATCGACTGCGACTGGCCGCACTTCTATCTTTGAGTCCTCGATCTTCAAGATCTCAATCAAATACTTCTTTATCTTATTTGAAACGACGCGAATATGATCCGCTTTTGGAAGATATGAGAGCGCCAATGTCTTTCGTATCTTATTGCCCCAGGTATAAGTGAAATGTGGCGAGCCGATGTCGGTATGCACCTGCAATTCGAGTTGAATCAGCGGGAATTGCTTTTTGAGCGAAACGCCGACAGATGCTGTTTGAAAAGGATCCTGACAGGTGATATCAGTGATACTTCTCTTTGCAACGATAAATTTGGCGAGACGTAATGCGTCAAATGCATACAACCAGCGCGATAGAGACTGCGTCGAGTATGCCCAGCAGTTCGACGTTATGACGATCTCGTTTTGCGTCTCATGCTTCCCTTTTGCAAAAACAATGATATGCACTTCATCATAATTTTTTGCATATTCTGTCTGGCGTGCACGGACGGCGCTGCCCACTTCAAATATCTTCCGGTCAGTTGAAATCATCAGGAGCCTCTTTTTTATTCTATTCGTTATATTCGTGTCCATATTCGTCGTATTCGTATCATGTTTACTTCTTTCCTATCTCCAAGATCTCACGAGCAATATCTTCCCATGAATGCATGAATGGCAGCGACTGGACTTTTTGTGCCTGAAGCGCGCGATTGGCAGGATCTGCCAGCCACACTATCTTGTCGATTATGCTTTGCTTGTCTTTTGGATCAATGAAAATAGCAGCGTCTTGGATGCGGTCGGTGATACCAATCTCCTTTGTGACGATGAATGGTGTGCGAGTCATGACTGCATCAAAGATCATATTGGGACTGATATCGCCGAGCGAAGCGAGGATGACCGCGTACGAACGATGCATGCGTTCGACGAAGTTTGAGTACATGGCCTTGCTCGTATCCATATCAATATCAGGCAATCCACGACGCTTGACCTCAGCCTGCGCTTCAGCAAATGCTTGTTTGAGCAAGTCTATATTCTTCCATTTCAAAATGCGCGTGCTCGCCAAAAAGGTTCTATTGTCAGGCTCAACAGCATCCATACGCTCGCCGCAATAATTCTCCACGATGGTGTTTTTCTTCGCATCGAGCTTGTATGCTTTTTCAAAGATCCGTTTTTGCCAGGTCGTACTAAATATCACTGTACGCGCTTGTCGCAATGATGCGCCTCCGAGTTTGAAGACCACCTTTTCTTTTGTGGATAGCTTTGCCAGAAAATCTGAGTCGGCACTATTGTCTTTTCCGTAAAAATCCTTGAACAAGACGAGGTCACCTGTCCGTTCGACATATGTCTCCCACAAAAAATCTCCCCCTGTGCGGAGAATGTATTTTTTTCCCATAAGTGAACATGCGAGCATCGTCGGCACTGCTGCTGACCATGTATCTAGGACGAGGATGAGATCCGCTTTCCAGCCCTTACGGATGATCTTCAAGAAATACAAGAAATGTCTGACGAGCGGAGGAAAAGCTCGTTCCCAGCGATATGCGGCGACTTTGACATCATGACCTCGACTCTTCCAAGTCTCATATAGATTGCGAGCGTACTGCGCAGGGCCGCCGATATCAGGGGGGTATATACCAGAAGCAATAAGTATTTTCATAGGAGTAATTATACTACGGATTGGCATTACATACTGAGGAATATATCCTGCATGCGTTCAACAATACCATTCCAGTCATATCTTTCTTGCACCATCTTTTTTGCGCGCGCAACGATATAATCCCGCGACTCTTTGTCTCTGATCAATTTTTCTACTTTCTGTGCGATGCTCCGTGGACTATGCACGTCGCAAAAGAGTCCCGTTTCTCCCTCGACGAGAAAATCGGTGATACCGCCAACTGGTGTGGCGATAACCGGGACTTCTGCAGCCATCGCTTCAATGAAAGAGTTGCCGAATCCCTCTGAGAGCGATGGACGGATAAAGATATCTGACACATGGAGATATTTCGGCATCTCTTTGTGAGGCACATAACCGAGGAACTGGACTCGATCCTGTAGTTCAAGCTCCGCAACCTGTTTTTTGAGCTGCTTCTCTTGATATCCCTGACCTAGAATGATGAACCTTACGTTTTCTGGCAAGTACGATAGCGCATCGATGACATCATTGACTGCATTCTTTACCACAAGGCGGGAAGTAGTGATGACAAACGTATCCCCCTCTTTTTTGCCGAGCTTCTCTTTCAATGCATCCTGTTGCTCTGGAGACTCTTTCGTTGAAAATAGCTTGAAATCAACAGCATTTGGCACGACAGTTATCGGGCATGTTGCCCCCATCTCTTTTGCCCAATCAGCGAGATACGTAGATATGGTCTGGATATGATCTGCTCGCGTGAACATCATTTTGAATAATGGGTAGAGCGGTAGGGCCTTACGCTTGATATACGGGATTGGGTCTCCATCCTGCAACGTAAAAATGAATGGCACTTTCGGTTTGATCATTTTGAAGATAACCGCAGCAAACGAACTGTATGTAGCCATGAGCGACCAGATGGCATCATATTTTCTTTTTCGGTGGAGCGAGAGGGCTTTTCTCGCACCCGTAAAGAGATAAAAGTATTTATTGATATGCAGATACCAAGGCAATGAGTCCGTTGAAAATTCTTTGTGCTGCGAGAAACCGACGCGATATACATTCACATTGCCGATGCGTTCAAATGCAGGCAAACGCGAATCGAGACGAAGACAGACAAGGTCGAACTCGATCGTCTGAGGGGCGATACGATCGGTTATCTCTTTTATAGCAACTTCTGCCCCGCCCACAAAGCGCGGATAATACGCAAATGAGAATATGAGTATGCGTCGTGGCGTCATATATGAATGCTCCCACACCTTTAGTCAATCTTCAAGACCTTCTTGAGCACTTCTTCCGGAACTTCATTTGGTTGATCGGGTAATGGTTTTCTCGCTTCTGTCTCATACTGTTGACGTTGAGCTGGGGCTGGGACAGGCACACTGGACTCCGATGGAACAGATTTTGCTTTGGCGAGAGCGGCTGCCAATGCATTCTTCAATTGACTGACATTTTGAGGCGTTTGAGCTTTTGGATCAGGACGAGGAGAAACCGGCGAGGCGAGATTCGACTTATTCAAAGCGGATAACGACACTGGTTTTACTGTCGGCACTGGGGCAGGATTGCGCGTAGGAGCGGACTCTGCTGGCACCACTGAAGCAAAGGCTTTTTTGAATGGCTGATGTTCGACCGCTCGAGGCAGAGCATCTGGCTGTGGCGCGACAGGAGCAGGTGCTTTTGGTACAGCTCGCGGCTGTGCGACAATTTTTGCCAAACTATCTTTGAGCAAAGGCGATGGTGCAGTAGCTCTCACTGGCGGCACAAACTTTACCGGCGCATCAGCTACAGTTTTTGGAGCAGGCTCAGGTTTTGGTGCTTGCGAAGCAGCTTTCTGCTCTGGTTTTCTCAAATCCCCTGTAAGAGGCGCTTTGGGCGCAGCTGATTCTTTTTTTGGCGCCGGCGTCGGCTCATGGAACTTCAAAATGATTTCTTCGACTTCAGCGCGAGGACGTGCAAATTGCTCGCGGGACGCATCAATGATCTCTTTGACATACGAGATTTTTTGCTGAGGTATCGGTGGCATCGAAGTAGCCGAGAATGGAGCAGACGTGAGACCATTGATCATGAGCTTGAGATACATCTGGAATTGTCCGAGGTTGACCAGGTCTTCCATAGTGAAGGTTGGCGCGAATTCTTTTTCAAGAGCCTCAGCATCGGTAGCACCGACACGAAAGACGATCATCGTACCTACGTTACCAAACACTGCCGCACGAACGTTCTCATCCATCTGCTCAATATATTGATGAGCGATCGTCAGGTTTAATTTATATTTGCGAGACTCAGAAAGAATATCTGAAAATGAAGCGTTGGCGAAGTTTTGAAATTCATCCACAAAAAGATAGAAGTGCGGCAACATCTTGACCACACGATCAGGCACGTCTGCGCGAGACATGGCCGCGAGATAGATCTTGGTCACGAGCAATCCGCCGAGGAGCTTCATGTTCTCATCGCCGATGCGGCCTTTTGAAAGGTTGATGATGATGATCTTTCCTTCGTCCATAGCCTTACGGAAATCAAATGACGACACTGGTTGGCCGATCATATTTCTGATCAATGGATTTGCAGTGAATTGACCAACTTTATTTTGGATCGCAGGCACTGCCTCTGCAGCTTGTCTTTCTGTATAGTTCGCAAACTCTTTTACCCAAAATGATTTGACTGAAGGATCCTGTACTTGAGCGACGATCTCATTTCTATATGCCTTATCAGACAACATGCGATTGACGCCGAGCAATGTCGTACCAGGTGCTTCGAGCAGTGCCAACAGAGTGTTGGTCAAAATATATTCCATACGAGCAGACCACGCATCTTCCCAGATCTTCTTGAACGTACTCATCAAACCGCCGACGACGAGATGGCGCTTTTTGGGATCAACGCTTTCAAGCACATTGAAAGAAATAGGAAAATCAGTATCAAAAGGCGCGATGACAATAACATCGCGGATGCGCTCTTTGGGAACATACTCAAGGAGGAGATCGGCGGTCTTGCCGTGTGGATCGATGAAGGCCATACCGGCGCCATTCTGGATATCTTGCACAGCCATGTTTTCGAGCAAAGTAGACTTGCCCATACCTGTCTTACCAATCACATAAACGTGTTTGGTGCGATCGATAGACTTGATACCGAACTTTACCCGTTTGTTGCGGGCATCAGTCTCGGCGAAATATGTAACGCGGTTGTCGTCCATATAAATAACGGTGTTTGAGATAAGTATAGCATGAAAAATAATCTATATAAAAACGTAAACCCCCGACCGCAAATACCTGTGCGGACGAGGGTTATAAACTACGAGCTATTTCCCAGCTCCTTTCTAAGGCTGGATAAAAAGTTAACAGTTGAGCGTGTTAGGCTGTGGCGCAAGCTGGTGCGAGTGACATTTTACCAGCTAACATTTCGCGACGAATCGGACGTTCGGTGTCCAATTTGCGAGCCTCAATGAACTCCAGACGCTGACCTTCAGTTTTCAGATCACAGTATCGATCAAAATCGATCTTGTCCCTGAAAGGCTTTTTGGTTTCGCGCAGAAACAATTGAATATGCGGTATGGAATCACTTCCGGCCGATATTTTCAGTTTCTTCCCTCCTTCGAGGGGAACCAGCATTGAGTTTGCTGCCATGTTTTTCTTCTTTCTCTATTTGAACGATTGCATTTACACGCTGCTTTTTGTATCGAGGCATCCAACCTCAATCAGCGTGTTTCCGAGTATAAATAATACCACTCCTACCAAAAAGCGCAAGAGCGTATGAAAGTCTGCTCCCTACTGTATAGTCGTACTCGCTTTTACTGTCACGCGAGCAGTCGTCGTAGCGCGTTCATATGGCAAGACAAACGCTCTGTTGTAGATAGAACCTGCATTCCAGAGCAACCAGCCGTGTGCACCCGCATCTGCAGTTGCCTGCATCTGAGTGTGCACCATCGCAGGAGTATATATCGCACCAAGGTCGAATGCCTGGAGCCATGGACGGATCTTTTCAGGACTCGATGAAGCAGCGATCGCGCGCGCAACAGCAGTGTCCAATTCATATTTTACGATCTCATATGGATGCTCTGCGGGCTTTGTATAATTCAAAAATCCAGTGATGTAATGTGACGGGTAGACCATCGGACAGACATAATCGAAATATGGCAGGACATTTTCAAAATGCTGTCCGATACCCATATCCCCAGGATCGCTCGTCGTTTGACCAAATACGTCGGCCGAGGTTGGAATACCGAGTGGAGACATCTCATCGTGAACATATACAAAGAATTTCTTGAGCGCTTCGGCTTTTGTCGTGCTTGCAGGCTTGGCGAAGATAGCGCTACCGACTGCTCCATCAGACGGAAAACGAACGTAATCAAAATTGATCTCATCAAAACCGACATCATACGCTTCTTTTGCTATAGCAATGACATACTTCCACATGTCTTTATTATCTGGATCAGCCCAATATGCTTTACCTGAATCTTGCCATTGTTTTCCTGTGCGCTTGTCGAGCACTGCCCATTCAGGACGAGCTTTCACGATAAATGGGTCTTGAAAAACGGCGACGCGACCGATGACGTATATCCCCTTTGCATGCAGATCGGCAATCATGCCTTTTATATCAGGGATGCGCACCTGCACTGAACCTACCGCTTTCACTTCAGCATTATCCATCGGAAAGCTAACTCTACCGCTATAGTCCTTTACATCGATGACGACGCTATTGAGCTCAGTACCCTGCACCAAATCGAACATTTTCTTTTTGAAAGAAGGAGTACCAGCTGCCCAGCTCGTGAAATATGCCGCTCGCACTGGTTGTGGCGTTGGGAGATGAGTTACAACAAATACCGGAGTGGTAATCGCAGCAATAGTCGTAGTCGCCATACTGCTCGTCGTAGCGACTGAGTTGATCTGATCTGAATATGAAACTTTGCCGAGCGGCAAAAACCACGCAAAAGCAATGCCTGACACAACAAGGACAAATGCAACAATGATAACTGTTGCGATTTGGGCTTTTGCGCTGTACTCGGGAATATTCATTAGCCGTGTGAAGGTGGAGTAACTTGATCTGATTCAGAAACTGTTGGCGCAGGCGATGCATGTGCATCGACATAAGGCGCATTTTCAATTTTCTTTTGGGAGTTCTGGGACGGCTTTGTCGTCGTATATGCGACAGTGATGATGAGCGCACCGAGGATAATGTAGATAATCTTGCTCAATATCGAAGGTAAGCCTGAGATGAGAGTAAGAAGGATAATAAGCGCACCGAATAGGATTATAAGTTGGCGTTTTGACATAGTATTGCGATTATACCCTATAGTGATACGATAGCACCAGAAGGATAACTATGAACACACAGCTCGCTCACGTGCTGGAGCAATTCAAGCACTGTTGGTTTCGCACGATTGCCTCTGATCAGTTTGTCGGCCAGATCGCAAAGTGCCATTTCGTTCAAAACAAGTTGACAATTAATTTCACGAGAATAGTTCGCGTAGCTGAAGATGAAGAAGTGCGCTGGCGCGCAGTTGAAAATGACACTCATCCCGATTATGTCAGTCATTTTGACGAGTGCAAAATTGTGCGGATAAGCGACCAGACCATCGAGGTCACTTCTCTGCTCGGTGACACTATCATCTTTACTTCCGAACCAAACTTAGTGGAAACAATTGAAAAACTCTTACGTTAGTCCCACACTCAACCTCCCTTGCTTGCAGGGGAGACTTTTTTTATCAACTATTCCCCGCTGACTATAACCACAAATTCGCCACGCACCTTATCAGCATGAGCTTCAAAATATACTTTTACATCCTGCGCCGTGCCAGCCACTACTTCTTCAAATATCTTGGTGAGCTCGCGACAAATCGTTACTTTTTTTGCGACGCCCGCAGAGCCGAGATGTTCAACGAGTGAATCCAACGTTTTCAATATGCGGTGAGGCGACTCATAAAAAACCATGGTGCGTTCTGAGGCTGCAACTTCTTTGAACAGCGTTTCTCTCCCCTTTTTATGAGGCAAAAAACCGAGGAATGTAAAATCTGCGCATGGCACGCCTGCAATCGAAAGCGCTGACGTCAAAGCAGACGGGCCAGGTATCGCTTCTATTTTCAATTCACCAGCAGATATCTCTGCTGCGCATTCTTTTCTGATCCTCGAAACGAGCTCTGAGCCCGGATCGGATATGCCAGGAGTTCCCGCATCTGAAACCAATGAAATGCGTATTTCATTTTTCCCTTTTTCCGTTGTTCCATTTTTCAAGAGATCTATAATCTCATCTGTACGAGAGATTTTGCTATGCATATGATATGACTTTGTCGGCACTGATATGCCGTGACGATCGAAAAGGCGCTTGGTCATACGGGTATCTTCGCACAAAACGAGATCCGAGCTGCCGAGCACCTTGAGCGCGCGAATAGTGACATCTTCGAGGTTGCCGATAGGGGTTCCAATGATAGAAAGTGTAGACATGAGTGCACTTTAACAGTAAACTGGCTCTATGGCAAAATCAGTCAAAAATCCCGTAATCCTTTACGTAACTCGCGATATAGAGCGCGCTTTAGGCGCACAACCGACCGCTGAATATCAAATCGTAGCAAACAAAACCGCATATGCTGAATCAGTAAAAAAACTCTACCCTGATTTTATCCATCTCATAGAAACAACACGAGAAGATGGTGAGCTTTTTGATACGCGAGAATTGCTCGATCATGAAAGCGTACGAAGGCTGATTGCCACACGAGGTGCAGACAATGTATCCATCGTCGTATTCAAAAATACTCCGCACATCGAACAAATCTGCACAAAGAATGCGTGGCATCTCGCAAACCCTTCGAGCACACTTGCAGAAAAGATCGAAAATAAGATGACGCAAGTAGAATATCTCGGCGCCCTCGGCGAAACATATCTTCCACCTCATTCGCTCACCATAACGAAAGATATTGTTTGGAATAAAAAGCCTCTCATCATCCAGTGGGCGCACAGTCACACGGGCCTTGGCACCACACTCGTCAATTCAGCCGATGAGCTCAAGGCTGTACAAGAAAAATTTCCCGAGAGGCTCGCACGCGTGACTTCATACGTACACGGCCCCTCATTCACACTCAATGTGGTCATCGATGAAAAAAATATATTCCTCGGCAATATCAGCTATCAGATCACGGGTATTCCACCATTCACAGAAAATCTATTCACCACTATCGGCAATGACTGGTCACTGACCCATTCGCTATTGGACGAAACCGAGATCAGCGCAATAGAGACTATGGCGACTGATGTTGCACGAAAACTACAAAGCGATGGTTGGAGAGGCCTTTTCGGCATCGATGTTATGCGGGACGATGAGCTCAACAAGATTTTTTTGATTGAGATCAATGCCCGCCAACCAGCTTCGACGACCTATGAGTCAGAGCTTCAACGGAAGAATCGCGAGCTCGGCGTTGATGGTCAGACTATATTCGAAGCGCATGTAAAAGCGTTGACAGGAGGAGAGACCACGGGTACAAAAAGCACACATATCATTCCTATCAACGATGGATCACAGATCATCCAGCGCATCACCCGCATCACCCAAAGCATCTCTGACAAACAGATCCAGGCGCTTGGCGCACTAGGCCATCAAACGATTTTATATCCGAATGTAGATGAAAATGCAGACCTTCTCCGCATTCAATCCCTCTTGGGCATCATGGAAACGCACGGCAGATTCAACAAACGCGGAAAAGAGATCGTCGACGTCATGAGCGCTCAGTAGTGATATAATCGAAGCATGAATACCAAGACTCTCTCAAACCGAGCCCTATCAGTCATTGACCAATACCTCCACTTCACAATTGGTTCAGGAGTATGTTCTGTGCCCTATTTCAACAACAAGACGACTCGTGCACGAGCAGCGCTTCGCAGTACGATCGGCAAAGGCAGTCCGCAGGAAATATTCGAAGAGATCAAGGGCATTATGTTAAAAGATCATGTCGATCAGTCTGCTATCACCGACGAACTTCTCAAAAAAACATTGACTGATAACAATATAGGCATCGATTGTTCCGCGTTTGCATATTATGTACTGAACGCTGAATCTCAAGAATTAAAAAAGAGCGCCCTTGATAAGCATATCCATTTCGTCAATTGCCATGGGCTCGTCGGCAAAGTCCGTTGCGCGCTCCGTCCGATCGAAAACTGCGATGTGGCGACATTTACGGATGAGAAAAATAGCACTACCATACAAATAAAAAACGCCCAGCCCGGCGACATTATCTCAATGATAGGCGGACCCGATAATTCTGACCGCGATCATATCCTCGTTATACATCAGATCGAATATCAAAATTTTACACCAACCAAGATTCATTATGCTCATGCGGTCGCTTACCCTGAAGACGGCATATATGGCAGCGGCATCAAGCAAGGCATAATCGAAATCCTCAATCCCGAGAAACCTATCGTTGAACAAGTCTGGACAGAAAACGGAACTACTGGCCAATCAAATCGTATTTTTATACGAGCTCAGAAATCTCAAACATCTCTCCGACGCCTGAATGTCTTTTCTTAAAAGGTTCAAAATCGGACCTAAATATGCTAGGCTGTAGCGTATGTTAAGCATTCTCCAGGGGACAGCTGATTTGGCCTATATTATAGGTTTTATGCTTGCAGGAACTGCAGTATCATTTCTTTGGGCACCATTTCTCACACGCTTGCTCTACCGATACAATGTCATCAAAGGCACAAAGACTGAGCTTCAAGGACTCGGTTCGCATGCATATAAATCAAAGACACCAGTTATGGGCGGTTTACTCGTCGTGATCACCGTCGCCGTCATCACTTTTTTCTTTAACTGGTCACGCAGCTTCACATGGGTACCTATCAGCGTCATGCTGATATCCGCCCTTTTGGGAGGACTGGACGATCTCATGAGCATATATGGTGCTGAGCGCCATTCTCGTAAGCTCAAACATATTCTCATCCTTATCCGCATCCACAAACAATGGTCGATGCGACTCTGGTATATCCTGACCCTTCCATGGACTATGTTCAAGCGCTTATCAGTTTGGTTCGGCTCACGCACACGACGTGGCGTTCTTGTACACGAAAAGCTCATCTTGCAATTTATCGCCGGTAGCGTCACCGCATGGTGGGTATACTGGAGACTCGGTCCAGCATGGCACTTTATCTATTTTCCTTTCAATTTCGCGATTGACGCAGGCTGGTTCATCGTGCCGATAGTCATCCTCGTTGTCATGTTCACCGCAAATGCAGTCAATATCGCTGATGGTATGGACGGCCTCGCAGGAGGCATGCTCGTCACTACTTTCAGCGCACTCACTCTCCTCTCATGGATCAATGGTTTTGGCGAAATCGCAATCTTGAATGCTACAACTGTTGGCGCCTTGGCGACATATACCTATTTCAATATAAAACCAGCGCGATTTATGATGGGAGATGTCGGCTCTCTCGGTTTGGGCGCACTGCTCGCAGTGAATACCCTCGCTATCGGCGAGCTCAGCTCCCTCTTTTTCCTCGGCTTCATGTTCTACATTGAGGCATTCTCTGTAGTCATCCAAGTCGCATCACGATACATCTTTGGCAAGAAAGTATTCGCTATGGCTCCCCTCCACCATCATTTTGAGATCAAAGGCTGGAGCGAAGAAAAGACCGTTATGCGCTTCTGGATCATTCATTTTATCTTTGTCGTATTTGGATTCTGGCTGGCGCTTCACTAGTTCTTGGCTTATATGGAATACCTCCACTGGAACGAAAAAATAATCACTGACTTTTCTGAAGAGAATATTTCTGACATGTATGAGCATGGGTATGTTTTTACGCGCATCGGCAAAGGTGTGATGCACCAGACGAGAAGCGTACGCATCGATCTGTCGAAGTTCGAGCTTTCAAGCGAGAATAAAAGGATTTTAAAGAAAATCGGCGCAATGGAGAAACATATGGCGCTACAGTCAGTTACGCTGCCCCTCAAAGATTACACCTACAAGCTAGCCATGGATGCCAAGTATTTTTATGAGAAGAAGTTCGGGCCAGGTATCATGAGCGCACAAAAGATAAAGGAGATGCTTACAGATAAGGCCAAAAGTAACTTTACAAGCCTTTTTGTATACTCGAAAGACGCTCACGAGCTCGGTTATGCTATTTGCTATGAAAATAAAGATATACTCCATTACTCATACCCGTTCTATCATATCGATATGTCACCAAAAGACATGGGCATGGGCATGATGACCACAGCGATTGAATACGCAAAAAAACATGGTCTTAAATATATCTATCTCGGCTCCCTCCAGCGTCCGACTGATACCTACAAGTTGCAATTTGCCGGCCTCGAATGGTTCGATGGAAAAAAGTGGTCAGATGATCTCGAAGAAGTGAAGAAAATACTCGTGAAGAAATAGGCGGTATCTGCTAATATAACCCTATGAATCTTCCTAAACACGTCCACGTCATCGGCATCTGCGGCGTAGC
>DATJGJ010000005.1:0-17634 GCA_035495115.1 Minisyncoccota bacterium | reverse complement strand
ATGAGTTACATTAAAATGGAAAGGTCAGGTTGGGTTCGCCGCCGCATCGAAGCGCTTCGCAATAACAGTCTTCGAGGCAAAGCTACTCGCTTGTATCGCAACGTACACACGCGGATGAACAATCCAAATGTGTCACCGTTGAAGATCAGTGGTCTTGAGCGTAAAATCGTGAACGCTGCTGAGAATCTGGTATTTCAATACAAGTGTATGATTCCTAAAGATGACATTGTCACGGACATGGTCCCTGATGAGCACAAAAATATCCGCGAGCTCCTCGATCACATGATTGAACAAGCGCTTTTCAACGTCTATCGCGATGAGCAGTTGCAAGTGCGCATGGTGCAAGTTCAGCGTGATTATATTAGCGCAGTTGCTAGTTCGACAATCAGACCAAGATAGTATCGTAAAGGGTGTAGGAAACTACACCTTTTTTTCATTTATGCACCTGTTATCCACAGTATTGTTTACATGCAAATATACATAGAGTGGGGTAGAATGGTGATTAAGTGGGATGAAGTAGGAAATTTTCCGAAAATTCTCGCTATAAACTATATGCTCATCGGAGAACATCAGCATACATTCGACGACAAAGGTCGCATTTCGCTCCCCGCCAAGTTCCGCAAGGAGCTCGGGTCGACGGTTGTGATCGCACCAGGCATAGATAACTGTCTGTTCGTGTTCACAGTAAAGGAGTGGAACACCTTCGCGAACCGTTTGTCGATGAATGACAATGCTTCGATGTTGCGCACCGACAATCGTAATTTCAATCGCCTGATTATCGGACGGGCGGTTGAAACATCGGTTGATAGTATCGGTCGCATCCTTGTCCCAGAGCATTTGAGACAGCATGCAGGTCTCACAGTCGCAACCACGATCATCGGCGTTATGAATCGCCTCGAGATCTGGAATGCAGATGTGTGGTCAGCATATCGTGCAGAGTTCGGTAAGAAGACTGATGTGATCGCTGAAAAGCTCGCATCCGCAGGAGTGATATAAAGTTTCAAGTGACAAGTTTCAAGGTACAAGTTAATAGTGTCCATGTTCCTGTTCTTTTACATGAGATAGTAGAGACATTTCGACAAGAAGTTGGAAGTTGGCAGTCGGGAGTCAGGGGAGATGCGTCCTCTGGTTCCAGACTTCCAGCTTCTAGAACTTCGTTCTGGTATGTCGACGGAACGCTTGGTGGCGCAGGACACGCTCTCGCTCTCGCCAAAGAATTCCAAAAGGCTACCGGCATAAAGTTGAATGTCATCGGTTTTGATAGAGACAATCAGGCTATAGCGCGTGCTCAAGAATCGCTCAAAGGGCATACGGATAAGCTCATCCTCGAAAATGAGAATTACCGCAACCTCGATGTCGTCCTTGCAAAGCACGACATAACTGCAGTTGATTTCATCTTGTTGGATCTCGGCATTTCATCAGACGAGCTCGACGATTCAGGCAGAGGATTCACGTTCCTGAAAGACGAGCCGCTCTGGATGACTATGGGTGATCCAGCGCAGCATCCGTTCACTGCACAAGACATCGTGAACGGATGGAAAGAAGAAGATATTGCAAATGTCATTTTTGGATACGGAGAGGATAGATATGCTCGCCGCATCGCCAAAAAGATCGTTGAGTATCGCGAGAAAAAGAAGATCGAGACAACGATGGAACTCGCAGAGATCATAAAAGGCGCGGTGCCAAAGCAGTTCCGCTCATCTGGCAAGAAAATGATCCATCCAGCGACGAAAACATTTCAAGCATTGCGTATAGCGGTCAACGATGAGCTTGGAGCATTGAAGGAAGGGCTCATCAAAGGATACCAACATCTAGCTCCCGGAGGCCGCATGGCAGTCATCTCATTTCATAGTCTCGAAGATCGTATCGTCAAAGAATTTTTTAAAGAGAAAAAAGAGACTGGTAATGCAAACATTTTAACTAAAAAACCAGTGACCGCAGTACCGCAAGAGATAGCAGAGAATCCGCGATCGAGAAGCGCAAAATTAAGAATATTAGAAAAAAAGTAATTAAACACACATATGACCAAAGCACTTGCACACACATATACAACAGTACATACCTATCGCGTGATGATCATGCGTACTTTGTGTGCATTATGTGCTCTTGCAACGTTGTGGTATGGCATCAACGTCTACACTGCCATCTCGCGCACTATCGCTGCTGAAAATATCTCAAAAGAGGCAAGCGCTCTCAGTAACTCAGTCAATCAATTGGGATCGGAATATATCAAGCTTTCTCACGCTGCTTCACCAAGCGCTCTTTCTCAATACGGCATGAACTTGGGACAAGTAACCGCATATATTCCACGAACAGCATCATTGGGCAGCGTCGCACTCTCGGGACATGAACTCTAAGCTGCGTCTCCGAGCTCGTTTTGTCTTTATTGCTGTCGTTGGGGCAGCATGTCTCATCGTTATCACACTGTATAGGGTACAAATATTGAAAGGGGAGTCATATGCAAATCGAGCCGAAGCTCAGTATGCTCGTCCGTCAGTCTCTATCTTCGATCGTGGTTCAATACTCTTTCAAACAAAAGATGGTGTTGATGTAGCCGCTGCTTCGATTGCGCGCGGTTATTTTCTATATTTGAATCCAAAGCTCATCACCAATGCGGATCAAACAGTCGAAGCATTGTCGCAATACGTCACACTGGATAAAAATATATTGTCAAAAGGCCTCAATTCTACTGGATCATATGCTGAGCTGATGCATAAGCTCGATAGTAAGACTGCTGATTCGATCAGAAGCCTCAAGCTCGCCGGCGTCGGCATCTCATCTGAAGCATGGCGCTCATATCCGGGAGGCTCGCTGGCAGCGCAAACGCTCGGCATCATCGGTGAAAATGCGAGCAGTACGGCCAAAGGCAGATATGGCATCGAACGATCATACGATGATGTGCTCACGCGCCCATCACAGGGAAGTGCGGTCAATGTATTTGCCGATCTCTTTAGCGGGCTTGATACCGTATTCGGTACATCAAACGCATATGGCGACGTCGTGACTACGATCGAACCGACAGTTGAGACCTATGTAGAAAAAGTGCTCAGCGATACGTCGGCTGAGTGGCACCCTGACTCTATCGGCGGCATCGTCATGGATCCGCAAACAGGAGACATAGTAGCTCTAGCCTCCTTGCCTTCATTTGATCCGAACGATCTATCGCATATCACGAATGTTTCTGTTCTCGCCAATCCGCTCGTTGAGCACGTATATGAGATGGGCTCTATCATGAAGCCGCTCACTATGGCTGTAGGTATCGATACGGGCGCAGTGACGCGCAATTCGACATATGACGATGTTGGCTGCATGGTGCTTGATAAGAAAAAGATATGTAACTACGATGGTAGAGCGCGTGGCGTAATCCCTATGCAGGAGATTCTCAATCAATCATTGAACATCGGCGCAGCGACAGTAGCTCTCAAAGTAGGCAAAGATCGCATGGCTGATTATTTCAGTAGCTTTGGCTTGGGTACGACGACAGGTATCGATCTGCCCAATGAAGCAACAGGTATCATCGGTAACCTCACCAAAAAAGGCCAAGATATCGATGTGGCAACAGCTTCATATGGACAGGGTATAGCAACTTCTCCGGTGGAGACCGCACGTGCTCTGGCGGTGCTGG
The DNA here is from genome assembly GCA_035495115.1 of Minisyncoccota bacterium. GTDB lineage: Bacteria > Patescibacteriota > Minisyncoccia > Phycocordibacterales > PALSA-1337 > C7867-002. The sequence continues at coordinate 14,009 of DATJGJ010000005.1, read as the reverse complement.
CAAATGGTGGATATCTAGTCACACCCCATGTAGTCAAAGAGATACAATACATCGATGGGACAAAAAAAGTTTTGAATTGGCCAAAGGAAGGCCCTGTATTGAAACCAGAGACAGTCTCAACTGTCGCTGACATGCTCGTCACCGTTGTTGATACCAAGCTTGCCAATGGAAAGATAAAAATGGACCACTATAGCATCGGCGCAAAGACTGGTACGGCGCAAATCGCCGATCATGTGAATGGTGGCTATTATCCTGATAGATATTTGCACTCATTCTTCGGTTTTTTCCCTGCTCATGATCCAAAGTTCATCATTTTCTTGTACCAGATTTATCCGAAGGGAGCATTGTATGCATCTGAAACGCTTACTAAACCATTCGACGACTTGGCTAAGTTTCTGATAAACTACTACAGCATCACACCAGATCGCTAATCCCATGCAGATCATCAAGAAACTCATTGTTTTCATCCTCACGGTTGAATCACGTCTTATATTGAAAAAATATAAGCCTTTTGTTATCGCTGTAACAGGCAGTGTAGGCAAGACGGCGACCAAAGACGCTATTTTCTGCGCTCTCAAATCATCAGGGCATGTTCGCAAGAGCGACAAAAGCATGAATAGCGAGATCGGTTTACCTCTCACGATCATCGGCGTGCCAAATGCATGGAAGAGCATGTCAGGGTGGATCTCGAACATTCAAGCTGGCGCAAAACTTATCTTGAGCAAAGCGGTATACCCTGAAGTTCTCATTCTCGAAATCGGCGCAGATCATCCAAACGATATAAAAAAAGTAGTTACATGGCTTCGTCCTGACATAGCTATCATCACAAAAGTCGGCGATAAACCAGTTCATGTGGAGTTCTTTGATTCACCTGCGCAGGTATTCGAAGAGAAGTCAGCACTCGCTCGCGCGATCAAACCGGGCGGCACCGCAGTGCTTTTTGCTGATGAGCCAAAGATCGTCGCTCTTGGCGAGGAGCTGAAGACAAAAGGTATCATTGTGGAAACATTCGGTGCAGCTGAAAACTCGACTGTCCGTGGGTCAAAATACACGCCATCGTATGAAATGGTGGGTAGCGCCAAAGTGCCAACTGGTTTTACGTTCGAATTGACTGTTGGTTTAGAAACAAAAATAATCGCGGTAAAGAATGTGGTTGGTCAGACATTCATGTATCCGTTGTTGGCGGCAGTTGCAGTGGCGCAAGTTCGCAAGATCGACCTCGGTGTCGCTATCGAGAATATTCATTCGTATGAAGCACCAAAAGGCCGTATGAATATCATTGCGGGAAAGAATGGAACTACGCTCATCGATGATACCTATAACTCATCGCCTGATGCTGTCTTTGCCGCGCTCAATACCCTCCATGGACTCGACTGCGCCGGAAAAAAGATCGCTGTTTTGGGCGATATGATGGAGCTTGGTCAGTATTCATCAGATGAGCATCGTGGAGTAGGGAAGAAAGTCTATGGCATCGCTGATGTGCTCATCGCCGTCGGTCCGCGCACCAAGACTCTGGTAGAAGAAGCCCTCGCAAGCGGAATGAAGCCTGAGTCAGTCAGGTGGTATTCATCATCTGTTGAGGCTGGAGAAGGACTGCAAAGCATGATCTCATCAGGAGATATCATCCTCATCAAAGGGTCGCAGTCACCACGTCTCGAGCGTGTGACAAAAGCGCTCATGGCTGATCCATCGCAAGCGGAGACGCTCCTCGTGCGACAGGAAAAGGAATGGCTTGAGAAAAAGTAAAAATCGTGTTACTTTGTCTGGGTTCTCTCACGGCCCTATCGTCTAATGGTTAGGACACGGCCTTCTCAAGGCTGTAATCGGGGTTCGACTCCCCGTAGGGTCACACGACTAAAACCGCCAGTGGCGGTTTTTGTTTGTGTGATCCTAAGCAAGCCGACTGCTCGGCTTGCGGCGGGGAGTCGAAAAGCTTTGCGATATTTATGAGGAGCTATGCTCCGAATAAATCGCAAAGGTGCACCGAGTCTGTAAGACTCGACTCCCCGTAGGGTCACAATACTTGTGCTTTGGCACAACTTTTAGAAAGACCGCTCAAGTGAGCGGTCTTTCTTTTATTTTAGGGTTCGATATTTTTTCTCAAAATCACAAATTCTTACTGGGACTCGAACTTTTCTTGATCAAATCAAGGTTACCCTCAGATTCTAAGCGCTCAAATATACGCGCAACCAGTTCGAGGTAACGGTTAAGGGTATCTTCGGCTTCCTCGAGTTGTTCATCGGTGAAATGGGGATACAAGTCGCGGATGGTTGGTGGGTTTTGCATTGTTGTTGGGCTGGCTAATAAAATCGACCACTTGGAGGATAAAATAAAAGCGGTATACTTGCTAAATCGTGGAGAATAAATTGAATCTAATAAAATTCTAATGACTGATGAAAATAAGGAGAAAATAACAGAAGATCAACATTATGTGCCGCAGTTTTATCTCAAGCAATGGCTCGACCCGACCGGTGGATTTTATCCTGTAAAAATTGAGGAAAAAATACCGCCCAAGTTAAAAATTTTTGACAAGAAATCAGATCAAAGCCGATTTTGCTATGAAAATTTCTTTTATGCTCAACATACTGGTGTTGCAGATGAAGTGAGCCAGGTAATTGAAAAAAAGTTTGCTGAAATCGAAGCAATCTTCTCGAACGAGTTACCTATTCTTGAAAAGAAAATTGTAAATTGTGAGCAAATTAGTGAATCTGAAAAATTTCACCTCGCCGAATGCATGATATTTCTTCATTTCAGAGGGAAGAAATATCTCGATCAATCGAAGAAAATGACTGATGAGGTAACAAAGCAGATGATGAAGCATTGGGTTCAATATATCGACAAAAGTCCCAAATCAAAAGCAAGGATGGAGGAATCGGGTCTGACAAAAGAACAGATGGTTGATTATGTGCATAAAGGTGAGTTTACAGTTGATTATGGGAATATGCACCATCTACAGATTATGAAAGATATGGGAGGCTTCTGCAATATTCTCTCAGCAAAATTTTGGAGAGTTTATATCTCACATGAAGGTCATTTCATAACAACCGATGCGCCCTATCTAGATATGCCAGTCACAAATACTTTTTTTGGAAATGATTTTTTATCAAGAGAGCAATCCTTTATTTTAAGTCCTAGGGTGATGATTGTTGCGCTTTATCCAAATAATAACAATGGGAAGAAGTTTGTTCGAAAGGATATTACAAACAATAGAGCTTTTATACAGCAACTCAATCTTCACAATTTGATGAATGCTATTCGGTTTGGCTTCCACAAAGATAGGGATTTACTCGTTGAACTCGAAAAGTTAATACAATTTGTGCATCAAATGAAGATAAGAGAGAAAGATCAAAGGAGTATTAAATAGCTGGTGCTACATAATTTTCTTGCCGCTCCAGGCAACTTTACCCGTCTTACTTTACTCTGTAATCACGATACTATTTTCTTCACCATCCACTATTGGATCGGTCGTGCTGTCATAGCGCGCAAAACCAGAAATCACTGATAAGTCAGGCAACAACCCCTGGCTATTTAGTGCTGACAGGGTAGTGAGAATTTTGTCCCAAGTTCGAGGTATGTCCCGTTGAAGGTCACCACAACTTGTGCTCAAGCACAATTTTCTAAGAAGTAGGCCATTGCCCGGGTTATTCTTTGCAGTTTTGTCGCTATTTATAGATTATAGATCAAAAGCTGAAACCAAAAAGAGGTTTTTCGTGTGTAAGAGTTGCGACAATTTCTTTGTCGGTAAACTTGAATCCGGTAGGGATGTCGCTCTTGATAACGCTGATTATATATTGAATATCGTTGTCCTTAACAAATTCTCTGATCTCTTTGAAGAAGTTAAGCTTTGGTCGGACACCCCAGCTTTCTACTAATCCGTCATGATAGGCAAACTTAAAGAATCTTTCTTTTTTGTATGTAGCTAAAATACCAAGCACAAGAGCGGCACATTGAACTTTAGTAGCAGTGTAGCCATCACCTTGTCCTGTAAGCTGATCCTCTTCCTTGTCGTCGAGCGTGACAACTTCAAATTCAGGATTTCCTTCTTGGTTGGGACGTACAACGAGTAGTGCCGTTTGACCCATCGTTTTCTTGAAAATATCCTTGAAGATTGACTTGATGTTCTCGAAAATCTCACTGCCGCCGTCAATAACTTTCTTGACCTCAACAGCAACCTCTCGGGATTCGATCTTGAGTTCCTCAATCTTCTTCTCATAGTTTTCAGCAGTACCAAGCGATTGAAGCTTCAACCTAAACTGACCAAGCTGTTCATCAAGTTTAAAGACTTCACCTTGAAAAGCTTTGTACTTTGAAAAGGTGTCAGTATCACGCAGGAAAGCTAAAACCTCTTCTTTATCTTGATTAAGCTTCTTGAGTTCACTGGAAATAGTATCTATAGCCCCGAGATTATTCTTTAAGTCTTCCTTCAGATACTTTGCTCGTTCATTTGATAAACTTGTATTGAAATCCAGCAGATCCTGATAACCTTTCTTTAACTGCTCTGGGAAGAAGATATTCGTTTGCTCAAAAACCTCCTCAATTTCCTTGAGGTCAAAAGTGACGTGATTTTCCAGAGATTCTCTGATTCTTTTTATCTCAAAGTCTAATCGATATCTTTCCGAATTCAACTTGCTAATCTTTGCTTCCGTTTCTTCAACAAGTTCTTTATTGAGTTTCTTTTCTCTTAAGTAGAAGTCGAACTTATTTATTTGTTCCAAAATAGCCGCTCTTTCTTTCTCTTTCTCCGCTATAGCGGCTTTCAAGTTATATGAATCCCGAGTGCTACTTTTCTTGTTACCCAAGACCGTCTTAAGCATTTGAGAATAGTTCTTAATCTCATATTGGAGACGATACTTTTTAAAAACTTCTTCTTCTTTGTATCCGAGCAGAGCGAAGAGTTGAGGCTTCCAGTCAACGTCCAGCCCCTCGAACTGGCTCATCTTGAAAGGATTGGTGTAGTCATACTGGGTGCGGAGTAGATAACATAGAAAATGTCTCGCACTGTAATTCTGTAATACGCTAAAGTTGAGGTAATTCTCGATTGTAGTAGGAGCATCAGTTTCTTTTCTCGAGGTCATTCTAACGTTCTTGTTGTCCCACTCTTCAAGCTCTGTAAAGTTTTGATCAGGTAAAACATGAGTTTTGAAGGAGACAAGTGTTGGCGTCTCTACAGATCTTCTTATAGTCAGGTAGCTACCAGCACCAAGATCTATCTCAAGATAAAAGACCCAATCATTAAATTTGGATTTGTACTTTGCCAAGAAATGCTTCTTGGTCACAGTCTTAAGTAAAAGGAAGTCTACGAGATGGACAAGAGAGGTCTTACCGAGATTGTGTTCATTCTGTTTACCTTCCTTTGATTCAACATCACCATAAATAACATTGAAGCCCCCATTGAAGCGAATGGGTGTCATGGAATCCTTATTCGAATAAATCTTACTAAGCTTCATTTCTTGAATTCAATTATATCAGTTTTTTCGTGATACTCGACCTTGCCCAGTAAAAATAAAAAACTCAAAGCAGGAAGGAAGACTGTCTTTGCTTCAATTCCTTTCTTTTGAATAATCTTATTAAACAAATCACTGTAGGGTAGCGCCTTATCTTTTTTAAATACCTTTAACAACTCGCAACTAATTGCGGCTAATGAGACCTCCATATTCAAGTATTTAGTTGGCTTTAGCATTTTATGCAGGATTATTACCTATATCGCAATTAAAATACATATTATGCAGAACGATCAATAGCTTCTGATCATCAACCTCCTTTCTGTTCTCATAATTTATGACTTCATCAAAGATAAAACCGAACAGCGCTCCGATATTTGAAAATTGATCACTGTTTTCAGCGTATTTTTTCTGTATTGCTTCGGTGAATACAAAATACTTTTTCTGGTAGTCTGCATTTATCGGATTTCCAAGAAATGCTTCTATTTGTTTGTCGTACTGCAAGCTTCGTCGGATTTCTCCATTAAATAGGATATCATCAACATTATTCAACTCATTCTTGCGAGAGATAAAATCTTCGTCTCGCTTCACAAGCTTGTATTTTTGTTCTGAATCCTTCAGGTTGCTATCTAAGCTCTTTTGGGTATAGTCAGCAAGAACATCTATTATTGCCAAAATATCTTCTTCTGAAAGCTCTACTGGATCAATCGTAATAACGCCAGTGAGTTGGCTATCGATAAGGTCCATAACCTCCTTCATTTGTTCAGGAGAAAGTGAACGTATCTTCGCCAGCAAGTTACGAATATCCCAAATACACTCTTCTTTGGTGAATCGGGCGAACTTGGAAGTGAAAGCGGCCGTATACTTTTTCTTGTAACCGATTATTAGAATGTAAAGCTCGTCATAGCTTTCATGTCTCTTGCACTTATCACATGAAGCGAGAGTGTCTTTTATTTTTTCAGAGCCGTTACTTGCTGTGACTTGAACACAAACTCGTTTTGCTTCATCGCCCAAATCTATGCCCACACTATTTTGTTCGTCTTCGTTAAGATTGACAAGATTATAACCGTATACCTTGTTAAGAAGATCTTTGAAAAAGTCCTCACCCCATTTCGCATCGTCTGTTAGAGAAAGCTTGTTTTTTGTCTCAACCGCACGAGCAAGCACCGTTAAGTCTGTCGTGATCTTATTGAAATAGGTGCTTTTATTGTACATAAGCTTATTCATTGTAGCATTTTTATAGAGACGAAGGGGATTGGATTACTATCGAGGGGTTGATATGTGGTGATGAATTTACGATGAGGCGAAGGCGACGCGACTATTATGGTAGTTTGACTACATGGTCGCTTGCACGTACAAACAAATCACTCCTACAATCGCGGCTGTTTTTGTAGGATGCTGTATGTGGCCAATAAAAAACCACTCAGCGACGAAACCATCGCTGCGCTTAAAGAACTCGGAGAAGTCTTCCGAGGTATCCACAACCGTCTCATGTCAGAGGGTTGGGTTCTGAAGGAAGGGAAGTTGATTCCTCCTCCGGGATACCAGCCTCCGAAACAGCCACGGAAGTGGACGAGGAAGACGGATTCCAAGTAGTCTCATACATTTCGCTGAACAACTGCTGAGGTGATACTCGGTAGAGCACAGCGAGATGCAGGAGGCTTTTTCCCTTTGGTATTGAATGACCATTCTCCCATTTGGAGATGCGTTCAATGCTATTGAGTCCTAAAGCGCGCGCGACCTCATGCTGGCGCAATCCAGCAGCTTTGCGATACCTGCGAAGGGAATTGGGATACACGATTGGATATGTTTTTTGTTGCATGGTGATAGATTAACTAAGTAGTAAAAAATTCATAAGGAGGCAGAACTTGCCAAATCCGGCAAGTTTCCGATCAGGTCTCTTTTGTTAGATTAGTGAAATAACAAAAAACACACAGATGCTAGAAATTGCCAATCTGGCAAGTCTCACTTGTCTTACGGCCCAAGTGCTGGGCTGCTATTTAGAATATCTCGTAAACGCGCTATACTTTCCTCAATCCACTTGTGGTTGCGCACTGCTTCGGAAAGCCAGCCTGTAGGGTCACATATGAAAATGCTCCGCAGGGGCTTTTTTATTTGCTGTTTTGTTTTTGACAATAGTTCATAAATATGATACGATATACTCGTATCTGAGTAGTTGTTTGCCAACCAAAACACTTAACCAAAGGAGTTACCGATGATAGAAGTAATCAGGCGGAAACTTAATCCGCGATATTATAAAGGTCCTATCAGTGCAGTGATTTGCCGGGACTTCAAATACGACATCGAATACAACAAAAGCGTCAGTCAATCAGCGCAGTCAAATATGACCGAATGGGTAGTCCGGGTTGAAAAAGCCATGCAAGCATTCGAACAGTTTCGATGCCAAGGTGTCATCGAAGCAATGGTTGTCAGTAACATGATTGGGTATGGAACAGAAGGGACGTTATTCGTATTCGACGATCAGACGAATGATGCCATGAGTTCTGTCGTTGCTGAACTGTTTCGTGTTCTCAATGATAAGCCACGGCAAACTGAACTGTATATGGCGTGCTTTATCATCACCCTTAAAATGGAAACGGTCTATATTCAGGATGAGGGGGTGGATGTTCCGTTCGAGGAGCTCGATACAGAACCCTACCAAAGGCCAAAAGCAACCAAAGTGGTTACGTTGCCAAGTCCGATACTCAATTGAGCAAGGGACCGAATCTGAAATATGATCCGGTCTCTTTTTTATTGTATAATGAACCACATGAATATCTTATACATCTTCTTGGCAAAATATTTCTTTATCTTATCTCCGCTTATTTTGGGCATATACTTCATGTATCTGCCGCTATCATCAAAAAAGAAGATGGCTATCTTTGCGTTAACAGCCCTTATATTCACCTACATCCTCGGTGTCGCCGCAGGATATCTCTATTTTGATCCACGCCCTTTCGTTGTCGGTCACTTCGCGCCGCTCATACCTCATGCGCCTGACAATGGTTTTCCATCAGATCATGCATTGTTCGTCTCAGGTCTGGCTATGGTTGGTTTGTACTGGAGTAGAAGGCTTGGGATCGCTCTGTGGATCATCGCGATCCTCGTATCGATAGGACGTGTACTCGTCGGCGTGCATCATTTCGTCGATGTGGCAGGAAGCATGCTCATCGCTATCATCGGTGTATCGCTCATGTACTACACTATAAAAAATATAAACACAAAATATTTGCATAAAACGCCTGATCTCAATCAATACTAGTACGTATAAAAATGATACACAATAAGCATCATTTTTTATTATCTGTACATATTGACTTTTTGAATATTAACGTTATAAAATATAGTTACATAGGTAGTCTCCCACATTAATATATGAAAAATCACATGCATAATTTCATATGCTCGTTCATTTTGACGACCATAGCAGTTGTGGTGATTTCTCTAGTGCCAAAGAATAGCGTGCATGCGCAGTATTATTACAATACGGGGTATCAGTATCCATATGTATACTGCAGCTACTATAGCTGTACGTATTCGTACACATATCCGTATAGCTACTCTTATACGAGCGCGCCGTATTATCAGTACTCGTATCAATATACGTATCCATACTACTCGTATCCGTATTATTACAATTACTCATACTATTCGTATCCGTATTACGGATATCATCACTGGTAGCACTGAGTCTACTATAGCTCTTCGTCGATGAACTTTCCGATCTCTCCTTGAGGCAGATCAAGGGGGTGCTCTGTCGAAGCAAAGTCAAAAGTGCTTTTGCGTGGATTGGTGAATAAATGGAAGAGTTTCGTTTCTTTAACAACGTCACGTCCGTATTTTTCATCGAGCTTTTTTACAAATGCAGTTATCTTTTCATGTGTCGGTAAAAGGTTGGTGCCGCTCATCTTTTTGACGATAATCTCTCTGAGCCGAGCTATCGTTTCAGCTTCGGCTTGTTGTTCAAAGCTTTGAGAGTTATTTTCGATTGAAGGATCCTGTTCAGGTGTTTCCATAATAGTGTCTAGTATAAAGCCAACGAGCCTCTTTTGTCTATCGGCCTTATTTCTGCTACTATTTCACCCATGAACGACAAGTCTCTCATCCCAGAGAAATTCCTCAAGCCCTATAACCCCGCTGAAACCGAATCTCGCATATATGAGATGTGGGAGAAGAGCGGCTATTTCAATCCAGATATGCTTCCCGAGCGCCAGCAAAAAGGCGAACCTTTTTCTATCGTCTTACCTCCGCCGAATGTGACGGGAACGCTCCATATGGGACATGCCGCTATGCTTGCCATCGAAGATATTATGATTCGTTACAAGCGTATGCAAGGATACAAAACTTTGTGGCTGCCAGGCACCGACCATGCTGCTATCGCCACGCAGTCAAAAGTCGAAAAGGAGATAGAGAAGAAAGAAGGCAAGCGCCGCCACGATCTCGGCCGCGAGGAGTTCTTGAAGCGTGTCGATGCCTTTGCGAAAGAGAGCCATGACACTATCGTCAATCAAGTTCGCAAGATGGGCGCATCGATCGATTGGTCACGCGAAGCATTTACTCTTGATGAAAAGAGAACCATCGCTGTCCGCACTGCTTTCAAAACTATGTACAACCTCGGTCTCATCTATCGTGGTTCAAAAGTCATCAACTGGGATCCGAAGGGCCAGACTACTATCTCAGATGATGAGATCATCTATGAGACCAGAAAAGCAAAGCTCTATACTTTTAAATATTCAAAGGATATCCCAATCGTTATCTCGACCACGCGCCCTGAGACCAAGCTTGGTGATACTGCCATCGCCGTACATCCTGACGATGCGCGTTATCAACAGTATATCGGTAAGGAGTATGATGCGGTTTTTGCGGGTGAGCCTATCCATATCCGTGTCATCGCTGATGCGGCCGTTGAGCCTGAGTTCGGCACAGGTGCTCTCGGTGTGACTCCTGCACACAGTGCCATCGACTGGGACATGGCGCAGAGACACGATCTGCCGCTCAAGCAAGTTATCGATGAATTCACCAAAATGACGGCAGGCAACGACTCCATCAAAGGAAAGAAAGTTGGTGAAGCTCGTACTGCTGTTGTCGAATGGCTCAAGTCAGAAGGCTTGCTCGAAAAAGAAGAGGACATCGAACAGAACGTCGCTACCGCAGAGCGCACAGGCGCAGTCATCGAACCATTACCAAAGCTCCAGTGGTTCATTGCCGTCAACAAGAAGTTCACGATTCCATATTCAAATATCCCTGGTATAGCTTCAGGTTCCGAGACAACCTTGAAAGAGATCATGCTCAAAGCTGTCAAGAGCGAAGAGACGAATCCTGAGGGCAATATCGAGATCATTCCTGAGCGCTTTGAACGTGTGTATTTCAACTGGATCAACAATCTCCGTGACTGGTGCATATCACGACAGATCTGGTATGGGCATCGTATACCGGTGTGGTACAGAGAGAATGAAAAGAAGGAAGAAAGCAAAGAAGGAAAGATCAAGTCGCCGGAAATTTACATTGGTACTGAAGCACCAGTAGGTGAAGGATGGGAACAGGATTCTGATACGCTCGATACGTGGTTCTCATCAGGTCTCTGGACATTTTCGACACTCGGCTGGCCAGAGAAAACTGCCGATCTCAAAACATTTCACCCAACAAGTGTTCTCGAAACAGGTTATGACATCATCTTCTTCTGGGTTGCTCGTATGATCCTCATGACCGGATGTCTCGTTGGTGAAGTGCCATTCAAAACTGTTTACCTCCACGGCCTTGTTCGCGATGGAAAAGGAAAGAAGATGTCCAAGTCACTCGGCAACATCATCGATCCACTCGATATGATAGAAAAGTACGGCGCTGATGCGACCCGACTTTCCCTCATCATCGGCACTGGTCCAGGTAATGATTCAAAACTTTCAGAAGATAAAGTAAAAGGATATAAGAATTTTTCAAATAAATTGTGGAACATCACTCGATTTATACTTTCATCTGCAGTTGGCGAACGTTACGGTCTTGCACCTGTTGAAAAAGTTGAATATGATCCGCAGTTCAAAAATTGGACCCCTACCGAGTCGGCATACATGAAGCAGCTCAATGATCTCGTGGCTGAAATAAATAAAGAAATGGAAGAGTATAAGTTCTACCTTGTCGGTGAAAAGCTCTATCAATATGCATGGCATGAGCTTGCCGATAAGATCCTCGAAGAGAGTAAGCCTATATTGAATGGTGAGGATATTATCGCTCGTACAGCTCGTGTGCAATTCTTGTTACATGCGCTTCATACGCTTTTGCGTGCTTTGCACCCATTTATCCCGTATGTTACCGAAGAAATCTGGCAAGATATCAACAGGGGGCAGTCTATGCTCATTGTTGAGGAGTGGCCTAAGGTAGTATAATAAGAGGGTACTTTATTATCTCTTTTATTATACTTATGAAAAAAACAGCACTTTACCTTGTCACCCTCGTTGTTCTGGTCATTCTCCTCGGGGCTTCGATGACTCTTGTCGGTAGTCATCCTCCAGTGCATGCGACAACAAGCTGTCAGTCAGGTGAGACTACATGTCTCTCAGGTTGGGCATGGTCATCAAATGTTGGTTGGATAAGCTTTAACTCGAATGATTCTGGTGCCGGCGGCGGTCCTTATGATGTTGCTATGGATGCGTCAGGTAATCTCAATGGGTATGCATGGTCAAATAATATTGGCTGGATCAAGTTCGGGGGACTTTCTGTTTTTCCTAACGGTAGCAGTGCAACAAATGCTCAAGTCAACACAAGTAGTGGGGCTGTATCGGGTATGGCTCGTGCGTGTGCTGGCACCGTAGGTGGCGACTGTTCAAGTATGACGAGTCGCACAGATGGTTGGGATGGTTGGATCGAGCTTGCGGGCAGTGGTCACCTTTCACCAGATAGCAGCGGATATAACGGTACTTCAACGCAAGGCATTACATATTCAAATGCAACAGGTAAATTCTCTGGATTTGCATGGGGTGGTGACGTCGTGGGATGGTTGCAGTTTAATCCAGGTACAAATGTTGCTACACAGTGTGTGGGTAGTAGTTGTGGGGTTACCGGATCAAGCTTTAGTTTTGGTGCCGGTGATGGAAATGGTGGCTATTCCTCAAATGCTACAGTGACCACGAGTCCAGATGGCTTTGCATACGTGTATATAAACTGGAACCCTGTCAATGTGTCAAATGTAAAGATTAGTACAGGTCCAAACAACAGTGCTGGTAGTTGGGGTGATGTTGGCGGTGTAGAAGTGGTTAATGTTGGAACAAGTCCAAACGGCCACTCTTTCTCATCAGCAGTACCAAATACAGATACCGTTAAGCTTCCTGGTGTTGCGACTGGCGGTGCAAATGTCACGCGGTATTGGTACTTGAGTTATTTGGATAACAATTTCCAAAGCCAAACAACAAGTGTCACTGTTACTGTAGCACCAGCACCAGTTGTAACAGGCAATATTTGTAATGCGCCTGCGCATGCAACATTGTGTGATCCTGCTGATCAGGGAATTGATTTGGGTACAAGTAATCCGGTCGGTTCACTTACTTGTAGTTCGCCAAAAGTAACGTGTCAATATACTTGTGATACTGGTTATAAACTTAAAGGCGGTGTTTGTGTAAAGTCTTCAATCCAGGAGATCTAACATAAGTTTCAAAATTAGATAAAATAAAAAATCGCACTCAAGGTATGGGTGCGATTTTGATTGTGTGTGCGAATCACTTTGAACGGTTTTTGCGCAGTCGGGCGAGAAGGATTGTAAGTCCGCCGAGCCCAGCTAAAGCAAATGTCGAAGGTTCAGGCACGGGATCAACGAACGTGACTTGAGCCGATGATGTAAGGCTTCCAAGACTGAACGTTGTCTGTGTAGTGAATGGGCAACCCGCTGCCCAGCTTGCTTGTGCATCCGAAACTGATTGGCCGGTGATGTCAATCGTCCTGCCGAGGCCGATGATGTAGATTGCATAGACTGGCGTATTCGCGTTGCCGGAAGTATAAACTGTTCCATCAACGCCGATGCCGATACCCATGCCAGTGTAAGATACGCCGAAGTCACCGAGCGAACCTGATAGCGATGTGTAGGGATCAGTTGACGTCATGTTGACCTGGCTCAACGTGAATGGTGTTGAGTTCGTCATCGCTAACGTGAAATAGACTGATTGCCCGACGCTGCCAGAACGGAAGATGTTCGTAATGTTGACGGTGCTTCCATTTGCGATAGCGTTGAACTGTCCGAATGAACTGTAATTGTTACTGCGGGCAGTCACTACGTCACCGATGAGCTGCGGGGTTTTGATGTATGACCCGTAAGTCATTTCAACGCCGATCCAACCTTGTCCACGAGAGACCGACGGAACAGTCATAAAGGCTGTGATGACCAACGCGATGCACGAAAGCACCGCCGAGAACCGACGAGTTTGAGTTTTCATAAGAGCTGTGTTTCCTTTCTTTGAGATATGGCTTGTTTTGGTTGCGCCATACCTCGACGTTGTTTACTGACCACAATTATACCAGACGGGGTGGTATTTAGTCAACATGCTTATGTGGTTGTGTCAAATAGCCTGAAATCAGGCGTTTTTT
>DATJGJ010000004.1:0-11917 GCA_035495115.1 Minisyncoccota bacterium | reverse complement strand
AGGTAACTTACACCTGATGCAGTAAGTTTAGTATTCAAGTTCCCTCCTTGATAAAGGCCGATTTCTCCTTGTGCCGAAGATCCAAGTCCGAGACTGATTGACTGCTGACCATTTACATCTGCAACAGAGATTCCGGTGACACTTGCTGTTGATGTCGCGTTTACTACAAGTGGATACGCCGCATTAGTATTTCTAATACCCACATTGCCATTCGTACCGATAAATAATGTTGAAGTACCAGTAACTGCTGTTCCATTTGCATTATAGAATGCCACCTGTCCCTGGAGACCAGAGTTGACAGTACCTGAGCCGAGACCAAGTGATGATGTCGCTGTAAGAGTATATCCACCAGCATTGTTACCAACGAGGATGTTTCCATATGTAGGAGCTGTAGTGAGTCCGGTGCCACCGTAGAGGACGCCGACAGAAGATGTCGCACTGACGACGCCGTTGTTTGCTTGGAGAGGACCGTTGAGTGAGCCGACAGTGAGTGTACCTGTTGCAGTTACGTTAGTTGCCGTGAGATTACCACCGAAGTAGCCATTTCCATTCACTGAAAGCTTTGCGAATGGAGATGATGAGCCGATACCGATGTTACCAGAACTCAAAGTATTTTCTGAGCCCAACCCATTTGCGAATATGAGATTACCGATATTGAGTTGATCAGAGCCAGTCTGAGAGAGTCCGTAGCGTACACCCTTTCCTATGAGGATATTATTTGAACCAGATGTTATACCTCCTCCTGTAGTCTGTTCAGTACCAAGCACAATGTTGTTACTGCCAGAACTGATATCATAACCAGACTGATATCCAACCAAAGTGTTGTAGTCTGAACCAGTCAAAGAATTGAAACCACTTTGATAACCAAGATACGAACCTCCTTGATTACTATACGAGGCACCTCCTAAAGCGGCACTATATCCCACTGCGACAGTATTGGTAGCTGCAGTATTATTATACAAAGCATAGCTTCCATAAACTGAGTTATATGATCCAGTAACATTTGAGGTAAGAGCATTTACACCATTAACTGTATTGTTTGTACCTGAACTATTCAAAGCTAATGCCCCTGCACCAGCGACAGTATTGTTGTATCCAGTGGTATTGGCATTGAGTGCATTCGCGCCATCTGCAGTGTTGCCTGCGCCAGTAGTATTTGAAGACAAAGCACCAATGCCGCTCGCCGTATTGAATGTACCTGTCATTGTCAGGTTACCAGAATTACCAAAGAAGTAGTTACTCAATGATGTCATCGCAGTGATCACTGGCTGATTATCATAGAGATAACGGCTGCTTCCTCCAGATACTACATTTATGTCGCCAGTTACATCCAGTTTATGACCAGGATTGGTGCCACCGATACCAACGTTGCCATTACCCAACACCGTCAAACCATTTGATCCAGCAACTGAGATACCGTTGGCGAAGGTTGTGGTTGCACCACTGAACGTATTCTTGCCTGAGAAGGTGTTGTTGTCAGCGAGGAGTGTAGATGAAGCGAATGTCCATGTTGAGGTTGAGTATGAGTAGAGGTTACCGTTTGAACCGACTGCGAGGCTGCCAGATGATATGCCACTGAAGTTGATGGTGCCGGTTGCAGTGAGGTTACCACCGATGAATGCGTCACCTGCCACTGAAAGCTTTGCGAATGGTGAGGTGGTGCCGATACCGACGTTGCCGGTAGATTTTACCGTCATATAAATATTCGAATTACCTCCCAGATTAACATCGCCAGAGCCGGATGAAAGCGAAACTGTTCCCTGCGAATTAAAATGGGACGCAAGAACCCAAGGACCCTGCACGCCATAATATGGGGTATTGTTATAGTCAAAAGCTATTGCTCCGGCAGCCCCACCAGCATTGCTTCCTATCTGAGATTGAATGCTTGAATTCTGCGTGAAAGTAAAATTCCCACCGAAACCTATACTTCCAGCTGAGACGACATTTCCACCAAAAGTTGAGACTGATGTCAAAGTACCAACAAAATTCTGCCCAACCACTGTCCCAGCAACCGAAAGCATCGAGTATGGCGAGGTCGTTCCAATACCAACATTACCTCCATATGGATTAAGAATAATGTTATTAGTTGTGCCAGATGAACCGATTATAAGATTACCTGATGCTGAAGTTATAGGATTTGAAAATGTCGTCGAAGCTGTTGAATTGAAAGAGACCACACCTGAACCACTACCGATGATTGCGCCCTGTCCTGCACCAACTATAATCCGGTTTCCAGATTGAGTATCAATGGTTGTGTTTGAGCTATTCAAACGGACATCTCCGAAGAGACCCCGACCATAAACATTTAACGTGACAAAATTTGATGTCGAACTAGCATTCACACCATTCTGGAACCAGGCAATGCCCGTAGTTGCTTGGTTAGTTGAACCGAAGTTAGTGAGAGATGTGAATGGATATGCCGAGAAACCAAGTGATGATGTTGCAACCCATGCGGTAGCCGAGCCAGTAGACTTCAAGATCATACCGTTGGTGCCGACAGAGTTTGACCCATCAGAGATAGTGTTTGTAAAGTGAGCATTTCCCCCAACGACAAGCCCTGAAAGAGTAGCTACACCTCCACTATCTATATTCCAGTTACCAGTTGCTGAATTTCCGATATCATAACCTGTTGCGTTCGAGTCGACAATATCAAGTGCATATAAAGGCGCATTAGTTCCAACACCCATTTTTGCTAACGTATATGTATTACCTGCGGCGTCAATATTAACATTACCGTTTGCAAACATAGCAGATCCATCAGTGTTGATATATGCCGCGGTACCACTATAGTAACCAATTGTGATCGCATTACTTCCAAAATTTCCGTATGCGGCAGTCAAATTGTGTGCCCCTAAATCAAGTGCCGTGCTAGCTCCTGTATACGGAACGTAGGTTGATGAAGCAACACTGGTACCAAGAAGACCAAGTGATGATGTCGCTGTAAGAGTATATCCACCAGCATTGTTGCCAACGAGGATGTTTCCATATGAAGGAGCCGTAGTGAGTCCGGTGCCGCCGTAGAGGACGCCGACAGAAGATGTTGCACTGACGACGCCGTTGTTTGCTTGGAGTGGGCCATTCAATGAAGCAATAGTGAGTGTACCTGTTGCCGTGAGGTTGCCACCAATGAATGCATCGCCTGCCACTGAAAGTTTTGCGAATGGTGAGGTGGTGCCGATGCCGACGTTACCAGAACCTTTAATTGTAAAATAAGTATTAGTTCCACTGTCGACATTCAAAAGTGTAGCCAAAGAATTAGTCAGAGCATTAGGGGTCTGGAGCACAAATCCTATAGCACTTGCACTATCAGAGACTCGAGTATTTCTCAAAATAGTAGGTCTGTCGGTATTAGTCGATGGAGAGAAGTCCCAAGTAGAGAATCCGTTATAATTTCCACTTCCAATATTTCCAAGAGTAAACGAAGCATTATTTAAAGTAATAGACAAACTACCACTTGTTCCATCTGAGTTACCGTTCTGTCCTACAATACTATTCAACCCTAATTTTCCACCCGATGGAATCAACACCGTTCCACTGTCGTTGATAGAAAATTTCTCTACATTACTTGAATTAGTAAAAATAAATGATTTACCGGTACCTGTACCTGATCCTGTAATTGCAAAGCGTGAACCTGGCGTCGTTGTTCCAACTCCAACATTTCCATTTGAAAGGATCGACAGGACACTCAAACCTGACTGACCAAAGAACTCAGCAATCTTTCCTGCTCCGCTCTGCAATACATTGAGGAATGTCGACGATGTCGATGTCGAGTTCTGGATATCGTTGCGGAAGAACTGTCCAGGAGTGATGTTCTGGAGCGTCTGAGCGACGATCGCTGATGGCACGGTGCCGATGACCTTGCGCGGTGTCATCTCTGAGTCGCTTTCGATAGTGACACCGAGGTAGAGCGTCTGGTTGAAATCAACTCCTGTGAAAGGTGTGGTCGAGCCGAGCATAACACTGAAGAGACCATTCTTGACGACAATCTTATTTGATCCGTTGTCGAGCTCAGTCCAGATCGGTGAACCGCCAGTCGCTGTGGTATACAAACTAAACGATGCCGTATAACTACCATCAGCAACAGCGATGTTTGATGCATTGGTCAGCTTGCCTTGGTAGTTGATCTGTTGATTGATAGCAGCGTGAGCTTGTGGCACAAAGAGCATTCCACATGATCCGAACATGAACGCGAGAGCGAGAGCTGCTCCAGTCATCTTGTTTGTTGCAGCCATACGACGTCCACGAGCCATGTAGATCACAGAGACTATAGCAGCGATGAGGATGATCACGAGCAAAAGCTGCATCGTATCTTTCGAAGAAGCTGGTGCAGCATTTACGAGCGCCTGGATTGAACCGGCGATTTGCTTCAAACTCTGGTTTTGATAGTCGAGAATGCTGATAGCGAGCGGGAATGAACCGACTGTGCCGAGCGCGCCGATGCTTGCTTCATAGTATGTCTTATCTGCATTTGCGCGGAGCAAGAAGATGAATGCCTTTGAAGGATTTTTTGGATCCGTGAGCGATACCGCGATCGTCTTCAAGACTTCAGGAACTTTGTTGTATGGCAAACGGATAGTGAGATTGCTCATACCATTGATCATGATCGTGCTTGTACTTGTGATGATGAGATCTTTGCCTTGCTGGATAAATTCGAAGTCAGCAATCGTGAGTCGTGCGATGAGCGGATCGACATAGCCTGCCTGTGGCGCCGTGACAAATGGATTTGTGCCAGTCACTGATGAAGCTTGCGCCAAAGCACCAGATGAATACGCTCCGTTCGCATCCTTTGCAAAGATGGCATAGTAGTACATCTTGCCTGCGACTGCCGTAGCATCGAAGAATGACTCGCGAGCACCTTCATACACGAGTACGCCGTCGAACTGATCGCGTGGGAAGAAATTCTCTGAACGAACGATGCGCACAGCATCAAAGCGAGGATCGACAGGATTTGCCCATGAAAGATTCACGCCGTCGCGTCCGATTGTTGCAAACTCAGCCGCAAAGTTTGATGGGTTCACGAGTGGCGACTGTACGAGCGTTGGTGTGACGAATTCGAGCGGATATGCGAACTGATTGCCACGAGCATCGATAACCGTAACACGTGCGTAATAGTGTGTATTTGGAATCAAATTTGAAATTGTCACCGCATGAGTTGTATCGTACAAAATACTTGTGATAGAACCAGCCTCAAGATCTGAAGTCGTTCCCCATGAGATTGTTGAACGCGCTGGACCAGCAGTATTGAATGAGATCAATGCTTGGTTTGACTGAACCGCAACCTGCAACCCGAAAATGAATGAAGATCCAGTTGCGCCACTAGAAACGACTGGTGATGTCGGCGGTGTCGATGTTGCTGTAACGACAACTGGTACAGGAAGCGTTGTTGTCGCAACAGCAGCTGATGAGCTCGAATAGTTGAACGATGCATCAAATGCCTGAATCGCATATGTATACGTTGTGCTTGCAAACAAGCCTGCATCTGCAAATGAAGTGCTCGATGTTGTAGCGATTGCTGATGAGTCGCGATAGACAACATATCCGTTCACACCAACATTGTCAGTTGAAGCAGTCCATGAAAGATTGATCTGTGATTGTGAGACAGGTGTTGCGACTACTGAACTTGGCGTTGAAGGAGCGATAGCGTCTGTGACGCCTGTCGTCGTGAATGAAGCAGTGAATGTACTACCAACTGCTGCCTGTACTGAAAAGGCACTCTGTGTGAAGAGTCCTACAAGTACGAGAGTTGTGTAGATAAAATGCTTCATAATGGTTTATAGCGGGGTCACGGTCAATGTTGTGGTTGCAACATAGGTGCCGTTTACTTGGATGTGATTCGACCCGGTCGCTGCACGGAAATACAACACCGTCTGCGTTCCTGATGGCGTATTGTTCGTGGTACGTCCCGCAACTGCCTTCGGTGAAGTTGAAAGGCCATCCCAGCAAGTAGATGCAGTCGTATTTGAGCCCGTATTGCAGACTGAGCCGTTGTTCTTGAAACGCTGATCTGCATCTGAGCCTTGCACTGAAAAGCCGAAGTTTGAGTTCGTTGGGAGTACTGAGTAAGTATAGTCAGGAGCTGCGCCTGCAGGGCTATAGTCAGCAAAAGAATTGGATCCACTGACCAAAGCAGGCGAAGAACTAGCGGTCAAAGTTGCTGTATAGCCCGCAGCGTCATCAGTAGTGACCGTAAAGGTCGTTGAGCCGTTCGCACTACCACCTGAAACACCTCCGAGAGCTGGTGACAAAGTGACATTTGTAGGTGGAACGACTGAGAGAGTGACGATATTCATCTGCTGATAGCCGGCACTGATACCGTAGTTCGCGCTTGCTGAGAAACCGGTAGCGACTTCACCAGCTGTATCTTCGACCGAGTAGTTCGTTGATGAAGAGAGCTTGCCCGCGAAGTTGATACTCTGATCAGGGATCGAATAGTTCGTGCTCGACATGCTCTGTGCAAAGACATACGAAGTAAGAAGCAAGAAGAAAGAAGCTGGAAGGATCACAAGAGCGAATGACTTCAAATTGTTCATGAAAGGAGTTTTCATATTATTTTGAGTCATTGTTAGAGGTCGACGACGTCGTCTGCACTGGCACTAATACATACATAAAGTCATGTCCCTTTACTGTACGGAACATTGGGGTGATGACTCCTGTGTTTGTATTCTCATTCTTACGAACCTCGACCGGATCAGAGAATGAGTTGGTGATAGCATTGGCAAGCTTTGCATCTGTTGTTGTACCTTGCGACGGTGTGACCACGAGACCACCATATGCGAGCTCTTGATATGGATCAGCATCATTCGACGACTGATCAGTGACAGCAGACATCGAAGGATCGATGCCGAGCGCAGTGTATTTGACTGAAGCACCATAGATTGCACTCAAACTCTCTTTTATGAGAGAAGCGGCACGAGATGAACTATCTGCCTGTGCGACAGACGCTGAGTTTGATTCGTCGAACGAAACCGTACTCGTTGACATAAAGAGTGGCGAAACAAGCAAAGCCCCCGCGCCGACAACCGCAGTAACCAACAAAGAAGCAATGAGGGCACGAGGTGTAGCGCGATGAGCGTCATGGACCACTTGATGAGCAGCTTGGACTACCTGCTCTGACATTGTGCGAGGGATAGCAGAGACTGATCCTCCGTGTGGGCTTGTCAAAAGAAGTGGGAATGCACTAACAGGAACATGAGAATACGGACTCTTGATCTCTGTAGATTTGAACGATGTCTGATTGGCCTTAAATGCTTCTTCCTGATGCTTCAAAATAGACTCCTTGCCAACGTACCAACTACGTCCGATCATGGCGCAATCTATTTTTCCTGCTCTACAGAGCTGACCTACATAATCGGCTGAATATCCGGCAATCTCGGCACCTCGGCGAGCCGAGATGTAGATTTTTCCGTCGATGATTATTTGGTCCTTTTTCATACAAGAGTATTATAACGACGACCCCCTTTTCATAATTTATTTTCTGTGGATAACAATGATCAACACATGGTTAAAAAATATCGAGCGAGCCTCTAATTTCATTTATAGGAAATAATGACGAATCAATGGTCAAAAAAATTAGAAAAACACACCTACAGATCCACATAATTTAGTGATTTTGATTCGCTAAAATATCAAGCAATCTCGTAGATCACTTACACAAAAATTTTACGGCCTAAAATGAACTACTTATTTTTAAAAATATATAAACCTTACTAAAGATGTGGATAAGTTATATATGTTTAGTAAGGTTTGGTGGTGTATACTATAGACATATGGAAACAAATTCAAAAAAGCTTTTAACAGTAAAACAGGCAGCAACTATGCTCGGTGTAACCGCTCTCACCCTTCGCAACTGGGACAACAGCGGCAAGCTCGAAGCGAGCCGACATCCCTTTAATAACTACCGTGTGTATCGTCGTGAAGATATCGAAAAACTCTTGACAGAAATTTCAACAAACAGAGAAAAACGCCCTCCACGAAAACGGGTCCAAAAAGGTCCCCGAAAGTTGATGGTGAGACACGAATAATAATCACGGTAAACCGTAAACAGAGATCAGTAAATAGAAATGTTTACTGATTTTTGTTTTTGAGTTCTGATTGCAATTACTGTTTACTATTTACAGTTTACTGGTTACTATTGTGTTTATGAAATACATCCCCACTATCGGCCTTGAGATCCATGCTGAACTCAAGACTCAATCAAAGATGTTCTGCTCATGCGCGAACGATCCTGACGAAGAAAAAGCTAACGCCAATGTCTGCTCGATCTGTCTCGGTCATCCAGGCACGCTCCCTGTATTAAATAAGGAAGCGATCAAGCATGTCTTGAAGATCGGCGTCGCTGTCGATGGTAAACTCGCGGACTTCACCGAGTGGGATCGCAAAAATTATTTTTATCCCGACATACCGAAAGGTTATCAGATCAGTCAGTATGCCTACCCTCTCATTTCTGGAGGCATGCTCGCGGGCATCGCTCTCGAACGTGTCCACCTCGAAGAAGACACTGCTCAGTCGACACATGACACACATGAAAAAAGTTTGGTGAACTTCAATCGTTCAGGCGTCCCTCTCATGGAACTTGTGACTACCCCGACTATCCGCGATGCCAAGACCGCGACTGATTTTGCAAAAGAGCTTCAGCTCCTCCTCCGTTACCTCGGCGCCGGTGAGGCCAACATGGAGAAAGGCGAAATGCGCGTCGAGGCAAATATTTCAGTTGCCTCAGAAGAAGACACCGCAGCAAAAAAGTTTGGCACCAAGACTGAAGTAAAGAACCTTAACTCCTTCCGCGCTGTCGAAGGAGCTATCGCCCATGAGATCGAGAGACAGATAGAATTGCTCGAGAAAGGCGAAAAGGTAAAACAGGAAACCAGAGGTTGGGATGAGAAAGCTGGCGAAACATATTCACAACGATCAAAGGAAAGTTCTCATGACTATCGTTACTTCCCTGACCCCGATATACCAAAGCTCAAGATCTCTGAGATGCCAGAGTTTGCAAAATCTGCTCTCGAGAAAGAGTTAGTTGAGTTGCCTTGGGTACGCCGCGAGAGATTCAAAAAAGAGTTCGGTGCAACAGACAAAGAGGCGGAAGTATTCGTTGACGACTATACTGGACTCCTCTCACGCTACTTTGACGATATAGTTTCAAACCTCGCAAATAAGGATGCAAAGTCTATCCGTTTGGTCATTAACTATTTACTTACTGACTATGCAGGTCTCCTGAAGAAGCTTCCAGCGGTCAGTGCAGATAGAATTGCCTCAAGCTGGATCGACTCGCTCGATTTGATAGCCCCTAAAAGCTTCGGAGAGCTCATCGATATGATTAGCGCTGGCGATGTATCATCTTCTGGAGCAAAGAAAATCCTCTCTCTGCTTGTTACAGACGAGAATTCAAAGAATATCTCACCTAAAGCTCTAGCTGACAAGCATGGACTCATCCAAAAGAGCGATGCGGCTTCTATCGAGCCTGCTATAGATAAGGTCATCGCTGATAATGCTTCAGTCGTAGCCGAATATAGAGCAGGTAAAGTCGCTTCTATCCAGTTCTTGATCGGTCAGGCCATGAAAGCGACCAGGGGCGCCGCCAACCCAGCGGTCATAAAAGAGATTTTGACCAAGAAGCTGGGCTAGGCTATCATTAGTAAAATATAATCCTATTATCATGAATCCTTCAAATGAAAAGCTCATCCATGCTCGCCACACCCTCGCCCATCTCATGGCAGCGGCGGTTTTGGAGCTGTATCCAGACACAAAGCCTACCATCGGACCAGCTATCGACAATGGCTTTTATTATGACTATGAATTCCCTACTGAAAAGCCAACTGAAAAAGAATTGAAGGATATTGAAAAGAAGATGCGCAAGCTTTTACCTTCATGGAAGGATATGTCTGGTAAGGAGGTATCGGAAGCCGAAGCGCGCGAGGTATTCAAAGGCAATCCGTATAAGCTCGAGCTTATCTCAGACATCATCGCCAAGGGAGAAAAGATAACTCTCTATACCGCAGGACATTTCACCGATCTCTGTCGTGGCGGACATTCAGAGAGCCCAGCCAAGGATATCCCCGCTGATTCATTCAAGCTCTCACGTATAGCTGGTGCTTATTGGAAAGGCAGCGAAGACAATACTCAGCTCACACGTATATATGGCCTAGCATTTGAAACCAGGGAAGCACTCGATGCCTATGAGACCATGATGAAAGAAGCCGAGAAGCGCGACCACAAGAGGCTCGGCAGAGAATTAGACTTGTTTACCCTTTCTCCTCTCGTTGGCCCAGGCTTGCCGCTCCTCAAACCAAAAGGTATGGCTATCCGTCGGCAGATCGAAGCCTATCTCTGGGAATTACATAAAGACAAAGGCTATGAATGGGTATGGACGCCTCATATCGCAAAAGAAGAGCTGTATGTGACCTCAGGACATGCGGCAAAATTCGGCGACGAACTATTCCGCGTCAGCGGCAAAGAAGAAAAATTCATCTTGAAGCCGATGAACTGCCCTCACCACATGCAGATATTCGCTGATAATCAGTTTTCCTATCGCGACATGCCTGTTCGTTATTTCGAACCAGCGACCGTGTATCGTGACGAGAAGAGCGGCCAGCTCGGCGGCCTCACCCGTGTCCGCGCCATCACCCAAGACGACGGGCACCTATTCTGCCGCGTCTCGCAGATCCAACAAGAAGTGAGCACTATCGTCAGCATCATCCGTCAATTCTATACGACGATGAACTTGATGGACGAGTACTGGGTAAGCTTATCGGTGCGCGGAGACGACAAGAGCAAGTATCTCGGCGCCGATGAGGCCTGGGAAAAAGCCGAGAGCGCCCTCGAGCAAGCGGCCATCGCCAATAAGCTCAATTATAAAAAAGTTCCTGGCGAAGCAGCTTTCTACGGACCAAAGCTTGATTTCATGTTCAAAGACGCTATCGGCCGCGAATGGCAGCTCGCAACGATACAGTGTGATTTCAATCTTCCTGAGCGCTTCGACCTTTTCTTCGCCAACGAGAAGAGCGAAAAGGAACGTCCGGTCGTCATTCATCGCGCCATCTCTGGCTCCCTCGAGCGATTCATGGGCATCCTCATCGAGCACTATAGCGGCAAGTTCCCTCTCTGGCTCGCCCCAGTCCAGGTCGCAGTCATCCCTGTCGGCGAGGCTCATGTCGCAGAGGCTCAAAAGGTGCATGATCTCTTCAAAGCGAAAATGATCCGTTCTGAGCTCGACGCGTCTGACACCGGCTTCGGCAAAAAGATCCGCAACGCCAAGACCGCCAACATCCCTTACTTCATCATCATCGGCGACAAAGATATCGCCGCTGGCGCAGTCACCCTCGAGAGCCGCGACCATGGCCAGATCGGTCAGCTCAAGGCTGAGGAAGCATTAAGCAGGATCGAGAGCGAGATCAAGGAGAAAAAGTAAGGATTATAGATAAAAAGAAGCCGTTGGAATTTCTTCCAACGGCTTTATTCGCGCATGGGGCGCTTACATATTCGCGAGAATACTCTCCGTAACAGCCTTAATGATGGCTTCCGGAGTCATATCGAGTTCCTTCGGCAGTGAGACCAATTCCTCTTCCTCTTTCGGGGTGAGCGGAGATGTTCCCTTCTGCTTCTGGAATGTAAGCTGCGCATAACGCAACATTTTTGCTTTGTCTTGATTGTCTGTCATGGAACACCTTTTATTCATTGGTTAACACCGCTTCGAAAGCGATGAGGATCGCAAACTTGCCATACGCGGCGCGATTGCCGTTTAGCTTTGAGATCCAAGAGTTGTCCTTGCCTGCTTTTTTTAAGTTGCGAGACAGGACGTTTATAGCATCAATGGTTGAGTTGTGAATGGTCGAACGAACATGCTCGATCTCTTCACGTTGGCCATCTTCATTTGCCTTTTGACCTTCGCCAAGGACGATTTGTTCAAATCGACAAACTG
>DATJGJ010000003.1:0-37201 GCA_035495115.1 Minisyncoccota bacterium | reverse complement strand
TATCCTCACCATGGTTGGCTCAAGAGACTATTTTGATCCTTCTATAGACGGCAACTTCAATATCGCGCTCGCAAAACGTCAGCCAGGATCAACCTTCAAACCATTTGTGTACGCAACACTATTTGAAAAGGGCTACACACCAGATACGGTGCTATTTGATACTCCTACCGAATTCTCATCAGAATGTACTCCTGATAGCAAACCAAAAAATCCTTCAGCAGATGCGACAAAAACATGTTACTCGCCAAAGGAATACGACAATGCGTACCCTGGCCCAATGACTATACGTGAGGCTCTTCCCCACTCTCGCAATATCCCTGCTGTGCAAGCGCTCTACCTCGCCGGCTTAAATGATTCGATCAAAACAGCGACTGATATGGGTATCACCAGCCTCAATGAACCAGATCGTTACGGACTTACTCTTGTGCTCGGTGGCGGCGAAGTGAGCCTCCTCGATCTGACAAGCGCATATGGTGTATTCGCAAATGATGGTGTACGCAATCAATATCGTTCAGTACTCGAAGTTGATGATGGTAAAGGCACTGTTCTTGAAAAGGCCACAACAAACCCATCTCAGGTGATACCGGCTGAAATCGCCCGTCAGATCAACCAGGTTCTCGCAGATAGACCAAACCGTATGGTGAGTCTTACCGGCATCACTGACACTATTGGACGCACTGTTGCTATAAAAACTGGTACCACGAACGACTATCGCGATGTGTGGACTCTCGGTTATACACCAAATCTCGTTGTTGGCGCTTGGGCAGGTAACAACGACAACCATCCGATGAACGATGCTATATCAGCCCTCATTATCACACCGGTGTGGGGATCATTCATGTCGCAGGTGGCGAAAAACTTCCCGCCTGAGGATTTCAAAGCTCCACAACCGGTACCTACTGATATCAAACCGGTGTTCCGTGGTATTTGGCAAGGTGGGGTTTCATATTTTACTGATACTGTTTCGGGTAAGGTAGCAACTCAATACACACCAAATGAAACAAAGAAAGAGGTTGTATTTCCGAGCGTACATTCGATACTTCAATGGGTAGATAAAAATGATCCTCGTGGCCCAATACCGGCGCACCCTGAACAGGATTCTCAATATGCAAACTGGGAATATGCTACGCGTAAATGGTTTGATCAGTGGAAACTAAACAATCCAACCTTCAAAGAAACAACTAATTTTACTGCACCGACAGCTACAGACGACGTTCATACCCCCGATAAAATGCCGCACGCTACTATCACCTCCCCTGCTGCTGATAGTGTGATTAACCCAAGCAAGCTTCTCACTATCACTCTGCAGGAGACTGGGGTATATCCAATACAAAAATCTGAACTATATCTCAATGGTAAATATGTTCTCACAAACACATCGAATCCGCTTACTATTAGTTTTGTTCCCTCTGATATCGGTGGCCTATCCTCAAATAATACAATCACCGTTAATCTCTACGATTCTGTATTCAATCAGACCCAAGTTACTCTCGATTTCACTACGCAGTAAAAAATTCAGTCACACAGACTGAATTTTTTATCGAATATCTATTATCTTTTGATCGGTTTGTGTTTTATTGGCACAGTCGATAATCTTTTGTTTGTGTATAAAGATTGCCGATCGAGCACTGTGTGATATACCCTTAAGACTCACTGTACCTGTTTTACAAACGATCGAACCGAGAGGTATATCTATATCCACAAATTCTTTAACGCTCGCCTGTATAGAGGCTCTCAGGGCTATTTCTTTTGCCTGTATGCCACCAATTTTCTTAAAAAAGTCACCTATATTCTTCATAGAATACAATTATCTGTTCATCGGCATCACAAGATACATGAATGTACCATCACCTGATGCTGGACGGATAACCATAGGCTTGTTGAGACCACCGAGCTGGAATGAGACGCTATCAGCATCAATTGATTGGAAACAGTCTGCGATATATTTTCCATTGAAGTTTATTTCGAGCTTATCCCCTGTCAGCGAAGCATCTACTTTTGTCGCATTTTCGCCGATATCTGCATTTTTTGTTTGTATCTCAAATCCACTTCCTTTTGGGTCAAGAATAAATTTTACTTGATTGAATTTATCAGTAAAGACATTTGATACTTTGAGTGCATTGATAACATCTTGTTTGAGAGTGATCGCCTCAGTACTGTACCCTTTTGGGATTATCTGTTTATAGTCAGGAAATGTTCCGTCTACGATACGTGATGCGAGATATACACCTTGTGCTTCAAATGAAATAAGATTTTTATTTGACTGCATCTCAACTTCCCCTCCAACATCTTCGAGAATACGGATAATATCGCTAATGTTTTTATACGGAATAAGAATATCTTGAAAATCAATATCAGTACTCATTTTTACTCTCTTTTCCGCCAAGCGAAATGAATCTGTTGCAGCAAAAGTGATAAACTCGTTGTTTTTATACACATACACACTTGAAAGCTCGGGTTTTACACTTGATATAGACGCGCTATACCATACTGATTTGAGGCCTTTTATAAAAACATCTGATGAAATTGTTATTTTTTGACCATCACTTACACGTGGAATAGATGGAAAATCTTCTGCAGGCACTGTTTTAATCGTTACTTTTGATCGAGCAGATGATATATGGAGATTACCTGAAATAAGCTCCATTTTGACTGTACCGTCCTGATCATTCAATTGAGAAACAAATGCTGAGATAGTTTGAGCAGGGATTGCAACAATACCTGTTGTGTCAGATTTTGCAGGAATAGATATTTCCAAACCAACATCAAGATTTGTCGCTTTGATGGTAAGGGTATTTTTTCCAATCTCAAACAATAAACATGAAAGAACAGGTAGGGTTGCGTTCTTACGAGCAATCTTTTCAGATAACCCGATCATTCTTTTGAATTGTGATAGATGTAATTCAATTTTCATATATTAGTAGTTATTCTTTTTATATAAAACAATTTATTACTATTAGGATGGTGGATATGGGGAAAAGTTTTTAAATCTTGTATTTGAGCTCTATTTTACTAATTACATTTTAAGTTTCTGTGGGTATCTCTATGTTACTTTCAACTTTTTATTTTCAACTCTTTAATTCTTCCCAACTTCTCCCTACCCTATTCATACTTTATTCCATACTTATCAACAGGTTTATAACATAGTTCTTAACTGAGAAATTTCTTGTGCAAGTAATGGATTACCTTTCACATCCTCTTTTATCTTTTCATACGAATGAATAACAGTAGTATGGTCTCGACCACCCATTTTATCTCCGATCGATGGAAATGAGATATTGAAATCCTCACGAAGGATGTACATAGCAACCTGACGAGGCTTCACAACCTCTTTTCTACGAGTTTTGTTGTATATACTCTCTTCTTCAATATTATAGAAATCGGATACGATCTTTACCACCTCTTTTACTGAGATGTTCTTTTTTGGCTTAGCGTTATTTTTAAGAAGATATTTGATCTCGTTCAGATTCAAATCTCTGTTTTTGAGCTGGATCTGACATGCAATAACATTAATAATACCCTCAATTTCACGGATATTATCCTCAATCTCTGATGCGAGAAACTCCACAATCTCATCTGAGAGGTTGATGTTGTGAATACGAGATTTTGCGCGCACTATAGCCGTGCGAGACTCATGGTCTGGCTCAGGGATATCGACAGTCATACCAACGCCAAATCTACCTCTGATACGGTCCTCAAGCCCTGGGATGACGTTTGGATGGCGGTCTGATGAGAATACAAGTTGACGTCCTGTGTCATGGAAGGTGTTGAAAAGATGAAAGAGCTCTTCTTGGAATTTTTCTTTACCAGAAAAGAATTGAACGTCATCCATGATAACCACATCATACTTGCGGTACTTCTCTTTGAACTGCTGTGTTTTGTTTTCCTGGAATGAATTTAGCAGATCAGAGCCGAATTTTTCTGAAGTAAGATAAAATACTTTTTTATTTGGGTGGAGGCGCTTGATCTGGTTCCCTATCGCTTGGATAAGGTGTGTTTTGCCGCGACCAGGTGATCCATATATGAAAAGCGGGTTGTATGTTTGACCAGGATTCTTTATGACAGTCTGTGAAGCAGCGTGCGCAAGCTCATTGAATGGCCCTATAACGAAGTTTTCGAAGGTGTATCGAGGATTGAGGTTATCTTCTTTGTTTATGTAGAAGTCCTGAAGAGGCATCGCCATAGTTGGTGATGAAATAGTCTTCTTTTGTGATGTATCTTTGTTGCGTTCACCGTCTTTAATGATGACATAATCAAGCGCACGGACATTTTCATTGATCTGGCGCAATATTTTAAGGATAGAATTGTGACATTTCTTTGAAAGCCACTCGCGGGTGAACTCATTTGGCACACCAAGGAAGATAACCCCTTCATTTTCCTTCACTATCTTGGTAGTTGAGAGCCAGGTTGTATAGTTGGCAGCAGAGACTATACCTTTTATCTCTATGAGCGCAGTTTGCCAGATTTGAGAATAGTCATTCATAGGTGTATATAGGTAATGAGTAATAGAGGTTTAGGTAGTTATAAGTATATACTTGTTTATAAGTTTGCAAACTTGTGGAGAGCTTATAAATATGTTGATAAGTTGGGGACAATAGTTTACAAGTTGAAAATGAATAGAGCGCAAGAGCACAAGCCACGATTTTTGTTTCGTGGTCACTTTCTTCCTTGCGTCTTGCTAACTTTTATACTATAGTATGCCCTATGTCATTTACGTATCAACCAAACAAACGCAAGCGTGCCAAGACTCATGGTTTTCGTGTACGCATGAAATCAGCTACTGGCCGTAAGGTTCTCGCAAAGCGCCGTGCAAAAGGACGCGCTAAGCTCGCTGTATAATACTCAACATGCTCAAAAGCATTCATAGGCTCTCCACAAAGCAGTTTATGGAAGTCATGGAAAAAGGGAGAATCGTAACCTCTCCCCTTTTTGTTGTGCGTATACTGCAGAACAATAAAAAAACACTTGGATTACCACCTTCTCAGAGTCCTGCAGAACTCGCTACGCAAAAGCTCCGCTCAGACAAGCTTCGGACTCCTCAAAGGGATAATCCAAGTGTTTCAATTAAAATCTCTGCAGTAGCGCCCAAAAAAGTAGCTCCGAGTGCGGTGTTGAGGAATAGGATAAGACGTCAGATCTATGAGGCGGTGCATCCACTCAAAGACAGCCTCGTTCCTAATACCTCGCTCATTATCTTTGCAAAGAGCGATGTTCTTAAGGTAAACCTCGAAACAATGATTGTGGATCTCAAACAACTTTTCTCAAAAGCGAAAATTAGTGTATAGTTAGCCGTATGTACAATACATTCATATTTAAACCCCTCTATAACGGGCTTGTATCTATCATGGATCTTCTGCCATGGATTGATGTTGGAATAGCCGTCATTCTTTTTACAGTCATTGTTCGTCTCGTCATCTTTCCTCTTTCCAAGAATGCTTTGTTAACCCAGGTAAAAATGAAAGAAGTTGAGCCTGAAGTAAACAAAGTGAAGGCTGAATACGCCAATGATCGCCAAGCTCAAGGGCTTAAGGTTATGGAGTTATACAAATCAAAGGGCATCAAGCCATTTTCAGGTGTTCTGCTTCTCATTGTTCAGCTCCCTATCCTTTTGGCGCTTATCTCAGTCTTCTATAAGATCATTCCTACTATCGACCCCACTCTCCTTTATAGTTTTGTTCATGTTCCTGTGATCAAACCATTCCTTCTTGGTCTTGATTTGACCAAGCCGAGCATCATCCTCTCTTTGATCACAGGTATCATTCAGTTTTTCCAGATGCACTACTCTATAGCATCGCGTCAGCATAGAGATATGGTGGCAAAAAACGGCGGCAAAGTCCCTGCAGCGACCGATTTTGGATCAAACATGGCAAACACAATGAATACCCAAATGAAATTTTTGTTGCCAGTCATCGCTTTCGCTTCGACATATTGGCTTATTCCAGCAAGATTCCCACAAGCAGCATCTATCATCGCTATTTACTGGTCTATCAGTTCCCTCTTCACCCTCGGGCAGGAGCTTTATATCAGAAAGAAGTATCTGAACAAGTAAAAATAACAAAAAACCGCACAGAAGGCGGTTTTTTGTTATTTTGTTCCAGCTACTAGGTCGTATGACCAGAACGAGAGATCATTCTTATTCATAAAGAACAAGAAGTTATCTTTATCATCTAGGCCCAAATTGAACGCATCTATGCTTCTTTTTGCTTCGCTAAATACTGACGATATGAGATGTACCTCCCCCGTTTGTGCATTTACCTGCCAAATCTTGTCCACAGTCGAGAGTGTGCCCTTGTACCAATCGTCAGGGTATGTGCCTGAGACTGGCTGGAATGGCACTGCGCAATATACAGTGTCCTTGTAGAAATTACCCCAAACACATTTGTCTGCGAGAGTGTTGATAACGGTATTTGTGGCTGTAGACGAAGCGACATTATAGATATAGGTATTTATATTGTTGCTCGTGCCCGCTGTTGAGACGAGAACGTATTTTGCATCATGACTGACTGTAGTCGAGAGTCCAGCTGCTGAACCGAGGATTCGCTTCCATGTGCCAGTTTTTGGATTGACGAAATAAAGATAACCATTCTGGCTTGCTGTACCTTTGGTAGTGATCGCTATCGTATTATCTTCAGGCCACTCAGCGTTTAACTCAGTAACAGGCGTATTGAATATTTGTATCGCTGAACCGCCAGCAAGAGGAGCCACGTAGCCTATACCCCGCCCATCTTTGACGATAAAGAAGAAAACTTTGTCTTTTTTTGGTGAAGCGGCAAATGTAACAATGCCATCAGGAAGATTTTTGCCACGAAGCTCGTATGGTGTCGTTAGAGTCGATGTTGAATGCGGCACCAGTGTTGCGAATACAGTCGAAATAGTGTCATTATCGTCGCCAAGTATCGAGCCTATGAATCCAGAAAGGTTTTTATTCCACAAGGTCGTGTATGTGCGAGGTAAAAGTGTGTTTGAAAGCGTGTGTATGTCCAATGAATCTTCGTAAGCTTCAAGGATATTTCCTCTGCCACGGTCGATCCAGCGCACGACAGTCGTACTTGCAGTAGTAGATGCGCCATAACCTCCTATAGGAGTAGCTGAGAGCAGTCTGAGTACAGGGATAGTGACTTCAGTAGGTTCTGCAGAGGCGTTGCCGGTGTTAGTGTTACCGCTACCCTGTTGAGTCGCGCCTGGTCTGCCGAATGGACTGAAACCAGAGTCAGCCTGATCAGTGTTATTGGTTGAGCTTGTCGCTGGCTTGTTCAAAAAGAAGTACCAAAATGCCACCAAAGCCAGGACAACCAAGAGGATGAGTGTGATTATGAGAATGAATGGGGATTTTTTTTCCTGCATATATTTTATGGTTGAGAAATCGTGACAGAATTTATCTGGTCTTTAAGATTTTGTGCGTGTGAAGCCAATTTTTGATACATAGTTGGATCAGTGATTTTACCCTGAGCCTCTTTTAGCTGGCTCTCAATCGCGGAAAGCGATTGAGTTTGGAGTAGTTGCATACCAGTGTACGCGGCGGCGGGTGTGCCAAATGGCTTACTTACCCATGTTCCCACTTTCACTAACCATCCGGTTCCAGTTACTGTTCCGATGCCAAAGTAATTATAGTTGTATGCTGCTAAACTTTGGGAAAAGTTACTCAGGTAACTATCCATTGAAAGCACGTATTTTGAGTATATAGCATAGTTTCTAAAACTCGCTAAGTCGTTTGGCTCCAAACCATTTGCATTATCGGTATAGTATTTATCAATTGCAGTAAGGTTGTTCGTATAGCAGCTTCCATTTTGTGTAGAGTCAAAAGAACTCAAGCTTCCTGTGGTCCCGCATTGCTCAACATATCCATCGAGGACTTTCTCTCTCTCAAATAAAGTCGTACTGCTTTGCAGCTGTATCTGAGCATTTTGATTGTTTGTATATTCCGCGCACGCCTCGGCAAGCGAAGTATCGTAGGTACCACTGACTTCATTGCTTGCACATGCTATTTCAATACTGTCGCCATCATTCAATCCGGCAAGTTCGCTAATATTATTAGCGATTATTTCGCCCTGTTGCTGGAGTTCGTTCTGCTTTTGTTTAGCTGCAGCGATAGTATCTCGAGCGCTTGCTTGATCGATATGATATGCACTTATTTCGCTGTTCAATCTCGAGAGCCAATCGAGAGAGGTTTTAGCGGGCTTGATATTGAGCGGAGGGACTATAGTTGAAGAGATATTCACAAACCTTGGGTCGATCGTCCTTAAAATGAGATATGAAGACAAAATCAAGAGCAATCCATAGATGGCATTCTGTATTTTATTTAGACCTTCAGACTTCCCCTGCACTGCATCAGTCGTCATATATTCGAAGCCTCCCCAAGTGATCATGAAGACAGCGGCGACAGCTCCTAGAGCGATGAGTAAATTGAATGCATATCTAACATATGAGTTGAAATCAACGCTCGTCGCTAGTTGGAGTTTTTCGCTCGTCACATCAGGAAGTGGCGCAAGGGGCGTGTATGATGTAGGCGTGGAAGCAAATACGCCAATCGGTACGAGTGCGGTAGCGATTACAAAGAGAGCGATTCCAAAGACAAGGTATTTTTGATAATTAAATGTCATATAGTTATATATTAATTGGCGTCGTAGATTTTTCTGAATCTGCCGCATCAAATGATACGTCGAAGCTATTGTCAGCTGATTGCAAAATGTTGTTTATCCCCTTCACCTGAAGATCTATATGCGATGTACCCGAAGAACCGTCTGGTGTTCGCAGTATAATCGACTTATTTGATGCAAGCTCAGTGTGCTCAATGCCGTTTATCATCCAACTGAGTGTAAGATCCGAGTTAATATTTTTTGAAAAGTTGAAACCAAAAAGCGAAGCAAAAGCCTGGATTTCTTTTTGTGAGCCAATACGGAAAGTATTGTTTATGGCTAGATTAAAGAATGGTCCATATAAAGGGTCATTTTTGTAAAAAAGTACCGATGGTGATGATGCGCCAACTAGTATCAGTCCTTGCGCCTGAGCGGTTCCATCGCGAGTGCTCGCTGTGACAATGAGATAATATGGTCGTGGCACTATGTCCCCTTTGAGTGATATGGACTGCTTTCCAAACCCAGATTGTTCCTGGAGGACTTTGCCGTCGTCTTTTTTCCATTGATACACGAGGGTCGCTGGATCATATTCAACTCCTGCAGAGTTTGCGAGATGTGGAACTGCGATAATGGTGGCGGTATTTTGAAATACTAGAGGCATCTTTCCTTTGAAGAAAGGTGGCGTATAGCCATCAGTCTCCATGATCATATCTACTGACCCCGAGCCGATCGATAAAGTGTTTGTGTATCTGACGCCATCTATCGTCACCGCGGTGACAGATACAGTAATCTTTTTCCCCAAAGAAGGTGCAGTGACTTCAAAAGTGGTCAAGCCAACGCCTTTTTGTATTTGTTTTCCGGCCACAGACCAGATGATAGTTGCTGAGTTTATATCAAAAGAATAGCTCTCTGCTTTTATGGTGACAGTACGTCCGGGGACCGGGTTATCGGTAGATGCAGTAAGTACAATCGAGTTTGAATTTACAGGTACACCCTGAGCGTGCGTAGTTGTATACGGTATAGTCGAAAAAGTTAAAAGAACTACAAAAACAAAGCTAAAATTTACAAAACGAGAAAATTTCATTACCCATATTGTACCAATATTATGTGATATTGGCGATGTGAATTATTCACGGTTGAACAGTGCTTATGCCGCCAAAGTCTCATCAGTGTCAATCTGCTTTTGAGGTGCTCGAACCCCGTCATGATTTACGGGTACCCTACCTTTAACCCCCTTCCCTTTCAAAGGTATCTTGAAGCCAGTTTTGTCTTCGATACGTGACATGGCAACAATCGCTACAGAGGCTATGAATATAGTTGGAAATTCTTGGACACCTGGAATGAGCTCACAAACAAATGAAATCAGCTCAGCGCCCAGCCGCTTTGCGTTTACGAGGCCTAATCCTTTTCTCCAAAGATATACAGCCGCCAAAGTCCAAAAAATAGGACCGACAAAGTCTCCAACAAACGGTATGAGCGTTGTTAAATCTGCAACTCCTGCTGCCATCAAGAATAGTGCGACGGCACCATTCTTTAGACGATATGTTTGCTTTTCCTTCATGTGCCTATTATAACACCCTTGCTAAGCACCAGTCTCTTCAAGCTGCCTCTTCGCTTCTTTTATATTCAATACCTGCTGAGGGTTAGTGGTGATGATCTGATCTTCGGTATATGATCCGATGACCTTGATGGCGACGTGCTTGAGACCGACAAAGAATATACCCTCCCCCACATCTGATTCGAGCAAAAGATATTTTTCTTCGTCCGTGAGATTGAAGACTTTTTGGATGTGATCGATGACAGTCGGCGATTGTTTGAGCAGCATCTGGATAGATGAGTTCGTTACGATTGGCATACCGTACGGTGAGTTCAAGAAGTCATCCACGTCTTGGGTAATCGTTGAAAGGCCGAGGAAATACTTGCGTCCACGTTTTGCCAAACCAAATAGGAATGAAGCCGTATCTTCAGATTTCATCATCCACCAGGCCTCATCGATGACGAGCAGACGTTTTTTGAGTTCTTTGCGTATTGCATTCCAGATATAGTGCGTGACGAGGTACATAGCAACAGGCTTGAGCTCATCTTCCATGTCGCGGAGTGAGAAGACAATGAACTTCTTGTTTATATCGACATTGGATGGTCGGTTGATGAAGCCTGACCATGTTCCCTTTGTATACTTCGATAGACGCTGAACGAGTGAGTCTGCTCCTTCCATGCCGGCGAGTACAAGCTCAAAGTCAGAGAGCAGTGGCGGTTCGACATTTCTAAAGTCGGAGTCAGGAGTGATATCTTTCAAAGCATAAGTCTCAGTGATAGCACGGTCGATGATAGCATCTTCTTCTTGTGAGAGGCCGCCAAGCATGATACGGAACAAGCCAACGAGGTTGATGATGTTCGAACGGAGAACGTCGGCAGATGATTCGTCTTCGCGAGGTATCGGTAAATCGAATGGATTGATGTGATGCTCTGAGTTGAGCGAAATGTTGAAATACTTCCCTCCTGTTGCTTCGGCCATATACTCGTATTCCTTTTCAGGGTCTATGACGATCACGTCTACATCGAACATGAGTGTACGGAGAATCTCAAGCTTGGTCGTGTATGATTTACCGGCACCTGCAGTAGCAAATGTCACCGAGTTGTAGTTTTCAAGAGAAAACCGGTCGAAAAGGACAAGCGAAGAGTTGTGCCTATTGATGCCGTAAAGTATACCCTTGTTCGAGGTAAGATCGAACGATACGAATGGGAAAAGACTCGAAAGAGGTGATGAATTGAGTTTTGAGTGCACATTAAGCTGATCATCTGCTATAGGAATGACACTCTTGAATCCCTGTTCTTGCTGGAAAAGAGCTGGTTTGAGATAGACGAGTTTGGCTTCGAGGATCGATTTGATCTCAGATTCGAGTTTATCAAGCTCATTTTCAGTGTCAGCAAATATGGTGATATAAACACCGACATCAAAAAGGTGTTCTTGAGCCTGCATGAGTTGGTCGCGGAGCTGTTCGAGATCTTGATAAGCGGTATCGAGTGCTGGATCACGGACGAGACCCTTGTCCTCCCTTCTTGATATCTGACTCTGTACCTCGGCAACCTTCTTTTGGAAGTGACGGAGTATTTTTGCTGTGTCGACAGGGTGGATGAATATAGAGATATCAAAAACTTTATCCAAGTTGATGATCGGTGCGAACCAGCTTTCATCGAGGAAACGAGGGTATGAAATGACAAAAAGCGTGCGGCCGACTTTTTCGCCGAGATTAAGCTCTTTTGGGCTGATCTTGAGCGCGGATGGTGCGATGACGTCTTTGAGTTCGAGTACGCCAGCCTGGTATATCTCTTCTGGTAGGATAGAGACTATTGGCGCTTCTTGTTTTTTACCGAATAGGTTTGAAAGTAAAGACATAATATTATGTTATCTGTATCGGTTTCTCAGTTTCTCCAGGATTGAATATCTTGTAGAACAATTCTACCACTTCTTCGGTGCCAAGTTCTGCTGCACGGATGCCGCATCTAACCAAACCTTGTTCGATAACAGCAACGCGCTGTTCGAGCTGGCTTCTATACTCGGCAAACTGAGCATCTATGGATGCAGTTTTCTCGCCACTTGTTTTATTTCTTCCTGGAAGAATGCTGCTCATAGGATTTTTGCTTGCTGACATGATAGGCGGATCATACGGAACCACTACAAAAAAGCTTTTTGACATAATGTTTGTACTTTCGACGAATGATCGTACGAATTCAATGTACTCTCTAACTTGAATTTTCATAAGATCTGTCGTTTGTTCCTTGTAACGATCTTCAAGAAGGGCTATATACGGGCGTATGTCTAGCTTTTTTGATTGTGCGAATATCTGGATCGAGAAATCAAGAGAGTTGAGGAAATTTTGGAATTCGGAAAGAATTGCATTTTGTTCATCGCCAGATTTCAAGGCAAAGTTGAGTGATGTTGCAAGGACAACTGACCTCATTCCCCCATTTCTGAGTATGACAATGCCGTCTCGAATCTCCTGGATCGGTATGAATTCCTGAGTTGTTGATTGTTTAGCGGCCATTATTTTTGTCTCTTATTAGAATAAATGCTTTCTTTGATATCCAAGCTCCAGGCCAAGTCTTTGAGTTTGCTATCGGCAATCTTTGGAACCATCACTGATGCATAGCTTTTTGCATCTCTCATCGCTGCAGCAGTATCTTTTGGACGCGGCTTTTCTTCTTTTTTCCAAATATAGAGCTTGTTGGTAAAGAAATATTTGAAAGCGGATTCAACAACATTGATCAGTGGGCGATTATTCACTCTATAAAAGGCGAGAGCTGCTGAAGCTACCATGACGACGATGATCGGCACCAATGAAAAGATGAGATTATTCAACGTGATATATATGACAAAGGATAATCCGGCACCTCCAGCCACGAAGATGAACTGCTTCAGAGTGAGTGGTCCGAAGATTTTATCCTCAACTTCTATAAATTGGGGAACTTGAAAGCGCATTGGTACTATTATACCTTAGATTTACCCTGCAATAGCTGTAGATATCTCCCCTATTCGATAGGTTCCCGATACAAATCTGAACCGCTTGGCTTCTTTGGTTGAGCTAGAGCGGGTTTGTGTGGAACAGGCGGTTCCTGGTCGACAATTGTTTTCTTTTCAATAGAAACGATTGGTCCTGATAATAAGTGGTCAACAAGCATAGTTTCTGAAGATACAGGATTTTCTATGCCCGCGATCAATTCGTCATGACTCTCTATGCCCTGCTCAGTTTGATTGGCAGCTGCCTCGTGGTCAGTTTCTACGGTAAAATCACCAGCTTGTTCAACGTCAGATATTGCTGTTCGATTTTTCTCAAGTATCTGCTTTTCGATTAGCTGCATCGAGTTCTTTATCTTGCTGAATATCTCGGCATTTATATCCTGTGCAACCGAGGTGGCTACGGCACTGGTCACTCCCCCGGCATTCATGAAGTTTTTGACAAAATCTTTTGAAGGAGATAGTCCAAGCATGACCTGTCCCACTTGATCAACCAAGACGCCTTCTTGATCGATATGAAGACCGTATTTCTTTGCTATCGAGACAAGATTGTCGTGCACTTCTGGAGAGCTGACAGCATCCTGCACCTCTTTTGGAAGTTGTTCAAATTTTTCTTGTATTTGTTCAGCGTTGAATTGAAGCATGATGATTAATGTTTAGACTCATCTTTTTTGAGTTTTTCTCCGCCACCTCCCCCGCCACCTCCACTACCACCAATTTTACCTTCCAAGCTATCAAGCTTTCCAGCAATTTGTTCCTCAAATTTTTTCTGCTTCAAGTCATCGCCTTTCTTTATTTTTTTGTTCAGTTCACCCTTTTTCTCAGTAAAAGATTTTTTGATTGCATCGAATGAATCTATCGTCTCCTTCCTTTCTTTTTCAGTTTCCGCCTTTTGAATTTTAAGTGCGTCTGTGTACTTTATTGATGAAGCAAGAACTTCATTCATTCTTGTTATCGTTTTTGGGTCTACGCCTGTTTGTGCGCGTGTAACTTCGATTGCCTCTAAGCGCTTCGCTGCTGCCTCCTCGGCATCTTTGACCGCTCTAGTTAGACCTTCCAGCTTTTCATCCAGTTTTTTGAGGTTAGCAGCGTGCTCGGTAGCTGTCTGGTCGAATTTTTTCTGTTCAGCAGCCAATTCAGATGCAGCTGCTTTTGATTCCGCCTCAGTCTTGTCCGCGTCGCGTTTCTTCTTTATTTCCATCATCGCAGCGTTCTCTGAAGTACTAAAGCTTGATGATATGTTTTGCTTTACAGCATCAAAAGCTTCAGCACTAACCGCTCCCGGAGCAAGTTTATCTGATACCCCCTTGGCTGTATTAGATGCCTTGTTAACAATTCTTGAGAGAATAGTTGGTTTAGAAATATTTTCAAAATGGGTATCTTTGCGTTTCTGTAGGAATCGATCCAAATCAGTCTTGCCGCTTGCATCACGTGTCTTATCGGTGTGATCATAGCGTGCCTTTTCTGCAGCAGAAGCTTTGCCCACAGTGTCATATTGTTTAGTAAAGTCTTTTGCCAAAGCATCAGTCCTATCCTTAAATCCTCCCTTCTTCTGTCCAAAGCCAAAGTTTGCTGCCTTGTCGAGCTGCTTAGATACGATATTGCCGACCAATGGCGCGCGAGCTGATATGTTCTTCATGACGCCGCTGTTATTAGCAATATGCGCCAATCTGCCACCAGTATTTCGTCCGACTCCTGCGCCGATATTCTTCCACATCCCCTTTGCTCCGAACTTATCTGTATTGATCCAATCTGAAGCAACGCCGCCCATAGACATTGCTGTGACAAGAGGAATGTTGAGCAAGAATATGATGAAGAAATCGTTTATCGCCAACACGACATAATTCAAAGGTATAAACGTCAGCGACGCGCCTGATCCTGAGAACGCATTGCCGCTTGGATTTGTAAATACCGTGCTCGCTGTCAATATACGAAGCGCAGCATACAAAAGGAGCAGATATACCGGCATGAATATAAGCTGGGCGTTGAGTTGTTTTGTGAAATCTTTTGCTCTGTCGGCAAGCTGAGGTATGACCCATGATGCAAACCAAATAGGTGAAAATGCCAAAAGAAGAATAAGGACAATAAATCTAACAATGAATGCGAGGGATGCAATGAAAAATGACAATCCGATCGTAAACATGATTATAGTGCCTACAATACCCTGAATCAGGATCTCAAGCGGCTTGGCATCTGATGCGCTGTTTGGGCTTGTTGGATTTGCGTTGCTATATATGCTTTGTGGATTGAGATATGTCAGGAATATGTCTGATATGCCTCCATCTATACCATTGAACATCTGGGAAGTGATAATACAGGTATTAACTTTTCCGATACCATGCCCACTTGATGACTGACAATCTTTTGCGGTCTGTGCATCAACTATTGCAGGAGTAGAGCTTGAGTTCTCCACTATGCTTCTATATAAAGTCAACGATGCGATATTTGAAGCATCGATGAGGAGGCTCGTGATAAAAAAGCTGAAGTTAATGAGAACTCCTACAATAACGACATTCTTGATGAGACTACCTACACCACTCACCGAACCGTCTCTGCTGAGTATAATCTTGAATGAAGCATACAAAAGCATGAATATGATGAACATGCCCGATACGTCGCGTATGGTCTGCCACACTATATATACACCTTGCGTGCTGTCTACGAAATCTTTTATTCGCAAAGTGAGAGTGATAGAAACATTCAGTAATGCTCCTGTCAGTGTAACCCAGATGGACATGACCGTGATAGCCATGCTCGATATCCATGCGGCTATTTCGGCAAGGAGATCGTTAAGTCCAAATCCAAGAAATTTAACAACATTATTACCTGCTACTGCATCTGCATGCGCGAAAGATAAAGAAAATACCCATCCGCTGATCGGGAGTATGACATATCGTATGATGTTGGATAGGTAGCGTTTGAGCATGTTTTAACTTTAGTTTCCTCCGAGAGATCTACACTGACTGTAGAATGCTTTGGCTTTCGTATCATAATTTTTTGCAATACTAGTAGCCACGCTTACATTGCTCTTGAGCCCTTGAGTGTCAATTGTCGCTGATTGGCTCGATACAAGTTGTGTGAGAGCGGCACTCGCCTTCTGCAAATCTTCAGGACTACTGACAGCTGAAGTCGTATCTGCACTTGAGGTCACGAGTGCGAGTGATTTTGTAGCATCAGCGAGACTGTCGTCGTATGATTTTTCATCAGCTGCCATGTTGTTTAAGTCCGAAGCTATGCCATTTAGTGCAGACTGAACAGTGCTTTTATCGACTGATGAATTTGTGCTGTTAAGTAAGCCCTGAAAACACGTTTGTGCGGCCGCATAATCCTCTTTTGGACTATTAAATGCATCGACGGCGTCTTGACGATAACCGATCACGATCTGAGCATTTTTAATATACGGTCCAAATTCATTGCGTATGTTTTGTGCATCCTGTGCAAATGTCGAGGTGCTGTTCGTTGAATCAGTTAATTGCTGGATGATAGAAGCTGTTCCACCAGATGAGTGTGAACTGACAGCTGCAAGACCGGTTTCAAGTACCTTGTTGACGAGTTGTCCCATGAGAGCGTCGACAATCTCATTGATAGAGTCGGCGAGATTGAGAGCGTCAGCACCAGATGGAAGGATGTGGTTCAACTGACCTTCGATGACTGAACCTGGTGTCTCAGTGTGACAGTCTTGATATGAGAGCTCGCCAGTTTTTGGATCAATCTTACTCTGAATACTTGTCCCATCCCCTGTGGCATACTTGAATTGCTGAGGAGATGATTTGTCGACTGTTCCTCCATGAGCGAGTTCATACTGAGTTTTGTCAGAAAGGTCTGATGCTGATACGAATGAACTGATAGCTTGATCATTTCCCGTGTCAGCTACGGCCATTGATGCAGTGTTATCATCAATATTTTTACAACTATCCCATGAAAGGAAACCTCCTCCCTGCAAAAGCTGCTGGCTCTGTGCGCCCTGCTTTGAACCGATACGCTGCAAGAGATCGCTGTGGGCTTTCAAATATGCACCAGAAGCGTTGTTTGAAGGACGGCTGATCTCGATGAATGCAGGCCAACCTCCCTGTTTGAAGTCTCCTTTGGTAAAACCTTCGATGGTCGCACCGTTGATAGTTGAGTTTTTGGCATTACGAATCACTGAGCTCAATGTACAGGTGTATTTTTCTACTTGACCATACCCTGCTTGGCCGAGGGCTAGAGATAGTCTGACATCGATATTAAACGGTGAACAAAGTCCGGATAGTATACCTGTATTTGCGATGAAACTTCCTGTCACTTGATCTCCCAAATCAGCAAAGAAGCCACCTGGGTTAGTGAGGAATGAAGGACTGCCACTGAAACCAGAGTTAATCCATTGAACCACACTCGCGGTGATGCGCTGCACGAGCATCTTTGCAATATGCCATGCCAGACCATCGAGCACCCATGTTCTGATTCTATCAAAGGTCGTATTTGTCTCTGTTACCACATCGAACACTGCCCACTGCGCATGCGTTTGTTTTGGCTGTATGTTGAGCGTGCCGAGTATCACTATGAACATCATCGTTCCCAAAACAACTTTCTTTATAAGTGAATTTTTCATGATATTAGTGGAATGTTAATGTGAAAAAAAGATTACCGGGCTCGGTCGAAGCATACGTGGCATTATTGGTTCTCAAATATGACTGGATATTCAGCAAAGCAGACATGATGTCCGATCGAGTCTGCTCATAACTCTTGAGTGAAATCAGCGACTGCATCGGGTCGCCTTCAAGATTACGTATGCCCTGTGATATTGCGGCTAGAGAGCTTATCCCATTGATCAGAGAAAGGTGATTGGAGGCCATATCACGAGGAACTGGTGTTGAGATGAGTAATTGAGTCATCTTTTTTAAATTGCTTACAATCGTATCGATCTGGGTAAGTTGGCTCATGTCATTCTGGTCAAAAGCATTGTACGCTATGTCCGCAGGACTTTTTATGGGCGCATATTTGCCAAATATATCCCCTACTGCATTTCCATATGCACGAATAGTGCTTGTATTTGAAGTGCTCAGCACCAGTATGTTTTTTTCTGAGTAAACTTGTCCTTGGCTTGCAGAGCTTTGAGCGGTATCAATCGTCTGATCGATCACTCCTTGGACGAGCTGTTGGTTGGAATCGAGGTTATTTTGTTTGAGCTGTATATATCGTGCGAAAAAATCTCGTCCGATTTTGTCGGTAAGAGTCAATGGGGTGTCTGAAGCAACTGGAGCAGCGCTGTTTTTTGTGGTTATCGTGTTTGAATTTGCTGTGACTGCAAAAAAATCTTTTTTCCAATCAGTACTTGTAGATATAGGTGCGCCATCGCTACTTTGCACATCTTCAACTATG
The DNA here is from genome assembly GCA_035495115.1 of Minisyncoccota bacterium. GTDB lineage: Bacteria > Patescibacteriota > Minisyncoccia > Phycocordibacterales > PALSA-1337 > C7867-002. Next base: position 18,751 of record DATJGJ010000003.1, on the reverse strand, counting down.
ACACGTGGCGTTGTTTCTGGTGCAGGTTGCCAGTACGCGTACGCTGCTGTACCACCCACAGCCAAAATGCATATAAAGGCAATTACAATTGTCTGTTTGTGCGGGTAGTATTTTGCCATGCTACGTCCAATTATAGCAGAGAAAACCTTAATATTCTGTGGATAAAATAATGATTGTCAGTATCACCCACAAAAAATATAAAATGAAAAGAGGTTTTTCTTTATACGGTGTTCGAATGCAAAAATAATATGTCGCGAATGCCCAGATGACAGATAAAACATATACAGAAATATTTTTTATGAATATTCCTGCAAAAATATACGCTAGACCTCCAAATATGGCTACAATACGAGGTCCCCATACTTTTCCAAACAGCACAGGAACAGTGAGTATTCCCTCTTGTTGATCGCCAGCGATATCTTTTAAGTCGCGGATATGCGCCCAGAAGAATGAAACAACAATTATTCCGATGATTGCAGTGATTGGTAAGATCGAAGTGATCTTTGATTGTGAAAAAGTGAAAAAGCCGGCCACCATCATCGAGGCGCACGCCAAACTTATCAGGAATGTCGATAAGAACGGGACTCTTTTGAGTCGAGTTGGTTGCATAGAATAGATATAGTACAAGGCAATAAAGACTATAGTAGCGAAAAAGGCATAATATCCTGCGAGGTAGCTCGCGCCAATAGATATGAGCAAGAAGATTTGGCTTGCTGTGCGCATATCAGATTCCTCAACTGATTTTGAAGGAAGAGGTCTTCCTGAGTTGCTCACAGTATCTATCGTTGTATCTGTGATGTCGTTGGTGCACACAGAGAACATCCATGCGCCGTATATAGCCAAAAACAGCGATATAAATACAAATATGTCATTGATGTTGAATGTATGCCATGGCGATATATGCCATGCAAGATACATGCCGAGCCCAGCCATCAACCAGTAATGAATCACTCGTTCAGGGCGAGAGTTTTTGATGATTGCAATGAATACTGTTCTTTTGTTGATAAAAAATAATATTGAAAGCAAGATGGTCGTGGCGACAATGTATATGCGTGACATGAAATAGTCAAAACCGGTCTCGATAAGCGATATTTTCGTTCCATAACGCAAGTTACCGTGCAGGTTATCAAAGATGGTAGATGATTTGGTGACCGTATCTATCATCGAGTTGATAGGGCTGCCTGGCTGTGTGTCAAAAATATAGATCAGACTAGGTGCGCTCACGAAGATGAAAAAGATACTGTACAAGATGAGTGTAACCCCGATAGTTTTTTTTATATTTTTCTTTGTGAAATAATATATTGTCGCAAAAAATATCAATACGAGGATAACCTCAATATGGATGCCGATAGTGATACCGTATCGTGGCGCACCGAAGAATGTAAAATAGGAATCAAATAGGTGGCTCCAATCCTGGAAGAGGTATGTCATTTTGGAGCCATGCCCCCTGCTCACTATAAAGTCGATGATTGGTGCGAGCCATGTGATCATAAAACCGAAAAGCGTGGCTGCAAACAAAGCTTTTTTCCATTCTGGCAATACAATCTGCATAAAGAGCATGAGGCTCAATGCAAGCGTTAAAAACCATAGAAAATAGTGCGTCAATGTCGGCAAGTCGCTGGCAATGATGCCGCTCGATGAAGGGCTAGAAAATGCTTCGAGAAAAAAGCGAATGATCATGATCGCGCCGAACGATACAGTCCATTGCAGCGGGCTGATACGTATTGTCTCAAAAAAAGTTTTTATACGTCCAACAAATGTATCCATATGTATGTCGTTTTATTTTATATGTTTTGTCGCTTCAGTTATACGCAGCCACTGTTGTGGTGATATATCCTCTGCACGTACTTTCTCATCGAGACCGAGACTGTGCCATGCAGCGTCGATAATAGTCTTGTCTAGGGTTGCTTCGAGATTTCTTTTAAGAATTTTTCTCTTATGAGCAAAACCGGCACGCACTATCTGAAAAAATCGCGATATACCCTCAGGGTCATCTTTGAGTATCGTCTCGAACCCATGCGCAGATATATTTTCAATAGAAAGTATCGCTGAGTCAACTGTGGGTGGCGGTGTGAATGCACCTGGTGGCACTTTTGCGATGATTTTTGGCGTACCAAATACTTTGACTGATACTGAAAGGATGCTTTCTTTACTCTTCCCTGTCGATTGCTCAGGTCGCGCTACGATTCTCTCAGCGACCTCTTTTTGTACGAGCAAAACCATTTTTTGAGGACGAGGTTCGTGTTCAAGAAATTTTTCAAGGATAGCTCCAGTGATGTAGTACGGAATATTAGCGATGAGGGAGTAGGGGGAAGTGGGTGAGGAGAATGAAGAAGGAAGAACGGATTTAGAAGTTGGAAGATTAGGGTTGGTAGAAAATAAATTTTCGTCTAAAACATCACCATGAATCAATTTTAAATGCCCAGATGCGATCTCCCCTGCAAATTTTTCTTTGAGCAATATGATGGCACGATCATCTTTTTCAACTGCTGTTACACAGGCGCCTGCTTTGAGAAGTTCTGTCGTCAAAACACCTGTTCCAGGGCCTATTTCAAGGATATTTTGACCTGCAACGATGTTGCCGGCAGTGATGATTTGGTCCAGTACATGCTTTGAATTGAGAAAATGCTGGCCGAGCGATTTTTTTGCAAATAGTCTCATGTAGCTATTATTGCACTATTCGTGCCATTCGTGCCAATTCGCGAATCAGCTGATTCGCCTACTGGGTGGATTTGTGTCACGTATTTAGAAATCTATGAAAAGCGCTTTAGCTCCACTTGGTTTTTCTGGTGGTGCCTGATCTTCGATGAGATCTTTCTTTATATCATCGATGAATTCTGAAGGAAGGCTGACTCTCTGCGTACCGTATATGGTGCGGAGCATTGTATAGCTGAAATATACTTTTTTTCGCGCACGAGTGATTGCTACATAGAAGAGTCTTCTCTCCTCTTCTTCCCCCGCTTTATCTATATCTGCCTCATCCATGCGCTTGAAGGGAAAAAGATCCTGCTCGAGCCCAGCGATGAGTACGTGGTCGAACTCCAAGCCTTTTGAAGCGTGAACTGTCATGAGTCGAACGGCGTCGCGGTCTTCGGCGAGCTCGTCTTGGTCGCTTGCAAGCGCCGCATTGCTCAAAAAAGCTTCGATGCCCGGCGAAATCACAGATTCTGTTTCTGGAGTCTGGTCTGCAGCTGGAGCGACTTCATAATTGTCGTATTGTGCTGCCACCGAAACAAGCTCACGGATGTTCAAGAGACGCTCCTCATCCTCTGCATCGCCCTGACGAAGCGCCTGCTCCATACCAGTCTCCTGGATGATAAATTTTATCGCTTCCGAGGGCTTTTTTTCTTCGATTTCTTTCTTAATATCATCGAGCAATTTCCAAAATTGTGAAACTTTTATCCGCGTACCCGCTGGCAACTCACTTTCTTTACCAGAAATAACTTTTGCCACAGTAACTTTTCCTATGCCGCGTACTGGAACGTTGATGATACGAGCGATATCACCCGCACTCTCGCGATTGAGAGCTGCTTTGACATATGACAAGACGTCTTTCACCTCTTTTCTTTCAAAGAAGCGCACGCCGACAAGCTGATACGGGATATTCTTTTTGATAAAAGCATCCTCGATCGCTCGCGACTGAAAATTGGCTCTGTAGAGGACTGCTATCTCTTTTGGCGAAGCGCCTTTGGCTATAAGCCCACGTGCGATGTCGGCTATGGCGCGAGCCTCCTCGTTCTCAGTATAGGAAACAATAAGCGTTATTTTTTCGCCATGATCATTGTCAGTATAAAGAGTCTTTTTCTTACGCATCGTGTTCTTTTCAATGACATTATTCGCAGCCGCAAGGATAGTTTTTGTCGATCGATAGTTCTTTTCGAGAGTGATAACTGCGGCCATTGGATAATCTTTCTCAAAATTGAGAATATTTTCGATAGTCGCCCCGCGCCAACTATAGATGTTTTGATCCGCATCACCCACAACGCAGATATTGTTTATGGAGACCACTTCCCCAGTTGCGGGATCGGTCATGTGTGCATCAGCCAAATACTTTGCGATGCGGTACTGAACTTTATTGGTATCTTGATATTCATCAATGTGTACATATTTCCACACATTTTGGTAGTGCTGGCGGATGGCTGGATATTTTTCCAAAAGGTGTGCGGTATTTGATAGCAAATCGTCGAAGTCGAGAGATTTTTCTTTTGCAAGAATAGCGTCATACTTTTCCCAAACGTTCGCGACAGTTTCTTGCATAAAATCTTTTGCAGCATCGAGATATTCGAGTCGAGTGTGCCCGTCACCCTTTGCCCGAGATATCATATTGAGCACGGTGCCAGGGTCGATCTTTTTTGGATCAATTGAACACTGGGTCATAGCTTCTTTGATGGCGCGTCGCGAGTCAGATCGATCAAATATCGTAAAATGCCGTGTGAGACCAAGTATAGAAGCATTTTCACGGATAATATGAACACCAAGCGAGTGGAATGTGCTCATGAATGGTCGTTCATTCATTGAAATTGGTCTATTAATACTATTTTCTTGCGCAATCAGAGCGTTGACACGCTCGCGCATCTCCTTTGCGGCTTTATTGGTGAAAGTGATGGCGAGAATGCTGTGTGGAGGAACTCCTTTTTTTATCAAGTTAAGAATGCGGTGGGTGATAACGCCAGTTTTGCCTGCTCCTGCACCTGCAATGATAAGGACAGGTCCTTCAGTTGTATTCACGGCGCGCTGCTGTTCTGAGTTGAGAGTGGTCATGAGAGGTACATAGTATCACATGGTGCGATGCAAATAATATAATTCAATTTATTATGAAATTATTGCGTAATAAAAATTGACCGATTGGCAAAATCAATGTCTGTGTATATGTTTCATTGACATTACTCTCATGCCTGTTACTCTAGGTAGGTGCCCCTAGAGGCTTCATGTTATATTTGGCTCAGTTGAGCCATTTATTATCTACAGATGTATGGGGTGTGCTCGAAAAATAGAATACAGATATATTGCATAAATTCTATTTTTATTATGAAATTTTTTCTGAAAAATAAAAACAAAAAAACGACATTAGCGAAAGACATCATCATGTCATTGGTGATATTTAGCGCAATCGTCATCATACCCCTTTCCTACTCACAGACTGCCGAAGCGAGCCTGTTTTCTTTTGTGGCGCAGATTATAGGTGCAGGACCAGTCTCTGCAGATACTCAAGATTTATTGGATTCATCGACAACAAATTCGCAGAACATGTCTATACTGCAGGCTGTTTCAAATCCAAACCCAAATCCGAATCTATGCGGAGATGTTGCGCCGGTGAATGGAAATATCCTCGATCCTAATATGATGAGCAATTGCGATGCGGTTAATACCCAGATCAGCACATATATAGTGAATTCAGGCGATACGATTTCAGAAGTCGCGCAGATGTTCCATGTTTCTGTCAATACGATTCTCTGGGCAAATAATCTTACGAGCAAGAGCGTGCTTAAGGCAGGACAAACTCTGGTTATTCTTCCTATAACAGGTATTACGTATACGATAAAGAAGGGCGATACTCTAAAAGTCATTGCAAATAAATATGGCGGCGACCATCCTGCCGATACCCTTTCAGATATACTTGATTATAATGATTTGACCGTATCATCTTCTCTCACTGTTGGGCAAAATATCATTATTCCATCTGCTGAAATATCAGTTTCTGATACAGTTCGGACTGCTCCGCGATCAGGTTCACAATCGGTAGGCGCTGAACCACTTTTGGATAATGTAAAGAATCTGCCTACCTATTCAAGTTGCAGTTCTCCTGCTTCAGGTTGTTATTTCTTGCGTCCGATCCAGGGTGGTCATATAAGTCAAAAATTACATGGACATAATGGCGTTGATCTTGCTGCGCCTGTCGGTACGCCGATAACAGCAGCGGCAGGCGGCACTGTTATCATCAGCCGTATCAATGGCGGTTGGAATGGCGGTTACGGAAACTTTGTCGTTGTATCGCACAATAATGGTACGCAAACACTTTATGCCCATCTCCAAACAAAGTTGGTTGTCTCAGCTGGGCAGCAAGTACGCCAAGGACAGCTCATTGGGTACATCGGCATGACGGGACATACCACTGGTCCGCACGTCCACTTCGAGATTCGTGGTGCAAAAAATCTTTTTGGTGATCCAACTATATAACGTTCATAAGCTTGTCTTTTGACGATATTGTAAAGCTTCGAGAATGTGTTTTTTCTCGATATGCGTTGATTGTTCAAGATCGGCAATCGTGCGCGCCACTTTGATGATTCGATGAAAAGCTCGACCTGAAAGCTTGAGCTTCTCAGATGACAATGCCAATATCTTTCGGGCCCCTGACTCAATCAAAGCGCTTTTTTCTATGTCGCGCGCACTCATTTCACTGTTGTAATAACGTTTTATTTCACCGCCATCTCTTTTGAAGCGATCAGACTGGATTTTACGCGCTAAGACAATCCTTTTCCTCATCTCATCGGCATTTGCAGTGTCAGAAATACCAAAAGACAGCTTATCGTAATCAACTTTACTGACTTGAATCCACATATCGATTCGATCAAATATGGCATTTGATATCTTACGCTTATACATCTCTATACTCTTGGGCGAGCATGTGCAGCCATTATCTTTACCTTTGCCGCATTTGCAAGGATTCATTGTTGCTATGATCATGCACTGAGCAGGAAATGTCACTGATGCTCGCGATCTTGAAATCGTAACTTCCCCGTCTTCGAGTGGTTGGCGTAATCCTTCTATGACACGGTGCTCGAATTCTGGTAGCTCGTCCAGGAACAAGATACCGCGATGCGCAAGAGTTATTTCTCCTGGATGTGGCGAATTTCCTCCTCCAAATATAGATATGAGCGAAGCAGTATGGTGTGGTGCGCGAAATGGTGGTTGCGTGATCAGTGGTTTGTCCAACGTTCGCGCAATCGAATGGATACCTGTGACTTCGATAGCTTGCTCATGTGTGAGCATAGGCATGATCGAAACTGCGCTTTGTGCCAGCATAGTCTTTCCTGTGCCAGGCGGTCCATGAAGTATGATGTTGTGACAACCGGCCACGGCGATTTCTAGCGCACGCTTGGCAGTTTCATTGCCGCGCACCAGAGCAATATCGTTTTCAAATGTCAGTGGCTGCTCGCACGTTATATTTTTTCGTTCAAGTGGGTGCAATTTTTTTGTACGAGTGATATGGTCTATCACTTCCTGCAAAGAAGAAACAGCGTATATGATGATATCTTGTGCTAATGAGGCCTCACTAGCGTTTTCCTTGGGTATAAAAGCAGTTGTAAATCCATGCTTTGGAGATTGAATAAGGATAGGCAGGACACCTGAAACCTTTCGCAGACGTCCCTCAAGAGATAATTCACCAAGGAATAGTGTGTGCTCAAATTCAAACTCTATATCGCCTGAAGCAGATAAGTACGCTAGAGCCATAGCCAGATCGAATGAAGGTCCCTCCTTTCGAATATCTGCCGGAGCAAGCGATATAACTACTTTTTGATTTTTCTGCTTTGGGGATATGTACCCTGTATTTTTTATTGCGGCAGATATACGGTCTTTTGCTTCATCAACAGATCTGTCTCCTAGACCCACGATCGAAAAAGAGTGTAGTCCATTTGATATATCAACCTCTACGATAATAGTTTCCATCATCAAGCCGAAAATATGGGCGCTTAGTGTTTTTGCAATACTCATGCACACGATTGTACTTGAAGCGTATCAAAAAACGCTTAAAAAGTTATCAAAAAATAATAAATATTTGATCCAATAAAAAACACCCAACGATTGGTAGTGTCGGGTGTTTTTTATTTAAATAAATTGATTATGTGCTTAGTGTGCGTGCTTGATCGAAACACGGGCACTTGGGTTTGCTTCAAGGCGTTCGATTTCGATCGGTTTTCCACAGGTCTCGCATATACCATAGGTACCCTTCTCGATGCGCTCGAGCGCAGCCTTTACTTCATTGAGCTGACCTTCAAGCTTGTTGGCTATGCCTGCATTATCTTCGAGCTCTTCAAACTTGTCTGCCATCTCATTATCATCGGCTGTGTCTACTTTCATGTCGCCTGTCGTCACTTCCCAACCACCTGGAGCGCTGGAGCTTTTTTGACCAATACCGTTCAGCTCTTCTTCGAGCTGAGCGAATTCAGTTTGTAGAAGCTTCTTAAATTTTTCGGTATCTCTTTTATTCATGATGGCTCAATATTACCGTACAAAAGCCTTTTGTTCAAGGCGTTCCAAAATAGCACTAAGGGTCGATTCTGAGCCAGTTATGACTAGTTTGTTGTTATCTATAAATGAATAGAGGAAAAGGGTACCATTTGCTGTGACGAATTCGCGGACATCTTTGTTTCTAATGATGCGATCAGTGAAAGTGCCGCGGATGACCGTATAGCGTGAGTCGCCTCGGTAACTGTCTGTCGGTGTAGAACTGGCCCCATTTACTTCAGATGTGCTTGCAAGGGCTGTATTCTGAGTTGAATCATTGACCGTTGAAATGTCTGCAGGTGCTGATGAATAGAAATATTGCTTTAAATCATCCGCCATGACATTTTCCCACTGAAGCATTCCTGCAAATGCGTTTTGGAAATAATCAATAGAAGCTACTACAAATATATCTTTGGCACCATTTTTGTCTGCATATACACCGAGCATCCAGTTGTTTGAAAGTGCGCGCAGCAAAATGTCGGGTGCACTTATATCCATCATTGATGCAATATCTGGTCCACTTACACGAAATCGCTGACCATTTTTACTTTGAACGAGTATTATCTCTTTGACCGTGTCATTTTCTTGCTGCTTTGCAATTTCTTTTCGTACTGCGCTTATGATACTGACTGGATTCATGCCATCAACGGCTAATGTCGCGTGGGTATCAGCAGGAACAATCGATGCAGGTGCAGTTATTTGTGGTGCCGGTGCCTGGCTACCCGCAAGCGGGCTTAAGCTATAAAAATAATACGCACCACCAATTCCTCCTCCAATAAGAACGATACCTGCGAGTGCAAAAAGAAGCTTCTCAAGTATTTGTGACTTATTTGCTTTATTTTCTACGGACTCTGCCGACTCGCCAAGATAATTTTGTCCCGTGCTTTTCTTTTGCTCAGCCAGGGCGATAGTTGCTGTTGATATTTTCTTGTGAGCGAGAACATCGGCCACATCACTTTCGTATGTTCGCAGGGCCTTTTGGGGCGTTTCGGTGATATGTGGTCGTTGTGGAGTTTCTGGCGAAGCGGGCGTAGGAAAATCTTGCGGTGTTAAAGACGGATTTTGATTTTCTTCATTCATGCGACTAATTGTAGCACAAGTTATTTTTAGTATCTTTTCTTAAACTCTGGCTTTGGTGGCCTTGGCATCTCCTCTCTCTTGGTAAACTTGTTTGGATCTGCTTGTTTGATTGAAAGGTTGATTCTGCCCTTTTCATCAACTTCCTTCACAATAACCGGTACTTTATCGCCTTCTTTTATATATGTTTCGACACGCTCGACACGGAATGGGGCGATTTCGGAAACATGGACGAGTCCTTCTGAGTTTGGTCCAATCTTTACAAAGGCACCAAAATCCATAAGTCGAGTCACTTCCCCATCAAAACGTTCGCCGGGCTTATATTCGCGAGTCATGCTGTAGATAATATCTTTTGCCTTTTGAGCGGTTTCATTTTTTCCGGTGATAAATATAGAACCGTCATCTTCAATGGTGATATCTTCCACTTGGGTAGAATCTTTGATTTCATTGATCGTTTTTCCGCCAGATCCTATAACAAGACCGATCTGGTCAGGTTTTATCTTCATGACGATGATTTCAGGTGCATTTGGATTTATCTTTGCTCGAGGCGCAGCGATAGCCTTTTCGATGACATCGAGGATTGTGAAACGCGCAATCTTCGCTTTTTCAAAAGCTTCAGCCAGTATTTTCAAAGGAATACCGCCTACTTTCACGTCCATTTGCACTGCGGTGATGCCAGTGCGAGTGCCAGCGACTTTAAAATCCATGTCACCGTGATGGTCTTCTGGTCCTTGAATGTCAGTCAAAACTTTGTATTCGTAGTCAGAAGGTTCAAGTTGCAAGGTAAAAGGTGAAGAGCTTTTTCCCTCTCGCACCTTCTCCCTTGTACCTTTCACTCTCATCATGAGGCCACTGGCAATACCTGCAACTGGAGCTTTGATTGGTACACCGGCATCCATGAGGGCAAGGGTTGATCCACATACCGATCCCATTGAAGTTGAACCATTTGAAGCCATCGCTTCTGAAACAATACGAATTGTATAAGGAAAAGCGGTTTTTGTTGGAATAACGGGGAGCAAAGCTTTTTCTGCGAGGGCTCCGTGACCGATCATGCGGCGATTCGCGTTTCCTACACGACCTGTTTCACCAGTTGAGAAAGGTGGAAAGTTGTAATGGTGCATGAAACGTTTGTTTGCTTCAGCTGACATACCATCTATAACGAGCGCATCGCCTGGACTACCGAGAGTAAGGGCTGAAAGGATATGTGTGCCGCCACGATAAAATATACCGGAACCGTGCAACATCGGTGAAATGCCTCCTGCTTGTGCAAAGAGGGGGCGAACTTGGTCCATAGTGCGTCCGTCCGCGCGCTTTCCGTTGTCGATAGCCTCATTGTGTAGCAGCTCATTGACTGCTTCTTCAAATACTTCCTGGGCCATAGCTTTATTTCCCTCAGGCATTTTCTCTGTGAAACAAGCTGACCAGATGCCGTTGATCTCATTGATACGATTATGACCAGGGGTTCCACTCATGATGTATTCAGCAAGTTTTGGCTTTATTTCTGCATCAAAAAGTTCTTGTGTACCAGGAGTTGGTTCAGGAAGTGTAAGTTTTTCTTTCGGTTTGCCGATTTCCGCGATGATTTGTCTTTGCCATGCTTGAATCTTTTCTATTTCAGCGCTTGCGCGACCAAGGGCTTCATTGACGAGGTCTTCGCTGACTTCGCGACTTGCCACTTCTATCATGTTGATCATGCCGTCTTTGCCACAGGCCACGAGTTCGAGATCTATCTTTGCTTCATCGCGTGCAGCAAAGTCTGGGTTGATGAACCAGTTATGGTCTTTGGCGATACGGACGGCTGAAGCCGGTCCGTTCCATGGGATTCGAGATACGCCGAGAGCTAGAGAAGCGGCAATAACTGAGAGTACATCCGGATCGTCCTGATCTATTGCGAGTGTTGTGATGATGACCTGTACCTCATTGCGTATTTTTTGATTGAATAATGGACGGATGGTGCGGTCGACGATACGGCCAGAGAGAATGGCTTCTGTTGAAGGTTTTCCTTCGCGACGCACGAAACGTGAGCCGAGGATGCGACCAGTGGCATAGAAACGCTCTTCAAAATCAACGGTGAGCGGAAAAAAGTCGCCGTCTTTGAGGTCGCCCATGACTGCTGTTGCGAGAACTGCAGTATTTCCGTAGCGGACGATGACGGAACCGTCTGCTCGTTCTGCCAGGTCATTGAATTCTGCTGATAATGTCTTGCCCCCGATCTCGATAGAGTATTGTTTTGAAATCATTTGTGTAATGTAACAAAAAAACCAGTGAATTACTATTCACTGGTTTTCTTTTTTTATCTCCTGTTCCCTCCTGATCTGAGCAAATATTTCGCTGGTTCCTCGTCGAGGTCCATAAAATGGTCTGCTACTTCGATCAGTTTTGAAGATGTTGATTTACCGAATGAGACGACTTCAACTTGGCATCCTTGGTTCATCTGGAGGTATTCAACGAGCGGACAGAAGTCACCGTCACCAGTGAGAAGGATGATAGAGTCGAGTTTTGGAGCGAGTTTGACCGCGTCGATAGCGAGACCGACGTCCCAGTCAGCTTTCTTTGCGCCAGAGCTGAAAATCTGAAGATCTTTGACCTTGGTTTCGATGCCCACTTTGGTGAGAGCATCGAAGAATCCGCTTTCTTCGCCAGATTCAGTTGATATAACATACGCGACTGCGCGGACGAGTTTGCGGCCGTCGAGAGCATCTTTGACGATGGCTCCGAAGTTGACCTTTGAATGATAGAGATTTCTACCGCTATGGTAGAGATTTTGTGCATCGATATAGATACCGACACGTTGTTCTTTGTGTTTGATTATAGACATAGAGTTAAGTTAAAAGGCAAAAGTAAAAAAATTAAAAGTTACACTGCCCTATTTGTATTAAAAAGGTTATTGATTTGTAAATGACCTTACTGTGTTAAGTATAAACGAAAATTGGCTTAGAGCCAATTTCTCGCGAGACTATTTCTTGAGATCGAGCTTTTTGATGATAGTAGCGTAACGCTTTGGGTTGCTCTTCTTCAAATAGACGAGATGAGACTGGCGATCAGCGACCATACCGAGGAGGCCACGGCGTGAGTGGTTGTCCTTCTTGTGCTTACGGAGGTGTGAAGTAAGCTCATCAATGCGCTTGGTCAAAATAGCGACCTGAACTTCAGGAGAACCTGTGTCCTTGTCGTGAATTGCTGTTTCTTTGATGATTTTGGTCTTTTGACGTGTGCTTAACATAGTTGAAACATCATAGCATGAACCGTGGCGAGGTGCAAGCTTCGCCTATTATTCAGATATAAAGTACAATATAACCATGTCGCACAATCTCAGAGACCTTAAACAGCAATTCCTCGAATACATAGAGATAGAACGAGGTCGCTCGGTCAAAACCGTCGAGAATTACGATCGTTACCTCACCCGCTTCCTCAACTATTCCAAGGCCAAATCCCCTGCTGACATCACTGAGAACACTATTCGTGAGTTCCGTCTGTGGCTCAATCGCCAGCCAGCGAGTGAAAATAGTAGATCAACCGCTACGCTCAAAAAGAAAACACAAAACTACTATCTCATTTCCCTGCGTGCTTTCCTCAAGTATCTTGCAAAGCGTGGAGTAAAGGCTGTTTCACCAGAATACATTGAGCTCGCCAAAGTTGGTGACCGTCATCTCGACCTTATCACCAAAGAAGAGCTCTCTCGCCTGCTCAAATCAACTGATGGTGCTGATTTAAAATCTATGCGCGACAAAGCCATCCTCGAAACCCTCTTCTCTACCGGCTTGCGCGTATCTGAGCTCTGTTCCCTCTCTCGAGATATCGATCTGTCGAGCGATGAGCTTTCGGTGCGCGGTAAAGGTGAAAAGATTCGTGTGGTATTCATGTCAGATGAAGCAAAACGCTCAATCAAGGCATATTTGAGCAAGCGTCCAGATATAGATGGTGCGCTTTTCGTAAAGATTTCTGGTGAAGAAAGAAAGATGAAAGATGAAGATCTTGGCCTTTCAACGCGACAGGTAGAGAGAATCATTAAACATTATGCCATCAAGGCAGGTATATCAAAGAAAGTGACGCCTCACGTCATTCGCCACATGTTCGCTACTGATCTCCTTGGTAATGGTGCTGATCTTCGTTCCGTCCAGATGTTACTTGGTCATTCAAATATTTCAACGACGCAGATATATACTCACGTGACTGACAGTGAGCTCAAAAGAGTGCATAAGCAGTTTCATAATAAGAAATAATTTCCCTTATTCCTTACTTCCCTTTATACTTACCTCCATGCGCATCATCTCATGGAACGTGAACGGGCTTCGGGCAAATATTAAAAAAGGCGGTTTTGACTGGCTTATGAACGAATCAGCGGACATTTTTTGTGTCCAAGAGACCAAGTCTCGCCCCGATCAGCTTGAAGCGGGTGTCACTGCCCCAGCTGGCTATCATGCCTATTTTGATCATTCAAAAGGACGCCAAGGCTACAGTGGCGTGGCTGTATGGACCAAGGTAAAGCCGGAAAAAGTTGATTATGGTCTCGGAAATCATGAATTGGACCAAGAAGGACGATTTTTGGCCCTCTATTTCCCAGCTGATGCTTTCAAAGACAGTGTTGATGCTGATGCTGCAGCCAAAAACAAGTCTGAGCATACTGTTTCACATAAGAAACTCGGTAAATTCGTCTTTATTAACATCTACTTCCCCAATGGTGGCGGTGGTCCTGAGCGTCTGGCCTACAAACTCAGATTTTATGATGAATTCTTGAAGTATGTAAAGGCAGCCAAGAAACGCGGCTATGAAGTTATCTTCTGCGGCGATGTGAATACTGCCCATACCGAGATCGATCTGGCCCGTCCAAAAGAGAATGAAAAGAACACCGGCTTCCTCCCTGTCGAGCGTGCATGGATTGATCAAGTTATTGACGAGGGTTTCATAGATGTGTTCCGATATTTGAACCCAAATGCGCGTGAAAAGTATACCTATTGGGATATGAAAACATTTGCCAGAGAGCGCAATGTAGGTTGGCGTATAGACTACTTTTTTGCCACCCCAGGGGCCACAAGACTCGTGACAAAAGCTCGGATTCTTGATCAAATAACCGGTTCAGACCATTGCCCTATAGATATAGTCATTGGATAATTATATCCATATAATAAAAGACAAAAAGTAATATTTTAATAAAAATGCCCTCAAAATGAGGGTGTTTTAATGTGTGGTATTGTGAGTACCTAGTCAGAAATACTATGCAACGTACCCTTCCCAAAATCGTTCGACTGTAACCTCTCACTGCACTATTCACCAATAGTAAAGCGCACAGTGCGCCTCGAGAAAAGAGAAGAAGCGATGTGCGCTTTTAAAATTGAAGATTGCTAATGTTTCGGGTCCACAGACCTGAATTGTTTCAGAGATCCTCTAAAACATGAGACGTTGTCCGAACTGTTCCTAATGCCCATGAGAGCATCTTAATAGGTAACGGTGTGCATCTGCTTGAAAGGTTAGGTGCTTTCCAATAAATGGAAGCTAATGTTTTTTGTTGAAACAAAATGCACCGTCATTCTCCCTAAGCAACAGAAGGATACGCAATTGATGTAGCATTCTTCAAAGAGTTTTGTAGCCTACCCAGCCACTATGATTTGAAAGAACAGCTTTTTGTCCATTTGAGTTCGCAGTACAGTCCACGATAGTTTCGAATCATGATCTGTATTGCGAACTCAAGACCTCGGATGACAAAATTTAATCTGGGATAATTATATTCGCATAAAGGACAAGTGTAAAGGACATACTGGGGATAACTCCACTATTTTAGGACACGTGGTGTTTTCTCCTTATTTCTTCTATGTCTTTTTTATCTTCCTCCTCTTTCTTTTCTTTACCTATTTCGCCGATTTCTTTTAATTTTTCGTCAGAAAGCTGTGAAAGCTCTACTGCTTTCTTTTCCAGATATTCTGGCGTATTCAACTTCGGATCTTCGATGACCTCGTTGAACAGGGCATGGAGAATGTAGCCAATTTTCGCACTTGGTGCGATGTCGCACGCCTCCATAACCCTCTTTCCGTCGATCTTGAGCATGGCAAGCGAAATAGGGTCACGAAGAGCTTCTTCGATCATGGCGTGGTACTTACGAAGGCGATAAGGGTCTTCTTTAGGTCTGCCGGTGCCTATACGGTCACAGATGCGTAGATTCATGAGTTCCCAGATGTTTTCACGTCCCACATTCACAATCATGCGCCTAACGGCAGATAGAGTGATTTGCTCAGTATCAGAGAAAAACATATGCCAGCGTATGAGTTTAGTCACTTTTTCAATTGTTTTCACGGGAAACTTTAAACGAGTGAGTATCTTACGTGTTTCACGTGAACCAATTACTTCATGGCCATAGAAGGTAATCACGCCTGTTTCACGTGAAAGACCCTTTGTTTTAGGCTTAGAAATGTCGTGGAATAGAGCTGAAAGGCGAATATCAAGGTCCCAACCCTTATCAGCGGCATGCTGAAGGCTACGTAAAAGGTGTTCCCAGACGTCGAAAGCATGGGCTTGGTTCTGGCCAACACCGATTGCAACCTGTAGTTCTGGTACGATATGGTCCAGTAGCTTTGTTTCATTCAGGATCTCGATAC
This sequence comes from Minisyncoccota bacterium, assembly GCA_035495115.1. GTDB lineage: Bacteria > Patescibacteriota > Minisyncoccia > Phycocordibacterales > PALSA-1337 > C7867-002. The sequence continues at coordinate 2,858 of DATJGJ010000003.1, read as the reverse complement.
CTTTCTTTGGTTCTGGAGACATGATGAGCTTGGCGAATTCGTCACGGATGCGCTCGGTCGATATGTCCTTAAGGTTCTTATTGAGGCTCTGTATAGCCTTAAAAGTTTCAGGCTCAATGGTGAAACCGAGTTCTACAGACAAACGGACGGCGCGCATCATACGCAAGGCGTCCTCATTGAATCTATCGCGTGGATTGCCGACTGTCCTTATGATTTTGTCCTTTATATCAGACAGACCACCAAACATATCAATCATGTCTTTTATTGCACCTCCGGAAAGGGAAAGGGCGATAGCGTTGATTGTGAAGTCGCGTCTCTGTAAGTCATCCTCGAGTTTGTCGCTGAATTTTACATGATCAGGGTGACGGCGATCGGTATAGTCTGATTCGAGGCGATACGGGGTAACTTCTACATTACGAAGAGTGGCATCTTCGGTTGATTCGTTTATAACAGCTACGGTACCATATATATTCTCGTATACAGTTTTAGGGAAGACGGCTTGTATCTGCTCTGGAATGGCATTTGTGGTGATATCCCAGTCTTTTGGGGCTCTACCAAGGAAGATATCACGCACGCAACCACCGACAAGATAGGCTTGAAAGCCAGCTTTTTCGATCGTTTCGACGATGTTAACTATTTCCGCAGGAATAGGGCTATTTTTCATGATTTTGATAAATTATACACCAAAATTCTGGTCGAAAATTTCTTTAAGCTTCGCTAAAAGAAATCTTTCGATCCCAATTTTGATGTCCAAAATTGGTGCACCCGGAGGGACTCGAACCCCCAAAGACAGTTCCGAAGACTGTAGTGATATCCATTTCACCACGGGTGCAGTTGGTAATAACGTGATAGTAGCATAGAAGTTTTGATTTTAATAATGAATCATGTATACTTGTTTTGTTCGATTTTCTGCGGGTATAGTTTAATGGTAGGACGCGTCCTTGCCAAGGACGAGTTGGGAGTTCGATTCTCCCTACCCGCACTACGAATATCAGGTTATTACAAAAGTTTAGGGGGAAACGAGTCGCACCTGTGACTCGTTTGGGAGAATCGAAAAGGCTGAGTATATGGAACGGAGCGAAGCGAGTACCATACGAAGCCTGTACTGGTCATGTAATGACCGATTCAATTTTGAGAGAGGCGAGGGAGATTCTCTAGCCCCGTGTCTGTTACCTATAGTCCTTTTATTTAATGGCTTAAAATATAGAGTTTCACATGAAAACTGTGGATAACTATGGGGAATATGTTCATAAAAGACATATAAAATGGCTCAAAATCGTTAATTTATGGTATTTATCCACGTCTTTGATTTTTAATAGCTATACTGAGCCGTTTATAAATGCCACTTATTTAAAAGTCATTTGAAATGTGTGATAAATTATCAGTTTTTACATTTTATGCTTCGTGATCAATAAAAAGGAAAAAGGGAATATGGGTGAAGAAATAGCGTGTCAATTTTTGCGAAAGAATGGCTTTATCATTACCGATAGAAATTATTATAAAAAATGGGGGGAGTTAGACATTGTTGCCAAGAAAGAAAATGAATTGCATTTTTTTGAAGTAAAAAGCGTTTCGAGAAGTTTTGTCTCAAAGTCTTTTAGGCCTGAAGAAAATGTAACTTTATTCAAAACAAAGCAGTTGCGTAAGATAATTCAAAGTTATTTGACTGAGAAGAGTTCAGGGCTAGATGCGACTTTTGATTTCCATGTACTTTGTGTATTTATGAATGAAAAAACAAGGCGGGCACGAGTACAATGGATAAAGAATGTTATTTTATAAAGATATATGCTAGGATATTTGGACGTTAGTAGGTAGAATTACGTTAACGGAGCGTGGTGTAACGGCTAACATGTCTCTTTTGGGAAGAGATGACTCCGGGTTCGAATCCCGGCGCTCCGACACTAAATCATGAACCAAGACAAACCAGGTTTCATTAAAAGAATAGTAGTTTTCTTTGATAAGCTCGAAGATAAAGTTCGTGGTCACTTGAGTCACTATCCAGTGGCGTATACGATCATAGGTGGTATAGCGATCGTATTGTTTTGGAGAGGGGTCTGGCATACGGCAGATATTTTACAGGAACAAGGTGGCTTGGTCGGTTTCGTATTTTCTCCTATTGTAAATTTGGTTCTGGTTGTTATCGTATTACTTGTGACCGGTCTTTTTGTTTCGTACTTTATCGGAGATACAATACTGATGAGTGGTATCAAAGGTGAGAAAAAAATTGCTGATAAAACTCAAAAAGAAGTAAAAGAAGAGGAGGAAAAGATTGGCGAGTTGCGTACGACGATCAGGGAGATGAAGAAGGAGGTTGATGAGATAAGAGATAATCTGCTAGGATAGAGCAACTGCGGGATTAGTTAAGTGGTATAACAACAGTTTTCCAAACTGTGGTTGGGAGTTCGATTCTCCCATCCCGCACTAATAAAAATAAAATACATGAAAAGATTAATCGTAGTTCACGGGTGGGGAGCAGCAAAAGAGCCGGTAATCGGATGGGTAGGAAAGATCGGCAGCGAGCTTGGTTTTGATACGACCGTTCTCGATATGCCAAATCCAACTGTGCCGACTATCGATGCATGGACGAAACATTTGGAAGACAATGTGTACTATGTCGATCAGGATACATATTTTGTAGGCCATAGCCTTGGTTGCCAGGCTATCTTGCGCTATCTGGAGGCTAATAAAGCATCATCGCTCGGTGGAGCTCTCTTGATTGCGCCAGCGCTCCAAATCGCGGGGCTTGAGACTCAAGAGGAGCAGGACATCGCTCGTCCTTGGATAGAGAGGCCGATTGATTTTGCAGGTATCAGAAAGATGTCGAACAATTTCGTCACGATCTTTTCTGATAATGATCC
>DATJGJ010000002.1:0-17727 GCA_035495115.1 Minisyncoccota bacterium | reverse complement strand
GTAAAGAAAAGAAGCGAAGTAAATGGAGAAACTTCCGGAGTAAAATCAAAAACGTATGTCGTATCAGCGGCAACTTTTGCTGATGAGCACTCGAGGAGGAATATGCCCGCCCTACTGACTGATCCTTTATCTGAATATGCTGGCGCGAGCTTTGGTGTTGGAGCAGAGATAACCTGTGCCGAAATAACCTTTGCTTTCACTTCCCCATTGATCAATGTAACGAGGAATATGACACGGTACTGCTCACCGGTCTGTGAGGTCATGATTCTCTCTATGAATTTTGAGGGAATTGATGGTTTTAGCATGGGATTCTTGCAGACTATTGGGTTTCTATTATAACAATGGGACGCGCCCAGTCAAGATATTATTTTTGACAAACACTAAAAAACAACGTAGATTAAAGACTGACAAAATCGAACATTTCAAACGTATGAGAGATATCACTTATTTCAGGCTTCTATATGCGAGGAACATGCTCAACGAGTCTGATGTCAGGCGACAAGTCATTCAATGCAAAGCGCTCGGCGTCGCAGAGGACGAATTCGAGCTGAGAATATGCCCTATCGACTTCGTGCCGACCGAAGATTTTGAGAGACACAATACGATCATCGCAAAATCGATCATCGGCGAGATCATCGAATATGGGTTCATCAAAAAACGTAAAGTCGAGCTTCGTAAATTCTTTCAATCAGGCACAGCCGTTGCCGTCATCACCATCGTTCCTGGCACTGAGCGAAAAAAGCGCACTGAGAAGAAAACGCCTGGATCGCCTGCATACAAGCTCCTCCAAGCGCAGATGGCAGCTGCTGCCCGCAACGGAACGCTTACGCAACTCTAAACCAGAACCGCCCCATACGGAGCGGTTTTTTTATTTCTTAAACTCCCCAACCTTCACCTTTGGCGGACGCATCTGCTTTTTATTCAATGAATACCCTTTTTGAATAACCTGTGTGATGACGTGATCTTGACTCTCCTCAGCGACAGGTACATACTCGGCCGCTTCATCACGCGCAGGGTCGAACTTCAGACCAAGCGGGTTGATCTCTTCAAGACCACTCTCATTCAACGTCTTCTTGAGCTGTGAGTAAATGTACTCAACACCCATGCGCCAGTTCTTGTCTACTTTTTCCCATGTTTCTTTGTTTGCCATAGCCAGATCGAAGCTTTCGAGGACAGGTATCAGACTTTCGATCAAACGCTCATTTGAAAACTTGATGAACTCTTTACGCTCTTCTTCGTCACGCTTGCGGGCATTCACAAAGTCAGCCTTTGCACGCTGCCAGCCGGTGAGATATTCCTGGGCATCAGCTTGAGATTTCTTGAGCTTGGCACGGAGCTTTTTGATAGTTTCAGCCATGTTTTCTTCGGCAATGACGCTATCATCAAGCGTATCATCAGACTCTATGACAACATCGTCTACCTGCTCTTGTTCGTCTTTTTTGATTTCATTTTCATCTGTATGCATGTGACAAGTATACGTACCGAGTGCCGTTTTTGCAATATTTTGAAATAAAAAACCGACCCGCAATTATGAGGGTCGGTGTATAAGTAGAATCAATTCATTTTGCCGCCAAAGTGGAGCAAGTCATATTTTTTTAAAGCATCATACAATGCACACCATTCATTATTGGCAGTTTTTTGATCAAGCTTCTTCTCCAGTATTTTTTTCTCAGCACATGCCTCCAGCGAGCGGAGTGCGAGATGTCCAAGATCGCGCTTTGATTTTAAACCAAACTCAATCGGCGCCAGATTAAACTTTTTCATGCGCTGAGTTATTTCAAGAACAAGACCGAGTGGGTCAGTATGACCATCCCGCAAACGGCGAAGATATCCGTATACTTCGGCTTTTGCGCGCCGACGGGAACGCCATTTGTCTGGATGGCTGCGGTAATAAATAGACGGAATCCCGTATATAATCATAAACCATATTTTTTTCAACATAATGTGGCCTTTCTATTTTGTTTATCTGCAGTAAGCCTACACCAAGGAAAATCATTCCACAAGAAACCGACCGACAATAAAAAACACTGCAGTAAACAGTGTTTGTATGTTTCGAGATCACAATACCATAGCACGCAAAATCGTTCGTTGGTCTTTCAGGCCTTGGAACTGGTGCTTATGGAGGACTCTGGGTATTTCCTTGCCATCTTCGCCATTCACCGTGCCATCATTTTGCATAATGACTGGTGCACGCGATACGCGCTCAATCTGTCGCTCCAGAGCACCAAGCGCGATCATCCGAAGCTCATCGAGACCTGGACACCCATTCGGGTATTCGAGTGACGTATATGTCATGAGGGACAGTTTGTCCTTGCACACAATGTATTTGATGGCTTCGAAAAGCTCAATGATATTTTCATTCGTAACCTCATCTGTGAGCTTGCCCCAATAGTAATCCAGTCGTATCTTACGCGCTTTTTTACGATCAGATAAAACGGCAAATGTTTCGAAGACAAAATACACGAGGGTAATAAAGACCCCAATTCCAAGATCAATTTTCAATTCGGGGCTGGCCCGAATCATCTCAAAAATTTCTTTCATAGAACACCTTTGGTTGAATTGTTTGCTGCAGAAATTATTCCTGCATAAATGTAACGTATATAACAAACAAATACAATAAAAAACGCCACTGCTTTGAGACAGTGGCGCTATTGTATATGAAGAACCATTAGCAAATACGAACTGTGGGCAAAGCCTTGGGCTCGATCTTAGCTTTTGAAGCAGAAGCCTCTGGTTTTGATTGAAACTGAGTATCCCAGCGTGATTCAGCAATAGTCACACGATTGCGCAAATCAGCCCAATCAACAAGCCCGAGTTCCGCATATGGAATACTGTAATGTTCACGGACATGTTCAATCTTGAGGTATATCCGCTGAACATCGATGCCACTGCGACCGTATTTATTGTCGAGCTCTGCAATGAGACGCAGAGCACGTTTTTTTGCTTTATCGCGTTTGAGTTGAACGAGGATGGCGCGTGCCCGGACAAATGGCCACGCACAGAGGTTGAGAATCACTTCTTTCATATATATATTAGTTTATGTTGAAAAAACAGTTTACACCAATATACAACTGAATCTGACTTATAGCAATATTGTTCCCTATACTACTTCGGCTGCGTCCTGAATGTAGAAATCACAGATGTTGATTGCGTTCCACTGACAGCATCAGTTGCTACTATCTTGTAGTAGTACTTCGTACTCTTGGTCAATCCGTTAATGACAGTTATGTGTGTAGTCGACAGACTCGTGTCGCTGACTGATGCTGTTAGAGACTTATTGTTAAGACCGTATGAAATCACACCCGTAGACGGTACGTTGGTCACCCATTTGATCGTTGCACTCGTACCTGTCTTTTGTGTAACTGAGAATGATGTGATAGCGACCGGTGTCGGACCCGTAACTACTGGCTGAGGCACAGTGACAGAAGCACTATTGCTCTGTGCTGACACGTTGCCCGCTGCATCTGAAGCAACAACCACATAGCTATAGGTGCCTGGGACGACTGAATTGTCGGTATACGATGTCGATGGCGATGTAGCTATCGTTTGTCCGTTGCGGATGATGGCATAACCAGTTACGCCCGTATTGTCGGTCGAAGCAGACCACGTCAGACTGACTGAACTTGAGTTCGGAGCAGTCGCCACTAGATTTGCTGGCGCGGTTGGCGCTGTAGTATCTGCCACGACCGCATCTTGATCAAATTGAGCTGTTACTGTGACATCTCCTGAAACATTGGTATCTGTTCTAGGATTTGCAGTTGATCCATCAGACCAATTGACGAAATGGTACCCGCTATTTGCTACTGCGGTAACCGCGCTTCCATTCGAACCTGAATTGATAGTCTGAATAGATGAACCGGTGATGCTGCCATTTGGGCCAGCAGTATACGTAAGCGTATACGTAGCAGGAGGAGGTGTAACAATCGAAACATACTGTTTTGCAATATCAGTCACTTTTGAAGCGAGCAACGCATGACCTGCTTTATTTGGATGAATAGCATCATTCGTATACGTCATCGGTCCGTACGGATTTGCTGCACCAAATATATCTCCGATATTGAAGAAGTAGACACGGCTATCAGATGGGTATGCGAGCTTGTAAGCAGCAAGACCAGCTTGTATTTGAGCAGTCACTTCAGGGTTTCCATTGATATCATTGAGAGTCAAGAAAGACGGCATCAAGAATATATATGTATTTGGCCCAACTTGAGCGCGCGCAAGCCTCAACAATTCTTTGACTGACGTTGTCACATCAGTTTGGTAGTCATTGGTACCTTCTGCAATGACTAGATAATCAAGACCGTATGGTAGTGGCTGGGCGTGGATAGAATCAATATGATCAAATGTTGCAGTCACCGAAGGACCTACACCGTACTTTCGATATCCAGCTCCACTGTATGCTTTGATGCCCACCTCCGCATCGAGGGCTTGTCCAAAGAGCATGCCCCAACTATCTTGTACGAAGGTGCTGCCTGGACCTGTGTGATCGACGCCGGTAGCATCGACTTCAGCGTTGTATCCGCGTGAGATCGAATCACCCAAAATAATCATACGCTTTGAACGTAAACCGGTTGCGGCAGTTGGAGCAGATATCGTCTTCCCCACATCCACTTCCCAACCAGTGATGTTGATTGCCGATCGAGGTGTCCATGTATTTTCGACACCGCCTTGCTCATAATATGCCTGAACAGAATGCTCTGTATCAGCCAAGCCGCTCGCCAAAACGAGTGCTTGAGTGCTTTTGCCGAGATCAGGACGGAGTTGTGCACGCTGCCAAGGTCCATTATCTATCTTCCAATCTATATACGGGAACTTTGAGAAAGAGACACTGTCTTCGATCCACAAGCTCAAATCGACATCCATTTTCAAGAAGCTACCGGTAAAACTAAATTTTGCCGCACTGCCCGTCTGTGTCATTTGCACATATGTTCCGCCGTTGTAGACATTGCCGGGTGTGTAAAAAATACGCTGATCATTTGGTGCAATCACCGTCGATGGATCTGGCGGAGGAGTTCCGGTCGAACCTGCACAGAGAGGCGTAGTGAAATACTGACCCTTTCCATATCCAGTGCCGTTTGCATTCGTCGCATATGGACGGAAGAAATATGTCGTGCCACAGCTGAGACCGCTGATATTCTGCGAGAATGCTCCCGCAGCGAAAGCGCCGCTCACTGATACGTTTGATCCGTATGCATTTGTCGTACCATACTCAAAACCGCGTGCCGATGTCGGATACTGAAATGCAAAATCATTGGCGACCGATGCGCTGAGAGTTGCACCAGATGCTGTGATGTTCGATGCTCCCTGACTCGTCACCGAAGGTATAGGCACATATGCTGAGCCGCCACTAAAATATGCCTTTGATCCATCGCCTGCATACCACAATCGCCACATGCCGCCACCAGCGCCTTGGCTCCATGACAGACCGCCATCATCGGAATACACGAGAGCAACATTTGCCAAAGCTAGGATATGCATACCATCATCTGAGATAGCCAAATTTCCCCAATTATTCATACCTGCAGAAGTAAGAGCTGTCCACGTTGCACCATAATTCGTAGATTTATAGATATAGGTATCATTTATTCCTACATACATGACACCATTGCTGCCTACTGCAGCCGACGTAGCTTTGCCAGATATAGACGTAACTTTATTCCATGTCGCACCGGCGTCAGTTGATACATTGATACTGCCGTCGCCATCAGGATTATTTAATGAGACCATTGTCGAACCATCAGGAGAAATAGCAACTGTTCCTTTGCCGACACCGTCGAGCGTTGTTTTCCACGTTACTCCCGCATCACTTGATACCATAGTTGCGCCCATCGTTTGCAGGATAAGGTTATTGCCGTTTGCCGAAGAAGCTATCTTCCACCACCACAAACTTGCTCCGAGAGCAGTCGAGCTTGCCCATGTAGTGCCGCCATCAGTCGAGTGATAAACATAATCTGTGCATTGCGTCGCACAGGTAGTCGCCCAAACTTTCTGCCCATCAGCTGAAGCGCTGACTGCTCCCGCAAAATTATTCCATACTTTTGCCCCCAAACCAGTCACACGAGTCCATGTCTTCCCTGTATCGGCAGACTTTTCGATATAGCCTGGTTGTCCAAAATCATTTGTCGTACGGTACATGACGAGCTCATGTCCTGATGAAGTCAGATTAGCCGAATTTATCCATGTATAATTTCCTGAATTCGTGCCAGCTTGAGCCGATTGATTTATCAAAATGAATACAATGGCGACGATGAGACTTGATATGGCAACGAGATATGTTTTTTTGATTTTCATACGTGTAATATTATCGTGACTTAACGCCAATATAATCAACCATCGCTGCGCTGATATATGCACTCTCCATATCACTCAATCTGCGCACAGCTTCTTCAGGCGTATCAGAAGATGATATCTTGCCGACCATTACCCCAAGCGCATTGGTTCCTTTTACGAGAGCGATGTCTTGTCGCTTGAGCACTTGTGCTTGCGTTGCTTGACTGACGCCCTTCTTGAATATAAAGAGTATCTGCTGCTGATTTGGTTCTACTGTTACCGGCGTCATCGATCTATTCATTCTCAAAGCTGCGACGCTTTGTGCGAGGTATGCCGTGTTTGTTTCAGCAAGCGAAGCATTGATCTCATTGAGCAAACCCGTAAAAATGACTACTGAAATGGCGAGAAATAACCCCCAATGAGCGACGTGATGCACCGACTGCTTGTGCCACGAAGAATATACAGGGTTTTTGGCCACTAGATCTTCGTGCAATGTATGTAAAAACATGTTTTTTAATTAGGTAATAATATACTGGTCATAATTATAGAACGCTCAGGTATAATTACTTACTCATATATGGGGATAAGTACCACTGCCGTATAACAAAAATCCCCGGTCTGCGCTTAAAGGACGTTGCGCAGACCGGGGATTTTGAATATCGAATACAAAAGTTAGCGTTTACTCCATAGGGTCCAAAAGCTGAATTAGCGCTTTGACCACTGTGGAGACTTGCGAGCCTTCTTGAAACCGAACTTGCGGCGTTCCTTTGCACGAGGGTCTCGCTTGAGGAAACCGAGCTTTTTGATAGGGCTACGGAGAGTGATATCGTACACGAGGAGGGCGCGAGCGATGCCGTGACGAGCTGCTTCAGCTTGAGCTGACATACCTCCACCGACGAGCTTGATAGAAACGAAGAATTTCTCAGCTGGCTTACCCTTTGCGATAGCATCAGAAACCGCATTAGCGTATTCCTTTACTGGAAAATACTCTTCGAGAGATTTGTCATTGACTGTATAGTGATTCTTTGAATCGATGAAAAGGCGGACGCGAGCGATAGCTGTCTTGCGACGACCGACTGCTTCAAAATATTTACCTGTAGGAGTTTTTGTTGTCATAAAAGTATGTATGGGTATTATTCTTTAACAGTCAGATTCTTCAAGCGTGGTGCACGGAGCTTGTTCTTTGGAAGCATGCTGTAAACAGCGAGCTCAAAGACGCGCTTCATGCCACCGATCTCGATGACTTCGCCGAGTGTCTGTGACTTGATACCACCACGGAAACCAGTGTAACGCACATAGTCATCGCCAACGCCACCCGCCTTTTTCTTTGCGGTGATGTAGGCACGCTTTGCATTGATGATCTCAACCTGAGCATCTGAGACGGTATTCTTTGCAAAAGAAGTGCTCTTTTTGCCCATGAGGATAGCTGCTGCCTCACTTGCAATGCGTCCAATCTTTTTATCTGCTGCGTCAATGGTGTATTTCATGGTGGTGTTAATAAATATTATACAAATTCGATCAAAGCCATCGGACTGTTGTCCAAATCACGATCTGGCATGCGAACGATGCGGATATAGCCACCCTTGCGTTCAGCATACTTTGGAGCGATGACATCAACAAGCTTTTTGACTTCAGGAGCTCCTTGGATGCGAGTACTGAGGAGGCGACGTGAAGCAACGGTCGCAGACTTGGCTTGAGTGACGAGCTTCTCGACAAATGGACGAGTTTCCTTCGCCTTTGCAAGCGTAGTGACGATACGACCGTCGCGAATCAAGTTACGTGCAAGAGAACGCATCAAAGCGTGACGCTGTGTCTTTTCTCGGCCGAATTTTCTCACATTTGAATGGTGTCTCATTGTAGTAAATTAAATCGTAAATTATTGCTTCATAGTTATACCGTGTCCAGCAAGGAGCTTCTTGATCTCCTGAATGCCCTTTGCACCAAGACCATCGATATCCATGATATCTGACTCCTTCTTGCGAGCAAGGCCTCCGAGAGTACGGATGTTCGCTGCGGCAAGTGCCTTTGTAGTACGGCCCGAGAGACCGAGAGAATCGACGCGAGTCTTCATAAGCTCAGAGTCCATCTCTATCTTGTCTGACTTTGCCTCGCCCTTGTCGCTCGCCTCAGCTGTCTCTACGACAACCTCTTCTTCTTTGAATCCAACGATTGCTTTGAGCTGGTGGATCATGAGAGTGATCGACTGCTCGAGAGCTTCGCGTGGAGTGATGGTGCCATCTGTTTCGATAGACAAACGGATACGGTTGAAGTCTGTACGATCGCCAACACGCATGTTTTCTACTTCGTAGTTAGCCTTGCGGATAGGAGTGAAAGCAGCATCGAGAGTGATCGAGCCGATATCAACGCGGTCCTTCTGGAGAACTTCCTTTGGAACATACCCAAGACCCTTTTCGACAGTGAGCTCGATATCGAGCGCTGATGACTTGTCTGTGAGCGATGCGATGTGAAGATCTGGATTCAAAATCTCAGCTTGTCCAGGAACTTCGATATCCTTTGCAGAAACCTCTTTGACACCCTTTGCACTGAGATTCAAAACAACAGCTTCATCGCCTGTGAGACGGATGCGGAGCTTCTTGATATTGAGCAAAAGAGTGATGACATCTTCCTTGACGCCTGTGATAGCTGAAAACTCGTGTTCAACGCCAGCGATTTTGACTTTGGTGATAGCAGCACCTGGCAAAGACGACAAAATAATGCGGCGGAGTGAGTTACCGAGCGTGTGACCGTAGCCCGGATAAAGTCCGTCGATCTCGTAGACACCGTTCATGCCTTCCTCACGAACGATCTTTGGTTTTGATGGGAGAATGACGTCGTATGTCATGGTTTTTTATATTAAAATAAATAGACGATTAATTATACACTAAAAATTACTAATGTCTAGCGTGTGAAGAACTCAAGCACTGATTTTACATCAAACAAAAGCTCTGACGTGTCAACTGCTGGTATACCTTCAACCTTTATGACCTTTGTCTCAGGGTTGACTGTGAGCCATGCAGGAGCCTTGACTGTCTTGAGCTCCTCGTCCAATTTTGCAAAAAGGGCCTTATTCTTGCTGCCTTCGCGTATCGTGATCGTATCGCCGACTGAAACTTCGTATGAAGGAATGGTGATCTTTACTCCATTGACGGTGATGTGTCCGTGAGAAACCATCTGACGTGCAGCTGAGCGGCTGAGAGCGAAACCAGCGCGCAAAACTACATTGTCGAGACGTCCTTCGAGAATGCCGAGGAGGTTCTTTGAGTTGTCACCAGTTGTCTGGAGAGCTTGCTTGACGTACTTGCTGAACTGGCCAGCTGAAACACCATAACTGTAGCGAGCCTTCTGCTTTTCGAGCATCTGGCGGCCGAATTCGCTCTTGTTGCCACGACGCTTGGTGTTCTTGGTCTTTGCCTCTGAACGCAAAGCAAACTTCTGTGTCTGAGTCTTGCGGAAGACTGGGGCACCGAGGTAGCGAGCTTTTTTGTATCGTGGACCAATTTGCATAAAGTTAGTTAAAAGTTAATAGTGCGCAAGGCGCAAGTAAATAATGATTAAACGCGGCGTGGCTTCTTTGGCTTTGGGCCATTGAATGGCACTGGAGTCTCATCCTTGATAGAGGTGATGAGAACGCCCTTGCTGATAAAACCGCGGATAGCAGATTCACGGCCAGATCCGACGCCCTTGACGACAACTGCGATCTCTTTGAGACCGATAGCCTGAGCTTTGAGAGCAAGCGTCTCACCGACTTTTGCTGCTGCAAATGGTGTACCCTTCTTTGCACCACGGAAGCCAGCACCACCACTAGAACCCCACATGAGGGCGTTGCCCTTTGTGTCAGTCAACATGACCTTTGTGTTGTTATAGGTTGACTGAACATGGAGAATGCCAGATTCGACACGCTTCTTTGAACTAGCAGAAACAACCTTTGGCGCTGCATCTGTTGCTGGCGCTTTTGTTGTCTTGTCTTCAGTTGCAATTTTATTCTTTCCCATGTGTTTGTTTAGTTTAATTAAATTGATCGATTATTTCTCTTTATGTCTTCTCTTCCTTACGGCGACCAGATCCCATAGTCTTTCTCACGTTACCACGGACGGTGCGAGAGTTAGTCTTGGTACGCTGACCGCGAGCTGGTAGATGACGAGCGTGGCGATTGCCGCGATACGTCTTGATGTCTTTGAGACGCTTGATGTTGCCTGCGACTTCGCGCTTGAGATCACCTTCGATCTTGAATCCTTCGATCAACTTGCGGATCGCGTTCTCTTGATCAACAGAAAGATCTTTTGGCTTCATAGCTGGGTCTACTTTGACTGTCTTCAAAATATGAAGAGCGCGTGGACGTCCAATACCATAGACAACCGTCAAAGCGATTTCCATTCTTTTATTTTCTGGGAGTGTAATACCGAGGATTCTCATAGTAATGTTATATTGAAAAAGTTATTTGATTATCCCTGACGTTGCTTGTGGCGAGGGTTCGACTTACATGCAACATATACGTAGCCACCGCGGCGAACTACGTTACACTTGGCACATATTTTTTTGACTGATGCTTTTACGCGCATGTGATGTATGTATTTACTAGTATTCTAAAAGCGTCTCGTGATGCGTGCCTTGCCTCCATACTGATCCTGTTCGAGCTCGACTTTGTCGCCAACGAGGACACGGATACGATTCATGCGCATCTTACCAGCGAGATATGCAAGAATAATCTCTTCGCTATCTTCGAGTTGGACTCGGAAGAGCGTATCTGGCAATGCTTCAACAACAATGCCTTTGAGAATTTTCTTTGCTTGGTTCGTAGTATTCATGCGAATGAGCACGTCTCGGTAGCTTAGCAGAGCTCTAAAAAAGAGTCAAGCTTTATGGGGTTTTAATGACGATTGTGATGCGATTTTGGTCGCTCGGAACGGTACCGACCCATGGCGGATTAATCTCGCCTGTGCTCTGGGCCAGATCGATAACGGAAACATACTTTTTCAAGACATCACGAGTTTTACTGAGGGAAACGCCAGCAAAAGCCTGCTTTATTGTATTTACTGGAATCGAGCCAACCAGCTCAAATGAGCCATTTATACGTGCTGCAAGGTTGGTCTTTTTGAGAGGAGAGAAATCTTTTTGATTTGCCAGTGTAAATGTGATCGCGTCGATATCAGGTGTTGTATAGCCCTGTGAACCGAATAAAGCCGTCGACGATGCCCCTCCAAGGAAGCGTGCGAGGTCAACTTTCTTGAACATGACACCATAGAGAGTCGCATTCACAGAAACGTTCGCTGTCTTTGAGCTGAGCGAAGTTACAACTGGCGCACCGAAACTTTTTGCATAGACACCTGGATACATGACATATCCTTCTGGCACCGTAGACATCAAGCGACTTTGAAGATCAGTGATGAGATCATTTTGAACTTGAGCAGTAGTAGAAGCGAGCAGTGTCGGAGAAACAATCGTGCGAGTTCCAACAAATCCTCCTGTTATGTCATTCGCTAGCCGCGCATAAAATGCAGTGTACTTGGGAGTCCCTTTGTATGCTGCGATCTTGAGGTCACTAATCGTGTCCGAACGAGAAATATTGTAATCAGCACCCGCCTTTTCTGCAATCATCGTTGTTGAAATGCTGCCGGGAATGATAGTGGTTCCGGATTTTGTATATCCAGGGATAACGATTGAGCTTGTGAGACGATATATCAAACCTGAAGCTGCTGTGAGACGCGTGCCTGCGACCAATCGCTGTGATTGTGCGCTGTATGCATTGTACACCGTGATTCGACCTTGAGCCTTTGTCTCAGTATATGAGCCGACCGTAGCAGTGACTGTCGTGCTTGAAGTCCCCGAAAGATTCATGACTTCATATCCGAACGAGTCCCCCGATGCGCTCGGGATAATATATGTGCCATTGACTCTTACCGGCAATACTTTTGGTACAAGCGTGAATGTTGCATTCGCGAAATGACTCGATATAAAGAAGCCTGCCCCGGCCAAAAGGACCACCACTCCGATGATGCTCAATGCCCATGGGAACTTTTTGCGCTTACGTGGTTTTTTGACTGGAGCCTGAACTACAACTTCTTCTTCAGGCTCATCTTTGACTATATGTTCACGATGGATAGCGATCGGCTGTTCATCTTCGTGCTTTTTTTCCTTTTTTTCGGCGCGTGCAGGCGTACGGACTGAAGACACCTGCTCTTCAGACGAGTTAACAGGTATATCTCGTATCGATCGGCGATTGCCGGGTATGATGTCTTGGACTCTGCGTGGCATAAAAAGATAGTATGGATAGATTATACCACACGAACGAGATTATTGAATGCTACTGAAATATTTCTAGACTGTGAATAGCGACAGTGTAGAGCACTGTGAGGCGCAACCTACTCACAGTAGGATCAAAGGTGGCCAATTCGAATAATTTTTCGCTCGGCAATAATTCCACCTGCATCGTTGGATATGCTGCAGCAAAAGTATTTTTGAAAAGTGTCTCATGGAAACGTGCAGAGATGAGTGCTCGCGTTGGCTGATGATTTGTTGGCACCAGTGAGGTAACTTTGAGGCAGCTATCAGTCCATGCATCGAGTATCTTGTGGATTATCTCTATATCATGCGCGCCATGGATAGGATCGAGCTGATTATTTTCATACATAGCAAGCAATGAATCAGATGTTGACTCTGTTATCTTGAGCTGATGGGAAAGCTTGCGGACTATGCCACGAACGCCGATCGGATGCGAACCGAAAAGCACGCACGTTTGACCGGATGCGACGACGATGTCGGTCAATTCACCGTGCACATGAACAAGAACGTGCGTGTCATGCGACGCAAAATTATCATTGAGCGCGATATGTTGGAGCAAAAGCGACGAATGAAAGTCGACATGCGAGCCTGATACACCCGCGCTCTTACATGCATCGACAAATCGACCTATCATATGCTTGCCAGCAAGGCTGATAGCGAATGATACTTCAAGGGTTCGCGCAGTAGCGTTCTCCCAATGAGCGATCGAGTATCCGTTGAGACGCACGTCAAAGATCTTTTCTTCTATGCCAATCATGAGATCGTCGCTATTTTGAGCCAGCTGTGTACGCTCGTTTTTTATGACATCGCTGATGTGACTACGACCAATCTTGGTGTCTACATCGAATCGTTGACTAACAGTGCGTGCCTGCGAAACGATCCATGGTGATGATAAGACGCAGTGCACGCGCGAAATATGATTGGGTATATCTGGATGGGCTTTTGTATCGCGTACGAATGTATGCGCTTCAGTCGAAATAGCTTTGAGGGCTTTGACTGCGGTATCGATGAGAAATGCGCTTTTACTGTTCGTTCTATAAGCAATATCGACATCATGTGTCCAAACAATATGAGGAAGCTGCCCTGCGCGCATAAGCACAAGCGATCCGCGCACGACCGAGCTCTGCACATCGACGATAAAGTTCAAGCTGTCTTTTGGTGTACGAGAAAATAAATTCACATCCAAATTATATCATAGGTAGTTCTATGCGAGTACTGCTTTTATTCTACGCACTCCTTGCGAGCTCGCTTCTTCCTTTTGTATCTTGAATTTCCACTTCCCTTCAGGCCCTGCAAGCTCGGCGGTATTGGCCACATGTGGTCCGCCGCAGAATTCTTTTGAGTAAGCATTGGCGAGATCAGACTTTGCTGGTACAGATCCAGCTAGTGGGCCGATAAAATAGATCGAGATCTCATCGCCATACTTTTCACCAAAGAAGTGACGTGCGCCGGTTTGTTCGGCTTCTGCTTTTGGCATGATGATCTGGCTCATTGGGAGCTTTGCGGCTATCTTTTCGTTGACGATATCTTCAACGCGCTTTTTTTGTTCATCAGTCAGCTTTGTACCAGTAAAGTCGAAACGGAGGCGTTCAGCGGTGATGTTCGAGCCCTTTTGATCGCCTGTGCCTTCGCCGAGAACATCATGGAGCGCTTGATGGAGTAAATGAGTCGCCGTGTGATAGCGGAGCACCATAGGATCATTCGCATCAGCGAGTCCGCCTTTGAATTTTTGTTCGGCACCAGAACGAGATAAGTCTTGGTGTTTTTTGAATTCAACATCAAAACCGACAGTATCAACTTTGATCCCCTTTTCTTTTGCGAGTTCGATAGTGAGCTCGATCGGAAAACCGTAGCTTGAGAACAATGAGAATGCATCATGGGCGGAAATATCTTTTGATGATATTTTTTCGAATTCTTTCAGACCATGTCTCAAGGTCTCGCGGAATTTATTTTCTTCAGCCTGAATAGCTTTCAAGATGGTTTCACCATTATCTGCACCAACTACCGATGGATACAGCTTTGAATACTGTTCTTGAATCAGTTTTGCGATCTCGATCAAGTCGCCAGACATCTTTATCATATCAGAATGTCTCACTGCTCTACGGATAAGTTTACGGAGGACATATCCTCTATCTGTATTTGAAGGTGTAACCCCATCAGCAATCAAATGAACTGCTGCCTTGATATGATCAGCTACGATACGCGCTGAGGTAATATTGAAATTACCCGAAAGCTCTTTGATCTTATCCATCACTGACTTCAATAGATCCGTATCATAGATATTATCCACTCCTTGAAGCGTCATAGTGAGACGCTCGAGACCTGCACCTGTATCAACAGATGGCTTTGGCAATTTGCCGACAATCTTTCCGTCTTTCTTCTCATACTGCATGAAAACATCGTTCCACACTTCGAGGACATCACGCACGTCATCGGCCTTTACATATTCATCGTGCGTCAAAAGCTTGCCGCCAAATGTGTTGCCGACATCATAGAACATCTCGGTATCTGGACCACAGGGACCGTTCTCACCTGCTTCCCACCAGTTATTCTTTGCAGGCAAGTAGAAGATACGACCTGCTTCTCCAGCAGATGTATCCCCGCCGCTATCGATCCGATTTTTCTTGAATATATCCCTCCAGATATTCGCTGCTTCTTCATCGCGAGGCGCGACAGCATCTCCTTCAAAAACAGAAACGTAGAGACGGTTTGGGTCAAGCCCGAGGCCTTCTTCTTTTGAAGTGAGAAATTCAAAGCTCCATTCTATCGCCTCCTTTTTGAAATAATCGCCAAGTGACCAGTTGCCGAGCATTTCGAAAAATGTAGCGTGAGTCTTGTCGCCAATATCATCGATATCTACTGTACGAACGCACTTTTGTGCATCAGCGAGACGAGTGATGGTTGCACCATCTTTCATATATGGCTTGCCCAAGAGATATGGGATGAGCGGCTGCATGCCAGCAGTGTTGAAGAGAGTTGGGTTGGTCACGCCTTTTTCATCGCTCGTCACCAAAGATGCGGATGGGATAATCGTATGCCCGCGCTTCTCAAAAAAAGCGAGGAATCGCGAGCGGATTTCAGATGAGGTTAAACTCTTTTGCATGTGAGCAAGTGTAGCAAAATATGCCGTTTTTTCAAAGGCAGAGGGTTATTTTGTTTTTTTCGTCAATCGATCAAGCTCTTTGATATCGTCAGCGATCTCCATGAGCCCTTCTTTGAAGAATGCAGGCGAGTAGATATCGATGCCAATCTCTTTCAATATATTTTCTGGAGAATCTTTGCCGCCCGCATAGAGGAACTGCTCGATATTTTTCCAAAATGCTGGATCTTTTTTATATCGACGAAGGAGCGCTTTTGAAACAAGCATACCAAATGCGTAGGTATACACGTAGAAGAAATTACGAATATGGGACCATGTGACGAAAAAATATCCGTCATCTTGGGTCAGTTTGAATGTTAGACCGAGGTATTCAGACATGTTCTTGTTATGAATATCTGCTATTTCTTCTTTTGAAATATATCCTTTGGTACGGATAGCGGTATGTAGATCTAGTTCAAAATTGAAACAAGCGATCTGTCTGAATATAGTACTCACATCATCATTAATGCGATCGTGCAATGCAATGATCTTCTCTTTGTCTGAAAGTGAATCATATATGCTTTTGAAACCGATCGTCTCAAAAAGAGTGCTCGCCGTCTCAGCCATCGCGGTAGAATAGTCACAATAAAGCGGACTCTGCGTCAGAGAAAATTCAGTGTGTATGGCATGACCCAATTCATGTGCACATGTCGTAAATGAATGAAGATCATCAGTATGATTGAGCATTACAAATGTAGGATTTCCGTATGAACCTGAACAGTATGCCCCACTTCTCTTTCCAACACGTGGAAAAACATCAATCTGTCCATTCTTCATATAGCCCTGCAAAATGTCTTTGAATTTTGGATTAATACCGCCGAATGTTTCAGCGAGCTTTGACATCGTTACCTCAAATGAATAAGTCGACTTTGTCGCCCCGATCTTGGCACCACGATCAAAATATCCTAACTGCTTTTGTTTGAGAAGGCGTGCCTTTAATCTATAGAAATCATGCGCAATGCCGACGTGCTCGGCAACGGTCTTTCGGAGCTGGTCAATGACCTTTGGATCATTTCGATAACTCAAAACAGTCGCCTCATAGGGGAATGTGTACCCGCGAAGCTCATCGTCGATCTTCTTGTTTGTGAAAATTGCATTAATCTCAGCCTCTGAAAACGGCGCAACTGACTTGAGCGTTACTGCGACTGCATTAGCCAATTTCTTGCGGTCAGACACTTTTGAAAGATTAGGAATTTTTTGCATTGCCGCCGCAAGAGGAATCTCTTTACCCTGCCACTTGACCATCTTCATATTCAATATGCGGTCATTAGCTGATACCCACATACTATGCCCTGGCAATGATTTGAGGCTCAATATTTTTTCTTCAGGAACGGAAAGCATATATTTTGCATCTTGAAACGCTCGTCCGAGCACGACTTTAAAATGAGAAAATTTTTCATCAGCTAAAACTGCTTTTTGCCTCTCAGCGGACATTTTCCCGACGCTCACCACAAAGAACGTTAGCTTATTTGAGGATTGAGTCAATCGATTTTCGAGCAGCGCAAGCTTCGCTGACGCCTCGTTATTGCTCGCATTGATATCTCGCTGATAATAGAAATACAAAAAGGCACGGAGCGCGGGATTGGCGGATATTTTTTCATATTCGGTCAAAGCCTCAAAAAGGACAGAATCGTCAGTCAAAAACTCTTTTGCGGTAGTGTCGTATTTTTTTGAAAAAGAATCAACCATCACCTCAAAGCTCGCCACATCCTTTTCGATCTGTGGATCATTCGCTGAAGAATAGAGCAAGCCCAAGTTCCACTGATATCCTTCATTCTTGCCTGCCTGCGCAGACTTGTTTTTTTCTTTTTGAGTTTTGACTTTATTTTTCATATTTTTTCAGTATTTCCATATCCTTTTTTAAATTGGGAAGATTGTTCGGATTATACACGGCAACGCACGGATGGTACAGAGCGACGATATCGATGTCGCCATACGAAGCTTTGGCAGGATAGGCTTTGCCGTGCGCTTTACCGATCGGTTCGAGCTGCAAATCGAGGTCGAACTTCTTCATGATATATCCCATAGCATAGCGACCG
>DATJGJ010000001.1:0-15682 GCA_035495115.1 Minisyncoccota bacterium | reverse complement strand
TTTCCTTTCTTTGAGATATGGCTTGTTTTGGTTGCGCCATACCTCGACGTTGTTTACTGACCACAATTATACCAGACGGGGTGGTATTTAGTCAACATGCTTATGTGGTTGTGTCAAATAGCCTGAAATCAGGCGTTTTTTATGCTATCCTAGTGCCATGAATCGCATATCCCAATACCTTGTATATCCTATCGTCTGGTTCTTTTCAAAGCTTTTCCTGACTGTCGAATTTAACAACCCTGAAGGGCTATCAGCCATCACCGGCAAGCCGGCCATCATCGTCGCTAACCATATCTCGTTCTATGACAGTTTTTTACTTCGCCTGAACCCGCGTTCAGTGGATCTCTCGCTTTATTTTATGGGACTCAAGAGCTTCGATTCATTCAACATGAGATTCTTGTGGATGACCGGACTAGTCCCGCTCGTATATAAGTTATTCGGTGTCTTTCTTGTATACCCAGGGCAGGGCATTGAAAAAAATCTTGAAATGCCACGCAAGATTCTCTCAAGCAACAACCAGATATTCATCTTTCCTGAAGGGAGCGTAAATCCGAACGACGAGCTTATGCCATTTAAAAAAGGAGCTGCGACGCTCGCGACCACGCTCGATGTCATTGTGCTCCCGATCGCTTATAAAAAGGTACTTGAAGAAGGTAAGAAAAAGAAAGTCATCATTACCATCGGCGAGACGATGCGATTTGCACCTGGAACATCTATCGAAGCGGCAAATATCGAAATGCAAGAAACGATCAGGACGATGTTGGCAACGAAATGATATACTTAGGCGCATGAACAACTATTCTCATCCTTGGTATGTTGCATATACATATCCTGTACTCCATTTTATATTCAAGATCATCATAAAGCCTGTTTGGATAAAAGAGGTCACGGGAATGGAGCGAATACCAGTTGAAGGTCCAGTTATCATCGCCTTCAATCATCAAAGTTATTTTGATTTTTTGAGCTTTATGGTTGTGTGCCCGCGTCCGATACATTTTCTTGCGGCAGAAAAGTTTTTTTCACATGTATTGTGGGCGCCTCTCATGAAGCTGTCGGGCCAAATACATGTCGATCGCAGAAATCATGAAAAAAACGCTCTGCACGATATCGTCGATTGGCATCTTGGGACGGGAAAGGCGATCGGTATCTTTCCTGAGGGCACACGAGCGTTCAGTGATACTGATATGGCACATGCCTTCACGGGGGTAGCAAAGTATGCGGTCAAAGCAAAGGTGCCGGTGATCCCCGTGGGTATCAAAGGTGCATTTGAAGTCATGTCGCGGCATGACAAAGTTCCCAAACTTAAAAAAGTCATTTCGATACATGTTGGCCACCCGATTCATTTTACCGAGCACCATGGCAAAGAAGTCGATGAGATAACATACCGTCAACTTACTGACAAAGTGATGATTGAATTGTCACACCTCTCAGGCAAGACCTACAATCATGTTGGAAAAATGGAACGTGATTTGAACGCCTTACGCCATATACCTAAATAATTTTATTATGAAAAAACTAGTAATTTTTGATGTCGACAATACGATCGTTGATGGTCAGAGTCAACGGCTGTTACTTTCATATTTGTTCAGACAAAAGAAAGTCAGCATCTATTATTATGTTTCAGTGCTGCTATGGTTCATCGCATACAAGCTGCGCATAGTCCACAATCCGCGAAAAGTCATTTCATTCGCGTATTCCTTTTTGAAAGGAAAGAGCAGAGAAGAGGTAGATGAGCTTCTGGGGGATTTTTTCGAGAAAATGCTCAAGGTCCATATATTTCCTGAAGCATTAAAAGCGATTAAGGAACACAAAGATGTGCATGATCAAGTGATCATTATTTCCAATGCACCTTCGATTGTGGTCAAGCCGCTTGCTGCATATCTCGGCATTGAAACGTATTTCTGTACGCAGCTTGAGATCGCTCAGAATGGTTTATATACCGGAGCGGTTTTGGGTGATATCATGTACGGCGACAATAAGCGAGATGCAGTGATTCATTTTGGCGAACAGAACGGGTTTGACCTCAGTCAAGCGTATGCATATGGTGACCATATTTCTGATATTTCAGTGCTTGAATCAGTCGGGCATCCTATCGCAGTGAATCCTGACGCTCTCCTCAAAGCTCTTGCTCTCAAAAAAGGCTGGGAAATCCACAACTGGCATCTCTAAGGGTGCTATACTAAAGCAAATATGAACCTGTTTAGCATTTCAAGCATCATACTCGCATTCAGTGGCATTATATTCAGTCTGATCATTTATCGAACTGATCGCGAAAATAAGGTCAATAAAGCTTGGTTTTTTTCTTGTATCTCTCTTGGGTTGTGGGCGCTCGGGCTCTCTGGTGTGACGCTTTCAGATTCTGCCGACAGCGCTTTTTGGTGGCAGTGTCTCCTTGATGTTTCTGCTATATTTTTGCCATTTCTCTCACTCCTTTTCTTTTTTGAGCTTTTCAATATCAAAGCAACAATAATCAGACGACTCGGCCTTCTCCTTGCTGTTTGTTTTTCTTTGTTTAGCTTTTCTCCTTTGTTCAAGGTTGGAATGACTCTGCACTATGGATTACAGTGGGTTAATCCGGGTCCGTACTACATCCTATTTCCAATATATTTTTTGGCATACGGAGTAATCTCAGTTGCCTTACTCATTGCTTATTATGTTAAGGCAGATAAAAAAAGCATCCTCAAGTATCAGATACGTAACATTTTATTTGGTTCGACCATCGCCTACGTTGCAGGGGCAACCAACTTTTTCCCGCAGTTCTTCAGCACCTATCCATATGGCAATTACTTTGTCATCTTCTATATCGTATTCATGGTGTATGGAGTCATCCGTTACAAAGCACTCAGTGCGAAAGTCATTTCAGCGCAAATATTCTCTATGGCGCTCTCGATCGTATCATTGTTCAATCTCCTCAAATCAAATGGCATGACTGACTGGTTGCTCAATATGCTGATACTCGCTCTTGTAGGAGTGTTCAGTATCTTCTTGGTCAATAGCGTCAATCGTGAAGTTAAAGCGCGCGAAAAGATCGAGAAGCTCGCCAAAGACCTCGAAACAGCCAACGTTCGTCTCACTGAGCTTGATCGTCAAAAGTCAGAATTCGTCTCATTTGCAACGCACCAGCTCCGTGCGCCGCTCACTGCTATGAAAGGCTATGCTTCAATGATCCTGGATGGCGACATGGGCAAGCTGGCCGATGAAGCACGACTCGGAGTATCACGCATATACGATTCGGCCCAGACGCTCACCAATATCGTCGACGATTATCTCAATATCACCCGTATTGAGCTAGGCACGATGAAATACGCCTTTGAAACGATTGACTGGCGTACGCTCATAGAAGATATTTTGGGGGAGCTCAAGCCGAATATAGAGCGATCAAAGCTCGCATTCTCATTTCATGTTCAGGATGAAAACATGGATTATCGTATCACCGCTGATCGCGATAAGTTCAAGCAAGTCATCGCCAATCTGATAGATAATTCGATGAAGTATACGCCGCAAGGATCGGTTGCACTGTCACTCTCATTCGATCGTGCTCGCCGCAAGTTCGTATTCATGATCAAGGATACTGGCATCGGCATCGCCCCAGAAGTGTTACCACACCTCTTCGCCAAGTGGAGCCGCGCCGGCAATGCAAATAAGACGAACATCAAAGGTACTGGTCTCGGCCTGTTTGTCGCAAAGGAGATTATCACTGCGCATCATGGCGAAATCCGCGCAGAGTCTGCAGGTGAAGGGAAGGGCTCAACATTTGTTGTGGAGATGGAGCCATTTGGAAAGATGTAAAAAGCCCCGAACATGTAGTTCGGGGTTTGTTAGAGGTCCCATTGACCAGTGAGTATTTCGTGCTCGATGACTTCATTGCCGCCCATTGCTACAACGTCATCGACTGACCACCACCGAGTATGGTTGCCGTGCTCAGGTCGGGGCAGTGTGCAAATCTCGGGATAGAATGGTGTGCCAGGAGGCACTTCTTCGTTACCTCCATAACCGTAAGGTTTTTTTCCATATCTGCCATGCTTACGCCTCAGGCTTTCGTTTCGATGGAAGCTAGCGACTGCGTGTTCTTCCGTGTATTCACTTTCATCGAGCTTTTTTGTAAAGCTTGGCCTGTTTTTGATGGTATGCTCACGGACTTGCTTGAGCCAGAGCTTTTCTTCACGTTCGAGCCGTCGGAGCTCTTTATCCCATGGAGTATCGTGCGGTCCCGTTGTCCCATCATCGATGAATTGAATCATCTCAATCTGTGTGAGGGGGTTGCTCGGGGTGCGCAACTCAAAGTCGGGGATTCCGCGTTTGTGCGGATGAATCAGCTTCAATTGCTCGATGTGCGTATTGAGCAGGAGGAGCAAGTTGCTCTGAACTACTTTTTTCAGCGCATTGCGTTGCTGAAAATATGTTTGTCTGAACATAATTTCCTTTCTCGATAATAGTTCAGGCGCCCACTTGTAAGAAGGCGCCTGGGCGAACTATCACCATGAATGTTGACTGCTGGTGCGTGAATGATTGCGGAGATGATCGAGGTTGCCAGCACGTAGTCCTCTGCGGCGAATCTCAATGAATTCTTCCGGAGGAATAGGTGTCCCCGCGCAGGGAACGGTCGAACTGACTACACGGCGCATTTCAGCGAAAGGATCAATAGGTTGTCTCCAACCAAATAAATCCTGTTCTTCACGCATTGCTCGAGTGGGCTTTGCCATAATGTTCCTTTGGTTATGAGGTTCAAGTTGACTGCTGAATCATATTATATCACCTTTGTAGGTCAAATGTCAAGTTTATCCACAGTCAAAAAAAGCCCGTATCACAGGGCTTTTTTGCTTATTTTGCAGCCACTATTTCATCTACTGCTTTTTTGACCATCATGCCGTCCGCTTTACCAGCGAGTTCTTTTATGAGCATGCCAACGATCTTACCAGTAGCCTTCGGGTCAAAGTTACCTTGAGACTTGAGAGCATCGATGCGCGTTCGAACAATAATCTTTACTTCATCGTATGACATCATGGCTGGCATGAATGACTCAAGGATGACAAGCTCAGCCTTTTCCTTTGAGACGAGGTCGGTGCGTCCACCTTTTTCGAACTGCTCGATAGAGTCCTTGTGCTGCTTGACGCTTCTCTTGATGAGGGCCATAACCTTGTCGTCAGCGAGGAATTCGCCGGCTATGTTGTTCGCCATCATCTCATTCAGAGCGAGGGCGTTGAGTCCGCGGAGAGTGTCGAGGCGGATAGTGTCTTTGGCGCGGAGCGCGTCTTTGATCTGTTCTTTGATTGTTTGGTGGAGTGTCATGGGATTAGTTTATCATATTTTGAGAACTTTTTGAGCGTTTCTTTATCGCTTGTGCGTATGATTATATAATTATAAAATTAAGATATAAAATATGGCTTTAGATATTGAAGATAAAAAATTTATAAGTGATTTGTTTGATACAAAGTTTGAACAAAAATTCGAACAGAAATTTGAGCAAAAGTTCGGACATTATTTCGGTTTGCTACGAGATGATTTCAATCACAAGTTTGCGATTTTGATTGAAATTGCAAAAGATAAGCCGGGCCGCGAAGAAGTGCGGGAGATTGTGCGTGAAGAAGCGGGGTATATTGTGCGTAAAGAAATGAAAGAAATATTTGCTCCTGAGGTCAAAGAAATCAGAGTTACTCAAAATAAACACGACAAAAGAATAAGTAAATTGGAAGCTGCGCATATTTAGGGTACTATTACGTACATGACCACACTCCTCATTGTCCTCATCATATTGGCACTTCTCATAGTCATCTTTTTGGGAGTCTTATTACTGCGTCAGAAAAACGCAGCTCTTGGCGGTGCAGCCAATATTCAGAACGCTCAACAAAGCGAAGGGCTCAACCTCATTCTTCAGCAAATCAACGAGATGTCTCGTACGGTCGACCAGAAGATGGGCGATCTCAGCAAGACTGTGGACGCAAAGATCAATGATGGTAACCGTTCAATGCAGGAGTCTATGCGTGGACAGCTCTCCGAGTCTTCGAAGCTTATCAAAGAAGTGACTCAAGGTTTGACCAAGCTCGATGAGACGAATCGACAAGTGGTCTCTTTTGCTGACCAGCTCCAGAGCTTGCAGGATATCCTCAAGAACCCAAAGCAGCGCGGCATTCTCGGCGAGTATTACCTCGAGACTTTATTGAAGAATGTTCTAGCGCCAGGGCAGTATCAGATGCAATATGCATTCAAAAATGGCGAAATCGTGGATGCAGCAGTTTTTGTAAAGGATAAAGTCATCCCGATCGACTCGAAATTCTCATTGGAAAATTACAATAAGCTTGTTGAAGAGAAAAATCCTGCTGAAAAGGAAAAGCTCGAAAAGACGTTCATTAATGATCTGAAATTACGCATTCAAGAAACTGCCAAATATGTCCGCCCTGCTGAAAAAACGATGGATTTTGCCTTCATGTTCATACCTCATGAGGCTATCTACTATGATCTTTTGGTAAACAAGATAGGTGCAGCAGTAGGGGAGACTGACAATCTCATCCAGCGCGCAGCAAGCAAGTACAAGGTCATCATCGTATCGCCAACATCATTTTTGGCATATCTTCAGACGGTGTTGCAAGGTCTCAAGGCTATGCAAATCGAAGAGACCGCAAAAGATATCGTCAAGCATGTCGAGCAGTTGGGTACACATCTCAAGAAATACGAAGAATATCATACGAAGCTCGGCACATCGCTCGGCACAGTCATCAATCATTACAATAATTCTGGTAAAGAACTCAAAAAAGTAGATAAGGATATCATGCGCATCGCTGGTGAGGCTCCGGGCATAGAAGTGGCGGTTTTGGAGGGGCCAGAGAACGATGAAGCATAGATTTGATATGCCCATTTTGTGGTCTTAAATGTATTTGAATATCATATATAAAGTGCTATCATATCTGTATGAGCCTGCTATCAAAAGCCGTATCTTTTTCAAAGGATGTAAAGGTGCGAATACTTACAATTCTTGTTGTCGTGTCGATCATTTTTGTATCAGTCACGAATGTATATTCTGAGCCGATAAAAACAACTTCTAACTATAGTTCGATGGGAACAGTGGTCAGTATTTCATCAACCGATCTTGCATTGTCTGTGAAAGGGTCAACGAATACTTTCGATATTGACGCAGTGTCAAAAATCCAGAGCAAAAGCTACGCACAACTTTCGATCAATGACGTGAAGGTTGGCGATGCAGTCATTGTGCAAGGTATCAATGATACAGGCAAAGTGATCATCCGTAGAATCATTGATATGACATGGACGGTGGAACGTGGACTCGCCACATCAACGCCACAGCAATCTATTGTGCCAGACAGCGCATCTACGACAGTAGCAGCCACGACTTCGATGACAGATATGACTGCTAGTAGCACGAACGGTGATTCGTTGGAACTGGGAGCAAACGAATCAACATCAACTTCTGTGCGAATCGATCTAGCAGCTTCATCGACGCCACTTGCAACTGACAGCGCAACGTCAACTGCTGACGTCGCCACGACGACAAGCGCAGTTACTGTTGACACTGCGGGAACAGTTCCGACCAATGCAGATACGACAGCTTCGTCGACACCCGATTCGACAGCACCAGCAGAAAGCAGTCAGACTAACCAATAAAAACCATGTCCAACATACAGAAACAGATAGGCCGGCACAAGATTTCTATACTCTTTGCTCTTGTGCTCTCTTTTGGAGGTGTTCAGCATGCTTTCGCTGACATCCTCTCTCCTGGTACGATCACGACGTGTGGCGAGATTGCTACGACAGGCACATATACGCTCGGAAACAATATCGGTACATCGACTGGTGCATGTCTTGTGATCACCTCGGGCGGTGCGGTAGGAGATACGATTATTGATGGCAACAATTTTTCTTTGACTGGAGATATAGATGGAAATGGTGTAAACGCAGGTGATCCAGGACATAATTTCACTCTTCAAAATATCATTATAAATGGTACGACAACTGCTAACGGCGCTGATACTGGCGGTGCATGTATCGCGGGTGGCGCAGGGGGTTCGATCTCCTTGATAAACGCTTCAAGCTCGTCTATATACGCAAATGGTGGCGACGAAACATATCCCAACCCTGGCTGCGAACTTTCTGGTGCTGGTGGAACGATAAGCATATCAAAGACAAATTTAAATCTTTCAAATATTACGATCAGTGCGGCGCCGGGCGGAGCCACTGATCCTAACAATGCAAATACGGTTGCAGGAACGATCGTGCTCCAGTACTCGACATTCACACATACGAATTTACTATTCTCATCATTTACAAGTGTTACATTGAATGGTCCTGGCAATCAGCCTGGAAATGTCGGCGCATTTTCTGCTGGTCTATTTCCTGCGGCTTTGCCAGGTGATACAATCGGCTCTGCATCAGCTTGTGACCTCGTTTTTGCAGGCACTTATACATTGAGCGCAAATATCGCAAGTTGTGTCATACGTGGTGATGGAGTGATCCTGGATGGTGGAAACAATGGCTCAGGTGGGCACTACAAGATCACGGGTAATGTAAGTGGCAACGGTTTGCTCCAGGGAGATCCTGGTCACAATTTTACCCTTCAGAACATCGATGTGGTTGGAAGCATCACTTCAAATGGTCTTGATCATACAAGCGGTACATGTAATAGCAGCCAAACGCCGATGTATGGTGGTACTATAAATATTCTCAATGCATCTACAAGCAATATAACTGCCAACGGTGGTACTGATAGTATCGGTGGTTGTTATTCAGGAGGTAATGGCGGTGTCATCACGGTTTCAACATCAACGACCGGTACATTGACGACAAATGCGGGAAATATTTTGAACACTCCAGGTACATACGGAGGCGGTATGATCACGGTGACCAATTCGACCGTAGGGGCTATCACTGCAAACGGTGGTTTTGATACCGCTGGTACGATTTCTATATATAACTCGACCACAAGCAGCATAACTGCTAATGGAGATCCAAACTCAACGCTCAATGCTGGAAGCGTCACAGTCTCAACGTCGACTATCGGAGCCATTACGGTGAATGGTTATATCAATAATGCAGGTAATCCGGGTGAATATGGAGGTAATGGCGGTACGGTAAATATCACAGCCTCGCATTTTTCAACGATAGACGCAAATGGTGACATCGGTACGGGATATCTCAGTGTTCCAGGTTCTGGAGGTAATGTTACTGTCACTGATACTGTGCTGAATCTGAATGGTGTGACCATTACTACCTTGCATGGCTATGATCCAAATAATGGCGATCCAACTCCGGGTGTATTGGATGGAAGTCTTACACTCAATTTTTCATCCATTGCGGCCGGCACTATCGGGTATTTTAATTTTATACATTCATTGGTTGTAAATGGATACAGCTATGGTTCATGGAACGGCGCATTCAATGCTAATGGATTTTATTTCAATGATACTGTTGCGGGCGCAGGGCATGATGGAAATTGGAACAATGCCGCAAACTGGTGGACTGATGTTGGATTCACCAGCCACACTGGTAGCGTTCC
The DNA here is from genome assembly GCA_035495115.1 of Minisyncoccota bacterium. GTDB lineage: Bacteria > Patescibacteriota > Minisyncoccia > Phycocordibacterales > PALSA-1337 > C7867-002. The sequence continues at coordinate 6,177 of DATJGJ010000001.1, read as the reverse complement.
GCTTCAGGTTAACAACACGACGATATATAGCGATGTTACACAGAATACTGGCGGCAGCGCAGTCTCAAATGCGCTCATATTCAATGGTGGCGCAAAAAATCATATTGCGATCTATGCTTCGAGTACGGTCACTTTCAATGCTACAAGTAGCAACTACGGCACGATTCTCGGTGATACGACGTTTAACGACAGCAGCGCCAACTACGGCACAACGACAGGCGAAACAATCTTTGCTGGAAATTCATCCGAAAATTATGGTGCAGTAGTTCATAATGCATTCACTTCAGTTGAATCGGCAAGAGATTGGCGTGGAGTAGTGTCTTCATTCGATGGTAGATATTTGGCGGCGGTTGTATATCAAGATCATATATATGTGTCAAATGACTATGGGGCTACATGGACAGCTCGCGGATCTTCTGGAAACTGGATAGGAATCACAGCTTCAGTCGACGGTTCAAAACTAGCTGCCGTAAACTACGGTGGACAAGTGTATGTATCAAATGACTATGGCGTCAGCTGGATCGCTGGTGGACCATCGACAACATGGCAATCCGTCACGTCTTCGGGTGATGGTATGAAGATAGCGGCGATCAATGCGAGTCATCAGGTGTACATATCAACTGACAACGGTCAAACGTGGGCATTGAGTACAACCACAAACTCGAATACTCAGTCATCTATAAAGTATTCTGCTGATGGTGCAAAATTATATATATCATTACTCTATGCTACGAGCACTACATATGTGTCGACAGATGATGGTACAACATGGACGACCGTAGATGCTTCTCATGCGTGGAGGGCGATTTCTGCTGACGGAACAAAGATTGTGTCAGTAAATTATGCAACAAGCAGCGCGACACAAGTGTATACCTCTACTGATTCAGGTGCTACGTGGACACCACGGATGCTTCCTGGTTTTTGGGGAAATTTTTCCGCGTCGAGTGACGGTAGTAAAATAGCAGCGATTAAAAACATCTCAGGAAATAACTATCAGATGTACACGTCGACCGACTATGGCGTTACTTGGACTGCTCGAGACATAAACAGGAGATGGTCAATTACAGCCATTTCAGGAAATGGTCAGAATATCGCAGCGGTCGGTTTCTTGTCGAATATTTATACGTGGTTGGGCATAAATCACTTCGATACGCCGATCCGCAAATATATGACCGATACGAATGTCGGCAGTCGTAATTTTACGAATACTGGTACGAATTGGGTAGTTCAGGCAGTCTCTTCTGTTGTTGATATCTCTTCTGCAACTTACAACACAACAAATGATTTCTTTGAAAGCATCAATGGTGGATCATTTATCACCAATCCAAGCATCAATGGCGGCGCACCGGTTGTTCCACTTGTTAGTATTCTAGCGCCATTATCTGGCACTATTACGAAATGGGTTCCGCAAGTCGACTGGGGCTCTTCAGCACTATGTCGTTATTCATATGATAATTTCAGTACATCACATGTGGTGAACTGTGCTCTTTCAGGAACAGACATCGTTCGCCCAGCTGTAGCGGGTACAAGTACTTTGTATCTCAGAGGTACTGACGCAAATAGTAACGTTGCCGCTACGTCAGTTACATTTAATTATGACAATACAGTTCCTACCTATACGCTTTGTGGAACTGATCTGCTCGATGAAGCATCACGCCCTTACTACTACTTGATTAGTGATGTGACAGGAAATTGTATATTCAGAGTAAATACCGAGCTTCGTGGTGCAGCGACGAGCAGCGTTACGGGATTCACGGTTCACGGCAATATCATAGCGACATCGACTGGCGATGGTATCACGGCTTCAGGTGATGGTCACTCGATATCGCTGACGAATATCACTGTCGAAGGAACGGTCAATGCGAATGGATATGATTTATTCACTCATGGTAGTGGATTCAACGGCGGCAATATCACACTCACTGATGCAGTAACTGGATCAATATATGCAAATGGTGCCAGTGCGTTAAGTTTGGGTGGCAGCGGAGGAAATATCACGATCCATAACTCAACACAGATTGCGGCAAGCACTACAATCTCAGCAATCGGCGGTACTCCTCAGTGTGGCGCAGGTGGACCAGGTGGAAATGTAAGCCTTGTCAATTCAATATACGATATCATTCTCAATGGACCCGGTGCTGATGTGACATGTACCAGTAGCGGAGCTACGACGCAGAGCTACTCAGGATCTTCTGGCTCAGTTAGTATCGTAGGAAAATATGCTGCGCCAGGCAATGATAAAAATGACCATGGTCCAAAGAAGAGCCCAGTAGCCGCGCCTCTTGCTGTTGTTGAACAAAATACACAAAGTAGTGTTTCTAGTAGCGTGGTCCCTCCAGTTACGACAATCAATTCGAAAGAGACAGGTGTTGTGCAAACAAATGCGTTAGACAAAGTCCGTAGTTTTATTTCTGGTACTGCTCAGAAAATAACCGAGACAGCAGTGGTGGTCGCTAATTCGCCGGCCGCAAAGACAGTTCAGACGGTCGGATTCTTTGGCGGGCTCGCAGCTTCGGTGGCTTTCTATACTGATAGCGCCTTCGCGACGCCAGTTGCAGCATCTGAAGTGCTCCTTATCCCTGTGCGCCTCTGGGGACTACTTCTCGCGGGCTTGGGTATACGCAAGCGCTTGCGTCCGTGGGGCACGGTTTATGATAGTGTGACCAAGCAACCTATCGATCCGGCTTTTGTGACGGCGCGTGATGCTTCTGGCAAAGTAGTGGCTGAATCGTTTACTGACATTGACGGTAGGTATGGTTTCCTTCTTCCTGATGGCACGTATTATATTTCTGCGCAAAAAACGAATTATGAGTTCCCATCGAAAAAAATGGAGGGTAAACATAATGATGAACTTTATAATGATCTGTATTTCGGCGAGCCGGTTGTTATTCAGGGCGGCCAAGTGCTCGATAAGAACATCCCTATGGATCAAAAGAACTTTGACTGGAATGAATATGCCAAGCAAAGGCGCAATGCGCTCCTGTTCCACACAAAGCATGAGAAGCCATGGGCAGTTATAAGTAATTACGTATATGGAGTAGGTCTTGCTATCTCTGTTATAGCAACAGCCATCCATCCTACGACATATAACATCGTGATACTGCTCTCATATATTGCTGTCTTGATCTCGTTTAACTTTACAAACAAAAAGAAAAAGCTGGGCTCTATCATAAATAAAGATACAAATCAGCCATTATCCTACGCTATCTTCCGTGTAACCTCGTCAGACCATCAAACCATTCTCCGTTCTGGCGTAAGTGACGTGTACGGCCGATTCTACTGTATTGTCCCAAAGGGTCAGTACTATATCGATATCGATCAAAAGAATGAAGATGGTACATATACAAAAGTATATGAATCAGTGCTGCTCAACAATAAGACTGGGTATATAAATAGTAATTTCGTGGTCTAGGTATTGCGTTTATTATGCCTTCGTGTATAATGTTCTTCTATGGAATTTGCAGTTATACAGACAGGCGGCAAGCAATATACAGTCTCAAAAGGAGATGTTATCTCTATTGAGAAGATTATTGGCGAATACAAAGAGGGCGACAAGATCGTCTTCGACCACGTCCTTCTCGTTGATAACGGCAAAGACACTACTATTGGTACGCCTTATATCCCAAAGGCAGAAGTAAAGGGTACTATCGTTCAGATCGGTCGCTCACAAAAGGTCATCGTTGTGAAATATAAGCAAAAGAGCCGCTCAGGCTGGACTCGCAACGGCCATCGTCAGCCTTTCTTCAAGGTCAAGATTGATTCTCTCAAATAAAACTAAAAAATCCCCGCAGGGGATTTTTTGTTGTGTTAAGAAATTGCTTTTAAACTAATAGTTTTAGCGCCTATTCTGCAACGCATTCCTAATAGTCTCACTATCAGCATATTCAAGTTCGGCGCCGGTCGAAAGGCCGCGGCCGAGGATAGTTACTTTAGTTGAAGAAAGCGCAGGGTTTGTGGCGGTAATATTTTTTAATGCATCCCTGACGATATTTGCAGTATGTTCGCCGTCAGGAGTGGTATTCAATGAAAGAATAATTTCTTTTGCCGGCTGTTTTTCAATGCGTTCCAGAAGCCCTCGTACACGAATCCTTTTCTCAGGTTCTTTATCTAAAATAGGTACCGTGCCACCAAGGATAAAGTATAAGCCTTTATAAGTTCCGCTCTTTTCTATGCTTTCAAAATCAGAGTCGCGAGCCACGATCATGAGGGTAGAAGCATCACGCGATGGGTCGGCGCAGACTGAACAGACAACCTGCTTGGTCGAATTGATATACAAACGATGGCACTGCGGACATTCAGAGGTGGCTTTGCGGACTTCTTCTATGAGCTTTATGAATTCGGCGATGGAGGCGGGCGAGCGGCCGAGGAGATAATATACAAAACGACGCGCCTGACGCGGTCCTATGCCAGGGAAATGGGCGAAGAGCTCTTCGAGGCGGTGTAGGGAGTCCATGGGACTATCTTATCAAAATCCACCAAAATCCGCCTTCTCCATAGACATGAATGTTGTCTTCTTGCTGTCGAAGAAGAGCTTGGCGATACCGGTCGGACCGTTACGATGCTTTTCGATAAGGATCTCAGCTTCTTCTTTGCGACCACCTTGGTCGGCATCAGACTCGCGATGGATGAACATGACCACGTCGGCATCTTGCTCGATAGAACCGGAATCGCGCAAGTCGGAGAGGCGAGGCTTGCCACCGCGCTGTTCGACAGCACGAGAGAGCTGTGAGAGGGCGAGGACGGGTACTTCGAGCTCGCGAGCGAGATTCTTCAAGGCATGCGAGATCTCAGTGATCTGCTGAACGAGGTTGTCATTGGCATTCTTCTGGGGAATGATGAGCTGGAGATAGTCGACGATGATAAGGCCGAGCTTACCTTCATTCTTGAGACGACGAGCGACGGCGCGCATCTTGAGGATGTTGTTGCCTGGTTGGTCATCGATATAGATAGGTGCTTCTGAGAGACGCGAGATGGCTTCACCGATGGCTTTGAAGTCTTGGTCGACTGAAAGGTTGTGGCCAGTGCGGATCTTCCATGAGTCGACCTGTGACTCTGCGGCGAGCATACGGTCGACGAGCTGCTGTGAGCTCATTTCGAGGGAGAAGATGGCGACGGGTACCTTGTGGTTGATAGCCGCCTTACGAGCAATGTCGAGAGCGAGAGATGTCTTACCCATACTTGGGCGGGCAGCTAGGATGATGAGGTCAGACTTCTGGAAGCCTGCGAGCTTGTTGTCGAGCTCGGCAAAACCGGTCGGTACGCCACGGAGCTCATCGCGTGTCTTGTGGAGGTGATCGAGACGCTCCCATGCTTCGTCGAGGGTGTCTTTGAGGGCGACGAATTTGTTCGAACCGCTCTTGTTGGTGACGGCATAGAGAGCTTTCTCGGCTTTTTCGAGGATCTCATGGAGATCGGCTTCTTCGTCATAGCCGAGGCCGGTGATCTCTTCGGCTGCTTTGAGGAGCTCACGCATGATGTGCTTGTTGGCCACCATCTCGGCATAGTGGTGGGCATTGGTCGAAGAAGGAACTGAGTTGATGAGCTCAGAAAGGTATGCCATGCCCCCGACGTTCTCGAGAGCGTTCTTTTCTTTGAGGCGAGCAGAGACGGAGAGGAGGTCGATCGGTGTGCTCTTGCCGTGAAGCTCGAAGAGGGTCGTCCAGACGTGTCGATGTTGGTTGCTGTAGAATGCGCGGTCGGTGACGAGATCGAGGATATCATGCATGACTTCAGGGCGGATCATGATCGAGCCGAGGAGAGCTTTTTCAGCTTCGAGCGAGTGCGGTGGGATTTTGAGGTCTTTCGCTTTGAGGTAGGGTGAAGTGGTGGCCATTGAGGATGATAATGTGATGCGTTGATAAAAAATTACGTGGCTCTATTTTAGCACGATGCTTGCCCGAGCAAGTATAAAGAATATTGTCAAAAGGGGATTGTAAGGGGATAGCAGGTGGATAAATTCATGTTGAGTCTCAGGGGTTCGATTCCCCTCATCGGCTAAGAATTGAACTTGACTTCATTTTTTGATTTGCTAGAATAATTCTAATGACAGTGCAGGTCTCTAGCAGTCACTAGATGAGACTCAAGGGAAAGACCGCCGTAATGGCGGTTTTTCTTTTTTTGTATATTTAAATAAAAAACCCGCCTACGATTAGAACGTAGTACGGGCTTGAGCGATGC